>CAZSBB010000039.1:0-59260 GCA_964605235.1 uncultured Phycisphaeraceae bacterium
GGGGGGGGGGGGGGGGGGGGGGGGGGGGGGGGGGGGGGGGGGGGGGGGGGGGGTCAGTATTTCACGTCGGTGGAAACTTTGACGCTGTCGGCGGCGGTTTGCTGTTTGGCGGCGTGCGCCTGGGCGCGCTCCAGGCGGGCGGGTTTTTTCAGTTCATTCCAGGGAAATCGGCGGGGTTCGGGGCGCGGCTGGGCGGGCGCACCGCCGCCGAGGATGCACGCCCGGCGGGGAATGGGCGAGCGGTTGGCGCCGGCGTAATGCAGCGTGGCGTGGTGGTGCACCGTGGCGCCGCCGGGCGCGAGGGGGCAGGCGACGGCATCGCGCACATGGTGCATTTCGCTGTCGACGAGTTCCAGGCCATGAATGCGCGGGTCGTTGTTGATGGGTCGATGTTCGAGCACCGGCAGGCGATGGCTGCCCGGCACGAAGTGCATGCAGCCGTTGGCCACCGTGGCTTCCTGCAGCGGCACCCAGATGCTCAGGCTGCGGTAGACCATGGCGGGGTTCCAGTACGCCTCATCCTGATGCCAGGGGGTGGCGGCGCCGTGGAAGGGGGGCTTGTAGATGGCGTGGCCGCCGCCGCAGTGGGCATCCGCGCCGAGCAGTTGCTGGACGATCTGCCTGGCGTTGGCCAGCAGCAGGGTCTGGTCGAAATCGGGAATGAACCGCTGGAAGCCGAGGATCTGCGGCAGGGAGGCTTCCTTGCCTTCTTCATCGCTGCCGGCGAGGTCGAACTGGGCGCCTTCCTCCCGGCCGCGCCGCTGGGTGAACATGCGGTCGTAGCATTCGCGCAGGTATGCCAGTTCGGCGGGGGGCGCCAGCGGGTCGGTAAGCACCAGAAAACCCTGGGCGTGGAAGGTTTCGATTTGTGCAGGGGTCAACGCTAAAGTGGCGTCTGCCATGGCGGGATTCCAGTTGGACCAGTCGCGTCAGGTTGACATTATTCCCACTGGCGGGCCAGGTGTCGTACGCCGGCGGGTGGCGTAGAATCTCATACATGCCCAAAGGCGTCGCCCATCTGGTGAAGCCGCATCACTTCCGCATGACCTGGAGCGCCCCGGCGCTGCTGACGCCGGAGCTGGTGCATCTGGGTTGGGAGCGGCAGCAGGCGGCACGCAGCGCGCTGAGCGCGCATGTGCATGCGGATGCTTATGAAATCTGCTTCATCGTGTCGGGCTCGGTGGACTGGTGGGCGCGCCAGCGGGTGTACGAGGTGGGCGCGGGGGATGTGTACCTGACGCATCCCGATGAGCCGCATGGCGGGGTGGATGCGGTGATGCACCCGAGCGAGCTGTATTGGATGATTCTGCCGCGACAGCAACTGGAGCGCTTGCCCGGCGTGGAGCCGAGCGTTGCCCAACTGCTGGCGCGCGATCTGGACGCCATTCGCCAGCATTGTTTCTTTGGCGGCGCGGCCGTGGAGCGCGGCTTCACCCGGCTGGTGCAGTTGCATCGGGATCGCCCCCGCCACGCGGCGCTGCTGGCGCGGGCGGCGTTGCATGAGCTATTGGGAGAAGTGGTGCTGGCGTATCGCAGCCGGCGCGAGCAGACGTATTCACCGACGATCCGCGCGGCCTTGCAGTGGATCGACGCCCATGTGCTGGAGGACTACCGCATGAATGAATTGGCGCATGCGGTGGGGCTGACGGTCAACCATTTCCAGAACCGGTTTCGGCAGGAAGTGGGCTTGCCGCCCGCCGAGTACCGCCAGCGCCGGCGGGTGCGTTTGGCCAAGCAGATGCTGCGCGAGAGCGATGCGAGTGTGACGCAGATTGCGATGAAGCTGGGGTTTTCGAGCAGCCAGTACTTTGCGACGGTGTTTGCGAAGCTGGTGGGGATGACGCCGTCGGCGTATCGCGGGGCGGGGTGAGAAGGGGGGGGCCACCCCGGAACCCCCAGATTCGCTGCGCTCATCTGCGGCTTCGCCGGGGGACGCGCGGTTACGACGGATTCTCCTGCTTCATCGCCTTTCCCAGTTTTCATCCGTGTTCATCCGTGTTCATCCGTGGCAAGAAAGTGCTTGTGGGGGTCAGTCGTAGCGGACCCATTTGGCGACCACGCGGGCCATGCGGTCGATGTGTTCCTTGCGGATGATGCGGGGCGGGTGGCGGCGGTTGTCGGCCAGCAGTTCCACGCTGTCGCCGCGATCGAACACGCGCTTGAAGGTGCAGGTGTGGTCCAGTTCGCTGCTGAAGCGGACAAAGACCGCACAGCCGTCGACGAGGGGCGCCTGAGGCGAGCAGACGACGATGTCGCCCTCGCGGAACTCGGGGCTCATGCTGTCGCCGACGACGACGAAGGCGAAGGCGGTCGGGTCGTGGACGCCGCTGCCGATGCGGGGGATGTAGTCGGCGCCGACGCCGTTGTCCAGCCCCATGTGCTCGTAATCCATGGGGGGCCCGGCCGGCACGCGGTTGATGATGGGAATCCCGCCACGGGGGTCGCCGATCTGCTGGGGGATGCGGGGATGGTCGTAGGACTCGACCAGTTGCTCAGGGGTCAGGCCGAAGCCGCTGGCCAGACACAGGCGGGTGGAGGCGGTGAGTTCCTCAGGGTCGGCGATGGTGCGTTCGATCTTGCGGATGGTGTTGGCATGCAGGCCGGTGCGCTGCGCCAGGTCTTCCTGGCTCCAGTTGCGGTCGGAGCGCCAGCGTCGAATTTGGGTTCCGAAGTGAGCCATGGTGCAAGGCTAACCTGTCGAATCCAATGAATCAACAAATATGTTGATTAATTAAACAAAAACATTGACAATCCGGGAGAGCGTTCTTATTTTGTTAGGTATACCGGCGATTGATATGTGGGTCAAGCCCTTCCGGGGACGAGTGTGGTTTTGGGGGTTGCCGGGGGTTGCCGGGGGTTGCCGGGGGTTGCCGGGGGTTCCGGGGGTTCCGGGGATTCCGGGGGGGCGGGGGAAATTTAGCCCCGGGTCAATCGACCCGGGGTTCCCCCCGGCAACCTTCACGGCCCCAATCCACAGGCGCCCAGTTGAAACAGTCTGCCAATCGCCACCACAACCGCAAGGAATCAAGCCATGAGCGACGACGGCTTCCGGGAACTTGGCTCAGGTGCATCAGGCAATCTCGAAGGGCTGAGCCTGCGGAACATTCGCCGCGACGAGATGACCGCGCTCGAGGCGCCGCCCTCGGTGGTGATCAGCACCGAGCTGATGGAGCAGCGGATGCAGGCGATTCACTGTCGTCTGCTGGAGCGTGCGACGGGGGGCCGACTGACCTTTGATGGCGACCGCATCGTGCCCAAACGGAATCGCTATCAAGCCACGGGCGATCTGGTCAACCTGCCATCGGCCAGCAATCTCACCCCGCAACCCACCGCCACCGCCCCACGGCGGCGCGGCCGCCCGCGCAAGCTGCTCACCCCCCTGCCGCGCCTGCCGGCTCCGCAGCATCAGTAGCAGTTGCGCTTCTGCACCGGCAGCTTCGTCCAATCCATCGCGCCAAGTAATTGCGCGATGCGCACGCCGGCGGTTCCATCACCGAATGGCTGACGTCGCGCCCGGGGTGGATCGGTGAGTGCTCGTGTGACGGCCGCGCGGATGGCGGTTTCGCTCTGCATGCAATCCAGCACATTGCGCCCGCGCTCGCGTCCCGCCTGACGGGAACCGAGGTTGACCACCGGCAAACCGCCCGGCCGCACTGCGCTGGCTTCGATCATGCCCGCGCTGCTGTTGCCCACCAGCACCGCCGCCCGCTTGAGCACACCCACGAACAACGCGCGTGGCAAATGCTCCACCACCGCCGCCCGCGCTCCCTGCAACGCTGCCAGCACGCCGGCGCGCCCAGGATCGTAGTTGGGCGCCAGCACCAGCCGGGGCCAGCGTCGCGTCGCGCGCAGCGTGGCGTGCATACGCTGCTGTTCGATGCGATCGGCCGCGCCGGTGGGATGCTGCAACACCACGACGAAGGGCTGCGTCGTTGGCAAGCCCAATGCCTGCAACTGCTCATCCGTGGCGGGGGGATGCAGCTTCAATTCATCCAGGGCCGGGGAGCCGACGTTCAGCACCCGCGCCGGGTCCTCACCCATGCGCACCAGCCGGCGGGCACTGCTGGCGCAGGCGGCAAAATGCAGATGCGCCAGCTTGCTCAGCGCGTGGCGCATGGCTTCATCCGCCACGCCCTCGGCACGGTCGCCGCCGTGGATGTGTCCCAGCCGCCAGCCCCCCACGGCCGCGGCGCTGCCGGCGGCAAGCGCTTCGATGCGATCGCCCAGCACCAGGGTCAGCGTCGGTTGCCACCGCGCCAGCACTCGGCCAATCCCGGTGATCCCGCGTCCCAGCGCCGCCACATCCGCCGCCCGCCCAACCGCGCCCGGCCGCTGCATGCGCACCTTGGCGTCAATGGCGAACCCACTGTCGCGCACCTCGCGCCAGGTGTCCTGCACCAGATGCAACCCGGTCACCAGCGTGCGCAGCGCAAGCCCCGGCTGGGCTGCTATCGCCCGCATCACGCTGCGCAGCAAACCAAACTCGGCGCGCGTGCCGGTGACGACAGCAATCAGATGCGAACTGGAACGCGCTGACGCCATACCAATCCTGCCGACTTCGGAGTTACGCCGCCGCCAGCTTCAGGCGCATGAGCGTCTCGGCGATCGCCAGGTCGGTGGCGTCGTCCACGTCCACCACGCTGCCCGCCGGGCTGACAATCGCCCGGCGATCCGTGCCCAGAAAGGCATGGGGCTCCTCTTCCCGCACGGTGAACAGGTTCGCCCGCGTCACCGCCAGCACGCCCGCATCGAGCATGTAGACCGGCGGCAAATCCTGGCGGCGGTAAATGCGGTTGTCCTGATACATCTCCAGCCGATCCTCGAACGGCCCGGTCAGCTTCTTCATCCAGAACGGGTGCATCTTGCCCACCGGCGACACGCTCTGCACGCTGTCGGCTTCCGTCTCGATCAGCTTGCGCAGCGCCCGGTCGGTCAGGTCCACCGGCCGCAGCGGGATGTTGCCATAGTGAATCGCGATGTAGTCGGCGCGCCGCCCGGTCTCCGCTTCCCAGCGCGCCACCGCATGACGCACCGGCGAGTCGATGGTCGCCCGGTCATGACAAATCTCCGCCGGCCGGTCGTAGCACACGCAGTCATACGCCTGCCCCACCGTCAGAATCTCCGGCGAATCGCTGGACACCAGCACCTGATCCACCAGCTTGCTCCCCCGCGCATGCTCGATGGTCCACGCCACCAGCGGCTTGCCGCAGCACGGCCGCATGGCTTTGTTGGGTAATCCCTTGCTGCCGGCCCGGGCGATCACTACGGATAACGTACTCATGCTGCCGCCTCGCTTGTCTGCAGTTCAATCACCTGCCGCGGCGCAACATGCACCGCCGGCCAAACCACGCCCGGAGCCGTCTGCTCCAGGGGATTGCGTTCGATCACCGCGTGCCCGGCAAAGTGCATCCACCGGTCAAAAAACGTCTCCATGTCCTTGAGCGTTTCCCGGCTCTTGATCAGCCGCGGCACCAGCCATGGCACGCCCGCCACCGCCTGGGGATATTCCTCCCGCATCTGCCACCGGCGGTTGCGCTCGTTGAGCAGCCACTGGAAATTGCTGACCAGACGCTTGAACGCCTCCGGCAGGCGCGGCCGCATCACCGCTTCATAGGTCGCGTTCGTGTCGGCGTTCATCCGCACGCTCAGCACATCCAGCGGCGCCCGCAGCAACTCATCCAACTCGTTCGGCTCACCCAGCAGATCGGTTTCCAGACAGATGCCATACACCCCGGCATCGTGCGCCGTCTGCACCAGCTGACGCCAGTGCGGATGCAGCAGTGCGTCGCCGCGCCCGCCCAGCGTGAGCACCAGATCGCCCAGTGATTGCGCAGCGAGCTGCGCGATGCGCTGCTGGGCGGCAGCAAGTGAAAGAGCGGGCAAACGCGGCTGATTGGGCGTGAAGATGCAGTCCACCAGCCGCTCGGTGGTCAGCTCCAAAGTGACCTGCTGGGGAATGGTGGGATCGGCGCACGTCACGGCGGCGGCGCACAGCGCTTCGGCGGAAGCAGCGCTCAGGTCCAGTTGGGCGCTCATGCGTTCGAGCATGGCCCAGGTGCGCGGAGTGTCGACGATGAAGCGTTGGCAGCAGGAGCGCACGGCTGCGGGAATCTGCACGCACACGTCTTTGCCGATGGGGTCCGCCTGCGGGCGCGAAGGTTGGTAGCCCAGCACGGAGGCGAAGCCGGTCATCGGGTTGTCCGCCAGTTGCGTGAGCAATTGCTGGCCGACGATCGCGCCGCTGAGGCCCGGCGGCGCCGTGTTGAAGACGAACTGCATCGCCTCGGGCGCTTCGAGATGGCGCGTGCAAAGTGCGTTGCAAAGCTCGGGATCGAGCAATGCCCAGTCGCCGCCCACCAGCAGACCTGCCGGGGCGTCGTGAGTTTGCAGGGCTTCGAGCAAGGGGCGTGCCGGGAGCAATTCGTCATAGCACCCGTTGCCGCCCAGTCCGCCGCGCCAGGCGGTCAGCGCCCACTTGCGGCCGGCGACGCGCATCGGCGAAAACATATCCCCCGCGACGCCCGGATGCGCGAAGCAGGCGATCGGTTTGCGCCATGCTGCGGGTCGCTGCGTCAGCAGTTCATCAGGCGACTGCCCCTCGGGATGCACCAGCACGATGCGCTCCACCTTCGCCACGCGCTGCAGGCGGTCGATGGTGTGCGTCAGCACGCTGCGCCCCGCCAGCACATGGTCCAGACGACTGGGAAATCCCAGCCGGGACCGAGCGGTGTCGGCAACCACCAGTGCGATCAATTCCGGCATGACCACAATTCCTTACGCAGCGCCCACGGCCGGGCCAGCCTGTCGAGCAGTCCACTGGCGCGCGAGTTCCTGCGTGCGCTCCAGCCCTTCCTTGAGCGTGGCGGTGGCTTCATCGCACGCCTGCAGCAGCCAGTCGAGGTTGTCGATGTCGCGGTCGATCTGCGCTGCCTGACGTGCAAATGATTCGGTGCCGCTGTGGGCAATCGCGCGATCCGCCCGCGCCCGGCGAAACGCGCCGATGGTGTTGAGTTCGTTCACCAGGGCAAAAGTGGAGTGGTACTTGTCCACGTCCTTTCGGCAGCGTTCGATGTCGCGGAAAATCCGCTTGGCTTTGTGGTAATCGCGCTGATGTTCCTTCATCTGCCGCAGCAGGGGAATGGTCTGGCGCGACAGCCGGCGAATTTCATTGACTTCAAACAGGCGATTCCTGAGCAGCTCAATGACCAGTTCCACGCGCGGCAGATCAAAACGCATCTCCGGCACCGGCAGCGTGGGCGCGGGCGTCTGGGCGTAGCGCGCCAGGGCGTCGGCGAGCGTCATGCGCTGGGTGTGCTCTTTGGGGACGCCGCCTTCGGTCGCGTCGATCACCGTCTGCGGGGCGTCGGCAAAATCGCGCTCGAACTGCCGCAGGTAGGTGACCATCTGCTCGTCGGTGAAGATGGGTTGGCCGTGGACGTCATCCATGCGCTGCAGGAAGCCGCGGTGGCGCACGATGCGTTGCCATTCCATCATTTCCACGCTGTTGAACTGATTGAGTTCGGGCTGCCAGACTTCGTGAATCGCAGTGCCGGGGCAGTAGTACAGACCATCGGAAAAGCCCAGGTCCTGCCCGATGAGGATGATCGGATCGCAACCCAGATGCTGGGCGAGATAGAACGACAGATGGGCGACGGTGGCGCCGGGGGTGATGACCTTGATGGGCTGCGCCAGGGGCCCCAGCAGACGATCGCAGAACCCGCTGGCGGTGACGCGGATCGGGCCGGGGTAGTTGTCGATGATGGCGCGATTGGCTTTGGCTTCGGCGACGAGGGTGACGGGGCGCTCGCCGTCGAGGCGCGGCAAACCTTCATAAAACCGCCGGGAAATCTCGTGGTAATCCAACGCCGTCACGAAGTCCGGGCGAATCCCGCGCTGCAGCAGCGGCTTGAGCGTGGTCTGGGCGGCAATGACGATCACCTTCTCGCGCACGGCGGCATCCATCAGTAGATGCAGGTTCTTGGCGAGGCTCGGCCCCGCGCCCACGCAGACCGCCGGCACGCCCACGGCTGCGCGGTGCAGCTCGTTGGTGTTCGCCCCGGCAGCGTAGTAGGCGATGTTGTTGACCTGATTGCGGAAGGTGCGCGCCGAGTTCACCAGCGCGGTGGCGACGTTGGTGCGCACGTAGGCGAGCACATCGGTCACCAGTTCGCCAAACTGCTTGATGGCGTCGGCGTGAAGCTGGCGCGTGGGCGGATGCGCCACGAGCATGGTGCCCTGCGCCATGATGCTGCCGAAGTGTTCCAGACGCTGGAGCAGCCCCGCGCGGTCGATGGAGCCGGCGATCAGCACGAGGTTGGGTCGCCCCAGCCAGGCAGTGTGATCCACGCGCTCGAGCACCGCGCGCAGCACGGCCAGGTCCGGCTCAAACACGATGACCACGCTGCGCTCGCTCCCGAGCATCTCGCTGGCGAGCGCAGCGTGATACCCGAGCCCGAAACCCAGCACCGCCACCGCGCCGTGCTTGGCGGGGTCCACCTGCGCGAGCAGCTGTTTGGCTTCGGCGGGGGGGTCGTATTTGCTGGCGAGGGTGACCGCCCGGCCGTTGACGGTGAGCACCGCGCTGAGCGCCCCGGCGCGGCTGGGGGTCCACTCCAGGGCAGCCGGGGCCGTCCCTTCAATCCGACGGGCCAGCTCGGGGTCCATCCGGGCGAGCTGCGCCAGATTGGCGCGCAGCGGGTCTGGTTGGGTGATCGGCGAACTCATGCGTATCCATGGTTATCGGAAGCATCCCCGCCGGGGCTTGAAAGTGGAGGCAGCGCGGAACGGCGTTCGGGGGCGTGTGTTTTTACCACCGATGAACACGGATGAAGCCGGAGAGAGATGAAGGCAGGGATGGAAGCGGGGAAAGACGGTGGGATCAAGCCGCGGATGAGCGCAGCGAATCCGGGGGTTGGATTGGGTTGGGATTGGGATTGGGGTTGGGATCAAGGTGGGGGTTGCAGGAACAAAAAACCTTGCATTGACCCCCTGCCCGGCCTGGGGGTATACTGCCGGGCCGATGATACGCGACGCAGCTTCCATTCCGAACCTACGCACCTGGCGCCTGCCTCGGCGGGCGGGGGTCGCCGTTAGTTGAGCGGAGGACCCGCACTCCTGGCTGCGTGACGCCGGTGGGCGTCATTTCTGCCCCGCAAGGGGTTTACACCTTCCCGTTTTCATCGGTTCATTTTCCGTGTCAGGCAGTTTGATCCCCAGCTCGCTGTGACTGTCAGCCGACGCCCTGGACGTTTGGATTGCTCCCGCCCGGGCCACTGCCGAGTCGCACAGCCCTCATAACGACAGAAAAGAGATTGCATCATGAGCCAGCCCTCCAACAAGAAAAGCGCCAACCTCACCGCCGGCGATGTGCACGCCCCCGCCACGGAACAAACCACCGACCGCTATGTGGGCATGACCGGCGCCCAGGTCTTCCACGAACTGATGCGCGAACACCAGGTGGACGTGATCTTCGGCTACCCCGGCGGGGCGATCCTGCCGGTGTTCGATGCGATTTACCAGTCGCCCAACTTCAAGTTCATCCTCACCCGCCACGAACAGGGCGCCGGCCACATGGCTGAGGGCTACGCCCGCGTCACCGGCCGGCCCGGCATCGTGCTGGTGACCTCCGGCCCGGGGGCGACCAACACCGTCACCCCCCTGCAGGACGCCCTGATGGACGGCACGCCGATGATCGTGTTCTCCGGCCAGGTCGCCACCAGCGCCATCGGCACCGACGCCTTTCAGGAAGCCGACGTGACCGGCATCACCCGGCCGTGCACCAAGTGGAACTGCCTGGTCAAGGACCCGCACGACATCCCGCGCGTGATCAATCAGGCGTTCCACATCGCCACCACCGGCCGGCCCGGCCCCGTGCTGGTGGACCTGCCCAAGGATGTGACCGCCGCCAAGATCACCAAGCCGGTGCGCACCGCGCCCTATCTGCCGGGCTATCACGTCCGCGAACTGGGCGCCAGCAGCGAGATCGGCCGGGCGGCGGAAATGATCAACCGCGCCCAGCGCCCGCTGTTTTACGTCGGTCAGGGCGTGATCCTCGCCGACGCCTGCGCCGCCCTGCGCGCCTGTGTGGACAAAGCCAACATTCCCGTGACCACCACGCTGCAGGGTCTGGGTGCGTTTGATGAAACCGACCCCCGCGCGCTGCACATGCTGGGCATGCACGGCGCCGCTTACGCCAACTGGGCGATGCGCGACGCGGATGTGGTGATTGCCGTGGGCGCGCGCTTCGACGACCGCGTGACGGGCAACATCGCCAAGTTCGCCCCCGGCGCCCGTGCTGCCGAGCGCGAAGGCCGGGGCGGCATCATTCACTTCGACATCGCCCCGGAGAACATCAACAAGGCGGTGCAGGTGACGCTGGGCGTGGAAGGCGATGCCCGCAAGAACCTCGAACTGCTGCTGCCCATGCTCGAAAAACGCGAGCACCAGGAATGGCTCGCCACGTTGGCGCAGTGGAAGCGCGAGCATCCGTTCAGCTACGCTCAGGATGACCGCGAGTTCCACATGAAGCCCCAGGCGGTGATCGAAGAACTGATGCGCCAAACCCAGGGCGAGGTCATCATGACCACCGGCGTGGGCCAGCACCAGATGTGGGCCGCCCAGTACTACCAGTTCAAACACCCGCGCCAGTGGGTGACCAGCGGCGGCCTGGGCACCATGGGTTATGGCGTGCCCAGCTCCGTGGGCGCGCAGTTGGCGGAAATGGTCCTCGCCCAGCGCGAGCAGCGGCCGGTGCGTCAGGTCATCAACATCGACGGCGACGGCTCGTTCTGCATGACCGGCATGGAAATGGTCACTGCCGCGCAATACAACATCCCCGCCAAGACCATCATCCTCAACAACGACTTCCAGGGCATGGTCAAGCAGTGGCAGGACCTGTTCTATCAGGAACGCTACAGCCATACGGAGATGCACAATCCCAACTTCGTCGCCCTCGCGGACGCCATGAACTGCAAAGGCTTCCGCTGCACCAGGCTGGCGGACCTGCCGGCGGTCATGCAGGCGTTTCTCGCGCACCAGGGGCCGGCCGTGCTCGACGCGCTGGTGGAGAAACACGAGCACGTGTACCCCATGATCCCCGCCGGCAAAAGCGTGGATGAAATGGTGCTGGGGCCGAGCAAGTAAACGAGTAGGTTGTGGCAATTGGTAATTGGTTGATTGGTGGTTAGCAGGGACGTCGGCGGAACCCCCGGTTTCGCTGCGCTCAACCGCGGCTTTTCAAGCCCAAGCCGCACATGAGGAGCGTTAGCGACGAATGTGGGGGTTCCCCGCATCCCAGGGAATTCACTCATGCCGCACGCGGGGCGCGCCTGGTGGCACCTGATCCTGACCACCAAAGGATCATGGCTGCCCGGCGACCCGCGCGGCTTCCGAGACCACAACCATCGCCTGCATAGCAGTGGCGATTACCGCCACCTGCCGCCCACTGGCGAACATGCTGGCCTGCTCCGACATAACCAACGCCTCGCCGCCGCAGCGGTGATCCTATCCCCTGCGGCACGTGAACTGATTGGCAGCGCGCTGCGCAGCAAACTCCAGCTTGATGCGTGTCGGACCCTGGCCCTCACCGTCGCCCCCACGCACGCCCACTTGCTGGTGGAACTGGCCGGTGACTATTTGGCCGTGCGACAGTACATGGGCCATCTGAAACGCACCTCCTCACATGCAGTGCGTCAGGTGCTGCCCGGAACAGTGTGGGCCAAGTCAGGGCGGCCGATCCAGATCAAAGACCGCGCACATCAACTGCAGGTTTTTCAGTACATTTGTGCACATGCTCAGAAGGAGCGCGCGTGGGTGTGGACATTTCGTGATCACAATCAAGAAGCGTGAGCAAACCCCCCGGTTTCGCTGCGCTCAACCGCGGCTTGTCATCGCAAAGCCGCACATGAGGAGCGCCAGCGACCAGGGTGGGGGTTCCCGCCACAGCTGCCTTGATGCCTCATCCTGCATATCGCCCCTGACCTGCCCCCGCGTTTGGTTCTCCCGCGCAGCGCGCCTACACTCTCCATCCCATGACGGACACCCCTTCCCCCAACGCTGCCCGCGAGCCCATCATCGGGATCGACCTGGGCACCACCAACAGCCTCGTGGCGTTCTGCGACGAGCATGGCCCACGCATCCTCACCGATGATGCTGGCGAGCGCCTTCTCCCCAGCGTGGTGCGCTTTGATGAACAAGGCCAACCCGCAGCCATTGGCACGCTTGCCCGCCGGCATGCCGTCGAGTTTCCCACCCAGACCGTTTTCAGCGTCAAACGCCTGATGGGGCGCGGCCTGGCGGATGTCCATGCCGAACTCGACTACCTGCCTTACCAGGTCGTCGAAGGCGAACACCACACCGCCCGCGTGCAGGTGGGCACGCACGTCATCAGCCCCCAGGAAGTCTCCGCCATCATCCTGCGCGAGCTCCGCCGGCGCGCTGAAGCTGCGCTGGGTCAACCCGTCCGCAAAGCCGTTATCACCGTGCCCGCGTACTTTGATGACGCCCAGCGCCAAGCCACGCGCGACGCCGGCCGGATCGCCGGGCTGCAGGTCGTGCGCATCGTCAACGAACCCACCGCTGCCGCCCTCGCCTACAACATCGGCCTGCGCCATCAGCCCGAGCCGCGCCAACTCGCCCAGCGCCATGGGCAGAATGTCTCCATCAGTCCCAAATTCAACCCCGCCGCCTGCACCACCCCCGGAAGTTCCCCAAGCCCGGGAAGCGGTGAGCGTGCGTCCGCAGGCAATTCCGGGGGCGGGGGCGGGCAGACGGTGGCGGTGTTTGACCTCGGCGGCGGCACGTTCGACATTTCCATCCTTCGGCTGATCCACACCGAGCAGGGCGTGGTCGATCAAGTGCTCGCCACCGCCGGCGACACCCACCTGGGTGGCGACGATGTGGACCGCCTGCTGGTCGAGCTGATTCAAAGCGACATCCGTCAGCAGTTCGGCTCCGATCTGCAATTCCCTCCGAGCACCCGCCAGGCGCTGCGCAACTTTGCCGAGGCGACCAAGATTCGCTTGAGCGAGCAGGAGCAGGCGACGGTGGAAATTGATCTGGGCGCCGGCCGGTCTTACCAGCGCACGCTCACCCGCGCGGAGCTTGAAGAGCTGGCGACGCCCTGGACCCAGCGTGCCCTCGATTGCTGCCAGCGCGCGTTGGAGGCAGCCAGGCTCACCCCCGCCGAGATTGAGCGCGTGATTCTCGTCGGCGGCTCCACCCGCATGCCGCTGGTGCGCCAGCGCGTCGCGGACTTTTTCGCCAGTGAGCCTTACACCGCCTTGAATCCCGATGAAGTCGTCGCGCTCGGTGCAGCCGTGCAG
The DNA here is from genome assembly GCA_964605235.1 of uncultured Phycisphaeraceae bacterium. GTDB lineage: Bacteria > Planctomycetota > Phycisphaerae > Phycisphaerales > Phycisphaeraceae > CAZSBB01. Next base: position 13,323 of record CAZSBB010000039.1, read on the forward strand.
GCGTCGATCCTCATGGGCGTCAACCGCGATGTCCTGCTGCTGGATGTCATCCCGCTCTCACTGGGCATTGAAACGCTCGGCGGCGCGGTCGCCAAGCTCATCACCGCCAACAGCACCATCCCCGCCCGTGCGACCGAACGCTTCACCACCCATGCCGAGGGGCAGACCAACGTCAAAATCCATGTCCTGCAGGGCGAACGCGAACTGGTTAACGACTGCCGCTCGCTGGGCCAGTTCGACCTGACCGGCATCCCCCCCATGCCGGCCGGCTTGCCCAAAATTGAAGTGACTTTCCTCGTCGACGCCAACGGCATCCTCAACGTCTCCGCCGCCGAGCTGCGCTCCGGCCGCAGCGCCCGCATTCAGATCGTGCCCAATCACGGGCTCAGCCGGGCGGAAGTCGAACGCATGGAAGCCGAGAGCTACGACCATGCCGTCGCCGACATGACCGCCCATCGCCTGATCGACCTGCGCAACCAGGCCCGGCTGGACCTGCGCGCCATCGACCGCCAGCTCCAGCGCGTCGGCGATCAACTCGATGTCGAGTATCGCCAGCAGATCGACCAGCATATGGCGAACGTGCGCGCCCTGGTCGATGCCTCCGACCCCGACCCCGAAGCGTTCCATCAGGCGCTCGAAGCCATGGACCACGCCACCGTGCGCCTCGCGGAAATCGCCATTCGGCAAACCCTGCAAGAACAATAAGCGCACCGCGCCACCCCCACGCCCCCGTCCCTCCCGCAACTATCCCACTTCACCCCACGCCCCCGGCCATCCCGCAACTATCCCACTTCACCCCACGCCCCCGGCCCCGCTTGCGCCTCCGCATCCCCCGACAAAAAATGCAAACGAATCGCCCGTCCACGCGAAGATTTTCCGGGGCGCGTGCGCCATCATATTCCCCGTTGTCAACCGTTTGCGATCACTCGCCTTTTTGCAGGACCCCCCGCCATGTCCACCCTCGCCGCCCCCGCCGCGCGCCCCGTTCCCGACACCGGCCTCGTCACCGCCGCCCACCGTCAGCAGTACCAGGATGAAGGCTACTTCATCCTCAACGCCGTCATTCCCCCCGACATGCTGCAGATGCTGCGCGAAGAATGCAGCTATTTCCTGGGTTATCACGATCACGGCATGGAGAGCCGGGGCGCCAAGCTCGAAGGCATCAATACCGCCGGCCGACGCTATTTCATCAGCAACCAATATCACAAGAGCTGGCGGCTCTGGAAGTTCATCTACAGCGACCTGATGGCACAGGTGGCGACCGCGACACTCGGACCCGACGTCTACCTGTTCCACGAGCAGTGGGTGGTCAAAGGCGCCGAGCAGGGGCAGAGCTTCAGTTGGCATCAGGACTCGGGCTACATCGGCCACGATCATCGGCCCTACCTGACCTGCTGGTGCGCCCTGGACGACATGACCGAAGAAAACGGCACCGCCTACCTGCTGCCCTATTCCCGCGCCGGCGTGCGCCAGCGCCAGGACCATGTGCGCAGTGAAAAAACCAACGATCTGGTCGGCTACCAGGGCTCGGATCCCGGCGACCCGGCGCTGGTGCCCGCCGGCTCCATCGTGGTGTTCTCCAGTGTGCTGTTTCATCGCTCCGGCGAGAACCATTCCCCCAACCTCCGCCGGGTGTACCTGCCGCAGTATTCCGCCGAGCCGATCATGAACAAGGACGGCTCGAAGCAGTGGTGCATGGCGGTGCCGTTCGTGAAAGATGGCCGGATTGTGTACGACCGCGCCGGCGACACCCGCGAAGCCGCCTTCGCCGCCAGCCAGCGTGGATAACGCCATCCCCCCAGGACTGCGCACGCTGGAACGCATTACAATTCCCGCGTGTCATCAACTTCCCCTGCTGCTGCCTCGTCGCGTCAGTTGACGCTGGATTGTCCCGCCAAGGTCAACCTGGCGTTGTCGGTCGGCCGGCCGCGCGCCGATGGCTACCATCCCATCGCCAGCCTGATGACGGCGGTGACTTTTGCCGACACGCTGACGCTCACCGCTCTGCCTGCCGGGGAACCCTCGCGCCTGCTGCGGGCGTTTGTCGAGGTGGATCAGCCCATCGACTGGCCGGTGGAGAAAGACCTCGCCTGGCGCGCCCAGGCGCTGCTCGCCCAGCATGTGGGGCAGCCGCTGGCGTGCGAGATGGATGTCCGCAAGCGCATTCCTGCCGGTGCGGGCTTGGGTGGCGGATCGAGCAATGCCGCGGCGGTGCTGGTGGGGCTCAATCGCCTCTTCAATCTGCAACTCGATAGCGCGACGCTGGTGAAGCTGGGACTGAAACTCGGCAGTGACGTGGGCTTTGCGGTGTATGCACTGACCGGGCACACCGCGGCACTGGTGACGGGTTTTGGCGATCAGTTGGAGCCGTTGAATTTGCCGGGCGTGCTGCATCTGGTGCTGGTATTCCCGCCGTTTGGTTGTCCGACCGGGCCGGTGTATCAGGCGTTCGATCGGCTGACGCCGGAGGCGGTCGTGGATGAGCCGCGCGTGCGGGCGCTGGCGCAGCAGCAGTTGATCGCGCCGGCCGATCCGTTCAACGACCTGGCGGCGCCTGCCTGCGTGGTCCAGCCGGAGCTGCGGGAAATCCAGCAGCGGCTGACCAGTGAACTCAAGCGTCCGGTGCATGTGACCGGCTCAGGTTCCACGTTGTTTTTCCTTACCTCCAACGAATCCACCGCTGGGGCGCTGGCCCGCAATGTGACGGACCTCACCGGCCTGCGCGCGGTGGCGACCCGCACGCGCTGAATGTCTGTCTGTCTGGCTTCTGCAGGGATTTCACCCATGGCGCCGCGGCTGCATCAGGCACTGCTCATCGGCGCGACGCTGCTGGCATCGTGGCTGGGTATGCAGGCAGTGCATGAGTCGGGTCATGTGCTGGCGGCATGGTTGACCGGCGGAACGATCCGCCGCGTGGTGCTGCATCCGCTGACCTTTTCACGCACCGATCTGGCGACCAATCCCCAGCCTTTGCCGGTGGCGTGGGCGGGCGCGGTGGTGGGAAGTGTGCTGCCGCTCTTGGGGTGGTGGCTGGCGCGTTGGCTGCGTTGGCGGTGTCAATTCGTGCTGCGGTTTTTTGCCGGCTTCTGTCTGCTGGTTAATGGGCTCTACCTGAGCTTTGGGGCGCTGGAGCAAGTCGGTGACGCCGGCGATCTGCTGCGCCATGGCGCCGCGTCGTGGCAGCTCTGGGGCTGGGGCGTGCTGACCGCGCCGCTGGGACTGTGGCTGTGGAACGGCCTGGGCGCCAGCTTCGGCCTGGGCGCAGCCAAGGGGCGCGTAGACCGCTTCGTCGCGTATCTCGTCACCGGCATCGCCGCGGCGTTGCTGCTGCTGGCGCTGCTGGTGGGTGATGGTCCAAGTACCTGACGTGCAGCTTCCGCTTCAGCGCGGACACGCCGCACTGGCGTACTCGTGCAGCACGCGCACGTACGTGCGGTAATCCGCCAGCGCAACCTCCGGCGGGGTCTGATGGTCGCACGATGGCAAATATCCGCCGCGGCGCATCACCGGCGTCAGCCGCTCAAACTCCGCGCGGATGGCGGCTTCGCCCTGATGCATCACACGCTTGTCGTAGCCGCCCAGGATGAGAAAATCCGGATGCACCTGGCGAATATGCTGTAAATCCACGCCCGCCTGACGCTCCCACGGCAGCAGTCCGCGCAGGCCCGCCTGCTCCAGCCAGGGAATCATGCTGGTCACGTCGCCGTCTGAGTCGATCATCGGCGTGATGCCCAGGTCCTCCAGCGCGGGAATCACCTGCTGGTAATACGGCAGCAGAAAGGCGTCGAACTGCTCCTTTGACAGCATCGGCCCATGGTTGTAGCTCATGTCCTCCGCGAAGCACATGAAGCATGGCCGCAGCGTGCCGCGCAGCTCCTCCAGCAGACGCAGGTGGTATTGCGCCAGGTCCTGATTGATCGCGTGCATCAACTCCGGCTGATCGTAAAACGCATACAGATGCAACTCGATGCCCAGCAGCATGCGCGGGAACCAGAAGAAGCCGTCGAACGTGAGCCAGGTGACCACCTTGCCTACCGCCTGCTCCCGCGCCTGCTGCGCCAACCACGCCGGGTCGATGCCGTCGGCCAGCGGGGGGTAGAGCCAGCCGTTGCGCTTCCAGGTCACGTAGTCGTCCATGCAGGTCAGGCGCGGCGCGCCGTGGACTGCTGGCGCCGGCGGGGCCGAGGCACTGAGGCTGCGGAGCCAGATGCGCTGGTAGGGGTCCAACCCCAGAAGCCGATTGATCTGTATGCCCTTCAGGTCCGCGGGCAAGCCTTCGCGGCGCCAGCGTTGGAGCGTCAGGTCCCACCAGGGCGCCCACTCCACCACCGGCAAACGGTCCAGCGGTTCCCGGCGCAGCCAGGCTTCACAGCGTTCCCGATGATTCATGGCTTTCCATTTCAGGTCGGCGGAGGAATTGACCCAGTTGCCCGGAAACAACATTTTGCGCGCCGCAGCCTGCTCGGCAAACAACTGCTGTAAAATCGCCCCGGGATGTCCACCATGCTCACCTGGCGGGAATTGCAGGGATTGACGCTGACCGCCCGGCAGCTGGTGGAGGGGTTGTACGCCGGTCGGCATCTCTCGCCGCGCCCCGGGCCGGGGCTGGATTTTCACGACTATCGCCCCTACAGCCTCGGCGATGAGCCGCGCACGATTGACTGGAAACTCTACGCCCGCACCGATCGGCTGCACGTGCGTCGCCATCGGCATCTGACCGACCTGAGCGTGTACCTGCTGGTGGATGCCTCGGCGTCGATGGACTTTGCCGGGCTTGATGCACTGGGTCAGCCGCGTGCGGACCTGCCCACCAAGCTCCGTTATGCCCTGACCGCCGCCGCCGCGCTGGCGACGCTGACCCAGCGGCAGCAGGACCGCGTGGGTGGGGCGCTGGCGTGCGGAGCGCTGATGAGCCATCAGGCGCCCACCAGCAGCGCTGCCGCGCTGACGACGTTGCTCGCCAGTTTTGCCGACGCCACGCCCAGCCGGGGCAGCGCCAACTTGCCCCAGGTGCTGCGCGAAGGGCAACGCCGGCTGGGGCGGCGGTGTCTGATCGTGGTGCTGTCGGATTTTCTCGATGACCTGGATGAATTGCTGGCCGCCCTGGCGCAGCTCACGCATGAACGCTTTGAAGTGGTCGCGCTGCAGGTGCTCACGCCGCAGGAATTGACCCTGGCGGGTCTGGGCGATCACGCCGCCCGTCTGTGCGATCCGGAAACGCGCCAGGAGCTGACGGCCCGACCCGCGCTGCTGGCGTCGGCATACGCCCGGGAACTGGCGGCGCATCAACATCGGCTGCGGCGCGGCTGCGAAGCGCTGCGCATCGAGCAACGGTTGTGGCGCACCGACCAGGACCTGGCGCAAATGCTGCGGGCGTGGCTGCAGCAACGAATGGATCAGACCGCATGAACGTGCCCGTCGCGCCGGCATCCGCTGCTGACCTGCTTACCCCTTCGCGCTGGCGGCAATGGTGGGGGCCGGCGGTGGTGCTGTCGGTGCTGGCGCTCGCGCTGCTGTACGGCTGGGGGAAGTGGGTGGATGTATTCGTCGACGCCGGGCGCGAGTTTTACGTGCCGTGGCAGCTGCACGAAGGACGGCTGCTGTACCGCGAGCTGGCGTACCACCATGGGCCGATCTCCCCGGCGATCAATTATCTCTGGTTTGCGCTGTTGGGCGTCAGCGTGCGCAGCCTGGTGCTGGGCAATCTGCTGTTGCTGGGGGTGACGCTGGGTTTGCTCTGGCGGGTGCTGCGGTCGATGGGCGATGAACTGACCGCGACCGTTGGCTGCGTGAGTTTCATTCTGCTGCAGGCGACGGGGCAGTTCACCTACATCGGCAACTACAACTGGTTGACGCCGTATTCGCACGAAGCCACGCATGGCATGCTGCTGGCGCTGGGCGCGCTGGCGACGCTGCAGATGCGTCTGCGTCAGCCGATGGGCTGGGGTTGGCCGTTGCTGGCGGGGGTGCTGGCGGGGCTGGCGGTGCTGTGCAAAGCGGAGCTGGGCCTGGCGATAGCCGCAGCGCTGGCGGCCGGCTGGTTGGCGGGCTGGTGGATGGGGACGCTGACCTGGCGCGAGGGCCTGCTGGGCAGCGCGGGAATACTGTTGAGCTGGGCGCTGGTCTGCGGCGTGCTCGCGCTGCATCGGCCGTGGTCCCTGGCGCTGGCGGACAGCCTGGGGGCATGGCGGTACATCGGCTCGGGATTGCACAACGACGCCAGCTATTTCCAGTACTACCGCGGCCTGTCGGACTGGCGCGGGCAAACGCTGCGCCTGCTGGGGGCGAGCCTGTTCTGGCTGGCGCTGGGGCTGGCGCCGCTGCTGCCGGCGCGCGGCCGTCGGGCGGCGGCGCCGTGGCGTCCCTGGCGCGTCGCGGTGGTCGCGCTCGCGCTGGGGTTGACGGTCTGGACCATCGGCGCCCCGGCAGCACAGTATGGCGTGCTGCCGTTACCTTTGGTGCTGTTGGCACTATTCGTGATGCTGGCGCGGCTGATCTTGCGTGGGCGGCAGCGCAGCGCCAGCGCACCGGTGCTGCTGCTCATCTGGACCATCTGGGCGCTGGTTCCGCTGCTGGTGCGCATGCCGCTGTGGACCCGGATCGAGCACTATGGTTTCAGCCTGACCTTTCCCGGTTTGATGTTGCTGATCTGGCTGGGGCTGTACGCCGGCCCGCGCTGGTGGGCGGCGCGCGGGGGGGATGGACGCCTGCTGCGCTGGTCGGCACTGGCGGCGCTGGTGGGCCTGGCGAGCGTCTTCATGCAGGTTCAGCACGCCTACTTCGCCCGCAAAACCATCGCGGTTTCCGCAGGCGCGGACCGCTTCTACAGCGACGGCCGCGGCGAGGTGATGAACGCGCTGCTCATCGGCGTGCGTGAACACGTGAAACCCGGCGGCACGCTGGTGTGCCTGCCCGATGGCGAGATGCTCAACTTCCTGAGCCGGCGCGCCAACCCCACACCCTATGGCAACTTCGTGCCGCATCAACTGGAAATCTTCGGCGAGCAGACCATCATTGCCGCGCTGCAGCAGCACCCGCCCGATGCCGTGGTCTACATCGCCCGCGAGACGGCGGAATATGGCCCGCGCTGGTTCGGACAGGACTATGGCCAGGCGCTGGCGCAGTGGATCAGCACGCATTACGAAGTGGTCTACCGCATCGGCGGCAGCCTGGACAACGTGCAGCGTCCGCCCTGCTGGCTGGCGGTGCGGCGTGCTCAGTCGCCCGCTCCCGCGCCGGCCGGCGCGCCCTGATCCACCCAGCGCAGCAGGTTGTCGCCCAGCGCCCGCGCCGCTGCCGGGGCATAACCCAGCACGCCCCAGCGCGACACCCCCAGCAAACCGAGCGACAGGTCTTCATCGCTGAAAATCACTGCCGGCCGCTCGTCGAGGAACAATGCCGCCAGCCGTGGCTCGCGCCCCAGCGTCATGCGCACCTGGGCGTAGGTGCGCCACTGCACGGTGCGGCAGTCGTGTCCCCCGGTCAGCCCCGCGCCGCTGAGCAGCGGATGCGCGCCCTGAATGCGCACGGCAGCGCCGCCGAAGCGTTTTTCCAGTTGGCGCATCAGTTGCCGCGCGAAGCCCGCCTGGCCGCCGACGGTTTCCACCAGCAGCACGCCGCCGGCGCGGGCGTAGCGTTCGAGCGTCTCCAGCTCGGCGTCGTTGAAGTCATACGGCTGCACCCCTGCCAGATGCGCCAGCGGCAGGTCGGGCGTCAGGTCCAGCAGATCGATCGCGGGGGTGAGCAGGCGCACGCCGTCGCGCGCCAGCCAGGTGCTGCCGAGCACCTGCCAGGCGCGGGGTTCGATCAAGGGCAGCGCGCCATAGCGCACGCGCGCGAGCACCATGGAGCGCTGGCTGTCGGCAAACGCGGGGGTCGTGGGCGGTTCGACGAGGCGCGGCGGCAGTCGGCCGCGTTCGGTCAGCAGCGCCCACAGGTTGACCGACAACTGCTGCGCTGCCGTGGCGTCGCCCAGCGGCTGCGCCTGCCATTGGTAGCTCCAATCGCGCTCCGCCAGCAGCAGCAGTTCGCGGGCGCCGTTGGACACCGCCTGCACATCCTCCTGGCTGCGCACGCTCAGTTGATGCAGCGCGGTGTACAGTTCATGCTCGCGCGGCAAGGTCTGCAGGGGCCATTGGGGGAACAGCCGCTGCGCCAGCGTTTCGATGCTTTGCCGAAAGCGGCCCGAGCCGCGCACCGGCGCCGCCACCAGCGTGCCGCCCAGTTCCAGGTACTGCCGCAGCCGATATTCCTGATCCAGCGTCAGCACCAGCGGGCGATCGCCGCTGACATACAGCACCGGCGTCCGGCGCCAGGCGTCCAGGGCGTCGTCCACATCCGCGCGTTGCCATTGGTAGCTGGTTTCGCTCAGGTCGCTCAGCCGGCGGGTCAGCCAGTACAGGTCATCCGGCCGCAGATCGGGCAGGTCCCGGCTGTTGAGTTTGGTGATCCACAGCGGCGCTCGCCCGCGCGCCAGGAAGAGCAGCGCCAAAGCGCTTTGCACCTCGTTGCCGCCCAGCGACAGCGCGGGAACGGGACTGTTCGGCACGGCGCTCAGGCGCGCCAGCAGATCGCGCGCCCCGGCGCGATACCAGTCCTGCCCGTTGAGCTGGGCGTAGCCGGCGGCGAGCATGGCGCGCTCGAGGGCGAACAGGTAATAGCAATCCCAATCGGCGCTGCCGGCCACATTGCCCGCGCCCTGAAAGCGGATGTTGAGCCAGCCATGTCCGCCGGTGATCAATTCCTGCAACGGCTCGGCGGGGGTGTCCAGCCGGCGGTTGGTCTGCTGCTGCACGAAGAACATCAGGCTCAGCCCGGCGGCGGTCATGCTGGCGGTGGGCAGGTCGTTGGCGGTGTAACCCCAGCCCCCGCTGGCGTGCTGCATGCCGGCAAAGGCGTTCTGCACCTGACGCCAGAACGAGGGCGGCACGGGAAAGCCGCGCTGCGCCGCTTCCCACAAACCCAGGACGCCAAAGTGCGTGGTGCTGTTGTTGGGGCTGATGCCGGTGGTGTAGCCGAACTGGCCATCGAGTTGGCGCGACAGCAGCCACTGGGCGTCCTGCTCGAGAAACGGCAGGAAGTTGTCGGGCAACTGGCTCCACACCAGCAGGCGACAGCCGGCCGCATACACGCTTTGTGGGCGCGTGCGCTGCAGATAGGTCACCGCCTGACGCAGACGCGGCTGCTGGTAACTCTCCCCGGCCGCCAGCAGCGCCGCCAGCATGAGCGCGGTGTCCCCGCCGCGGTGGACGGAGTTTTCATACTCGCCCTGCCCCAGTCGCCCGGTGCGCTGATCCTGATGCTGCAGCAGGAAGGCGGTGAGCCCCTTCATGGCGGTCTGTATGTCGTGGTCCGTCTGGCCATGCGTCGGCGCAGCCGCAGCGCCCAGCGCCAGCAGGCACAGCAGGGCGACAGTGAAGCGGTGCGGGTACAGCGGCAGGGAATGGCGAGCCATGCAGGTGCGCTCAATATGCCACAGCGGTGTCGGCGGGGGAAGTGAAAAACGTGTGGGCGTGTCAGCCGCGTCGTTGCCGGGCGCGGTAGGCGCTGGGTGTCAGGTGATAGTGGCTGCGGAACACCTTGGTGAAGTAATGGCTGTCGCGGAAGCCGGTGTGCGCCGCCACGGCCTTGATCGGTTCATTGGTTTGCGCCAGCAGGTGGGCAGCTTTTTCCATCCGCAGGCGCGTCAGGTAGGTGGAGAGGGTGAACCCGCTTTCGCTGCTGAACACCCGCGACAGATAGGACGGGCTCACATCCACCTCGGCGGCGATGTCTTCGAGACTCACCGGCTGATGGCACAGGCGGGCGATCGCCTGCTTGGCGTGGACCATGATCTCCAGCCGGCGCTGCCGCTGCTGAGCGGATTCATCCTGGGCGGCGCTTGGCTGCTGCTGCGCGTCGCGCGCCAGGCGACAGAGTATTTCCGCCAGGTGCAGCCCCAGCAGCGGCGGTTGCCAGTCGCCCTCGCATTGGTACTCGGCAAACAGCTCATCGAAGCGCGGGCCGAGCACCGCGCTGGACCCGCCGCGGTTGCCCGCCAGTTGCTCGGGGGTGAACTGCTGGAGCAAGGCGCGTTCGCCCGCCCAGCGGAACTGCACGAGATACACCTCGAACACGGAGCCGGGGGGGAACACATCCCGATGCGGCACGCCGGCGGGGGTGTACAGCGTGTCGCCTTCCCGGCCGGTGATGCTGTAGGTCGGGGTTTCGATCCGCACCGAGCCGCGCAGGACATGGAGCAATTCGCTGGACTGGTCGACGTGCTGCTGCTGGGCCCAGATGGGGTCGAAGATGGAGCGACCCATTTGCAGCACCTGGGGCAAGGGGCCTTCAAACAGCGGCAGGTTGGGCGTAGCGGCAGACGCCATGCGTGGTGCATTCCGGGTTCAGGCTGTCGGGTCGTACCAGCGGCGTTCCATCGGCATGCCCAGGAAACTGCTGGAGCGGAACTCCCAGTAGCGCGCCCATTGTTCGGGGGTCGCACTGCCGATGCTCCACAGGTCGCAGTGCTGCGCCTGCACGCGCAGGCGCAGGTGGCGGCCGGTGACATCAGCGCGGGGCTTGCGACTGGTCCAGCAGAGTTCGTGGTCGGTGCGATCGCCGGTGAGGGGTTGGCAGGCGCGCAGCTCCCAGCCGGGCAGCGGCTGGCCGGCTTCATCGGTGATCTCGGCGCGCAGCGAGCCGCCCTTGGCGATGCGGGCATTGACGAAGAAGCGGTCGCAGCCGGTCCACACCGGGCGGGTCAGCAGCTGCGCGGGCGAAGCGCCGGCGCGCAGGGCGACGAAGCGGTCGGGGCGCATGCTCGCCATGCCGACGCCGCAGCGGTGGGGCAGCTTGTCGTCACTTTTGCCCCAGGGATGGGCGACGCGGAAGCCGGCGAAATAGCAGCGGATTTCGTCGGGCAGATAGACGAGTGAGCTGGTCGCCTGCACCATGCCCCAGTTCCACGCGCCGGTTTTGCCGCGGGCGATCCAGTCTTCGCGCGGCGCAGCGCGATGCCAGGCGCAGCCGCTGCGGGCGTACGCCAGTTCAGTCTGCTGGTGGCCGTGCATTTTGTGGAAGCCCATGTCGTCGGGCATGGTGTCGTAGCGCCAGAGGGTGCCTAGCTCATAGGGGCCGTAGGGCGTGCTGCCCAGGCCGTAGAACTGGGTCTGCGGGTCGTCGCGGTGGTCGGGTTCGAACACCAGACGCGGCTCGGACCAGTGCAGGAAATCCCACGACTCGCTGCGGCCCACGCGCCGATCGCCGAACTGGGCGCGGTGGTAGGCGACATAGCGGCCGTCGGCGGCGCGGTGGAGACTCATGGGCGAGTCCGGGTTGGTGCCGATGAGCGGACAGATGGGCAGGTCGATCCAGTGGATGCCGTCGCCGCTGCGGAAGCCGCTGATCTTGCCCGACGGATCGCTGCCGGAGAGGAGCTTGTAGCGCCAGTCGGGGCGCGGCTCACAGGCGTCGTAGTACACACAGGCGCCATGGGCGGCGGCATCAAACACCAGATGCGTGCGTTTGCCCGCCACCCGGACGATGTCCAGCTCCGGCCGGCGCCAGGTCAGGCCGTCGTCGCTTTCCAGGTACGCCAGCGCCAGTTGCTTAGGCTGCTTTTTGCGGCGCACCGGCTTGTTGCAGGTGTACCACATCTGCCAACGGTTTTCGTCAGCACGATGGATCACTGAGCCATAGGTGGTGATGAGGTTGCCCTCGGCGGGATGGTCGGACACCACCAGCGGATTGCGGCGGTCCACCCGTGGGGGCGTCAGCCGGCGGGCAAACCCGGGGCAACGTTCCAGATCACGGTAGTCGAAAAACAGCAGCTTGAGCATGACGGAGCGTATGGTAACGCACCCCGCGCTGCGTAGCTGCCCCCGGAAGTCCTGTGCGGCCGTGGTGTGGATTTACCCAGACGAAGCGGGAAACTCCACGCGGTGTTCACGACCCGGCGGGTTTGCCGGCGTCGGCGTTGGGATTGGGTTGCGCGGGCTTGGCGCCCAGGTCCGGCTTGATCGCCTTGCACATGCGCATGTGCGCTTCCTGCGGGCACGCTTCCACGCCTTTCCAGGCATAGGGATCGATCCCCGCCACCGGCACGATCCGGCGGGAATCCGCGCGGGCTGCGCCGTCGTTGGTGGTCGGGTCCTTGGCGAACCACGGCAGCAAGGACCAGGCGTTCATGTAATGATTGACCAGCACCCGGCGGTAAATGTTGCTGCGGTTCTTGCGCGAGCGATGCAGCAGATAGCCGTTGAAGAACACCACCGCGCCGGCCTTGACTTCCACGGGCACTTCCTGGGATTCGTCGAAGCCGAAGCTTTCGGGGGCGAAGTCGAACTCGTCTTCGTTGCCGTGCGGGCGCTGGGGGTACAGGTAGCCGGATTGTTGGGAGCCGGGGATGACCCACAGGCAGCCGTTTTCGATGGTGGCGTCGTCAACGGCGATCCACGCGCCGATCAGCGAGCGGTCGCGGGTGGGGATGTAGATTTCATCCTGATGCCACGCCTGGCCCTGGAACTGGGGCGGTTTGACGAAGTACATCGACTGCATGCATTTGACGCTGCCATCCCAGTAAGGCAGGTGGGCGCCGGCGAGCTGGCTGAGCATGCCGCAGATTTTCGGATGCTTGACATACTTCATCGCCGTGGCGCTGACGTAGTGCAGTTGGTGGATGCAGAGGATGCGGGCGAGCACCTGCTGGTCGGTGGCGTCGGCGGGCAGGGGGTCGAGGTTGGCGATCTTGTACTGCCCCCGGGCGGCGCGCAGGGCGTCTTCCTTGAGTTCCGCCAACTCGGCGGGGGTGATCAGGTTGTGGGCGATGTGGAAGCCGTCGCGCACGAAATCCTGCACCTGTTGGGCGCTCAGCGGTTGGGGCAAATCAATGCGATTGGCGGTGACGGGGGCAGTATCCACAGTGGCGGTGGTCATGGCGGGGGTTCCTGACGGCATGGGAGTTCAAGGCGGTGAACGAACCGGAGAATTATGCCCGTTGCGGAGTGGCGGACAATGGATAGGGTTGGCGATTCATTGTCTGGAATTGACCTGGGGGGGCGGTGTGGGGAGGCAAGCGGTGGAAATCCAGGGCCAGCACATATGGCGCTGGTTCAACGAGCCCCGCGCGTGAGCAAGGGGATGCGGCGGAGCCGCAGGGGTATGGCGCCGGGAAAGCAACCCCTCCCTGACGGTCGGGGCTCGTCCAGAACGGGTTAATCATCCATATGCGTTTGCCCTCGGGGGAAATCGAGGTGAACGGCAAACCCATCGCCAGCGTGGGCTTTTTCCGGTAGGCTGTGCCCGGGATTTGCACGCGTTGAATGGAGGCGCCGTCGCTCATGCATCCGAAGTTGTCACCGGAGCAGATTCGTGCCGGAGTTGGGGCCGCGCTGGGGCGGGTGCCCTCGGGGTTGTTCGTGTTGACCGCCCGGCACGAGGACCGCGCGGCGGGCATGCTCGCCAGTTGGGTGCAGCAGGTGTGCTTTGAGCCGCCGATGGTGTCGGTCGCCGTCGCCAAGGGCCGGGTCATCATGCCGCTGATCAGCGAGTCGCACCGCTTTGGCATCTGCCAGTTGCCAGTGGGCGAGAAGATCGTGGTGCGCAAATTCGCCGGCGGCACCGAAGCCGGCGAGGACCCGTTCCTGGGTCTGGAGATGCGCCACGACACGCTCACCCATGTGCCCATTCTCGCCAACGTGCTCAGCTATCTCGAGTGCGAGGTCAAGTGCCATGTGGATGTCGAGGGCGATCACGACCTGTTCGTGGGCACCGTGCTCAACGGCCAGGTGCTCGGTGACGCCGAGCCGTGGGTCCACCTGCGTAAAGACGGATTCAAGTACTGAACATGACCGCGGCCATTCCTGTCAGCGTCGATGATCCCGTCAACGCCGCGATCCTGCGCATCAGCGAAGATCAGATCAGCGGCTTCAGCGCCGACCCGATCGGGCAGATCAGCTCGCGCGCCGGGTTCGATCCCGATGTCGTCATCACCCGCCTGCGCGCCATGCTCGAGGCGCGCACCATTCGCCGCATCCGCCAGACGCTGCTGACCACCAGCCTCGCGCCGGGCGCGCTGGTCGCCTGGCGCGTGCCGGCCGAGCAACTCAACCGCGCGTTCGACTTCCTCTTCCAGCAGGACCCGTTCTCCGGCCATGTGGTCATTCGCACCACCGATGGCCAGACGCCCGGCTCCGCCTACCGCCTGTGGACCACGCTCAAGGTGCCGGTGGGTTACTCGCTGCAGCGCCATTGCCAGTTGCTGGCGCGGCTGATCGGCGCGGAGGACTTCATTCCCCTGCCCGCCAAAAAGCTTTTCGCGCTGGGCGTGGGGCATGTGCGCCGGCGCACGCTCGAACCCGGCGCGCGTACGGATGAACCAGGCCGCATGCTCGAAACGAAATTGGTCACGCTGACCGAGGAGCAGTGGCGCGTGCTCGGGCCGCTCAAGCGCGAGTTCGCCCCCGAGGAATTGCAACGCGACCTGTGGGCCGGCCGGGCCGCCGAGGCGGGGCTGAGCAAAGAGCGCTTCGTCGCCCTCGCGCAGGAGCTCGAAGCCCAGCAGGTGGTGGGGCGTTTCTCAACGTTCCTCGAACACGTGAAAAAGCACGCCGACGGGCAGACGGTGACGCGCTACAACGCCCTGTTCCACTGGGCGGTTCCCGCGGGCAAAGAGCTGGCGGCCGGGCTGGAGGTGGGGCGTCATCACATCATGACCCACGCCTACTGGCGCGAAGGCGGACCGGCGTTCAACCATGTCAACGTCATGGGCGTCGCCCACGGCATGGAGAAGGACCTGGTGCTCGCCCACAAAGCCGCCATCGACCAGCATCTGGAAGAAGCCGGCATCCCCGTCGGCTACACCAACGTCTTCTGGGGCGGCCGCAGCGAAATCAAACCCTCGGAAATCATGCCCAGCGCCTACCGCCAGTGGTGTCAGCAGCAGGGCGTCGATGAACAGACCATGCGCGCCGCACCTGACGAACAAGTCGGCGCGGAGTAAGGCAGAAGGCAGAAAGCATTTTTTGCCACCGATGAACACGGATAAGGACAGGTGGAGAGATAAAGCAGGGATAAGCAATAAGCAGGACGCCGTCGGATGAGGCGCAGCCGAATCCTGCGGATCCGCGCCCTCGGATAACTCACCTCACGCCTCACGTTGGAACTCCCATGGCTGGAAAACTCGATTGCATCGTCAGCGGCTCGTGCGTGGTGGACCTGATCTGCCGACCGGTCAAGCTCAGCGCGCCGCTGGATCATGGCAAGCTGTATGAGGTCGAACCGCTGCTCATCACCGCCGGCGGGGTGACCTCCAACGCCGGCGTCGCCATGGCGCGCATGGGGCTGAAGGTCGGCATCTTCAGCTACGTCGGCAACGACGGCTGGGCGCCGGTCCTGCGCAACATCTATCACCAGGAAGGCATTGCCGACCACCTGCTGCTCGAACACCCCACCGGCGCCACCAGCACCACCGTGGTCGCCATCGACCCCACCGGCGAACGCAGCTTTCTCCACTGCGTGGGCGCGCCCAAACTGCTCAATGCCGCCACCGTCCACCAGTACCTCGATCAGCTCGCCCAGTCCGCCTGGTTCCTGCTGGGGTACTACAGCCTGCTGCCGAACCTCGAAAATGATCTGCCCGAAGTGTTTGCCGCCATGAAGCAGCGCGGCATCCGCACCGGGCTTGAATCCGGCGGCTCGGGTGGCGCCATGCAGCCACTCGACCGCATCCTCCCGCACCTGGACCTCTACGTCCCCTCCATCGAGGAAGCGGTCCACCAGACCGGCGAAAGCGATCCCCAACGCATCATCCGCCGCTACCGCGACTGCGGCTGCACCGGCGTGCTGGGCGTCAAGCTCGGCAAAGCGGGCGTCGTGCTCAGCGGCAAGCAGGACGAGTACCTGGAAATCGGCATCTGCACCCCCCCCGGCCCGGTCATCGACACCACCGGCGCCGGCGACAACTTCCTGGGCGGCCTGATCACCGGGCTGACCAAGGGCCTCCCCCTGGCACAAGCTGGCAAGCTCGGCTGCGCCACCAGCGCCTGCGCCATCACCACCATCGGCGGCGCCACCGGCGCGCGGGATTACCCCTTCACCGCCAACCTCGCCGGCGTGGTGTGAGCAGCAAATAAAGTAGGTCCGGGCTGGCCCGGACATTGGCATGACGCTGGGCGCGATCGTGTCCGGGCCAGCCCGGACCTACAAGATTCGTCATCCGCGCAGCAAACAGTTATTGCGCTCGCACAGCGAGCCCTACAGCAGCGCCCCGTGTAGGGCTCGCTGTGCGAGCGCAATGCAGCGCTGTGGGTGGGTGTTGCCGGCGACGTCGGCTCAGTCGTCCGACGCCAGGATCCACTTGACGCGATCGGGCACGGCATCCACCAGTTCCTCGGCTTTGAAGAACAGCTTCAGTTCGGTGGCGGCGCTTTCGGGGCTGTCCGAGCCGTGCACGAGGTTCATGGATTTGCTGGAGCCGAAGTCGCCGCGGATGGTGCCCGGCTCGGCATCGCAGCCGTTGGTCTTGCCCAGCAGCTTGCGCATCACTTCGATCGCCCGGTTGCCACGCACCGCCAGCACCCACACCGGGGCGCTGGTCATGAAGCTGACCAGGCTCTGATAGAACGGCCGCTGCGCGTGCACCGCGTAATGCTTGCCCGCCAGCTCCGGGGTGATCTGCATCAGCTTCGCGCCGACGATGCACAGGCCTTTGGCTTCGATGCGGCTGATGATCTGACCCGCCAGGCCGCGCTGCACGGCATCGGGCTTGAGGATGATGAGCGTGGTTTCCAGCGCCATGTCGAGTTTCCTTGCGTGAGGTTTCGCGGATTTCGGGGCGAGTGTTATCCCGGATCAGCCCGACGATAGCAAATCGACCCGGCGGCGCCCCGATGTCATGTCACTGACATTGGGGTGTGACATGCACGCAACCATAGCTGGATAAACAGCTTGCGGATGTCACCCCGCTTGTCAGGTGACATTCCCGGGCGCCTGGCCAGATGAGATATTGCTATTGGCGGGAGAACGACTTAACCCGCGAGGTCGAGGGATGCGCGGGCGAAGGGTCGGCATGAACGAGCCGGAAGCGTGAGCGACCGGCAGGGCCGTTGGACGGCGGAGCGTCGCCGGCAGGATCGAGTGACGTTCGGTGTGCGATGACGCTGTCCGTCGCTCACGCTTCCGGCTCGTTGGCGCGGGGGCGTCCCAGCGCTGCACGCTTACGACGGGAGCGACTTAAGCCACGCGCGGAAACCCTCGGGGCTGGAGAAGCCGACCGTGCGGCCGAGTTCCGTGCCGTCGGATTTCTGCACCACCAGCGTGGGGATGCCCTCGACGCCGAGCTTCTGGGCGGTGGGGATGCCGGGGCTGTCGCTGTCGGTGACATCCAGCAGCAGCAGGTTGAAGCGTTGCTGCAGTTCGCCGGCGATGGTGGGATCGGAGAGGGTGGTTTTCTTGAGCGCCTGACACGGCCCACACCAGTCGGCGGTGGCGAGGATGAGGATCGGTTTGCCGTTGGCGGCCGCGGCGCTGCGGACGGCAGTTTCATCCATCAGCCAGCCGGGCAGGTGATGGCTGGAACTGGAAGCGGAATCCCCGCAGCCGGTCAGCAGCGCCGTCACGAGCAGCGTCAGCACAGAGCACACGGAACGCAAGCGATAGGGCATGGCGACATTCCTTCAGAGTGATGCTGGGCGCTGGCCAACCAGCGATTCGCACGAGCCCCGACCGTCAGGGAGGGGTTGTCTTCATTGCGGCGCCTCGCCGCGGCTGCGCCGTGACCCCTTGCTGACGCGCGGGGCTCGTCGAATCAGGAGGTCATGGCGTTGCCATACTGAACAACGACATGTTGGGGCAAATCATTCCCGCGGCCGGCAAAATTGCTTACGCCGGGCTGGGCGTCAGCGGGGGAGCAGCATCGCCTTCATCGCTGGACGGGGCGCCCGCGCCGGCATCGGTCGGTTGCTCGTTGGCTTTGGCTTGTTCCGCCAGCAGCAGGTCGGCGACGGTGGGCTTGTTGAGCACCTCGCCGCGCATGATGCGGTGGACATCATCGCCGGTGAGGGTTTCGTAGCGCAGCAGCGCCTGGGCGACGGCCTCGACTTTGTCCCAGTTTTCATCCAGCAAACGCAGGGCGTCGCGGTAGGCTTCGTCGATGAAACGCTTGATTTCCTCATCGATCTGCTGGGCGGTGCGGTCGGAGTAATCCTTGTCGGGAACATAGAACTCGCGCTGGTCGTTGCCGGCGAGATTGATGAACCCGATCTTGGGCGACATGCCCCATTCCAGCACCATATGCCGGGCGTAGGCGGTCGCCATGCGGATGTCCATGCTGGCGCCCGAGGAGATGTCCTCGGTCTTGCGCTGCTCGGCAATGCGGCCGCCGCAGAGCACGCGCATGGTGGCGTTGAGGTAGCGCTGGGCGAATCCCAGGCGGTCCTTCTCGGGCAGGCTGATGGTCGCGCCCAGCGATTGCCCGCGCGGGATGATCGTGACCTTGTGCAGCGGGTCGGCATGCGGCAGCAGCGCCTGCAGCACGGCATGACCAGCCTCGTGGTAGGCGGTGGCGACGCGCTCTTCTTCCTCGATCTTGCGGCTCTTGCGCGAGCGGCCCCACTTGACCTTGTCGCGGGCTTCCTCCAGGTCCTCCATCTCCACGAAATCCTTGCCCTGCAAGGTCGCGCCGATGGCGGCTTCGTTGATGATCGCCGCCAGGTCAGCGCCGGAGAACATCGGTGTGCCGCGCGCCAGGCGGTCGAGCTTCACATCCGGGCCCATCTTCACCCGCCGGCTGTGCACACGCAGGATTTCCATGCGTCCCCGCACGTCGGGCAGGGGCACCTGAATCTGGCGATCGAACCGGCCGGGCCGGGTCAGGGCGGGGTCGAGCACGTCGTTGCGGTTGGTGGCGGCAATGACGATGACCTGATCGTTGGTTTCAAAGCCGTCCATCTCGACGAGGATGGCATTGAGGGTCTGTTCGCGTTCGTCGTGTCCGCCGGAGCTGAAGCCCGTGCCGCGCCGGCGACCGACGGCGTCGATTTCATCCAGGAAGATGATGCAGGGCGAGTTTTCCTTGGCTTGCTTGAACAGGTCGCGCACGCGGCTGGCGCCCACGCCGACGAACATTTCCACGAAGTCGGAGCCGGAGATGGAGAAGAATGGCACTTCCGCTTCGCCGGCGACGGCTTTGGCGAGCAGCGTTTTGCCGCAGCCCGGCTCACCGATCAGCAGCACGCCGCGCGGCACGCGCCCGCCCAGCCGCTGGAATTTCTTGGGGTTTTTCAGGAACTCGACGATTTCGTTGACTTCATCTTTGGCTTCATCGATGCCGGCGACATCCACCAGGCGCACCGTGGAGTGTTCCTTGTTGATCAGCTTGTGCCGCGACCGGCCGAAGTTCCCCAGCATGCCGCCCGGGCCGCCGCCGGCGCCGCGCAGGGTGCGGAAGAAGATGAAGTAAATCAGGAAGCCGATGATCAGCACCGGGCCCCAGGAGATCAGCAGATGCACCATGATGCTGGCGCCGGGGGATTCCTTGTAGCCCTGGCCGAGCTTGTCGAGTTCTTTGCAGACGTCGGCCTTGGTTTCCTTGCTGATGGTGGCGCGGACCTTGTACGGGGCGCGCCAGTCCTTGGACAGGCCTTCGGTGTCGGCTTTCAGTTCGCCGGTGATCTCGTCATCGCTGACAATGACGCTGTCGTCCTTGAACGCCTGAATGCGGGCGTATTCCAGGAACTCGGCTTTGGTCAGGTCGTGCGCCTGGTACTGGCTGCTGGTCATGAGATACAGCAGCAGCGCCAGCAGGCCCGCCGAGAGGATCCAGCCGACGAAGCCGCGCGAGACGAAATTCTGCGGCGGTCGCTGCGGCCCACCGGGGCGCTTGCCGTTGGGGTCGTTCTGCCGGCCGGGGTTGCCGTTGCCGTCGGACATGCCTGGGTTTCCCTTGCTCGATTCCTGGATCAGTGCGGGGTGGTCGAACGCGATGTCCGACCCGCTGCGCGGGGCTGGAACCCGTCGGGTCCAATGCCACCACACCGCCCCAATGGTAGGCGGTGAAGGCTCTCCTGTCTTATCGGCTTAATCGCCGCGGGGACGCAAGCCCGCAGCCGGTGGATTTACCATTGCCCGCGCATCGCCGCGAGGATGGCGTTCGCCAGCTTCTCGGCGGCGCCGTGCTGGGCGTGCTCCAACGGCTCGCCACCGCTGGCGGCGGGGGCGGCGCGACCCACCGCCGACAACCCGTCCCGGCGACACAAAGTCTTGCCAGTGCGCAGGTTCTTCCATTCCACGTTCACCACCACCGTCAGCTCATATTCCTGAATCAGCCCGGTGTCCGGGTCGCGGCTCAGACGCGACTGACTCACGCGCAGGATGGTGCCTTCGATCACCGTGTCCGCCCGATCCTGGCTGACAACTTTATAGGGCGTGCGCAGCTCCAGTTCCTTGGTCAGCGCTTCGGTGACGTCGAACTCCAGCCCCTGATAAAAGGAGCGGTTCTGGAAGATCGGCACCGCCACGGTGTGGACGTCATCCGGGTACAGCGCCTGCTGCGTGTAACCACAGCCGGACGTCACCAGCGCCAGCAGCGCGAGCGCGCCCAGCGTCAGCAGACGGCGACGGGTGCTGAACCACGCCGGGACCAGCGCGTGGCGCTGAACGAGCCCCGACCGTGAGGGAGGGGTTGCCATCGTTGTCGCGCTGACCTGCGGCTGCGCCGCAACCCCTTGCTGACGCGCGGGGCTCGTTAAGCTGCTGGTGACACGAGTGCGAATACTCATCGCGAAGCCTCCGATCCACGCGGAGCGCTGCTCGGTTGGGAATCCATGACGGCACGCTCAGCGGTGGCCGCCGGGCCCGTGGGGTTCGGACGCGGCTGCTCCTGCACGTTCTCGCCCAGCTCGCGCAGCCGGCCGGCGGCGGTGGCGGCGGAAGTCGTGCCTTCATGGTCGCGCACGATGCGGCGGTACAGGAACAAGGCGCTGACCAGCCGATCCTGCCCGTCATACCACTGGGCGGCGCGCAGGTCCTTGCGGGCGAGCGATTCATGGATGCGCACCAGCAGGGCGTCGGCGCCGAGGCGCTCCGCCGAGGCGGGGTATTCGCTCTGGAACTGCTTGATGCGGGCGGTGGCGTCCAGCAGGGCGGTGGCGTCGTACACCGGGCCTTTGAAGTTCGCCAGCGTGGCTTCAATCAGGCGCAGCATCACGCGTTCGCGCGACGGGCTGTGGGGATAGTTGAGCAGGAACAGGTCGTACGCCTCGGCGGCACTGCCCATTTCCGAGCGGTCGAAGTAGAAGTCGCCCAGGGCGAGGGAAGCCTTCTGGCCGATGTCGCTGCCCGGGGCGCGTTCCTGAATGCGGATGAACAGTTCCTCGGCTTCGCCGGTGGCGGGCAGGATGCGCATCCCCAGCCAGCGGCGTTTCATGCCCTTGGCGTACAACCGGGCGATTTCATACTCGCGCTCCAGGCCCAGATGGAACAGCTCGGATTCGGGATAGGTGCGGACCAGCAGTTCATAGTCGTACAGGGCGCGCCAGTAATGCCGCCGGCCGACCTTCGCGTCGCCGCGCACCAGCAGGGCTTCGGGCATCAACCAGTGATTGGCGTACTGCTTGATCCACTCGTCGGCGGCTTTCTCGGCGTCGTGGAATTTGTCGTTGGCGAGCTGCTGGCGAATCGCCTGCAACTGGCCCTCGGGGCTGGCGGGGTCGTGGCTGGTCTGCTTGAGCCACTGCTCGCCGTCGAGCGTGTAGCGCTCCTGCGCCCCGGCAGCGCCGGCCAGCGCCAGCGTCAAACCCAGGGTCAGAATCACCACACCAGGCAGGCCCCGCCGCGGGATGGATCGACGTGACAACGTGTGCATCCAGCATCAACCTTGCGAAAGTAAAAAGCGTGCCCGCAGATGATACGACCGGGGCCAAGCGGGGGCAAAGGTCGATTCCCTCAACCGGCTGCTCCACCTGGGCCAGCGCATCTGGCGCTGCGTCAGCGAGCCCCGCGCGTGAGCAAGGGGTTGCGGCGCAGCCGCAGGGGTATGACGTCTGGAAAGCAGCCCTCCCGGACGGCTTGCTGTTGCCCACAAGTTTATGGTGCCTGGTCTTCGCCCCTGAAGGGGGCGCAGGAAAGTAGCCACGAGTGGAGCGTAGCGGAACTCGTGGAAAAGGTGTTTTTCCACGTCCTCACCCCGGCAGGGGTGAAGGAAGCTTCCGCCGTCCCTCCGGGACGGAGGGGACTGTGGCGCGCTCCTCAACCACGGGTTTTGCTGCGCTCCACCCGTGGCTACGGTCCACGACCCCTGTCGGGGTCGAAAATCACCACCCGCCCCGTGGCGCCATGGACCCTCTGGTCGCAGGGAAATTGGTGGGAAATCGCAAACCCTGACGGCCGGAGCTCGTGCAGAACGGGTTGAGCATCCAGATGCGTTTGCCCTGGCTGCCCCACGCCCCCACGCGCCTGCCGCGCCGACATATCATGCCCGCCATGCGCATCTGCATCACCATGTGCCACGGGCTGCGGGACACCGGGCAGCACCCCCTGACCGCCGCGCATTTCCGCACCCTCGTCGGCATCGCCCGCGAGCTGAAATTCGAATCCATCGACTACTGGCAACTGGCGGGCTGGCGCGCCGGCAAACTCTCCCTGCCCCAACGCTGCATCATGTTCGACTTCGACCACCCCGTCCGCTCCCTGCGCCACGGCGTGCACCAGATCCTCGCCGAGCAGGGCTACCGGGGCAACCTGTTCATCAACACCGGCATGATGCACGATCCGCCGGTCCCCGCGACCTACACCGACCCGCGCCTGAGCTGGGATGAAATCGGCGAACTGACCGCCGGCGGCTGGCACATCGGCGCCCACACCGTCACCCATCCCAACCTCGCGAAACTCGCCGCCGCCGACCCCGCCGGCGAAACGCTGGCGCGCGAGCTGGCGGATTGCGATGATGAAATCCACGCCCGGCTGGGCATTCGCCCCCGTGACTTCGCCTACACCGGCACCACCTGGAGCGCCATGGCGGAAAAGCTGGTCGCAAAACGCTATCGCTTCGGCCGGCTGTGGATCGTCGGCGCCAACTACAACACCGACGCCGGCGTGGTGCGCTATGCCGATCTGGTCAACATCCCCGGCCCGGATGAACCCGACGGCGGCCCACCCCGCGCCGCCCGCTACATCACCAAAGACACCCACCCGCATCGCCTGCCGTCGATGGAACTGCAATCCCCGCTGATGCACGACCCGCAACGCTTCCGGGCGTACCTCGAAGGCGCGCTGGGGTAAGCCCGCTGCGGTTGATGGCGCTTCACCACCAAGCATGGTTCATTCGACTTGGGCGTGCAACCAGCCGCCCAGCCATCAAAACCCAAACCCGTGCAGTTCCACCTCCGCGCCCTGCTCCAGACGCAGCAGCGCCAGCAGCAGATAGCCCACGCCATCGACTGCTTCGTACAGGTGGGAGTCGGCAAAGCCCTGGAACATGCCGTCGGCATACAACTGGTCGATGGCGATGTCCGCCAGCCGGCGCGCCGCGGCGTGCAACGCAGCATCTTGAAAATGCTCGGCAGCGCGCTGCAGCACATGGATGCATCGGCCGAAGCTCTCGGCGTACGCCTCCCGCGGCGGGGGGGTGGCGGTGATGATCGAAACCAGACGCTGCGCGCCTTGGGCGAACACCGCATCGCCGGTGCGCGCGTGCAAGGTCAAGCATGCTTCTGCGACGGCGGTGGGGTAGTCATGCGTCGGCCACTGGTCGGTGTTCCACACATCGGTGTAAGCACGCGGCCAGTAGCCGGGCTTCGTGGGAACGACATGCGTGCCGTCGGCGATCGCCACCTGCCCGCGATATTGCTGAGCGGTGTCGTCATATCCATAGCGCAGGTACGCCCGCAGCGCCCCGGCCGCCATGTCGGTGAACTGCTGCACGCCGGTGTAGTCCGCCGCCCGCAGGAGCGACTGCGCCCACAGGCCGATTTCCGTGGTGCAGACCAGTGAATCCCAGCGTCCATGGTCCGGCTCGTTGGGCAGCAGCCCGGTGACAGGATGTCGATGGTTGAAACTGTAACTGGCGATGCGCAGCGCCAGTTCCAGCAACGCCGCGTCGCCGGTGCGGGCGTGCAGCCAGGCGGCGGATTCCACCAGCACCGCGCCGGCTTCGAGGAACGCGTGGCTGCGTTTGCCATCGTCATGCCGATTGAACGCGCCGGTCGCCTCGTCATACACATGCCGGGGGATCATCAGCCGCAGGTACTGTTCGGTGAGCTTCGGCGCCAGACGCTGAAACAGGTCCCACGCGGGCGTCAGCGGGCGCAGCTCATGCGGGCCGCCGTGGAAGGAAACGACCTGCCCGGCAAACACGTCGTAGTACTGATGATTGCCCCACTGGAACAGCCCGATTTCGTTGACGCACTGGGCGAGGAACGCGCGGAGGTAGCGTTCGCCGGCCGCGCGGTAGCGGTTATCGCCGGTGAGGGTGGTCAACGCGTCGGCGGCAACGAGGGAAGGTTGATCCCAGTACAACGTGCTGCCGCGCGGCGCGCCGATCAGGCGGTACACCCGGCGCGGGGCATGCTCGCCCGGCGGATAGTCGCCCGTGCTGGTGTCGAGCACCGCCGGCCACATGTCGCGCGCCGCCGGCGCCCAGGCAGCGCGCGGGGCAGCAAAAAGTCGCTGAAAGTGGCTTTCAATCCGGGGAAGGTAGGACGCGCTGCCAATCAACTGACGTGACATCCCGGCATTGTAATGACGATTGCGCGGCGGACATGCTGAAGACTTTCCAATTCGTGACGGCGTCCTCCGAGCCGCCCACGCCAGTGGGCGGGTGCATTCCCACCGGCCGCCCGCCCGCGCCGACTCGCACGCTATCATGCCCGCCATGGCAGGACTTTTTGACGGCACATCGCTGGAACGCCCGGTCACCTGCGCAGCCTGCAACCAACCGCTGCCGCAGTGTCGTTGCCCGCGCGATGGCAGCGGGGCGGTGTGTCGGCCGAGCGACCAACCCGCGCGGGTGCAGCGCGAAAAACGCCGGGGCAAGTGGACCACCGTCATCACCGGGCTTGATCCCAGCGCCACCGATCTGCCAGCGCTATGCAAGGAACTCAAGCAGATGTGCTCGGCCGGCGGGGCGGTGAAAGACGGCACGGTGGAGATTCAAGGCGATCACCGCGACCGCATCGTCACGCTGCTCAAGTCCCGCGGCTACCCCGCCAAACCAGCCGGCGGATAAGCCTTGCCCGTCGCATCCCGCACGCTTCACTCCGGCAGCGTCAGCGTGAATTGCTGCTCCGGCTCGGTGAGCGTCACATCCGTTTCCAGCACGCGTTCACCTTGCCGAATGAGCACGTGGTACTGCCCCCGGAAGCCGCGGAAAGCGACATGCCCAGCTTGATCGGTCCGCTGCGCGACGCGCGTGTGCCATTCATCACGAATCAGCCGGCGCAGCGCGGCATAGACCGGCTTGGGCGACAGGTCCGCACGCAGGATGCCCCCGCCCTTGAGCCAGGCGCCGTTGTCGCACAGGTCCCACCAGGTGAGGGCGACCACGGCCCGGTGCGCGAAGCACACGCGGTAAAACTTCTCGGCGTAATCCGCCTGCGCGGCTTCGGTCCAGGCGCCCCTCACGTGGGAGCCGGTGATCGGCTTCTCCCCCGACGCTGGTGAAAATTCCGTGATGTGCAGCGGCTTGCCCAGCGTGGCGTAGTGGTCCAGCGTACGCACCACCCGGTCCAGCGGAAAACGCATGGTGGTCGGCTCGTGGGCCTGAATGCCAATGCCATCAAACGGCACGCCCGCGTCCTGCGCTTGCTTGAGCAAAGCAAAAAATGGCGGGAAACCGTCCGCCAGCACCTGATAATCGTTGACGATCAATTCCGCCTTCGGGTCTGCAGCGCGCGCCCAGCGGTAGGGATCATCAATCGGCAACCCCGCCACATGCGCCGGCTCATTGACCACTTCCCACCGGGTGATCCGCCCCTGATACCGCTGCATGATCTCCCGCACCCGCGCTGCACAACGCTCGGGCGATGGCAACCCCTGGGACCACACAGGGAAACCATGCCCGATGTTCCACAGCAGCGGATGACCCTTGAGCGCGATGCCCTGGGCCTGACACCAGGCGACCACCTGATCGGTGTCGGCATACTTAGGCTGCCCGTCGATCGGCTCATAGGAACGCCAGTAAAAACCAGTGGTGGCGTAGTTGAACAGGTCCGCAAAACGCTTCTTGTACAGCTCATTTTCCGTGTGGGTGCCGAAGCGCCCGAACATGTAGATGTTGCAGCCGAACAGGAAATCATGCCGGGTCAACTCCGCCACCACCTGCGCGTCGCGCACCGGCTGACCCGTGCGGCCCACCACCTGAATCACCGCGTTGGACTTGCGGTGCTGTTCGATCGCGCTGCGCGTGCCAGCCACGATCTCGCGTTCACGCGCCAGCTGCGGCGGCTCCCAGACGCTGCGCCAGGCTGCTTCATCCGTGCGCGTCAGGGCTGCATCGACGCGGGTGGGCGTGATGATGAGGTTGACGACGTACAGGTTGCGATCCTGGCCTGGACCTTCGTAGTAATCATTGAGGAACGCCACGGCGAGGCGCTGCACCGGCGCGCTGGCGGTGGAATCGAAGCGGTAGTCGGCCGGCTGCGCGCTGTTGACGCTCAGGGTTTGGCCGACGATTTCGCGGTCGACGGTCAGCGCCATGTGGGGCCAGTCGTCACCGGCCTGGGAGCCGTATGCCCGCACCGTCACGCGGTAGTCAGCGCCGGGCGTGAGCTTCAGGTACGCGCCGACTTCGCCGTTGGACCACAGGTTCCACGCGCTGCCATCTGGCCCGCCGACGGTGCGGATGTCGGCAGCATTGGCGGAGAGGGTCAAGGGAGATGGCGTCGGCTGCCCGGCGGCGATGCTGGCGAGGGTCAGCAGCAGCGCCACGATGAGAGGGTGGCGTGAAGACATGACGCCATGATATCCCGCGGGGGTGCGTTGCGACCATGCGCCGGCATGTCGACGGCGCGGACGAGTATATTGGCAAGCCGCCGCCGACCACGCCCCGGCCGCTGGGCGTCGGTTGGCTTCATCCCGCTGTCGCAGGAGGGCGAGCATGCGCCTTCGAATGTGGTTGATCGTGCTGTTGCTGGGCCTGCTGCCGTTGCTGGCGCACGCTCAGGACAAGACCGTGCGGCTGCTGACCGTGGGCAACAGCTTCGCAGACAACGCGCTGACCTATCTGCCGCAGCTCGCCGACGCAGCCGGCGATCATTTGATCGTGCAACGCGCCAACCTGAGCGGCTGCTCGCTGGAACGGCACTGGAAGCATGCCGTCAGCTACCTTGCGGACCCCGCGCAGGCAGCGGGAAAACCTTATCAGCAAGGCCGGTTCAGTCTTGCCGAGCTGTTGCAAAAAGAGCCGTGGGACGTGGTGACGATTCAGCAGTACAGCCTCATCAGTCACGATCTCGCAAGCTATCAACCGTACGCCCGCTATCTGCATGACTACATCCATAAGCTGGCTCCGCAAGCCACGGTGTTGCTGCATCAGACCTGGGCCTACCGGGCCGACGACCCACGCTTTCGCCCCGGCAGCAACAGCGCCCAACCCACCACCCAGCAGGCGATGCACGAGCAGGTGCGGGCCGCCTATCACGCCATTGCGCAAGAGCTGGGCGTCGGCCTGATTCCCAGCGGCGATGCGATGCACCTGGCGGACACCCATCCGCAATGGGGCTATCAACCCGACCCGCAGTTCGATGTGAGTCAATGGACGCCGCCCGCGTTGCCCGAGCAGACGCACTCATTGCACGTGGGCTGGATCTGGCGCATGCCCAAGGACAGTTCCGGTTCCCCCAAACTGGTGCTCGACGGGCATCATGCGGGCAAAGCCGGCCGCTATCTCGTCGGCTGCGTGTGGTACGAAGTGCTCTTCGGCCGCAGCGTGGTGGACAACCGCTTTGTCCCCAGCGATCTCGACGCAGAATATGCAGCCTTCCTGCGTCAGACGGCACATCAGGCGGTGGAGCAGCTTAAAGCGGCGGGGAAGGGCAGCGGCGGGGAACGGTGAAGCAGGGGTGCAGCGCCGAGGCTAGCTTGTGAGTTGCGGTATGTCGCATTCAAGCAGATAGTCCGCGACTGAATCGTAAACCGCTTGGGGTCGTGAATGATCGCGTGGGTCGACCAAGCATCGGTCTGAGCATGTTGCTGCTGATAGAAGCCTGCCGCAGCAGCTTGGAGAGTCAATTGCCCGACGATGCAGTTTGCCTCATCCGTCAGAAACTGGTCGATGGTGGCGCGGTAGTGTGCTGGCATGACACCCTAGAAAAAAGCCCCCTGCACGGGGGCTTTGAAGTGGAGCCGAAGGGGATCGAACCCTCAACCTCTGCATTGCGAACGCAGCAGCGAACTTTTCCAACTATTGCAGATACCGAGCTTACGGATAATGCTTCTGGTGCTTGTACCAATTCTTGTACCAAGGCGCGGGATTCCGTGTTGGACGACGGCCCTCGCAGCGATCTCGCCGAAGCCGTGCAGGCCATCATGAAGCTCCCTCTCGATCAGGACGCGAAGGCGGAAGTGATCCGGCTGCTGCTGTCTCAACCGCCTGCGGGGTTGCCGGGCAGCCTAGGGCGTGCGAAATGATCGGGCCAGTGGCGTCGCAGGCGGGCCGGCCGGCGTTGAGGGAAGCCACCTGCTCGACCCGCAGATCATCCAGCAGCACGGAGAACATCATGATCGGACATCCTTCGGGCGGGCCACGAGGTGCGCGGTGAGAAACTGCATCGCCTGACCAGAAGCGCTGACATGGCCTTCGGCGTGGGCGATGAACTCGACGCGGTGAGGCAGACCCAGCCTGCCATAGTGGTCCGCGGCGAACTGGTATTCGCGCCAGGCCAGTTCGATATCGACGGCCGCATCGCGCTGGCCGGCTTCCACGGCAAAAGCACGGGGCGCGATCAGCGACACCACATCACTGTCGGCGAAAGTGGAGACGACGTCGGTGAAGAACTTGTCCTCCGTCGAGGTGTCCAGAAACGCCTGGCCGCGCACGGGACCCACGAGCTTGCGAAGGCGGTGGTTGAAGTAGCAGGCGGCGACGGCGGCATGGATGCGTGGATCGACCGCCGGCAGGTAGAGGGCCGTCTGCCCGCCCTGTGAGAGGCCATACGCGCCGATGGCTTCGGGTTCGAACCCCCGCTGCACGAGCAGATCAACGCCGCGCGAGCTGGCCATCAGGTCGAGCCCGAAGAGCGTGTGGCCCGCCAGCGTCGCCAGTCGATGCAGGCGGTTCTTTCCATAGGTGTAGTCAAAGCGTTCGTACCCGGGCAAGGGGAAGACGGCCTTGATGGCTGGTTGCCCGAAGCTCGTGGGATGATGCACCGCCACGACATGGAACCCGTGTCGCACCGCCCGCAGTCCCAGCGAGCGATAGCTGTAGTCCTGGCCGTTGGCGTCGGGTCCAAATCCACACACGCCCTCGGGACAACCGCCGTAGCCATGTTGCACCAGCAGGGCGCGGGTAGGCCGCTCGTGCCGGGACCACATTTCCAGGCCGTAGGTGCGCAGGCCCGGCAGCACCTCGAATGTGAAGCGGCGGGCGATCACCTGCTCGTCCTCGTGGATCGTCTGCTCATCCGCGATGTTCAGCGGTCCGCGCTGCGTGGGCTCCCGCCACCAGCCGAACAGGGCGCGCAGGCGATCCCGCATCGGCGCGATGCTGTCGAGGTATCGCTCCACGCTGCTGTAGTCCCGGCTCCATCGACTGGCGCGCTGGGCATCGAGACGGTGAAGCTGCTGTCGTAAAAAGGCTTCGTAGGACTCGTACGCCTGCCGACGATGCGCGTCCAGTGCCGTCAGATCGACCTTGGGCAGAGCATCGGGCCCTGCGGCTTGTTCGATCGGATAAAGGTTCCAGGGCGGGGAAGTTTCAGGGCGATTGCCGAGGGTGTCCATCAGGGTTCCTGGGGAAGCATGTCTGCGCGGGGGCTGACCTGGGGTACGCCGGGAGGCAGGCGGAAAAACTGCGGGAATGGTTCGGCCGGGTCGCGCATCGGCTTGTTCCAGGTCGCGTTGGCCTGCGGCGCTAAGATCGAGCTGAGCGGACCGATGGTCCAGATCTGGCCCTGATCCGCCTGACTCGCCGGGGCCTTGAGCATCACCGGCCCGGGACCCTCGGCAGTGTAAACGACCTGGCTGCGAGCATCGTAAAGATTCACCACCGGATGCCACGCGTAGGTGGCCCAGGTCTGGTGTGTGTCCACCGGCAGTTCCAGGTGTCCGACGCCCGCCGGGGCGCGGAAATGCAGACGCGGAGCAAACACCGTGAATATCCCTTCGTCGGTGCTGGGGCCCACCCAGTAGTTCATGCCGTCGGCAGCCACCACGGTCACGAACCCGCGCTCCATATATTCGCCGGCCGAGCGCGTCGGGCGCAGGTCGAATTTCAAAGTGTGCATGCCGGGACTCGAAGGCGGGATGCGAACCTCCACCATGGCGTTGGCATCTACCGGCGACTGGATCACCTGCAACGCGCGGCCAAGCGCGTCGCTCAACGTGCCGCGCTGGTTCCATCCCAGATGCAACTGCATGACCGACGGCACATCGCTGTCGCTGCCGCGCTGCAGGTAGAACGTGGGATGGCGCGGGCCCGGAGAGAAGAGTGTGGTGGAATGGGTCATCAGGGGCAGCCGCCGCTGCTTCCACGAGTCCGGGGCTTGCTCCATGATGGCCAGCAGAACGGGGATGGTGCGCAGGGCGAACGGATGCCCACCGGCGGCCCATCCGCCCATCGAGCCGCGTTTGGCCGGGTCCGAACCGACATGAATCGACGAGACATACCGCGTCATCGCGGCGACGCTCTGGTCCAGGAAGCGCGTGTCGCCGCCCAGCAGGAACGCCACCGCCCCGGCCGCGTGGTTGTACTGGCCCAGCACCGAAGTCTGATGCACTTGCGCCAGCCGCAGCGTCGCGCGGCGAAACGTGTCGTCCTGGGTGAACTGCCACCACGCCAGCATGGGCTCGAAGATGTATGAGATGGACGACGCGTTCAACGGCGCGTCGGGCTCGTCGAGCCGCGTGAGCTGGACCAGGGCAGCGGCGAAGTCGCGGGCCATGGTGAGGTAACGCTCGTCCCACGTGGCCCGGTAGAGTTCCAGCAGGTTCAGCAGGTTGGGTCCATAGTGGCGGGCGTGCTCAATGTCACGCGGCGGCAGCATTTTCAACGGGAAATGCTTCGTCGGATCATCGCGGAAGCGCCATGCCGCGTCGCCCCAGAGTTTCATCACCTCCAGGCCCCGCCGATCGCCGCGCAGGTAATACGCCAGCAGCATGAAGTCCAGACGGTCGTAATGCGTCAGCATCACGTAGTTGGGCGGGCTGCCGCCCCAGTGGATGATGCTCCAGTCGCAGTAGTAGTGCGTGCCGGTGAAACGATCGACGTCGTTGCCGTGGTGGCAACGGTCGATGTCCATGCAGTGGCGGGAGTTGGCCTCGGCAAACTGTAGGTATTTGCGCGCGCCGGAGCGGAAGTAGAGCATCCAGAGCGAGGTGGGCAGGCCGTAGTGGGCCGAGTCCCAGTAGCGCCAGGGCATGGCGATGGTCCCGCCGTTGACCTTGAGCGTGAAGGCTTCACCGCGGGCATCGTTGTGCACGTCGCCGTAGTCCAGCCAGCCGAAGTCGGCGTGGCGGTTCTGCCAATACACGAAGCGGTCGAACGCGGCATCAAGGGCGGCTTCGACCTCCGGATAGCGCTGTGGATCGCGCGGATGGATCGGACCCAGCGCCCCGCTGGCGGCGTTCCAGGCCGGATCCGCCGTCGCCAGCACGGGCGTGTGGGCCTGACATGCCACCGCGGCACTGCGCTTGACATCCAGCGGTGCGGCGGCGAAATCCAGCCACAGTTCATGCGTCTTGGCCAGCCCCATGGCGTTGTTGGGCACGTCGAAGATGGATCGGCTGTAGGGCTTGTTCCGGCTGAGAAAGAACTTGTCGATATTGGCCATGCCTTCTTCGCCATAGACCGACAGGATGGCGCGGGTGGCGAAGTCCAGGGGCCGGCCGCGATCAGGCCAGAAGTGAACCTGCAGGGCGTTGTCCTTCACCTGCATCTGGTTGGGGTAGTTCTGCCAGGCGTCGCGGATCGCGGCGGTGACGGAAGCCTGCTCGCTGGCGAGCGCCGCCCAGCCGCCGTAGCGCGAACCGCGCGCCAGTGCGGGGCCGTCCTGGCCGGCGCTGAGCGTCCACTGCAGATTCCAGCGGGTCTGGTAGTCCTGCACCAGACTGATGTCGGCGGGATCCTTGATCACGTGAGCGGCGGCGAGATCCTCGTCGCTGGTCGAGAACGCCGCTTCCCTGGCGCGGCCCGCCAGCGGAATCACCAGCGCCAGGTCCGTCACCTTCGCCGCGTCGGTATGCTCGGTGAAGATGAAGGTATGCAGCACCCGGACCAGGCCTGAACCGGCGTGAAAACTCAGGCGGATGTCGTGGCGGCAGAACCGCTCGCCGGCGTCGTTTACATACCATCCTTCGCTGCGCAACGTGATCCGAACCGGGCCGTGGTCCTCGACGACCGCGCCGCCTGCGGTGAGGTTGCCCGACGCTTCGTAGCGCCGGCCGTTGTGATCGGCGATGACGAAGCGGATCGGTCGTTGCGGGTTGGTCAGCTCCAGGTTTCCAGCCGTGATCTGGTCGATGCCGAAGCGACGATGGGTACGAACCCGAAACCGGGCGACGCCGGTGTCGATGACGAGGTGTTGAGCTTCCCGGCGGAGCGTCAGCGACGTCGAAGGCGAAGCTGCCCCATCGTTCCATATCAGTTCTGGCGCGGCCCCAGCCTGGGCCCGGTCGATCATGGCGTCAACCAGCAGCCAGCGCACGCTGCGTCCTTGCCGGTCCCAGGTGGCCAGTGAGGTCGCCTGCGTCGGGATGACTCGGCCGTTGGCGCGCAGGACCACGGGTTGATCGGGCTTCAGGACGTTGACCGGAAAGGGCACGCCGAAGGTGACCGGCCAGGAACCATCAGTCTGCGCCGCGGGGAAGTCCACCCGCACGTTGACATGACTGGCGCCCGGTTCCGACTCCGCCGCCCAGGCGGGCACGGTGGGCCGAAGCAGGCAGAACAACACCAGTATCCATCGGCTCGGCGCGCCGATGGCGCTCCAGGGCTGGATTTTCATGAGAGTCTCCACATCATCAGCAGCATCGATCACCGGCAACACCAGCCGGGTTGAATTCCCATCGATGGACCGCCCGACATTGATGCCGATGGGTCGATTGGGGGATCACCAGAAGAGTCGGTTCGCGCTGTCCCCAAGCTGGTTGGTTTGCTGGAGCTCGGCGCTGTTCGAGCGGTACCAGATGCTGACCTCGTAGGGAATGGTGCTGGCATGGCCATCGAAGTACAGGGCATTGGCGCTGCGTCCGACATGCACCCACTCGCCGTGGCCGTCGTTGCCGCTGGAACCGCCGGCGTAGATCTTGATGCGATGGCGCTGGGCGCCGGCATACTGTCCGCTGGGAACACCGGTGGTTCCGGGTCGGCCGCCGTCGATCGCCCAGCCCTGTCTGGACGGACTCCAGATCTTCTGTTGATCTGAGATGCGCGTGTAGTACTCAGCCGGTCCAGAGCCCTCATGCTCCCGGTCGTAGATCAACGCGGCGTTGAGGACGTAGTTGAGGCGGATGCCGAAAGAGAACTGGTTGCCGAACCGGTCTGGTGAGGACGGACACGCCATGATGCGGCGACTGGAGTCGTTGACCGGCGTGGCGAGATAGCCCGCGCGCGTCAAGGTTCCATTGACCTGCGAGTAGATGTAGTCGTTGTTGGGGTTGTTGTTCGACGTCGGATCACCATCGATGGTGTACTTCTGCCGGATGCGCGGGATGTAGTCGCGGTGGTCAGCGCTGTAGAGCTGCATCAACTGCCCCAACCCGCGGATGTTGTTCAGGCAGGTGGTGCGCTGGGCGGTCTTGCGGGCGTTGGCCAGCGCCGGCAACAGAATGGCGATGAGCAGGGAGATGATGGAGATCACGACCAGGAGTTCGATCAGGGTAAAGCCGCGGTGGTGGCGCTGGTTCATCGGGATTCCTCCGATCAGTGGGATGTGACCAGGTAGCAAGCGCAAGATCACCTTGATGATCAATGCCCAGCATAAGGGCGGGCGTTCGCGGCGCACAGGCGCGAAATCCGTCGATGTTTGTGCAGAATCCGTTATATGCCGGCGGCGGCGGCGACGTGCCTTTTCTCGGATTGCCCGATAGAACATAATGGTTCGGGCTTGACGGGGCGGATCACGGGAGGCGGGTTCACTTGGCAGAATACGCGATGTCATGGTTGGATGTCGGGCCTGGCGGCCAAGCCGTCAGCAGTGCGATCGGGGTACGGGCGGCCCTGGTGACGGAAGTGGTCATGTTCAACTTCGGCCGGTTGCCGCCGCACAACACGACGCGTCCGCACCTGCACACCTTCCACCAGATCGACGTGGTGCTCGAGGGCCGGGTGCAGCACGAAGCGGAGGGCATGGGCCTGCGCGAGCTGGGGCCCGGCGACGCCCTGCTGGTGGCGCCCCTGGCGCGGCACGAGAGTCTGTCCAACAAAGGATTCGTACACGCCTCCTTCAAGGCGTTCCTGGCGCCGCAGGCGGCCCGGCGGCTGGGCTCGGCGTGTTTTGTTTTCCGACCAGGCAGCAGTGTGGTTCACCTGCTGCGCGACGTGGGCGCCGCGGTGGCGGGCAAGCAAGCTCACGCCGCCGAGGCGGCGATCGCCGCCGCCGCCCTGGTGGTGGTGGAGGCCCTGCGGGCTCATCCCGTGCTGAGCCCCCAGCCGGCGCCGTTTGACGAATTCCGCCGCATGATCCTGCCGGTGCTGCAACCAGTGGACGAGAACCCCAGCGCCCAGTGGACCGTGGAGTCCATGGCCGAGGCCTGCCATCTTTCCGTGGACCACTTTTCCCGGTGCTTTCACCGGGTTCTGCGGCAGACGCCGCGGGAGTACTTGTTGCGGGCCCGCATGCGCCGCGCCGCCGCCGAGATCATCGCCACCCCCGCCGTGCCCATCAAGGAGGTCGCCCAGCGGGTGGGATACAGTTCCGTGCAGACCTTCAGCCGAGCCTTTCGGACCACGGTCGGACTGACCCCGGCGGCGTTCCGGGCTTCCCCTCAGGGCGCCTCGATCTCACAGTACCTCTGACCGGAACGACCGATGGACGCAATGCAACAGACGATGAAGCTTGACTGGAACCAGCGCCTGGGTCAGGTGATGCCCTGGGGCGCCAGCACGATCTCCAAGGCGCCGCGCTACCTGCCGCAGGAGCCTCAGGTCATCGTGCAGGGCCGGGGCTGCCGGGTGTGGGACGACCAGGGCAGGCCGTTCATCGACTTCCGCCTGGCCCTGGGGCCGGTCACGCTCGGCTACGGTTTTCCAGAAGTGGATGAGGCGATCCGCCGCCAGCTTGACTCCGGCATCACCTTTGGCCATTGCCATCCGCTGGAGGCGGAGGTGGCGGAGCGGCTATGCGCGGTCATCCCTTGCGCCGAGCAGGCGCGATTCCTGAAGACGGGTGGCGAAGCCATCGCTGCCTGTCTCCGCGCCGCCAGGGCCTACACCGGGCGGGAGCACGTGATCCAGGTGGGCTACAACGGCTGGGTGAATTCGCTTTCGGCCGGCGGCCGAGTGCTTCCCGGTCAAACCTCGGCGTCGGCGCCGCCGGGGGTGCCAGCCTCACTGGCGGCCCTCCACCACGCCTGCCCGTGGAACGACCTGCAAGCCCTGACGGCAGTCCTCGATCAGCATCCCGGCCAGATCGCGGCAATGGTGATCGCGGCGGATTACGCGGACATGGAATCCGGCGCAACGTACTACCCGGCGGTGCGAAATCTGGCGGATCGCCATGGGGTGGTGCTCATCTTCGACGAGATCGTCACCGGCTTCCGCATCGCCCTGGCGGGAGTGCAGGAGTACTTCGGGGTCAAGCCCGACATGGCGGTCTTCGCCAAGGGGATCGCCAACGGCATGCCGTTGGCGGCATACGTGGGCAGCCGGGAGTTGATGGGGGCGTTCAAGCACGCCATTGTGTCCTCGACCTACGGCGGCGAGACCCTGTCGCTGGCGGCGGCGAAGGCGACCCTGGAGGTCTATCAGACCCGTGCCGTGGTGGACCATCTCTGGCGTCAGGGCCGGCGGCTGTGGTCGGCGGTGAATCAGGTGATGGCCGAGCGCCACCTGCCCGTCAGCGTGCAGGGCTTCGCGCCCTGTGTCGCGTGGCGGTTTGATGGCTCGGATCCAAAGCTCTCGGAGCGGTTCATGCGGGCCGCATACGCACACGGGCTTTGTCTCTACAACGTGTCCTACCTCAGTTTCAGCCATGGTGACGACGACATCGACGACGCCCTGGGGCGCTTCGTCCGCGTCGCCGACGATCTGGCAGGAGACGCCTGATGCTCTGGGATGGTCCGATCATTGACATTCATACCCACATCCTCAGTGACGGATCAGGGATGCGGGAGCGCCCGGACGGGCGGCGCGATCTGCTGGCGAGCGCGGACTACTTCGGCTTTGAGCGACTGGTGGTGATGCCGCTGTTCGGGGGCATGCATCCCAGTTCCCAGGAAGTCAGCGCCGGCAACGACGCCGTCGCCCGGCTGGCGGCCGAGGACCGCCGGGTGGTTCCCTTTGTGACGGTCTATCCGCCCCATCAGCCGGGGGCCGGGGAGGAAGTGGACCGTCGCATCAACCATGAGGGCTTTGGTGGGCTCAAGGTCTGGTGCAGTCTGGCGGATCAGCCGTTCATGGACGAACTGCTGGAGATCACGGCTGCGGCGGGCAAGCCGACGCTGATCCACGCCCTGCACAAGGCTTGGGACTACGCCGACCTGCCCGGTGGCCAGTATCCCACCGAGAGCCGGCCCCGACACATCGCCGCCCTGGCGCGGCGGCACCCCGGAGCCCGCATCATCATGGCCCACGCCGGCGGCGACTTCCTCTGGTCCTGTGACGCCATCCGCGATCAGCCCAATGTCTGGACCGACATCAGCGGCACTTACTGCGAAACCGGGATGGTGGAACACGCCGTGGAGACCCTTGGGCCGCAGCGGGTGCTGTTCGGCACGGACCTGCCCGGCGCCAGCGTCGCCACCAATCTGGCCAAGGTGCTGGCCGCCGACATTGATCGCTCCACCATGGCCCGCATCCTCTATCACAATGCCCTGGAGGTCTTGTCATGATGTCTTCGGCCGCGGACTTGCCCGCCTGGGATGTCGCCGCCTGGGTAGGCGCCTACCCGTTCCGGGCGTTGACCGAGCACACGCTGGATCACTGGGAAGCTCGCGCCCGCCGCGCCGGCGTCACCCGGGCGGTGGTCAGCGGATATGACCAACTCTTCGCGCAGAACGGCCTGGCACTGTGGCGGCCGTGGGTGGATCGGATCGTCAGCCACGCCGTCGCGGACCGGCTGGAGTGCTGGCCGGTGGTCAACCCCGCGGCGCCAGGCGAATTGCGGCGCCTGGAGCAGGCCCTGGACCAGCAACCCGTCCGTGGCCTGCGACTGCTGCCCAACTACCACGGCTATCGGCTGTGGGATCCGCAGGTGGCGGACCTGATGAGCATCGCCCGGCAGCGCGACATGATCGTGCAGGTCTTCGTCCGCATCGTTGATGAACGCTGGCAATGGATGCTCAAGATGCCGCCGGTGGATGTGGGGCAGGATCTGCACTATTTCACCAGCCTGTTTGACGCCAACCGCATCATCATCAGCGGGGCCGGCAGCGGTGAGTTGGCAGGTTTGGCGAACCGGCTGCGCGCGCACCCCGGTCTCTATGCCGACCTGTCCCGCGTCCGCGGGCCGGCCTTCGCCCTGGACCACATCGACCAGTCCCTGCCCCTGCCGCGACTGCTGCTGGGCACCCTCTGGCCGGTGCAGATCATGGAGGCCAGTCTGTGGGAGGTCACCACCTCCCGCCTCGCCAACGAGCAGCGCCGCGCCATCCTCTGGAACAATGCCGCCACGCTCATGCAGTCCAGCCCCGTCCGACAACCCCAGGTTCAACCCACACCATGACCGACAGCCCTACCTGCGGCATCCAGGAAGCCATCGACGCGCTCGGCCCGGCGGGAGGTGTGGTCCACATCCCCGCTGGTTGTCACCTGCTGCGCCGCGCCATCCGTCTCCGCGACGGCGTCACGCTCCGCGGTCAGGGGCCCGCCACGGTGCTGACCCGGCCGGCTCCGGTCTTCGCCGACCTGCGCCAGGACACCCTCCCCAACCAGTGCGACATCCAGATCGACTCCAGCAGCGGCTTTGCCGTTGGCGATCAGGTTCGCCTCATGGACGACCTGCAGCCCATGTATCACTCCCGCGAGCTGCTGGTCACCGAGGTCGGGCCTGGAATCCTGCGATGTTCACTGATCTATGGTGAGCCGCAGCGGGTGTACCGCGTGGTGGACCACGGCTGGGTCGGCAATCTCTTTCCCGCCATCACCGCCAGCCGGGCCCGGGGCGTCACTCTCGAGTGCCTGACCATCGACGGCGGCGACTGGCCCCGGCGCGAAGATCGTGGCGGCGACTTCCTCGGCGCCGCGGTGCATACGTTCAAGTGCCAGGAGGTCCGTATCCGCGACCTCACCGTGCGCCGCTGGCCGGCAGACGGCATCAGCGTGCAGGACGGCTCGGCGCTGGTCACCGGCTGCCTCGTCGAGGACTGCCTGGGCAGTGGACTGCACCCGGGATCGAAGCTGGCGCCTTCGGTGTGGACCGGCAACATCGCCCGCCGCAACCGGGACGGCTTCTTCTTCTGCAGCACGGTCCGTCATGCCGTGGTCAGCGGCAATGTGCTGATCGACAACCGCCGTCACGGCGTGTGGGGGCTGGGCGATCCCGACCGGGCCAACGTCCTGGCGGCCAACGTCGTGGCTCGCAACGGGGGCCACGGCCTGGAGGCCCAGCGAGCTCACGGCAACGTGGTCGTCGCCAACCTGTTTGACGCCAACGGCGCCGCCGAACCCGGCAGGTTCGCCCAGGTTCTGCTCCACGAGCATCGCCACAACCTGGTGGCTTCCAACCTGATCCTGTCTGACGACGCTCCCGCCTCCCCCGGCTCCCCCGGCGCTCCCCGCGCCCCGGCCATCCAGTGCGATCAACCCCGCGACGCGAACCACATCGTCGGCAACGCCCAGTTCACTGCGGCAGCGCCAAGCCCGCAAGGATGAGCAGCCATGGACTACGGCGACGACCGCAACGACCTGATCTTCACCATGCTGCGGGATGTCCATCGGTTCGCCGTGCCGCTCCCGGACCAGACACCCGGCGCCGGCGAAGTCGCGCTGCCGCCCGCCTGGCGCATCGACCATGATCCGCACTTCGCGGACCACGCGGTCGATCTGCGGCAGTTCCTGGGCGTCATGGGCATCAGCGCCGGCGACCAGGCCATCCTCGGCCTGCGCCGCGGCGGAACAGCGGGCGCGTTCACAGTCGACGTTCGCGACGATGCGATCGAGGTCACGGCGCCCGACGTGACCCTGATGTGGCGGGCGGTGGCGTGGATCGAGCGAACCATGGCCAGTCGGCATGCCGCCATGCTGCCCCGCGGTCGACGCGAGATTCGCCCGCGTTTCCGCCGCCGGATCACCACCAGCATGTTCGCCCATGGCTTGGAGCATCCCGGGGATCCGTTGGCGTACCACGACGACTACCTCCGCGCCATGGCCCACCACGGCTACAGCAGCCTGTTCCTCTACCTCAACCTCTGGCCCCTGGTGCAAAGCACCTGCGTGCCCCAGTTCGACGCCCCGGATGCCGCAACGCGTCGGCAGGAACTGGCGAGCCTGGCGCGGCGGGCAGCGCGGTTCGGTCTGGACCTGGTTCTGCTCATCGCCGCCCCCCGGCACGATGCCGATCATCCCGCTTTCCTGGCGCACCCCAACCTCCGCGGCGGAATCGTCATGCGTCCGGAAGGACATTGCCTGTGCACCAGCGAGCCACTCACCCATGACTTCTACGCCGAGCAATTCGCCGGTCTGTGCCGCGCTGTCCCCGGCCTGGGCGCTCTGGCGTTCCTCATTGGCGGCGAAGGATTCCTGCACTGTTACACCCGCCCCGTGCCGCGCACCGAGCACGTCACCAACTGCCCCCGCTGCGGGCAGCGCTCGCCTGCCCAGGTGCTCACGCCCCTGCTCAACCGCATCACCGCCGGCGTCCGTGACGCGTCACCTGCCACCCGCGTCATCTTCTGGCCTTACGCCAGCCACATCTGGACTCACCACAGCGATCTGGACTACGACTGGGCCCAGGACAAGGCCATCGTCGCCAATCTCGACCCCCGGGCCTCCTGGCTGTGCGAGATCGAACTGCACCAGCCCTTCGAGGTCGAAGGCATCGGCAGACTCACCGTTACCGACTATGCCCTGCATATCCCCGGACCATCGACCCGCCTGCGAACCATGCAGCCGCTGCTCAGTGAGGCGGGGATCGAGATGGTGGTCAAGACCGAGTGCAACCTGGACGCCTCGTTCCACAGCGTGGCGTACATACCAGCCCTGCAACGCTGGATGGCAAGACATCGCGCCATCGCCGCGACCGACGCGGGCGTGGTCTGGGAAACCTGGCGACTGAACGGGTACTGGGACTCGCCGAGCATCGATGCGGCATTCTGGCTGGATCTGGAGCCGCAGCTCAGTGACGAGCAGATCCTCCGTCGCATTGCCAGCCGCATCTACGGCCCGGCGGCGTGCGATCGCGTGCTACAGGCCTGGACGCTGGTCAGCGACGCCTGGTGCACGGTGTACCGCAA
This sequence comes from uncultured Phycisphaeraceae bacterium, assembly GCA_964605235.1. Lineage (GTDB taxonomy): Bacteria > Planctomycetota > Phycisphaerae > Phycisphaerales > Phycisphaeraceae > CAZSBB01. Next base: position 54,063 of record CAZSBB010000039.1, read on the forward strand.
CTACGGCACTTACTGGTGGGGGCCGCTGGTCATCGGCCCGGCTCACCTGTTCGACTGTGGGGAAGCGATCTTCTTCCCCTGGACCTACAGCGAAGGCTTCTTCGAGGTTCCTGCCGGCCTGCGGGAAACCGAAAAGCCCGAGGTGCTGGCGGACCCCCGGCGGCGGACGCCTCGGTTCGCCACTTCGCCCCTGGGGCATGTGCCGCAGCGTTTGCGCGACCTTGGTCGGGCGGCGAAGCTGTGCGATGAGGCGGCAGGCCTGCTGGAGGCGGTGTTGGCACAGGTCCCCACGCCACTGCACCACCGGGCCCGCGCGGATGCCGACAACGCCCTGATGTGCTGGATCTTCCTGGAGGCTGACGTGGCGTTTCACCGGTTCATCCAGTGTCGCGACGAAGCTCGCCTGCTTGGCAAACTGGACCCCCGCCGTCGTGAACTGGCGCTGCAGGCGGCTGGCATCGTGGCGGCGGACCTGCAGCGCGCCCGGCTGACACTGCCGATCCTGCAGCGGACCCCGATGCTCGGCTGGGGTTGGACTTTCGGCGTCCGCTTCACGGCTTCCATGGTCCAGGAGAAAATTCGCCGCACCGAAACCCTGCTGGCGCGACTTCAGCAGGGCCAGTGGGTGACTTCCTGACCCATGAGCCCCATGAACAGCAATTTCTCGTTCGACTTCGGCAATCAAGTGGTCCGCGTCGGCGCCGGCGGCTGTCGTTCCTGATCTACACCGACGAGCCGTGGACGCGCAGGATCCCGCCACGTTGACGATCACGCCGGCGGGCGACCGCATTGCCGTCGCCGCCGCCGCTTTCGCCCTCGCCGGCCAACAGCAGCGCCAACCGGTTCCTTCCGGGCCGAGGCGAAACTGGCGGAGGGCGGCTTCGACATCCGGATTCACGCGGCGATGCCGGGTCGCATCAATGGCGCGGCCATTCTGCTGCGGCCTCAGCCGATGACGGAGCTTGCCGGCCGGGACTATGCCTGGACGCCTGCCGCCTCGGGCCTGACGATCCTCCGCTATCCCTCCGCGGCCATGCGGGTGCCGGTCTTCCCGCTACGACATCCTGATGGCTGCTGCACCACGATCGCGAGCCTGGACACTGATCTGCGAAGCAAGATCGCGGCGGTGGTGAACCGACCATCCCGCCGGTGCGGCGTGTATCAATCCACGCCCCCGTGATGGGGGCGACGACTTGTCAATTTCGTCGATCTTCAGGGTCGAAAGTTTCAATCCACGCCCCCGTGATGGGGGCGACAGGGCGATTCATCCTGGGCGAGTGGGATTCCGTGGTTTCAATCCACGCCCCCGTGATGGGGGCGACGCTGCGCCCGCAGCCGGCGCTGCATCGTGGCGTTGTTTCAATCCACGCCCCCGTGATGGGGGCGACGGCCGGGTCGCCGCCGTGGCGGCCCTTGAGCCTGTTTCAATCCACGCCCCCGTGATGGGGGCGACCCGGCAACGCCAGCGGCGGCGAATTGCTGGGCCTGTTTCAATCCACGCCCCCGTGATGGGGGCGACACGCTATCGGTCTGTTCACGTTTCCGATTTACGGAGTTTCAATCCACGCCCCCGTGATGGGGGCGACGGGTTTCGACCCAATCCATCGCCGCGATCATGCAGGTTTCAATCCACGCCCCCGTGATGGGGGCGACGTACGAAGTCGATACGAAAGTGGTACGACGCAAAGTTTCAATCCACGCCCCCGTGATGGGGGCGACCAGCCGCTCGGCTTCGATGTCTTGATTTGTGAGCCAGTTTCAATCCACGCCCCCGTGATGGGGGCGACCCGGCGCTCTGGACGCACTGGCGACGAAGCTGCGCGTTTCAATCCACGCCCCCGTGATGGGGGCGACGGCCTGGACCTGGGCCTGCTCACCACCCACCTGGTTTCAATCCACGCCCCCGTGATGGGGGCGACCAGGATCGATCCCTTCGTCCTCGAATGCGTTGTTGTTTCAATCCACGCCCCCGTGATGGGGGCGACCGAGCACGACCGGTCGGGCGTGCGGGCTTTGCTGGTTTCAATCCACGCCCCCGTGATGGGGGCGACGATGGCGTCCAGATCACTGCCGGGGGTGGGGTTTGTTTCAATCCACGCCCCCGTGATGGGGGCGACCCTATGATATGGCGACACATCAGTATGTATCACTGTTTCAATCCACGCCCCCGTGATGGGGGCGACGACGGCGCTGCCGCGGGTGCCCTGCTGGCGCAGATTGTTTCAATCCACGCCCCCGTGATGGGGGCGACCGCCACCGACGCCACGCTCTTTGGCGACCAGGAAGTTTCAATCCACGCCCCCGTGATGGGGGCGACGTGGCGCATGAGCAGCACGCGCACCGACATCCTGTTTCAATCCACGCCCCCGTGATGGGGGCGACATCCACCAGCGTGATGCCGCCTGGCAGCATGTTGTTTCAATCCACGCCCCCGTGATGGGGGCGACTCGCCGCTCTCGACCAGCTCATCGTCGGTGGTGCTGTTTCAATCCACGCCCCCGTGATGGGGGCGACACGTCGATGTATTCAACGGCGGATGTCGTGGCCTGTTTCAATCCACGCCCCCGTGATGGGGGCGACGAGTTGGCAAATCGGGTCAATCAAGTTGCAGGCAGTTTCAATCCACGCCCCCGTGATGGGGGCGACGCGAGGCTTCAACGCCCATTTTGCCCCAGACGCAGTTTCAATCCACGCCCCCGTGATGGGGGCGACGTGGGATTGCCTGAGCCGCATTGACGTTGCTGTCGTTTCAATCCACGCCCCCGTGATGGGGGCGACCTCCGCGTACCGCGATCTGTGGCAGTGGCGATCAAGTTTCAATCCACGCCCCCGTGATGGGGGCGACCTGGTCCACGCCCTGCTGATGCATGGCGGCGGCGATGTTTCAATCCACGCCCCCGTGATGGGGGCGACCCCACGCGGTCACATCGTCATGGGCGCAGAGGACGTTTCAATCCACGCCCCCGTGATGGGGGCGACCCCCGCCCCCGGAATCTTGACCCCGCATCCCCACGTGTTTCAATCCACGCCCCCGTGATGGGGGCGACTACCGAGGCTATCACCGATCACGAGCCGATCCAGTTTCAATCCACGCCCCCGTGATGGGGGCGACTCGGTCGTGGCGCCGGGTACAGCTTTGATTCGGTGTTTCAATCCACGCCCCCGTGATGGGGGCGACCGCCCGACTGCAGCGAGTACGCGCTGATGCGCGAGTTTCAATCCACGCCCCCGTGATGGGGGCGACCAGATGCAAAATCGACCGTTACGCTGGCCGACTTGTTTCAATCCACGCCCCCGTGATGGGGGCGACCACACGCCCCGGATCGCCGCGATCGCCCATGCGCGTGTTTCAATCCACGCCCCCGTGATGGGGGCGACTCCCTCACCGTTTCCAGCATGAACAGAGCAGCCCTGTTTCAATCCACGCCCCCGTGATGGGGGCGACGATCCGCACCGGACGGCTGGACCCCAAGAAGCTGCAGTTTCAATCCACGCCCCCGTGATGGGGGCGACAAGATGAGGTAAACGTTGGCAAGGCTATACAGGTGGTTTCAATCCACGCCCCCGTGATGGGGGCGACCCGGGGCATCGGATGCTCAATACGGACGGCAACTGTTTCAATCCACGCCCCCGTGATGGGGGCGACGCGCTCAATGTGCCGGTGTCGGCGCTTCCGGGGGTGTTTCAATCCACGCCCCCGTGATGGGGGCGACCGGGCATGTTCGATTTGCGCGTCCAGTTGCCAGAGGTTTCAATCCACGCCCCCGTGATGGGGGCGACTGGCGGCGGCGGTGGTCGGCATCTTGTGGCTGTGGTTTCAATCCACGCCCCCGTGATGGGGGCGACGTCGTCATTCGCAGGGGCCGCAAGTCATGATTTACGTTTCAATCCACGCCCCCGTGATGGGGGCGACCAGCTTTGCCGACTTCCACCGCCACCGCTCCACCGTTTCAATCCACGCCCCCGTGATGGGGGCGACATCGCTACGCCAAGCATGAATGACATGATCGAAGTTTCAATCCACGCCCCCGTGATGGGGGCGACCCGGGGCATCGGATGCTCAATACGGACGGCAACTGTTTCAATCCACGCCCCCGTGATGGGGGCGACAGGGCAGGAAAACTACGCGATGGCGCAAACGACGTTTCAATCCACGCCCCCGTGATGGGGGCGACCCGGCGAGTGATCGTAAGTAATTGCCCTGCCAAGTTTCAATCCACGCCCCCGTGATGGGGGCGACGTCCATCGGTTCGTACCTCCTGAAATCGGAGAATGTTTCAATCCACGCCCCCGTGATGGGGGCGACGTCGGCGAGTCGTATGTGCGCATCGGCGTTTCGAGAATGTTTCAATCCACGCCCCCGTGATGGGGGCGACCGGGTTGCCCCACTTGCCGGGCCTGCACACCTTGTTTCAATCCACGCCCCCGTGATGGGGGCGACGCCGATGCGGACCTCGAGGCCGGATCGGAGCATGTTTCAATCCACGCCCCCGTGATGGGGGCGACGCAGCAAAGCGCGAGATAGCCGAGATATCAAGACCGTTTCAATCCACGCCCCCGTGATGGGGGCGACAGACCGCCCCGTCCTGCCACCTGCGAAACGTTTAGTTTCAATCCACGCCCCCGTGATGGGGGCGACACCGAAGCGCGGGGCGCAAGCGAAGGAGGTCGGCATGTTTCAATCCACGCCCCCGTGATGGGGGCGACAAGCGTCAACGCAGCCAGCGGCAACAGCACGTTGTTTCAATCCACGCCCCCGTGATGGGGGCGACGACCGCAACCAGTGCGGCGACGGTGGCGAACGTGTTTCAATCCACGCCCCCGTGATGGGGGCGACACCGCGTCCCGCCAAGCCTTGGTCTGGTTGTTCCAGTTTCAATCCACGCCCCCGTGATGGGGGCGACGGGACCAGCGCGGCAACCTCGCGCAGCTTGAGGTTGTTTCAATCCACGCCCCCGTGATGGGGGCGACCAACTTGTTCACATCGGCACGGTGAATCTCGCCGGGTTGTTTCAATCCACGCCCCCGTGATGGGGGCGACGTGACCGCACGCCGGCGGAGATCGATCTTTTCGACGTTTCAATCCACGCCCCCGTGATGGGGGCGACGCGGATGCAGCGGGCGGGCTTGCCGGTGGACAGCATGTTTCAATCCACGCCCCCGTGATGGGGGCGACGCCGGCAGCAGCCGGGCGTCGA
>CAZSBB010000040.1:0-58605 GCA_964605235.1 uncultured Phycisphaeraceae bacterium
GGGGTGTGGGGTTCGGGGGCGGCGGGATAGGTGGCGGTGGGCTGCGCGGTTTCGGGGAGGGCTTCGTGGACCTGGCCGAGCATCAGGCGCAGGCGCAGGTCGTCGGGATGCCGGGCGATGGCGGCGGTGAGCAGCGTTTTGGCGCGTTGGACGCCGGCGATGCTCAGGGCGGCGCGTTTGGGGTCCGCCACCGGACCGTCGGCGGGATTGAACTGCGGGGAAACCAGCCACTGGGCGGCGTCCATCACCGGACGGACCGCGACGGGGTTGGCGATCAGATCGCGTTCAATGAGCGTCAACAGGGCGGCGGCTTCTTCCTGTTTGCCGGTGCGCAGCAGAATCTGCACGTGGTGCAGCCGGGCCTGCGGGTCTTCCTGTTCGCGGCGCGCCAGTTCGCCGGTCAGGTCGCGGGCGGTCTGGCGCTGCAGTTCGACGGTCTTCTGGTCGGCGCCGGGGCGGTCGAGCCGATTGGCTTCAATGACATGCCAGAGCGCCAGGTGATAGATCAGTTCGATGTCGTTGGGATAGGTCTGGCGCGCGGCTTCGAGATCGGTGCGGATGGCGTCGCGCTGTTCGTCGGTGAGCGGGAAGCTCATCAGCCGATTGACCTGGGCGATGCCGCGGTACAGGTGCGCCAGGGTGTGGTTGGGTCGAGTCTGCAGGATGGTGTCGGTGGTCTTGTAGAGCTGGTTCCAGCCGTCGAGGTTGTTCAAATCCCGCCCGATGACGATGAGCACCTGCGCCAGCCCGCGCAGGGCGTCTTCATTGTCCGGGTCGAGTTCGAGCGCCCGCCGGCGAAGGTCGATCAGCTCGGTGATCAGGCCCTGGGCGGCGCGCAGATCGGTCACCAGCATGTGGCTGCGGGCGTCGGCGAGGCTGAGGATCAGCTTGACGTCATTGCGCCGGTAGCCGAAGGCTTTGCGGTAGTAATCCGCCGCCTGGCCGTATTGCCCCGCCGCGGCGGCTTTGTCGCCCCGGACGATGAACTCGGCGGGATCGGTGCGCACCAGGAAATACCACACCCCCACCAGCGCGAGGATAAAGACCACCAGCAGGCTGCTGAGGACGACGACGAATTTGGTATTAACGCGACCTGCCATTGGCATTCCTCCCATGGGGATGCGATCTCTGCATCAACGCGTGATGGATTTGGCCCCCGGAGCCTCCGGAGCCCCCGGAGCCCCCGGAGCGCCCGGCGGCCACCGACCCATCAAAACTTCCGACCAGTCCGGCAAACAAGCAAGAATCTCCGGCAGTACCTCTGCGAGATATGTGCCGGTGATAGCGATTGCGACGTCTGTGTCGGCGACCAGCGGCGCGCCGACTTCGATCTTGCAGTAGTAGCTGAACTCATCGCGCAGGTCGAAACCCTGCAGCCGCACATGGTCCGGCGTGGGCAGGAATTTGCCGTTGGCGGCAAAGAAATACAGCACGCTCGAACGCTGGCTCGGATCGTTGGGCATGCCGAAGGTGAACAGCGTCGCCGGGGCGTCGGTGCGCGGCACGCGGACTTCGGCGTCGGCCAGACGACTGAAGGCGAAAATCACCCCGTCGTCGTCATGACGCCACTGCGGGTTGTTCATGTCCAGCGTGACAATCCGCTTATCAATCGGCTGCAGACCGCCGGCGACATAGCAGCGCTCGGGCACATGGGGCACGGTGTCGGGCGTGCCGGTGTAGTACGCCACATGCAGCCGAAGAATCGCCTTGGGGTCGTTCTCCGCCAGCCGGGTGTCGCGGTAGGTGCGCACGATGTAGTTCTCGGTGCGCAGCTCCTCGAGGATCTCGGCGGAGAGGCGTTCGTCATGGACCATTTCATAGGGACCGATCAGCGCGGGCAGGGTCACCAGCGGCTGACGCAGCGGAATCGGCTTCTTGAGCAGCACCGCCTGGGTGCGGTTGACCACGGCATGCAGTCCCCCCGCCGCCGCCAGCAGCACGCCGGTCGCCAGCGCGGCGCCGGTGAGTAGAGGACGTCCCGCCTGGCCGCGGGGGCGGAAGAACTTGCGGGTGCTCCACAGCGCCACCAGCAGCAGGATCACCGCCCCCGCCAGCAAGCCGCCCGCCACCGTGCGGGTGACGTTTTCACCGAGCAGGGAGGGTTTGAGCGCTGCGAGCGTCAAGCCGTAGCCGAGGCCGCACAGCAGCGCCAGGATGACGCCCAGCAGCAGCGCCAGCAGCGGGCGCGGGGGGAGGGCGGAAGCCGGTGCGGGGGTGGGGGATGCGGAGGCGCAAGCGTGTGCGGGGGGGGTGGTTGCGGGGGTGGTGGGCGCTGGGTTGATTCCGGGGGTGTTCCGGGGGTCGGGGAGGAAAATCTGATCGAGCACCCAGCCCAGGAGGAGGAAGAGCGCCAGTGCCGGTCCCAGCATGATCAAGCCGATGAACTTGTGCACATCGCCGGCCGCGAGTTCCGGGTCGATCAGATGCAGGAGGCCCAGGGTGGTGACGCGGCCGACGTTCACCAGCACGGCAATGGGCACGGTGCTGAACACCAGCACCACACGCTGCCAGGGCGCGCGCTTGGCGAGGAACGCCACCGCGACGCCCAGGGCGATGAATGCCGCGAGCATGCGCAAACCGCTGCACGCCTCGGCGACATTGAGCGAGTAAGTGGTCCACACGCCGTTCTGGGTGTACGCCAGTTCAATGGTGGAGCCCGACACATGGGCTTCCAGGTCCAGCACCAGGCCGCAGAAGTTCAGCACCACGCTGGCGGCGTGGGAGGCGATGATTTGCAGCTTCCAGGCAATGGCGTCCCAGATGCGGTCGGCGACTTTGACCGCCAGCACCAGATAACCAATGGGCAGCCAGAGAATCCGCATCGCCCGGGGCCCCAGCAGAAACAGCACCAGGGCAAAGAGCGTGAAGATCATGCTGTAGCCCTGGAACATGTCGTTGCGGCCGGGATAAATCCACCAGGCGTAGCTGAGCACGCCCAGCAGCATCAGGGGCAACGCCGGCCAGCAGCGCCGCAGGGGGGTGCGCGCCAGGTCGTCGCGGCGTTGCCAGACGAAGAAGGCGCTGATGAAGGGAATGACCAGGGCATGGGACCAGTCGCCTTCCCAGCGGTCGGTGGCGATGTGGAACATGCGCCAGAGGAAGTTGTGATGGAGGGCGATAAAGAGCAGAGCGATCGCGCTGGCCCAGAGGATGGGCCCGGATTGGGCCGCGCGCCCGGGAGCGGCGGCAGCGAGTCTAGGCATGGCGGCAGCCGTCGTCATGCTCCGTCCTGACCGCAGCGCTGACCTGGTGTCGATGCCCGCGTCACGTGACGCGAAGACCCCCATCGGACACCCTTCGGCCGCGCTGTGGGCCGATACCCCAATCCAACGCCCCAGATGCGGGGCGCAGCGACAGGAAAAAGGCTCCCGGGTGGGGAGCCTTGGTTGTCGCCACAGGATGTATCGGACGGATCAGGCTACTGCTGAAACCCGAAGACCTTGTCATCGAAGTTTCGGTCGAGGATGAAGCCGAAGCCGTAGGTGGTGCGGAAGCCGTTGCGGATGACCGCCAGGGGGCTGGCGAACGCGTTGGTTCCGATATTGATGGTGTCGTTGGGCTTGAGGTAGAAGTCCGGCTCGGTGCCGGCGAAGATCGACCGCAGGTTCAGGCGGACGATGGCTTCCTGGTCGTCACCGACGCGGCGGATGAGGTCCACGCGTTCAGGGATGGCGATGGGGGCGAGGTTGCCGGCGGCGAAGATGAGCTGTTTGAGGGTCAGGTCCTTGTCGCCGGGCAGGACGTAGGTGCCGGGCCGGCTGATGGCGCCGCCGATGTAGACGTTGCCGATGACCGGGGCGGGCACGCGGATGACGTCGCCGGGGTTGATGACCAGGTTGTACTTGAGTTCGCCGTCGAGCAGCTTGTCGTAGGGCACTTCAATGATGCGGGCTTCGGCGAGCATGGCCGCCATCTCGGCGGTGGTCGGCGGGGTGACGGACTTGAGCGGGTTGCTGTCGGAGGAGGAGGACGCCACCGGAGCGGGCGCGGGAGCGCTGGGCATCGGGGTGGCGTTGAGCTTGACCCATTTGCCGTCGACATGGACCCACTGGGCGGCCGGCTCCTGGCCGTTGAGCGCCATCTCCAGTTCGGCGGGCACATGGGGGCGGCCGGCTTTGACGTTCTCAATGCTCATGTCGATGCCGCGGAGCAGATTGTCGATCAGGTCGGTGGGCGCCACCTCGGGCGTCGCGGGGGCGGCGGTGGTTTGGACGGGCTTGGAGCCGTCGGCTTCCTCGACAAGGATGGAGTTGCCCAGGTGCCGGCCGGCGAGCACTTCGGGGAGGGACGCCATCATCTGCGGCGCGCGGATGATGTAGATGGTCTTGATGCGGCCGGGCACGCCGCGGGCGAGCGCCATGGCTTCGAGCAGCCGGAAGTTGGTGTGGGGGATGGTGTAGGTGCCGATGCCGGTGCCCGCGACCTGGGGTTCGCCGATGACGGAGTAAGTCTTCTGGCGCCCTTCCTGCACGATGACGCTGACCTGGCCACCTTTGATGATGTTCTTGCTTTCGAGCAGCTTGACCATTTCCTTCTCAAGCCGGCTGGGGGTCAGACCCGCGATGTGCAGCGTGCCGATGACCGGCAGGCGGATGAAGCCCAGCTCATCGACGCGGCGGGTCTGGACCGTTTCGACGTTCTGCACCATCAGTTCAAAGATGGTGAACGTGATCAGGTCGCCCGGGCCGATGACGTACTCGGCGATCTCGGGGATCAGATCTTCCGCTTTGGGGAAGCTGGTCCCCGGCGCTTTGGCGGGCGGCTCGTCGATGACATCGAGCTGATCGAGGATCGGCAGCACCACGGGGGTGGTTTCCCAGCGTCCGACCACCGAGGGGTCGAGGTAGCTGTCGAATTCGCAGCCGATGCCGGTGACCAGCAACGCCGCGACGCTGGCCATGCCAAGCAAACCGAGGAATGAGCGGGGGCGACGCTTCCGTGCGTTGGTGGCGTTCATGGCGTCTCTTTATCCATACCTTTGCAGGCACTCTTGCTCTTGCGGCAGGCGCCGATTCAGCGAACGATCCTCCTGATCCATTCGCCAAACCTCCAGGCCGAGGCGCAAACCACGCAGTCGGGTCAGATTCCGGGTCACTCTTGACCTTCCCCGACGTGTCACTTATCGGTCGACTCCAGTGCATGAGGATTAGTTTTTTCCGCACAACCGGACAATAAAAATGCGCCTGAGGGCTTTGAAACGCCATTCAACCGGGAAAAACCCCCGTTTTGATCAACTCGCAACCACCGACCAGCGCCACGCTCCGCTTCCCATGGCGGTTCAACTACGACCGGACACCAGCACGTACGTATATTTCACATGCAACTGAATAGCAAGGACTTATATTTTTTTGCAAAAATTTTGGGTTAGCGCGCCACCGTCCCCAGGTCCACCACCGCGCCATTGGCCTGGTGGTAATCGACGTTCAGCGTCGTCTCGGAAATGCTGGTGACCACCAGGCAATTGAAGCGGTACGCCGCCGCGAACTTCATATCGCCCATGCCCGGGCCGGCATAATCGCTGTTGCGGGTGTGCTGGGCGTGGAAGTGATAGTGCGCCAGGTTGGTGTACATCGCCTCGATCAGTTCGTCTGAACTGATGTACTTCAAATCATGCGAACGCCACTGCGGCTCAAAGGGGCGCACCACCGGACCCTGCGCGGTCAACGCCAGCATCCCGCCGTACTCCGTCGACTCATCGGCCTGGTCCTTGCGCGCCTGCGCGCTCCACGCCTGCTGCACCGCCGGAGCGCGGATGACGCCCAGCAACAGGTCGATGGTCGCCAGATCCGCCCAGCAGAGCTGCCCCACTGCTTCATGGAAACGCTGCGGGTACTCGCGCATCGGGCCATCGTATTCCGGGCCACGCAGGTAATGCTGGTCGGCCGCCAGCCGGGCTTCGACCCGTTGAATCAGTGGCGCACGCTCCAGAGCGAACACGGCGTCATCCAGATGCAGCAGGACATGCAGGTGCCGCAGGGACAACCCCTGCTTCTGCGCCGGCGACAATCGGCCCACCGCGCGCTGACAATCCCGCCAGTAGCTGCTGCGCTCAGGCGCCCGCAGGTACATCAGCCACGCCATCTCTTCCTTGGTCTGCGGCACCACGCCCAGCTCATGCGCGCCGGCCTTGAGGTCGATCAACATCGCGCTGCTCGGTTCCACCTGTTCGAGCAGTTCGATCTGCCGCTGCTCGTCACACAGCCGACAGAGCAACTGCCACGCGGCGGCCTGTTCGGTGGGGGTGATTTCACCCGCCTGGCCGGCGAAGACGGAGAAGACCACTTGTTCGATGGTTTTCCCGGGGTTGAGCTTTTCAATGATCTCCCGTTCGGGACGCTGGGCTTCGCTCATGCCGCGCACCGGCCGGGCGTACTGCCGCACGAGGGTGAGGTTGAAATCATCCCAGCCGCGTTCGGCGGCAACCTTGAAGATGTGCGCCAGGGTGTCCCAGTTCTGGATCAGCACGATGCGGCGCCGCAGCCGATCGCGGAAGCCGGCTTCGTCGATGCGCACCAGCTCATTGACCGCCAGCTCGCGCAGGGCAGCGGAATAGCCCCGGTCCCACACCAGCGTGTTCAGGGCCGTCACGTAACGGTCCCAGGTCTGCTGGGCGGCAGCGCGGGCGGCGGGGTCGGCGTGGGGATCGTCGAGCACCAGCCGGGCGGCGTCGGCGCGCGGGCGCGCCTGGCGCGCCGCTTCCAGTTGCCGATCGGGCCATGCCCCCCGTTCGGACATCGCCGCCATCGGGTCCTCATAAACCCGCGGCTGCGACGCACAACCCGCCAGCAGCGCGAGCGTGAGCAAGCCCGCGCCCAGGAAGAAGTGATGGTGTCGACGATCAGCGCCAGCTCGTTTCATGGAATCTCACTCGTCAGGATCAGGACCTTCGCCCGCGCCGGCTCAGCACGGGAAGCTGGACCAACGGGCCCGTTGGCCGCGCATAAAAAAACACCGCCAGGCTGAACCCAGCGGTGTATGAAGATACTCAAAGGTCGCGGGCGCCGTCGGCCGCGCGCCAAATTTGCAGGGCGGTACGCCGGCGGTAAGCCCTGAGCTTACTTGCCGGGGTAGCAGGGGACCGCCGGGGTTTCGCCGCAGCGGGTCTGGATGCCTTCCATGACCTGGAAGCCCTTGTCGGTGTTGGCTTGCACCCAGGCGCGGCCATCGGCGGAAACCAGGTGGCCCTTCTCCATCAGCTCGAAGGTGTCCATGCTCTCGGGGCTGGTGGGCGGATTGATCATGACGTTCTTGGCGTCGGGGGTGTACATCTCCAACCAGCCGGTGAAGCGCTGGGATTCATCCGCGCAGTCGCCGCAGGCGAAGACATACGCCCGAACGCCCTTGTTGGCGCCGCTGGGCGAGTCGATGGGCGGGATTTCGTTGCTCTTGGCGGTGAAGAGCTGCCCGGAGTCGATGTCGAAGTAGTACACATCAACGATGCGCGCCTTGTACTGGCTCCCTCCGCTGACGCGCATGATGATGAACCCGAGGCTCACCAGCAGCAAGAGGACTGCACCAATGGTTACGATCGCCGAATTCTGGTTGACCCATTCACGAGCTGTCATGGCATTTGCACCTGTAAAAAGGAATGAAATAGTGGTTTTGTGCCGCCGTCACGACCGACCGGGGTAACACGGACGCGGAGCGCCGCGATCCCGGCAACGTTTATGGATATCGTCCATCAACTCGAGGCCTTCAGCGCTGCGGGGCGACACCCAGCGATCCGTGCCGGGCTTGCTGATCCAATGGCTCTGGTTCCAGGATTCGGCCGGCGCGGGCAAGTCGGCGCCGGCGGGATCGTCCTGACTCCGCAGCCGGGTGCGTGCGCTGGGGGTGAAGATTTCCAACCAGCCGATGAAGCGTTTGGATTCGTCGGCACAGCTCCCACAGGCGAAGACATACGCCCGCACCCCGCGATTGGTCCCGCCGGGCGCGTCGATGGGCGGGTGATCTGCGCTGCTGCCCAGAAAAAGCTTGCCGGTGGTCATATCGTAGTAGTACACGTCGATCACCTTGGGCTTGGCGTCGCCAGCCTGCTGCAGCAGAATCACACCCAGCGCCAGCACCAGCACGCCGACCGCGCCCAGCGTCACTGACGCCGAATTGCGATTGAGCCATTGCCGCAATGCCTGCAACGCCAACCTCGCCTCTCCGAATCCAGCCAACACCACCCCGCAGACGTGAACCGCAGTTCACCCCACGCGGCTAAGCCTCCCCCGAAATGCACAACATGGTTCCCGCTCCATACGGACATGTCCAGTTTATCGTAGCAACGCCCAAACAGGATGTAAACGCGAAATGAATAACGTTATTGACATTACATCCTTTAAGCCGCAGCGAACCCAACCGCTGCGCCCAAGCGAGCAGATCACACCACCGATGGCGTCGACGCTCACCAGCTCAAACGGTATTCCACGCTCACCGCGCTCAGGTCGCTAACCAGCTCGCGCACGCCGTTGGCGTCCCACTTGGGCAGCGGCGCATGGCCACCGAGCAGGCCCATCAGGCCCAGGCCCTTGGACTGGCCCATGACCACGATCTGCGGCTTGGCGCTGGCGCTCAGGCCCGCCAGCTCCTGGGCTTTCACCAGCGCTGCGTCGAGATAGCCTTCCTCATCCGCCAGCTGGTTCTCCAGCGCCTGCAAACCCGTGTACGGCGCCCCGGTGGCGAGCTGCCGCACCTGCGCTTCCGTCAGGCTCTTCTCCCGACCCTCCCGCGGGGCGCGGCCTTCGCTGACCACCTTCACGAACCGCTCATAGGCGGTATCCAGAATCACCCGCAACTCCGTGCGGTCTTTGTCCGTCCAGGCGCGGAAGGGACTGAGCGTGTCCTTCTGCGTCGAAGCGGTCGAGGCAATGATCTCCGGCGTCACGCCGACCTTGTCCATCAGACTCTGCACGGTGAACGCCTGGGCGATCACGCCGATGCTGCCGGTGATGGTTGTGGGCTCGACGAAGATGTAATCCGCCTGCGCCGAGACGTAGTACCCACCGCTGGCGGCAACCGAGCCGAAGCTCGCGATGATGGGGACATCCGGATGGGCTTCGTGGAACAGCTTCAGTTCATGGTAGATGCGGTCCGAAGGCGACACGCCGCCGCCGGGGGAATCGACGCGCAGGACAAGGGCTTCGATGGTTTCGTCATCCTTGAGTTTGTCGAGCGCGGCATGCACGAAGCCGGCGGTCTCGTCGCCGATGGCGCCCTTGATGGGCAGGATGACAATGCGCGCCGCCTTGTCGCCGTCGCGGTAGACGGCTTCGGTCGGTCCGCGCATGGAAGAGACGAAGAAGGCGCCCAGGTACACGTTCAGCAGCAGGCTGCACAGGAGCAGGGAGCTGACCACGCCGGTGACCACGCGCTGCATGACCCCGCCGCGCCGGCCGGCGTCGGGCGCGGGATAAACCGGCGGATAGCCCGGGGGCGGCGGCGGGGGCGGCGCTTTGCCTGCGCCATTGCCGTCGAAGCTGGGTCGATCCGGTCCGGGGGGAGTTTGTGTCATGCCGAGAGTCCTTGCGTTGTCTACTCAATATGAAGTCAGGATGAAGTTCGATGCCATGATGCCGCCTGCAGCGATCCCGTCAACCACGCCCCCGGACTGCCGCCAGCGTTTCGCGCACCTGCTGGGCGTGGCCGGCGGGGGTGACCTGCAGCCAAAGGTGCGCCACGTTGCCCTGGGGATCAATCAGCACGGTCTGCCGGGCGATGCCCATGAACGACTTGCCGTCGCGTTCACGCCGGACCCACACGCCATACGCCTGCAGCATCTGCGTGGTTTCGTCGCTCAGCAGGTCGATCCGCAACTTGAATTTGTCAATGAACGCCTGATGGCTGGCGGCATTGTCGGCACTGACGCCCAGCACCCTACAGTCGAGCCCGGCGAATTGCTCGAGCGCACCGCTGAACTCGCAGGCTTCGACCGTGCAGCCGGGGGTGTCGTCCTTGGGATAGAAATACAGCACCGCCCATTGCCCGCGCAGGTCGCCCAGCGACACGACTTGGCCGTGCTGGTTGGGTAAAGCGAAATTGGGGGCCGGCTCGCCGAGGGTCAGGGGCATGCGTGATCTCCACCGCGTTCCGCGCCGCACCTGCCGGGCGGGCTGGGCATTGTAGTCAGCTCATGTTACGCACTGGTGACGGCAGGCGACGCGCGGATCAACCCATCACATGGGGTGGACCAGCCGATGCTCGGCAACCTGACGCGATTTCCCTCGCTCACGCTTCGGGCTCGTTGTATGCAGAGCTTCACCGATATCGATTGATCGCCTTCACCAGCGTCTGATGCACCGTCAGCGGATGGGCGATCATCAGCCAGTACGCGCCGGGCACATCCGAACCCGCGGTGCTCAAGGCGATGGTGCCCAACCCGAACAACCGTTCGCGCAGGCTGAATAAACATTCCGTGTGCTGCAATTGCTTCAAGGGGGCTTCAAACACCTGCACCCGCAACACGCCCTTGACGCGAATCACCCGGCGATCCGTCAGCACATAAATCCGGCTGAGCCATTCCAGAAACTGCCAGAACAGCCGCACCGCCGCCACCCCCAGCCCGAATAACGTCACATCATTGACCGATACCCGCAGCCAGCCGCCCTCGGCGAGAAACCGTAGCGCCAGCGTCATCAGCAGCGTCACCGCCAGGAACCGCAGGCACCACAGCACGATGTAGAGCGGGCTGGGTTTGAGCAGCAGGATCACCACCTCGCCCGGCTGGAGCAGTTCATTGGGCAACAAGGCGGCATTGGGCCCTGCGCCCGCCGGCGGGGCGTCAGGGTCTGCTTCCGCGCGGACTTCCAGGGGTGGCCGCGCGGCGGCATCCACCGGAGTCGAACGGGCTGGGGCAGACGCCGGCGAATCATTCATCTTGGACTTACCCCCGGGTCGGACGACGCCGTCGGCGTGCCCTTGGTCACCTGTGGCCGCAGCACCACGATGTCCGGCAGGTTACGGTAATAGTCGTCGTAATCCAGCCCATAGCCCACCACGAACTCGTCGGGTATGTCAAAGCAGGCGTAATCGACCGGAAACTGCTTGATCGTCGGCCGCTCCTTGCGCAACAGCACGCAGGTGCGCACCGACGCCGGCTCGCGCGCCCGCAAAGTGTCCGTGACCAGGCGCAACGTCTGCCCCGAATCCAGAATGTCGTCAATCACCAGCACATGCTGCCCGCGCAGCGACTTGGGCAGATCGCTCAGCTCATGGCGAATATGCGCCGGCTTGCTGGTGGTGCTGGTCCCCGGATAGCTCGAAACCGACAACAGGCGAATCTGCATCAGCAGCGGCAGATGACGAATCAGGTCCGCCACGAAAATGATGCTGCCGGTGAGGATCGGCACCAGCGTGACCTGGGCTGCCCCATCGATCGCCGCGTAATCGCGCTCGATCTGCTGGGCGACTTCCGCCACGCGCTGGGCAATCGTCTGCCGATGGATCAGCACTCGTTCCACATCCTGCTGCATGCGCGCCAGTGTAACACCAGCACTCCACCCCGGCGCACAACAATCACCCACCCCCACTGCACCCCCGCCCACCACTCGCCCTCGCCCACACCCCACCACCCCCGCCCACGCTTGCGCCTCCGCATCCCCTACCGCTTCCCCACCACCTCCCGCGCTAACTGCCATCTGCTATCCTGCCCCCACCATGAGCAACCCCCTGCAACGCATCGGCATCATCGGCGGCACCGGTCTGGAAGAAGCCCTGGGCATCGAGGGCGGCGAACAGGTCCAACCCGACACCCCCTTCGGCAAGCCCGCTTCCCCCATCACTCTCACCCAGTGGCACGGCATCGACATCGCCCTGCTCAAACGCCACGGGCCCGGCCACGTGTTCAATCCCTCCGAAGTCCCCTACCGCGCCAACATCTTCGCCCTCAAAACGCTGGGCGTCTCGCACATCATCGCGTCCGGCGCCACCGGCTCCCTGCGCGAGGAAATCGCGCCCGGCGACCTGGCGATCGTCGATCAGGTGATCGACAAGACCTACCGCCGCGCCAATACCTTCTACGACCACGCGGCTGTGCATGTGGAACTCGCCGAGCCGTTCTGCCCGGTCATGCGCCAGTGGCTGCTCAACGCCAGCAGCAAACTCGCCGGCGTCAAGGTGCACCCCAAAGCGACCTATGTGGTGATGGAAGGCCCCGCGTTCTCCACCAAAGCCGAGTCGCACATGCACCGCGCCTGGGGCGGCGACCTGATCGGCATGACCTGCATGCCCGAAGCCAAGCTCGCCCGCGAAGCGGAAATCGCTTACGCCATGATCGCCCTGCCCACCGACTACGACTGCTGGCGCCCGCATGACCCCGGCGTCGCCGCCCACGACCTGCTGGCGGAAATCATCGGCAACCTCAAGAAAGCCTCCGCGGCGGGCATTCAGCTCATGCGCGCCGCGCTGGAGGATGTGACCACCCTGCAGCAAACCCCCAGCCCCGCCCACAGCGCGCTGCGTTTGGGCATCTGGTCGGACAAAACCAAGATCGATCCTGCCGCGGTGAAACGCCTCGCGCCGCTGTGGGGCCAGTATTTCCAGTAAGTTCCCCGCAATGCCCGCTAGGGTTGCCGCAGCAGCAAATTACATTGCCCCAGCGCCCGCCAGTCCACGTGCTGCGGGTCCAATCGGCGCAGCTTGCGCGTGACCAGCCAAACCTCATACCGGGGCTGAATCGCCAACGCTGCTTCCACCCACGCCTCCGGCCGGGTGCCCGCCTGCTGAGCGATCGGCGGGTTCAGTTCCCCCACCAATGCAGGGGCAGCTTCCTGCAACACCCGTGCAGCGCCGGCGATCACCCCCGGCTCGGCGCCTTCCACGTCCAGCTTGATCAGCGCAGGTTGGCGGTCACCCACGATGTCATCGAGCGTCACCGCCGGCACGTCATGCGCGTCCGTCGCGGCGCCGGCCTGCGGATACAGCGTGCTGCAACCATGATTGAACTGCGCGCCAGCCCCGGCATAACGATGAATCCGCAGCACGCCCGGCTGCGCGGCGAGCGCAGCTTCATGAATGGTGATGCGCGCTGCCAACTCCCCATGCCGCTGCACATGCCCGCGCAGCCGCGCCGCATTGCCTGGCTCAGCTTCAAACGCCAGTACGTGACCCGCTGCTCCCACCGCCTGCGCCAGCAGCAGCGTGAAGTAGCCCAGGTTCGCCCCGGCATCGATCACCAGCGCGCCCGGCGGGGTCAGCTGCCGCAGCAGCCGGGCGGTCGCCAGTTCGTACAACCCGAACGCCATGCAGCAGTCGGGGTAAACGCTCAGATCGAGTTCCAAGTGCAGACCACTGGGCGTGCGAAACACATCGCGCCAAAGCTGCCGGGGGCGCAGTCGCCGCAGCAGGCGCACCAGCCGATAGCTGCCGCGTTCATCGGGCGCAATGCGGCTGTACCCCCGTAAAGCAGCTTCGGCGAGACGGTGCAGCATGTCGGCATGATAAAGCCGGTTCGATCCGCGAGCGCATCGGTCCTACAATCGCACCACGTTCCCGGACCTGATGAATGGAGCTTGCCAGGATGAGCCGCATGAATACCGCTTCGCGTCTGCCGTCATGGATGATCGCTGTGCCGTTGCTGGCGTTGCTGGTGGTGCTCACCGGTTGCAGTTCGACCCCGCCGGCGTCGGCGATGGAGCGCGCCGCGGCGGCGAAGTCGCCCGCGATGAAGAAGGTCGCGCCCGACTTCACCTTGATGAATCAGGATGAGCAGGCGGTCACGCTCAGCCAGCAGCGTGGGCGCTGGGTGGTGTTGTATTTCTATCCCCAGGCGGACACCCCCGGCTGCGTATGTCAGGCTTCGGAGTTCACCAACCTGCTGACCGAGTTCCACACCATGGATGCCGTGGTGCTGGGGGTCAGCCCGGACCAGACGCTCAACCTCAAGCTGTTTCAGGAGAAGTACAGCCTGAAGTTGACGCTGCTGAGCGACCCGAGCAAACAGGTCATGCGTCGTTATGGGGCGTGGGTGGATACGCAGTTCGGCGAAGAGATGAGCGGCCGGGTGGTGCGCAGCACCTATTTGATTGACCCGCAGGGCCAGGTCGCCTATCACTGGCCGGAGGTCATTCCCCAGGGCCATGCCCAGCGCGTGCGCGAGAAGCTGTTGGAACTGCAGCGCGGCGGGTAATTGTCCCGGCGGGCAAAAGCCGACGACGCGTCGAGCCGATCGCAGGAAAGCTGCCGCCGCAATTGGCAACGCCCGCAGGGAGGCATAGAATCGGTTACGTGTGGTTTGCCAGGTGTGCATGGCGAGCTCTGCAGCGTGTGACGGATCACCGCAATCCCCCCACGAAAGGGCCGGCGTCCGATAGCCTCGGCGTCGCCGGCCGGAAAGAACCCCACCATGTTTGAACGCTTCACCGATCGAGCCCGCAAAGTGATGGCGCTGGCGAACCAGGAAGCCCAGCGTTTCAATCACGAATACATCGGCACCGAGCACATCCTCCTGGGCCTGGTCAAGGAAGGCTCCGGCGTCGGCGCTAATGTCCTGAAGAACCTCGATGTCGACCTGCGCAAGGTCCGCCTCGAAGTCGAAAAGCTGGTCAAATCCGGCCCGGACATGGTCACCATGGGCAAACTGCCCCAGACCCCCCGCGCCAAGAAGGTCATCGAGTACGCCATCGAGGAAGCCCGCAACCTCAACCACAATTACGTCGGCACCGAACACCTGCTGCTGGGCCTCCTGCGCGAGCATGAAGGCGTCGCGGCGCAGGTGCTGATGAACCTGGGTTTGAAACTCGAGGAAGTGCGCGAGGAAGTGCTCAACCTGCTGGGCGCGGGCGTCGACAACGACGAAGCCGGCAAAGCCCCGCAAGCCAACGAAGGCAGCGCCCCGGCGGGCAAAGGCGGCAAGAACAGCAAGACCCCGGCGCTCGACAGCTTCGGGCGCGACCTCACCGAGCTGGCGCGCGACAATCAATTGGACCCGGTCATCGGGCGCATGAATGAAATCGAGCGCCTGATCCAGATCCTCTGCCGCCGAACCAAGAACAACCCGGTGCTGCTGGGCGAAGCCGGCGTGGGCAAGACCGCCATCGTCGAAGGGCTGGCGCAGAAGATCATCGGCAACGACGTGCCGGAGATTCTCGCCGACCGCCGCATCGTGGTGCTGGACCTGGCGATGATGGTCGCCGGCACCAAGTACCGCGGGCAGTTTGAGGAACGCATCAAGGCGGTGATGAATGAAGTCCGTCGCGCCAAGAACGTGGTGCTGTTCATCGACGAACTGCACACCCTGGTCGGCGCCGGCGGCGCGGAAGGCGCCATCGACGCTTCCAACGTGCTCAAGCCCGCTCTGTCGCGCGGCGAAATCCAGTGCATCGGCGCCACCACCCTCGACGAGTACCGCAAATACATCGAGAAGGACGGCGCTCTGGAACGCCGCTTCCAGACCATTCTGGTCGAGCCGCCCAATAATGACGAAACCGTGGAGATCCTCAAGGGTCTGCGCGATCGCTATGAAGCCCACCATCGCGTGAACATCACCGATGGCGCGGTCATGATGGCGGTGGAGCTGTCCACCCGCTACATCACCGGGCGCGTCCAGCCGGACAAGAGCATCGACGTGATCGACGAAGCCGGCGCCCGCATTCGGCTCAAGAACATGGCCAAGCCGCCCAATCTCCAGGAGATCGAGGAGCAGATCGAACGGCTGAGCGTGGACAAGGACGAAGCGGTCAAGGCCGCCGACTACGAGCGCGCCGCCGAGCTGCGCGATCAGGCCGAAGCCATGCGCCGGCAGAAGGAAGACATCCTGCGCGAATGGCGCGCCAAGAGCAAGGAAGTGGACGGCACCGTCGACGAGGAAGTCATCGCCGAGGTGGTGTCCAAGATGACCGGCATCCCGCTGACCCGCATGGACACCGCCGAGAGCGAGCGCCTGCTCAAGCTCGAGGACGACCTGCACAAGAAGGTGGTCAGCCAGCACGAAGGCATCGTGGCGATCGCCAAGGCGCTCCGTCGCGCGCGTTCCGGCCTGAAAGACCCGCGCCGGCCGATGGGCAGCTTCATTTTCGTCGGCCCGTCGGGCGTGGGTAAAACCCTGCTCGCCAAAACCATCGCCGAGTTCATGTTCGGCAACGAGGACTCGCTCATCCGCATCGACATGAGCGAGTACATGGAAAAGCACAACGTCAGCCGGCTCATCGGCGCGCCTCCGGGCTACGTCGGTTACGAGGAAGGCGGCCAGCTCACCGAGCAGATTCGTCGTCGGCCGTACTCCGTGGTGCTGCTCGATGAAATCGAAAAAGCCCACCCCGATGTGTTCAACACCCTGCTGCAAGTGATGGAAGAAGGCCAGCTCACCGACAGCTTCGGCCGGCATATCGACTTCCGCAATGTCATTCTCATCATGACCAGCAACATCGGCGCGGAGCTCATCAAGAGCGGCGGCGGCTTCGGCTTCACCAAGAAGGACGAGGAAACCGACTACCAGAAGATGAAGCACACCCTCATGGGCGAGATCGAACGCTACTTCCGCCCTGAGTTCATCAACCGTCTGGACGACATCATCGTCTTCCGCGCCCTCAACCGCGAAAACCTCGTGCAGATCGTCGACTACGAACTGCGCAAGGTCCGCAGCCGACTGGCGCAGAAGAACATGGTGCTGGAAGTCGAGGAAAGCGCCCGCGATTTCCTGATTGACAAGGGCTACAACCCGGACTTTGGCGCCCGGCCGCTGCGGCGCGCCATCGAACAGCACATCGAAGACGCGCTGTCCGAACGCATCCTCCGCGGCGAGTTCAAAACCAATCAGAAGGTCATCGCGTTCAAAACCCCGGAACACGACCATCTGGATTACCGGGCGGAGGACCTGCCCCCCCAGCCGGACCCCAAAAAGACCGACCTCGCCAAAGCCAGCGCCGAAACCACCTGACCCCCCCCCCGGAAGTTTCCCATGGGGGAACACGCTCCGGGGAACACGCCTGGCACACCACGCCGATAATCAAGCCGTCGCCGCCCAACCAGCGGCGACTTTTTTTTCTGCGCCCCCGGCCACGCTTGCGCCTCCACATCCCCCCGCCTCCCCCACGTTTACCCCCCATTACGCCGCCTTCCGGTTAAGTCGCCGCCCCCATGGTCCGATCTTTTGTTCTGGAGCAAAGACCGCGCGAACCGGCTCGCGCCCGCTGTGGGGTACAGGTTCGTCGTGGGGGGAAGTGGTGGCGATGAAGCAAGAGATTCTCGAACGTGTGCTCAAGTCCCCGCGGCTGCCCAGCCTGCCGACGATCGCCATCGAGGTGATCGACCTGGTGCAGCAGCAGGACGTCAACATCAAGCAGATCGCCTACACGATTCAGCACGATCCCGCCCTGTCGAGCAAAATCCTCAAGACCGTCAATTCCAGCTTCTACGGGCAAGCCCACTCCATCAGCACCATCAGCCACGCCCTGGTCGTGCTGGGACTCAACAGCGTGAAAACCCTTGCCCTGGGCTTCAGCCTCGTGGGCAATCTCACCAACGCCGGCGGGGAAGACTTCGATCACTTCCAGTTCTGGAAACGCTCCCTGCACACCGCCGCCGCCGCCCGCGCTTTGGCGCATCAGATCGGCCTGGTGCAGCAGGAAGAAGCCTTCCTGGGCGGCCTGCTCGCGGACCTGGGCCTGCTCGCCATGAGCGAAACGCTCGGCGCGGAGTACCGCCAACTGGTCATCGCCGCCGCGGGGGAACACCACACGCTGCTCGAGAGCGAACGCGCCAAGCTCGAAACCGATCACGCCCAGATCGGCGGCGCCCTGGCGGAACACTGGAACCTGCCGCAGATTCTGCTGGCGCCCATCCGCTATCACGAAAGCCCCGACGAAGCGCCCGAGGAAGTGCAGCAACTGGTGCGCTGCGTCGCCCTGGGCAGCTATGCGGCTGACATCTTCACCAGCGAAGCGCCCGGCGAAGCGCTCGACCGCTACTACCGCCGGGCGGATGAATGGTTCCATCTGCCCCAGGACAAAGCCGAGCCGCTGCTGACGGGCATTCACAAGAACACCGTGGAAATGAAGCGGCTGTTCGACCTGCCCACCGGCGAGCTGGGCAATGCCGACTCCATCCTCGCCCGCGCCAATGAAGCCCTGCTGCAACTGAGCATTCAGCAGCAGCAGCAGGCGCAGAAGCTCGAAGCCCAGAACAAACAGCTCGTCGAACAGGCGATGCGCGACTCGCTCACCGGGGCCGCCAACCGCCGTTGCTTCAATGAGTTCATCACCGAGCAGTTCGCCAAGGTCAAGCCCGGCAGCGCCCCGCTGTCGATCCTGTTCATGGACGTGGACCACTTCAAGAAGTTCAACGACACCTACGGCCACCAGACCGGCGACCGCGTGCTCGTGGAAGTGGCGGGCGCCATGATGGACTCCACCGAGGAGCCCGGCCTGGTGGCGCGCTACGGCGGCGAGGAATTCTCCATCATCCTGCCCGGACTGGACCGCGTGACCGCCGCCCGCAAGGCGGAGGAAATCCGTCAGCTCATCAGCCGCACGCCGGTGAAATCCGACGACGGCAAAGTGCTCAACGTCACCGCCAGCATCGGGGTGGCGACGCACGACGGCACGTTCTTCAGCAGTGCCGACCAGTTCATCCGCGCCGCCGACCAGGGCGTGTATGCCGCCAAGCACGCCGGCCGCAATGCCGTGCGCGTGTTCGCGCCGCGACCCAAGACCAAGCCGGCGCAGGTGGCGTGAACCCGGCCTCGGGTCGCGTGCGCATCAATCCGCTTCATCACGCAACGACGCCGCTCAGGTTCGCCCCAGGATGTATTCCTGCATGCTGGCGATGGTCTGTTCGTGGCCGTTGAGTTGATGGGCGTTCAGGTCGCCGATCGACACCAATCCCAGCAGGCCGCCGGCGTCGTCCACGACCGGCAGGTGACGGATGCGGCGGTTGCGCATGGTGGCGCGGGCTTCATCCACCGTGGTCGACAGGTCCGCCACCACCAGGTCGCGGGTCATCACCGACAGCACCGGCGTGTTGGCGGGGTCCCGCCGCTGCGCGACCACCCGCACCAGCACGTCGCGCTCAGTGATGATGCCCAACAGGCGATCACGGTCGACCACCATCAGCGAGCCGACGCGGTGGGCGTTCATCTGCCGCGCCGCTTCCAGCACCGAGGCGCCGGGATGGATCGACAATACCTCGTCGCCCTTCTCCGCGAGAATCCGTTGCAAACTGGCCATTAATCGCTCCTTTCAGAACTGACAGAGTTGACCGAGCAGGCGGACTGATCAAAACACCGCGCGAAAGGAATCACCCCCCGGAATTTACCCCCGGATTCTCCTCCGAAAACCGCCAGCGCTGCGCTGCTCTGCTCTGCGAGGAAAGGAGAGGGCGCCAGCACACCGCCTTAATTGTCGAGGCGCGCAGCCGCCGGTTCAAGGAAATTCTGCAAATTCACCTGATTGTCCTGACCCGCCAGACACCAGACGATCATCGCCCCGAAAAATCTGAATTGCCCCACAACACTGGCGCGGAGCCACAAAGCCCTGCTTTCTCTCCGTGCCTCTGTGGCTCTGTGAGAAAACTGTCTTCCTGCAAACCATGAAAGCAGATGCTCGCACAGAGACACGGAGACACGGAGAAGCAGAATTGAGTTGAGAACTGCGTGAAGGTGCAGCTCAGCGTTTTTCCTTAAGCTCGCGCGGGATGTACAGCGCTTCGGGCGTCATGGAAAACGCCGGCGGCGCGCCGAACAAATGGATCGGCGACCAGCTCTTGAAGTTGCCCAGCGACCACACCTGGCCATCCTGCCCGCGCGGGATGCGCACCACCACCATGCGTGAGCCGGTGGTTTCCACCTGTTTGTCCTGGGGATCCCAGACTTTCAGCGGCACCACGCTTTCGTTGTAAATGCCGATGTATTTCGCGCCCCTGGGCACATAGAAATAAATCCGCCGCAGCACGTCGGTGCTGACCAAGCCGCTGATCAGCGTCAGCGGCACATTGGCGGGCGCTTTGAGGCGATAGATCGCTTTCTGGTCGAACACTTCCAGGCGGTAGGGAGCCGCCCCCGACAGCTCGACGGTGATGTCGTGCCACTGGCGATCCGGCGGAATCCGCTGGTGGTGCAGCTGCTGCCCGGCGTGGTCGAAAATGGTCACGGTGTCACCCGGATAGTCGGCGGTCGGGGAGCCGGTGGAAATCTGGAGCGTGACCTGTCGCGCCCCCGGCGGACCTTCAAACAGGAACGTGCCGGAAAGCCCCATCGATGGCGTGGTGATTTCCTGCGCGCCGGCGGTAGCCTGTGTGCTCAGCCGGACGTAATCCTTGCTGAAGCGCGGCCGATCAATCGGCAGCGGGCGATAATCGCGCACGCCCGCGGCACGCATTTCCGCCAGCTCCGCGCGGGTGCAGGGCGTGATCGACGCCCAGCGGTCGGACTTCTTCAAATCCCAGGCGTCGCGCAGCGGCTGGTCGTAGTTCTCATACCGCGCCGTCATGAGCACACTCATGCGATAGACATGCACCATCGTGCTGTCGTAGATCCGCCACATGTACGCCAGCAAACGGTCGGCGGCCTCGTGACGCTCGGGCGTGCGCGCCTTGGGAGTCTGATATTCCAACCACAGCCGCAGGTACTGCACATAGCGGGTCAGGTCGTCCAGCCGGGCGATGATCGCAGGATCATCCGTGGCGGCATACGCCTGCTGCAGGTCGGCGAAGCTCAGCGCCAGTTCCTGTTCGGAAAGCAGAAAGCCAGCGCCCCAGCGCGCGAGCATGCGCCCCGTCGGCTCAGCCGCAGCGCCAAAGGCGAGTTGATCGAACTCCGCCAGCACGGCGTTTTCGTCGGCATCAGGATGCCAGAGCAGTTTGGACGCCAGGTACATCACGCGCCCGATCGCCCCGGCGCTGGCGGTGCTCTGCAGGCTGGCGCCGTGCAGGCCATGGGTGTGCCAGTAGCGGATGTCGCGCGCCACGCGGGTGGGGCAGTCGAAGTCGGGCTGATCGTTGCTCCAGTCGGTCAGCGACCAGTAGCCATAGACGCCCATGTGCGGGGATTTGTTGGACCAGGCGGCAATGAACTGCTCGGGCGACAGGCCGGTGCGATGCAGGCCGTAGGGCACAAGCATGATGTAGACATTGGGTTCCACGGGAATGCTGGGGGGAAAGGCGTGGTCGTTGTAGCCGTAGAGGTTGACCAGTCGGCCGGGGTACTGCTTCTGCACTTCGCGGGCGACGGCGTTGGCGAAGGTGAAAACGCCATCGCTGATGGAACCGATTTTCTGACAACCGGCACAGCGGCAATGCCCGCCGCCGTCGGCAGGATCGACCGACACCGCCCAGCCGCCGGGCCCGTCGCCGGACTGCTTGATCTGTTCGCCGAGCTTGGCGACGCGATCTTTGACGTACAGCGCGAGCATGTCGGGATTGCTGTAGCAGGGCTTGGTGATCTGCCCCAGCGGCGGACGCTGGCCATCCACTTCGGCAAGGTATTCGGGGTGCTGCTCCAGCACGGCCTTGTTGCGGCTGTTGAAGTCTTCGCCGGCGTGCCCGCCGAGTTTCATCAGCGTGCCGTAGCGCAGCCGGCGTTGCCAGGCTTCCCAGGTCGCCTGCACGTTTCGGTCGGGGTCCAGAGGCAGCTTGCCGCCGAAGCCGCCGGTGGCGAAGAAGCCGCGGATGTCGAAAGTCGGCTCATCGCACAGCGTCTGGCGGGGGTCCAGATCCTCCCGCGCAGGCACGATGGTCCAGGCGTCGGTGGGCAGCAGGAAGCGCACGCCCAGATGTTCGAGATAGGCATACACGCCATAGCCGGCGGCGGTGACGGTGTTGCCGACGATCCACAGCCGATCGCCTTCGCGCTGCACCACGAACGCCTGCCGACCCTTGCCCGCCAGTTGCCTGGCCACCGGTTCGGGAATCGTCAGTTCCTCGACGCCGGCGACAACGATGCAGGCGTCGGCGAGTTCAAGTTGCTGTTGGAACGGCTGGCCGGCGATGCGTTGGAGATAGGCGGCCAGATCATCGACGACCAGCTTGAAATCACCTTTGGGGGCGACAGCGGTGACGATGGTTTGGCCGAAGGTGGTCGCCCAGGTCGGGCTGGTGAGCAGGAGCAGGAGGACGAAAGCCAAGCGGCAGCGCCGGGATCGTGCGGTGGACATGGGGAACCTCACCTTGGCGGGAAATGGGGGGATATATCGTTGTTAAACGTTATATGCAGTTGCGCTGCTTGTCCACGCCCAGGGTGACATGCCTGGGCAGCATTGAAGCAGGCCGCGCCGACGCTTCGTGGTTGAACCAATGACCAAGGTCTGCCAACCTGCTGCCCGTCGCTGACGCTTCCGGCTCGTTTTGCCGTGGTTCAGAACAGGGTGCCCTGGTTGGGCGGGTCGCTGGGGTTGTTGAGCACATCGCGCACTTCCGCGAGGAAGTCCTCCAGATCGCGGAATTGCTTGTAGACGCTGGCGAAGCGGACATAGGCGACGTGATCGAGCCGCTTGAGCCGATCGGCAACCGCCTGGCCGATTTCCATCGAGGCGATCTCTTTTTCGTGGCGGGCGAAGAGTTCTTCCTCGACTTCCTCGATGAGCTTGAGCTGGGTCTCGGCGGAAATGGGGCGTTTGAAGCAGGACTTCTCCAGGCCCGCGAGCACTTTGCTGCGGTCGTAGGGCACGCGGGAGCCGTCTTTCTTGATGACCACGCGCCGGGTGCGTTCCTCGACATGTTCGTAGGTGGTGAAGCGTTTGCCGCAGGCGAGGCATTCGCGGCGCCGGCGAATCGAGCGGCCTTCCTCGGAAGCGCGCGAGTCGATCACCCGGTCTTTGTCGGCATCACAGTACGGACAACGCATGGCGACATTGTAAACGCCGCGGCGGCGCGGTTGAGGCCGCGCCGCCGCGAAATGTGCGGTTGGCGAACTGAGCTTTCCGTGGGCAGGTGACGCTCAGGTCAGTTTGAAGTTGCCGTTCTGGGCGCCGGCTTCGGCTTCGGAGGCGATGACGCCGGTCCAGGTGCCGTTCTTGCCCGCGGCGCTGGTGAGGAACTGGAGCACCCGCCCATCGAGCGAACTGATGTTGTTGGGCAGGGTGATGGTGAGGGTGGCGGAATCGAGGCTGGTGGGGAAGTTGCTGAAGACGGTGAGGTTGAGCGTGATCTGGCGGGTGCCCAGGATGGTGGCGATGCCGAAGATGTAGGTGCCGAAGCGGCCGGCGCCGTCGAGGAAATTGCCCGACTCGGAATACTGGGTGCCGCCAAACGGTCCCTGAATGGGATTGGTGGCATTGCCCAGCATTTCGAAGGTCAGGTTGTTGGTGAACAGGCCGAACACCGGGGGAATGGGCGTGACGTTGAGGTTGCCGGCGTTGGCGGTGTGGTTGGCGTTGTTGCTGTCGGTCAGGCCGGCGGGATTGATGACCGCCACGATCTGGTAGTCGCTGCTGACGACCACGCCGGGGGCGGTGAGGTTGACGTTGCTGATGGTCTGGGTCTTGCCGGGGGCGAGTTTGTTGACGACGACGTTGGCGCTTTCGCCGATCTTGGTCGCGCCCTGGAGGTTGCCGCCGACGGTGGCGTAGAACTCAGCCTTGACGGTGCCGGTGGCGGGCACGTTGCCGTTGTTGATGAAGGTGACGCTGCCCTTGCCGACTGCGCCGCTCTGCACACTGTTGCCGAAGGTGGTGGTGGCGACGGTCGCCGCCAGATCGACAAACGCCGACGCCACGGTGACGCTGCCGCCGACGCCGGTGAAGTGTTCGGGATCGGCTTCCCCCGAGGGCGTCATGTCGATGATGATCTGGTAATCATCGCCGGGGGTGTTGGCGGGGACTTCGACGTTGACGCTGAACGTCTTGCTGGCGTCGGGCGCCACCGCGCTGAAAAGCTGGTTGATCAGTGTGCCGATGACCACATCCTGCGCGTCGTCCACGGCATCGGTGGGCCGCAGCACGATGGTGAAATCGAGCTTGGCGCCGGTGGGCGACTTGACGTTGCCGTCGTTGAGCACGCGGACCACGACCTTGCCCTTGGCGTTGAGCCCCGCCACGAGCGCAGCCGGCAGCGTGGTGCTGTCCTGAGTGACCACCGGCGTCACCTCGCCCAGGGCCACGGCGATCAGGTCGGCATCAGAAGTCAACACCGCGTTGTTGCCTTCATTGAACTCAATCACCGCATCGTTGGCGTCGATGAGGGCCTGAATGCGGTAGTTGCCCGCGGGTGTGCCCACGGGCACTTCCACAGTGGCGTTGAGCGTCTGGCTCTTGCCCGCGCCCAGCCCGCCGACTTTCACATTGCTGATGGTGATGATCTCATGCAGCGCCGCGGGGCCCACGCCTTCATCGGTGAGGTTGAGCTGCACGTCGATGGTCGCGGTGCGGCCCAGGGCGACATTGCCATTGTTGGTGATGATGATGGGCAGCTTGATCTTGGTGCCGTCGCCGCTGACCAGGGCGTCGGGCAGCGTGGTGTTGCCGAATGCGCCTGACAGGTCGACAAACGGGTCCGCCACGCTCACCGGCGTGCCCACGGCGGTGTTGTTGTCGGTGTCCGGCTCGGTCAGGCCAGCGGCTTCCACCACCGCGACGAGCTGGTAATCGTCGCCGGGCACGGTGTTGGCGACCTCGACGTTGACGTTGAAGGTCTTGCTGCCCGCAGGCGCGACGCCGGCGAAGCTCTGGTTGGTGAGCGTGCCGATGGTGATGTCCTGCGCATCGTCCACGGCATCCGTCGGGCGCAGCTTGACGGCAACGTTGAGCTTCAGGGCGGTGCTGGTCTTGACGTTGCCGTCGTTGGTCACCTGCACCGCCACCTTGCCGGTCGCCTTCTGACCCGCCACGACCGCCGGGGGCAGCGTGGTGCTGTTGATGGCGGCCGCGAGGTCGACATTGCCTTCGGTGACAGCGATCGTCTGGACACTGGTGATGACGTTGTTGCCTTCGTCGGATTCGTCCAGGTCGTCATTGCTGTCGAGCAGAATCTGCACGCGGTAGGATTCCGTCGGCACGCCGGGGGGCACTTCCACGGTGAAGGTGAAGGTCTTGCTCTGGCCGGCTTTCAGGCCGCCGACTTTGACGCCGGCGAGGGTGGTGACAGCCTCGATCGCGCCGGCGCCCAAGCCGTCGGAATCCAGATTGATCTGCACATCGACCGTGGCGTTGCGGGCAAGATCGACATTGCCATTGTTGGTGATGACCACCGGCAGCTTGAGTTTGGTGCCGTCGCCACTGGTCAGGGCGGCAGGAATGGTCGGGTTCGCCAGCGCGCCGCTGAGGTCCACGAACGGGTCCGCCACGGTGATGATGTCGCCCAGGGCGGTGTTGTTGTCGGTGTCGGGTTCGTTCAGGTTGGCGGGATTGACCACCGCGACGAGCTGGTAGTCATCCACCGCGACGTTGGCGGGCGCTTCCACGTTGACGTTGAACGTCTTGCTTTTGGTCGGCGCCAGGCCGGACAGCCGCTGATTGGCGAGCGTGCCGATGGTGATGTCCTGCGAATCATCCACCGCGCCGACGGGACGCAGCTTGACGAGCAAATTCGCCGCGAGCGTGCCGCCGGTCTTGACGTCGCCGCCGTTGGTCACCTGCACCGCCACCCGGCCTTTGGCTTTCTGTCCCGCCACGATGGCGGTGGGCAGGGTGGAGCTGTTGATGGCGGTCTGGAGATCGACATTGCCTTCGGTGACGGCGATCACATCCTCGCCGGCGATGACGTTGTTGCCTTCGTCGGATTCGTCCAGATCGTCATTGCTGTCGAGGAGAATCTGCACGCGATAGTTGTCGGTGGGCACGCCGGGGGGCACTTCGACGGTGAAAGTGAAGGTCTTGCTCTGGCCGGCTTTCAGGCCGCCGACTTTGACGCCAGGAATGGTGGTGACAGCTTGCAGCGCTTCGGCGCCGATGCCGGTGTTGTCGAGATTGATCTGAATGTCGATGGTCGCGTTGCGGGCGAGGTCGACGTTGCCGTGGTTGGTGATGACGATGGGCAGCTTGAGCTTGGTGCCGTCGCCGCTTTTGAGGTCGGTGGGAATGACCGGGTTCGCCAGGGCGCCGCTGAGGTCGACAAACGGGTCCGTGACGGTGAGCGTTGGCGCATCCAGCGGCGTTTCATTGTCGAACTCGCTGGTTTCCGCCAGATCGTCATTGGTGTCGATGATGGCGAGGTAGTCGTACTCGCCGACGGGCAGGTCGGCGGGAATCGTGAGGGCGACCGCCTGCACCTTGGACTTGCCCGCGCCCAGACTGTTGAGGGTGACGAAGGTGGGCTTGCTGGTCAGGTCGATGTCCTGGGAATCATCGACGGCATTGATCGGCCGCGCCACCACCTTGACCTGGGCCTTGGCGACTTTGGGCAGCACCGCGGAGCCGTTGTTGATGATCAGCAGCGACGCAGTGCCCTTGCCGGCTGCGCCGAACACCTGCGCGGAGGGCACGATGGTCTTGTTGGTGAACTCGACCCGGAGGTTGTAGTCCGGCTGGGTGACCTCCACGACATCGCTGATGATGACGTTGTTGTCTTCGTCCTGCTCGGCGATCTTGCCGTCGGGATCGAGCACCGCCGCCAGGCGATAGGCGCCCGCCGGCATGGAGGCGGGCAGTGTGACTTTCAACTGGACCTCGGCATCGGCGTCGGGATTGACCCGGCCGCGCAGCGTGGTGCGGCCCAGGAAAATGGCGTCGCCGGGGTTCTGCGGGTCGAAGGTATCGCCGGTGATGCCGAAGACATCGACCAGCAGCGTGCCGTTGAGCGGCGCGTCGCCGGGGTTCTGCAGCAGAAAGTCCACGGTCTGGACGCTGCCGGAGGGCGCGTTGGCGTCCAGGTCAAAGGGCTGGAACACGCCCGCAGCGTCCGCGCTGAGCAACTTGCGCGGCTCCAGCGCCTCAAACAGCGCGCCGGGTGCCGGGACCGGACGGACGAACCGAGTGACAGATCCCGCACGTAAGTGCGACGAACGACGAACGCGACGCTTCATATTTGTTGATCCGAATATGCACCAGAGTCGATTGACGGCTTGGCGGCACGGGTTCCTTGTTACCCGCAGCTTCGTCAACCTTTCACCGCCTTGCGCGGCGAAGTTGCGAATTGTGCAAAGGTGATCCCCCGCCTGTCAATGCTTATTTGCGCGGTCGCAGGAAATCGCCAACGACTAACGACAACCTTGCGGACGGTAGGGATGACGCAAGGCCGCCTGGCGCGCGGCGGGGGCGTACCAGCCTTGCGGGGCGTAGTGGCTGGTGTGCTGGTAGCAGTCGATCTGAACGTGCGCCGCGCCGGGCTCGAACGTGAGCAGCCGCGACTGGGGAATGCTCAATCGGCCATGGTACGCCGTCAGGGCGGCGCAGTTGACGAAGGTGATGCCCCACTTGTTTTCGATCAGCGTGCGCCCGTTGAGCACGTCGTCGGGATGGGTGTGCGTGTGCCCGCCCAGCCACAGGTCAATCGCTCCGGGATGCTCGGCGAGATAGCGTTCAAACGCCTGCGCATCAGGATGCCCATCCACCCAATACAAGTACCCCGAACCCATCGGCCCGCCATCGGGAAAGTACCCGTGGTAGTGCGCGGTGCGCTGGCCATAGCGGTCGCGCGTGGGCACGAAGCCTTCCCACTCGCCCGAGCCGCAGGTGGTTTCCTTGAGCATGTGATGATGCACGCTGATGATGATGCGGTCCTGATGGGCTTCGACCTGCTGGACCCACCAGTCGAAGGTTTCGCCGGTGACCGCGCCGGCGGGATAACCACCCTTGACGCCCCGGCCGACGGGTGGGCCGCCGTCGTTGCGATCGCCCATCATGAGGATGACGATGTTGCCCACCTCGATTTTGTAGCGTTCCCAGGTGCCTTCGACGGGGTACGGGCGACGGTCGCAGTGGACGCCTGAATGCTGGGGATTTTCGCCCAGCGGATCGACCCACTTGCGGAACCACCATTGGCACGGCTCGTCGGGGCCGGAGGCGTCGTGATTGCCCACGAGGTTGTAAATCTGCTCCCGGCGATGCTGCTGCAGGACGCCGTATTGCTCGACGACGAGCTGGCCCTCCTCGTCACCGGGCGGAAGCTGCCCGCCGGAGAGATCGCCGACGTCGAGCATGAGGTCCCAGGCGAACGCCGGGCCGCCTTCGCTGCCGCCCTGTTCACTGGTTTGCAGGGCTTCGGCGAGGCTGCGGCGTCCCTTGCGGATGTCGGTGCCGACGTGCGCGTCGCCGGCGGCCCAGAGGCGCAGCGGCTGAGCGGAGGAGGAATCATTCATCGCGGCATGGTAGCAATCATGGGCAAGGGAGTAACGCCATGACCTCCCTGACTCGCGGCAAACGCATGTAGCAAATTTTTACGAGCCCCGCGCGTCAGCAAGGGGGTTGCGGCGCAGCCGCAGCGGTGTGACGCCACGAAAACAACCCCTCCCTCACGGTCGGGGCTCGTTCAGCACGGGGCGTTCGGCGTACATGTGTTTGCCCTGCTCCCTGACCACGTCTTGATGGAACGCCGTCGCTTCTCTGGTCATCCTCGCGCTCGCACAGCGAGCCCTACCAAGGCGATAATTGTAGGGCTCGCTGTGCGAGCGCAATGGTTTTTCAACGGCTGGGAAGGTGCTTACTCGCCGGCGCTGCGCGCCGAGCGGTACGGGCAGATGCCGCGCCGGCTGCTGGCGACGAAATCCGCCAGCTCAGTGCAGAGCGGATCCGTGCCGACCGCGGCGCGAATCTTCTCAACGGCCTTGCGATTGGTGTGGCCCTCGCGGAAGAGGATGTTGAAGGCGTGCTTGAGCGGCTCGATGTGCTTCTCAAAACCGTTGCGCCGCAAGCCGATGCTGTTGAGCGAGCCGACGGCGAGGATGTCGATGTAGTAGGTGCAGAACGGCGGGAGGTCCTGGGTGATGCCGCAGGTGCCCCCGAGCATCGCCAGCCGACCGATGCGGCAGAACTGGTGCACGGCCGCGTTGCCGCCCATGACCACGTTGTTGGCGACCGTCACATGCCCGCCCAGCAGCACGCCGTTGGCGAGGGTGATGTTGTCGCCCATCTGCACATCATGGCCCAGGTGGCTGTTGGCCATCAGGAAGTTGTTGTTGCCCATGCGGGTCGGGGCGTTCTGCGTCGAGCCATGGATGGTCGTGCCCTCGCGCAGGATGTTGCGCTCGCCCAGCACGACGCCGTGGTTGATCCAGTTGTCGGGCAGTCGGCGGGACTGCGGCTCAAACCCCACGCATACATGGGGATACAGCCGATTGCTCGCCCCCATGCGCACCGGGCCGACCAGGTACACATGGCCGATGAGCTCGCAGCCGGGGCCGATTTCGATCGGGCCGCGCAGCACGCAGCCGGGACCGATCTTCACATCGTCGGCAAGTTTGACATCGCCTTCGATGATTGCGCTGGGGTGGATTTGCGCCAATGAAACAATCCTTGTGCCATCGCCTGTTGCGCCTGTACACCCAGCGCCGGCCGGTCCAACGTGCCCGATATGATAGGGAACAGGCGTTTTCCCGCCAGTGCCCCCCCCATGGGCAACCGTAAGCCAGTGCATCGGGCACTGCTTCGACGAGCCCCGCGCGTGAGCAAGGGGTTGCGGCGCAGCCGCAGGGGTTTGACGTTTGAAAAGCAACCCCTCCCTGACGGTCGGGGCTCGTTCAGAATAGGTTAATCGTCCAGATGCGTTTTTCCTGCCTGGGCAACTGCAAGTGACGCATCTGCGTCGGGATTGAATCGCACCAAGCCGCGCTATGTCTGGTACACTCCACGACTCCGCTCCTGCTGCCTCGCCAGCTCCGATGACGCTCGCGGTCGTCGATCTGGGCGTCATGGCGTACCAGTCGGCGTATGAGCGCCAGGTGCGGCAGCATGCGGCCGTGCTCGCGGGGGAAGCGCCGCCGACGTTGCTGCTGGTCGAGCATCTGCCGGTCATCACCCTCAGCAAACGCCGCAACGTCCCCGAGCATCTGCTGACCGCCCCCGACCAACTCGCCCGGCAAGGCATCGACCTGCAACCCACCGACCGCGGCGGCGACATCACCCTCCACGCCCCCGGCCAACTGGTCGCCTATCCCATCATCCCCCTGCGCTGCCTGGGCGTCGGACCCGCCGGCTACATGCGCTGGCTCGAACAAATCATCCTCGACCTTCTGACCCGCTGGTCCATCACCGCCCAACGCATCCCCGGACAGACCGGCATCTGGACCACCCCGCCCGACCCTGCCGAACCCCCCGCCAAGCTCTGCGCCCTGGGCGTCCGCATCCGCCGGGGCATCACGCTCCACGGGCTGGCGCTCAATGTCGCCCCCGATCTCACCCTTTTTCACCACATCATTCCCTGCGGCCTGACCAATCGCCGGGTCGCCAGCCTAAACTGCCTTCTGGGCAACCATGCCCCCACCATGCCCGCCGTCAAAGCCGCCTTCATCCAGCAATTTCAACATGCCTGGTCCGCCGCTGCCGGTGAATCCTCATGAGCCCTGCTGCCCGTATGCAAATCGTTGGTGAACGCCCCCCCGCCCCGCTGGCGGCAGCGTTATGGTTCAGCCTGCTCCTGGTCGCCATCGTCCTGCCCACGCTCGGCCTCCTGCAACTGCGCGTCGATCCCGTCCAGGGCGCCGATGCCGCCCACCTCTGGAGCTGGTTCGGCATCCCCACGCTCATCAGTTGGAGCATCCTGAGCCTCTGGGCGCTCCGCCAACGCCTGGGCAAACACGTCATCACCACCCCCGCGCTGGTCGCCCTGCTGCTGGTCGCCCTGGGCGCTCGCGTGCTGCTGGCGTGCCTGACCGCCCCGCAGCTCAGTGATGACATTTACCGCTACCTGCTCGATGGCCAGACGCTGGCGGTCGGCGACAACCCCTACCGTCGCGCGCCCGCCGAGATCAAGCCCCTCACCGCCGCCGACAGCGAATTGCTCAGCCGAATCAATCATCCTGAACTGGTCACCATCTATCAGCCGACCAGCCAGTACGTCTTCTCTCTGCTGGCGAAGCTCGACCCCACGCCGCGCGGGTTTCGGCTGGGGTTCATCATCCATGAAGCCCTGCTCGTGCTCCTGCTGCTCTGGACCCTCCAGCGCGACGGCAACCCGCGCTGGCCCATCCTGCTCTATGCCCTGCACCCGCTGGCGCTGGCGGAAATCGCGTCCTCGGGCCACCAGGACCTCATCGGCATCCTGCCCCTCCTGGCGGCGCTGGTGTTGGCGACCGATCCCCACAGCAACGCCGGCCCCGGTCATCTGCCCAGCCTGTTCCGTGCCGCCCTCGCCGGCGTGTGCTTCGCCCTGGCGCTGGCGTGCAAGCCGCTCGTCGCTCCCCTCGCGTTGCCGCTGCTGTGGCACTGGCGTCGCCGGCCCGCCCCTGCCGCCGTCGCCGCCCTGGCGTGCCTGCTGATGCTCGGGCTGCTGTACACCCCCTTCACCCACATGATGGGGGGCCTCGACCGCATGCAGCAGACCGTCAGCACCTTCATGGCGGACTGGTCTTTCAACGCCACCCTGCATCCGCTGCTGCGCCACCTGGGCGCCCCCGGAAGTGGGGCCAGTGCAGTTTGCGCCGGCGTGGTGCTGGTGATCCTCCTGTGGCGCACCTGGCGCAACGACGACCTGCTGCGCACCGCCATGGAGTACCTGCTGGCGGCCCTGCTGCTCTCAAGCACCGTCTATCCGTGGTACCTGCTCTGGGCGCTGGCGCTGCTGCCGCTGCGCTTCAACCTGGCGTTGTGGGTGTTCAGCCTCACCATCAACAGCGGCTATCTGGTGTGGACCCACCCCGAGCACTGGCGCGTCAGCAGCGCGGTGGTCATCGCCACCCATGTGCCGGTGTTGCTGGCGCTGACCCTGCGCCGCAGACAGGCGGTGCTCCCCTCCGGCATCCGGGTGCTTGATCCGACGGAGGCCGCCGACAACCGATCCCTGCGCTGACCCCGGCTTCCCCGCCGCGACCGGGCGCTCGACCGCCATGAACTGCTGCTTTGCTCACCATCCTGACCCACGCTTCAGACAAGGGAGTTGCACATGACCTGCCCTGACCCATCGCTTCGCTTCCGGATGATGTTGGCGCTGATGTTGGCGCTGATGCTGGCGCTGCTGCCGTCGACAACGCGCGCGGAAACGCTGCAGTGGTCGGGCACCGAAATCCAGATCGACGACGCCCTGTTCGCCGGCTGCTATCACAATGCGTTTGAAGGCGAGGTGCTCGAGCCCACCCCCGGCAGCTACAAGGCGGGCCCGCAAGGCGTGCAGCGCACCAAGGCAGTGCTCACCGGCGCCGGCACCGCCGACTGCGCCATGACGCTGACTTTTGAGCTGGCGACGGTTCCCGCCGGCGCCGCGGCACTGGTCATCCGCGGGCTGGATGATCGCTTCGACCATCAGAACCCTCTGCAGGTCACGCTCAACGGCCAGACCCTCGCCCGCGAACTGGTGTTCCCGCAGAACCAGAACCTTCGGCATGGTTTGAATCAACGCTACTTCATGGGCTGGGAAGACCGCACCGTCGCCATCCCCGCCGGCACGCTTAAGCCCGGCCCCAACACGCTGACCATCGCCAACACCGCCGACGCCTTCACCGCCACCAACTGGCGCTATGCCCTGGTCGATCATGTCACCTTGAAGTTCGAGCAGCCCGCCCAGGTGACGGTCCACCGGCCGGGTTGGCCGATCTACTACTACGGGCTGACCACCGGACCCGAAGGCCATGTCTGGCCGGCGGTCGCTTATGACGACAAGATCACCCTGCTGACCGGTTCGCCGCTGGAATACAACTTCTACGTCACCCTGCCCAGCCACGTGCCGCTGGGCGCCCAGGGCGCGCTGACCGCGCCGGGCGATCTGAAGCAACGCACCATTCGGCTGCACCTGCAGACCGACGCGCCCATCCGGGTGACCACGCTCGACGGCCAGGAACTGTCCGCCGAACCCGCCCCCGCCGGCGCGCTGCGCCAGGCGAACCTGACCCGCATCGTCGGCTTCGCCACCGCCCATCCCGCCCAGGGCGTGCGCCTGTTTCTGGCGGGCGGGCGCGATTTCGCCGACCAGACGCTGACCGTGTGGTGGTCGGTCGATGGCGTGGACTATCAGAAAAAGAGCTACCCCCTGCGCAGCGTGTCGCTCGAACCGATCCCCCAGCGCCAGTCGCTTAACTTCCTGCTGAGCCTGTGGGGCGGCAACGCGCCCGAGGACCCCGTCGCCCGCGCCCAGTACATTCGCATGCTCCAGGGCGCTGGCTTCAATCATCAGTTCACCGGCGCTTCCGATGCGCTCAACCAGGAACTCCAGAACGCCGGCTTCAAGGTGTATCCGCGCTTCGGCTGGTTCGGCCATCAGTTCAAAGTCACCGACGACACCCGCGCCTGGGCCGCCATCGATCCCAAAGGCCAGCCCCTGGACCGCGACTTCTGCCCGCTGGCGATCCTGGCGCAGCCCGAGCACCCCGAACTGGGCAAGTTCTTCCACCGCGCCCGCCAGCATGCGGCGCTGAAGCATATCGACGGCCTGTGTGTGGACTACGAAACCGCGCCCGTCTGGTGCTACTGCGACAACTGCCTGGCGCTGTTCACCCAACAGACCGGCCGGCCCGTCGCCGACCGCGCGCTGCTGGCGGGTGAGGGCCCCGACGCCGACGCCTACCGCGACTTTGGCCGCGGCCTGAATCGACAACTGCTCGAACAGGTCAAAGCCATCATGCTGCAGGAAAACCCGCACCTGGAATACCACTGCCTGGCGTCCGCCGCCGATCTGCCCACCTACTGGTACGACGGCCGGGTGACCGCCCGCCATGCCGTGCAGGAACTGGTCAAGTTCGCCGACGCCATCTACGGCAGCCACTACTGCTACGAAACGCCCGGCGGGTTGGCGGCGGTCATCCCCGTGGTCAACACCATCAAAAGCCTGGCGGTCAACTCCGGCCGCAACGTCGCCTGCAACCTCATCTCCCCGGTCGCCACCACCGTCTCGGAACATCCCCGCTACCGCGGCGTGCATCTGCGCCCCGACTTCACCCGCCTGCTCATCCTGCTGACCGCCAGCGCCGGCGGCGGGGGCGTCTCCCTCTTCCGCGGCGACTGCATGGACGGCGAACAACTGAGCGCCTGCCGTCAGGCGATCAGCGAACTGGTCGCCATCCGCGCATATCTGCAGGGCCTCAACCGCAACTTCGAAATCGAACTGGCGCCGGTCGACGTGCAGCGCCCCGTCTATGACACCGAGATGGCGCAGAACCTGCTGTCGCGCCTGGTCTGGCGCCCGAGCCTGCGCTATCAGTACGACGCCGTCCAACTGCTCAAGGACAAGTCCGGGCGCGACCGCCTGCTGATCCTCTTCAACTATGCCCGCCAACCGATGACCTTCAAGGTCACGATCCGCGGCCTGTACGATCCGAGCTACACCCTGACCAACTTTCAGGACGGCGCACCGCTGGGTCAGCACTCGCGCCTGGAACTGGAAGCCGGCTCCGTCACCCTGACCGTACCCCCGCGCAACTGCCTGTTCGTGCGCATGACCGCCGACGCCCCGGATGCCGCCGGGGCCGCGCCGGAGGCGGCTGGCGAGTGACCGGCAGGACCGGCTGCATCGCACAGGTCGAACCAGCCCCATGGACCGATGTCACAGCATGTCATACTTCAGCGCTCTTTTTGCCCGCTGATTTTCTTTAAGTCAATATTCAATTTATATTTGTAAAATGTCACCATGGAATGTCAGTGACATTTCCCCCTGGACGCGCAAAATCGAACACAAGCCATTTATTTTCAAAGATTTGAATAATTTCGCATCGGCAGGGATCAAGCCGGCTGTTTTCCGGTGAGTGACCTACCGCAGCCCCATCAGACTGGTTGCTGCGCGCTTTCATGTCCATCCATTTCACCCCCCGTCCGATGCCCCCGGCACCCGCTGACCGAGCGCCTTGACCCGCTGGGGCGACGGCGATATGCTGTGACAATTGTTCGGTTTTTGTTTGGTATCCATGGCCGGGTGGGAGGCCTTGGTGATGCCGTTGCGGGTGCTGTTTTTCGATCTCAATTCGTTCTTCGCTTCGGTGGAGCAGCAGGAGCGGCCGGAGCTGCGCGGCCGGCCGGTGGCGGTGGCGCCGGTGTTGACGGGGTCGACCTGCTGCATTGCCGCCAGCTATGAAGCCAAGGCGTTTGGCATTCGCACCGGGACGGGGGTGAGCGAGGCGCTGCAGCGGTGTCCCCAGTTGTGCGTGGTCGAAGCCCGGCCGCGGGTGTATGTGGCGTATCACCATCGCATTCTGGCGGCGGTGGATACGGTGCTGCCGGTGGCGCAGGTGCATTCGATTGATGAAGGCGCGTGTCGGCTGCTGGGCAAGGAGCAGGAGCCGGCGCAGGCGGTGAAGCTGGCGCTGAAGGTGCGCGCCACGCTGCTGCGCGAGCTGGGGCCGATGATCCGCTGCTCGATCGGGCTGGGGCCCAACACGTTGCTCGCCAAGGTCGCCAGCGAGCGTCAGAAGCCCGATGGCTTGACGGTGATTCCCAGCGAAGGCCTGCCGGAGTCGCTGCACCATCTGGCGTTGTGCGACCTGCCGGGCGTCGGGCCGCGGATGGAGCGGCGGCTGAGCGCCTGCGGCATCCACGACATGCGCGACCTGTGCAGCCGCTCGGCGTTGGAGTTGCAGCACGCCTGGGGCAGCGTGGTCGGGCGCTGGTGGTGGGACTGGCTGCGCGGGGTGGACCTGGAACGGCCGCTGCGGCAGCACCGCACGCTGGGCCATTCGCACGTGCTGGCGCCGGCATTCCGGAGCGATGCCGGGGCGCGGGCGGTGCTGGTGCGGCTGCTGCACAAAGCGGCGGCGCGGCTGCGGCATATCAATTACTGGACCAGTGAAATCACGGTCAGTGTGCGCTACGTGCATAACCGCCAGCGCTGGGACGGAGCCCGGAAAATGGAGCTGTGCCAGGACACGCTGACGCTGCTGGAAACCTTCAGCCGCATCTGGGAGCAGCGGCCACGCACCGATAACCCGCCCATGCAGGTGAGCGTCACCTTTCTGCATCTGGTCCCCCACGACCAGGCCGAGGCCCCGCTGTTCGCCCCCGCCCGGCATCGCGGCCAGCTCGCCCAGGCGATGGACCGCATCAACCAGCGCTACGGCGCCCACACGCTGCACTTCGCCAGCCTGGGCAACGCCCGCCACAGCGCGCCCATGCGCATCTCCTTCACCTGCGTGCCCGACCCCAGTGTGGAAGCGTGAGGGAGGGGTGAATTGGGGATTTGTTGATTTGGGATTTGGAGATTTGAGATCGGCAACGGGGCCGGTCCCCCGGTCGGCGGGATATCGCAACCAATCTGCAATCGCCACATCCTCCAGCACCAGGTTTTCAATGACCCCATCAACGAATCAACGCCCGCCCCCGCCCAGCCCACGCCGGGACGCGCGGCAGCGCCCGATAACTCCGGTGGAATATTGCCCGGCACGCTGAATCGACCGGGGAATTCGGTCGATGTTCTCTGTGGGTCAACCTCTGCCGGGGGGAGGCTGCCAGCGGGAGTCCAGTCTTGACCGCGGTCGCGCTTCGCCAATCCGTCGCCTTTCGCCTGATCGCCAGCATGGTGCTCGGCGGGTTGGTGATTTCGATCGGGCTGGCGCTGCTGGAACTGCGCCGCAACGAAACCGCCCTGCAATATGAAGTCAGTCATCAAACCGCCCTGCTGACCCGCAACCTGCAGACGATGCTGCAAACCCAGATGGGGCACAAGAGCGCAGCCCAGTTGACCAACGCGGTGCAGATGGTCATCAGCGGCAGCCCGGTGCGGGCGGCGCGCGTGCGCGACCTGGGCCGGGTCGTCATATCGGTCGGCTCGTGGGAACGACTGGATCAACAGGGACCCACCATCGTCTGGCCCCTGGGCTCCAGCACGCTCGCCAATGGCGATGAAATCGACCTGACCGCCCTGACCCTGGTGCAGGCGCCCTTCTGGTATGACAACCACACCGCCACGCTGGAACTGCTGGTCGATGGCCCGATTGCCACCACCAGTGCCCGGACGAACATCCTCAAGTCGATTGCCGCCCATTGGGTGTTTCTCGCCCTGACCATTCTGCTGGGACTGATGCTCCTGCGCCGCTGGGTCACCACCCCGCTGACGGAGATCAACACCCTGGTCCGCACCGCCGCCAGCGCCGACCGCTTCCGGCGCCTGGCGAACAATCAGCGCGGCGAGTTCGCTCAGCTCTCGACCACCCTGGCGGACATGCTCGTGCGGCTGGAGGACACCACCGCCCAGTTGCGCCAGCGTGAAAAAGCGTTTGAAAGCCTGTACCAGTTCGCGCCCGCCGCCCTCCTGGAAATCGACCGGCACGGCCGGATTGTCGAAGCCAACCGCCGCGCGGCGGCGCTGTTCGGCCTGGACAGCGAACAGCAACTGCTCGGCTCCCTGGCGGTCGAACTGGTGCGCGAGGAAGACCGTCCCGCCCTGCATCAGACCATCGACCGGGTGGACATGGACTACAACCCCGTCGCGGAGCTGCGCCTGCTGCGCCAGGGCGAAAGCTTCACCGCCCGCATCGAATGCGTGGGCATCCGCGACGACGACGCCGTGCTGCGCAGCGTCCGGCTGGCGCTGCAGGACATCACCGACACCCGGCGCATGCACCGCGAACTGGAAGACAAGAGCCGGCTGCTGAACCTGGTCATCGACCACATGTCCGACGCCATTGTGCTGGTGGATCGGCAAGGCAAGGTCGCCGCCGCCAACCAGCAGTTGGGTGTGCTGCTGCAGACCCGGCCCGAAGCGGTCATCGGCCAGCCCTATCACGCCGGCGAGTTCTGGGAACCGCTGGGTCCCACCGAACCGAGCCTGCTGCTGCAGACGCTCAAGCGCATCGAAGCCGACCCCGGCCGCGCCGCCCAGGAACGCATCGACACCCGCCAGGGCTCCTTCCTCTTCCAGGGCATTCCCGTCAGCGACCGCCACGGCGAAACCGTCGGCCGGCTGTGGGTGGTGCAGGAAATCACCGGCCAGGTGCAGGCGCAGCAATTGCTCGAACAGCAGACCCGCCAGCTCCAGGCGATCCGCCAATTGGGCGCCAAGCTGTTTGAAAGCACCACCACCAACGAAGTGCTGCATCAGGTTTGTGCCGCGCTGCATGAAATCATGGGCGTCGAGGCGGTGGGCATCGCCCTG
Source organism: uncultured Phycisphaeraceae bacterium (assembly GCA_964605235.1). Taxonomy (GTDB): domain Bacteria; phylum Planctomycetota; class Phycisphaerae; order Phycisphaerales; family Phycisphaeraceae; genus CAZSBB01. Next base: position 38,008 of record CAZSBB010000040.1, read on the forward strand.
CGCAGCGGCGATCTGGACACGCGCTGTCGGCAGATGCTGCACCGCGGGCAGCCGGCGCTGCTGTATGAACCGAACCACAATCTGGTCGAGTCGGTGCAGCAGCACCTGATGCCGCAGATTCTCGCCCGGCATGACGTGACCTTCTGGCCCGATCCGCCGGCGGGCAGCGCCTGGGGCCGCGCCTTCCGCGGCGCGGGCTTGACCTGTCTGGCGGGCATTCCGCTGCGCGGGCGCTCCGATGCTCAGGGCATCCTGTGGGTGGCGCGGCGGGGTGGGGAATACCTGACCGCACATCACATTTACCTGCTCGAAGCGCTGGGGCCATTGGTCGCGGCGCGGCTGGAGATCACCGAACTGGGTCAGCGTCTGGACCATCTGGAACTGGTCGATCCGATCACCCTGCTGCCCAATGAACACCATGTGCAGTTGGAGATGGACCGCCTGGCGAAGCGGCCGGGCTTTGAGTGGTCGCTGGTGACGCTCAAGCTCGATCACTTCAGCCGGGTGACGCAGGCGGTGAGTTTCGAGCAAGCCAACGCCCTGCTGCGGCAAGTGGGCATCCGCCTGCGCGAGAGCACGCGGCGCAGTTGCTTTGTCGGACGACTGGCGGGGCCGGCGTTCGCGGTGCTGTGCCCGAGCCTGGGGCGGCGGCATACGCAGGCGGTCGCCGAGCGTTTGCTGGCGCTGCTGCACAAGATTCCCACGGGTTTGCCCAGCGCGGCGGAGGATCACCTGACCGCCAGCATCGGCATCGCCACGCATGCGGATGATGCCACGGCGCCTGAGGAACTGCTCGCCATCGCGCTCGAACGCATGGACTACGCCAAGCGTTGCGGCCGGGACCGGGTGATCGCCGACAGCGATCATCCCACGCACGCGGCGGGCTGAGCGTGTGGACCGCGCGATTTGGCGATTTGTGATTTGGCGATGTGACAATTGCCCTGGGCTACGCTGCGTCGCCACCCCACAATCACAAACTCACCCATCCCACCTCTCCCCAATCCCATCGCCAAATCCCCAATCAACAAATCTCCAGATCCCAACCCGCGCTTTGCCGCCGGCTCGCTGGCGGGCTAAATTGTCTGACTCGCTTGAACGAGCAGGAGACCAGCCATGATGCAAGGGGCCTACACCGCGATCGTCACTCCCTTCACGCCCAGCGGCGACATCGACTGGGCGCGGCTCAAAGCCAACGTGGAGTTCCAGATCAAAGGCGGCATCGACGGCCTGGTCCCCGTGGGCACCACCGGCGAATCGCCCACGCTCAGCCATGATGAACACCGCAAGGTCATCGAGGAAGTCATCAAAGCCGTCGCCGGGCGCGTGCCCGTCATCGCCGGCACCGGTTCCAACTGCACCAGCGAAGCGGTGGACCTGACCAGGCACGCCAAACAGGTCGGCGCCAACGGCGCGCTGGTGGTCAATCCCTACTACAACAAGCCGACGCAGGAAGGCCTGTACCGCCACTTCAGCACTGTCGCCGATGTGGGCCTGCCCGTGGTGGTCTACAACATCCCCGGGCGAACCGGAGTGGAAGTCTCCATGGCGACCATGCAGCGGCTGGCGCCCCACCCCATGATCCAGGCGGTCAAGGAAGCCACCGGCAGCCTCGACAACGCCTCGGAGCTGGCGCGCACCACGCAACTGGATGTGGTCAGCGGCGACGACTCGCTCACCCTGCCCATCATGGCGGTCGGCGGCAAGGGCGTCATCAGCGTGGTCAGCAACCTGGTGCCCGCGCGCGTCAAGGCGTTGACCGCCGCGGCGCTCCAGAGCGATTTCGTCGCCGCCCGCAAGGTGCACCAGGAACTGTTCCCGCTGTTCAAGGGCGCCTTCGTCGAGACCAACCCGATCCCCATCAAGACCGCCATGATGCTCTGCGGGATGGACAGCGGCACGCTGCGGCTGCCCATGTGCCCGCTGGCGGACAACAATCTGCCGCGCCTGCAGCAACTGCTGCGCGATCTGGGTCTGCTGAAGTAACCGTCCGTTGGCCCCTGGCGCTGCCGGGGGTTGCGGTGCGCGGACATGGCAGCGCGGGTCAGAATCCCCGGGCAGAGCCCGGGGCTAACGATGGGCGGCTCGTGGGATAGCGCATTCATGACTGCAACACCTGCTCGCAATCGGCCCAACTTCCTGTTCATCTGCACCGATCAGATGCGCGCCGATCATCTGGGCTGCGCCGGCAACCCGGTCATCCAGACGCCCAACCTCGACGCCCTGGCGCGCAGTGGGATGTATCTGCCGCGCAGCTACGTGAACTGTCCGCTGTGCCAACCCAGCCGGGCGACCATGCTCACCGGGTTGACCCCGCGCGGGCATCGCGTGCGCACCAACGGCATCCCGCTGGACACGAGCTTCCCCACCATGCCCGGGGCCCTGGCCGCAGCGGGTTATGCCACCGCATCCATCGGCAAGATTCACGCCAGCAACTACGGCGTCGGGGGCAACGCCACTCACGTGCTCACCGACCCCTATCGCTATGAGCAGGGTCAGCTCTGGGCCAGCGGAGAAGTCCAGGCCGTCCCCACGCCCTACTTTGGTCATCAGCATGTCGAACTGACCATCGGCCATGCCAACTGGGTTCAGGGCGATTACATGCGCTGGCTGGCGCACGAGCATCCCGAACAGTATCGCAAACTCAGCACCACCAAACCCGCGCCATCCCCGCTGGGCGCGGAACAGTGCGGCACCTATCAACTGGCTGAGGAATACCACCACACCGCGTGGGTGGCGGATCGCACCATCAACTGGCTGGCGCAGCGTTCGCCCGCGCAGCCGTTTTACCTGTGGTGCTCGTTCCCCGATCCGCATCATGCGTTCGTCGCGCCTGCGCCGTGGGATCGCATGTACCGCCCGGAGGATGTGCCCGGCCCCACGCTGCGCGCGGGTGAACTGGCGGACCTGGCGCCGCATTTCCAGCGGATCCACGACCACGACATACCGCTGAGCGGACGCATGAAGGCGACGAAGATGTCCGACGCCCATCGGCGGGAGATCATCGCCCACACCTACGGCATGGTGTCGCTGCTGGACAAACACGTCGGCCGGATCCTCGCGGCGCTCGACGAACAGGGGCTCGCGGACAACACCGTGGTGGTGTTCCTCTCCGACCACGGCGACCTGCTGGGCGATCATCACCTGATGAACAAAGGCCCCTTCCATTTTGAGGGCCTGCTGCGCGTGCCGATGATCTGGCGGCTGCCTGAACACGTGCGCGGCGAGCTGCCTGCCGGGCAGACCTCTGCCGCGCTGATGAGTCTGCTCGACCTGCCGCCGACTGTGCTGGACCTTGCCGGCGTGCCCATTCCCGCTGGTCCCACCGGCAACGAAGCGCCGCAGGAACCCCCCGCCTGGCCCGGTCGCTCGCTGACCCCCGTGCTGCGCGGCAGCGCATCAGTCGTGCAGGATTCCGTCCTCGTCGAGAACGATGAAGACTACCTGGGCCTCCGCCTGCGCACGCTGATTACCCCGCGCTACAAGCTCACCACCTACACCGGCCACCGCGGCCCCGAGCCCTACGGCGAACTGTTCGATCTGGAGCAAGACCCCGGCGAACTGCACAACCTCTGGGCGCGTCCCGAGCATCGCCAGCTGCGCCTGGAACTGACCGCCCAACTGCATCACCGCCTCACCGAAACCGACATCGCCCTCCCCCGCCGCCTGGCGCACGCCTAGCATCCCGCCTCGCAAACATTTCCACCGGAAGTCAGCGCCCTATGCCACCAGCCATTACCCGCATCACGGGCTATCCCGTGCGGAACCCCGTCCCCATGGAGCGCGTCAACTGCCCGCAGTTTGCCGACCATATGCTCCAGCGCGGCGGCCCCGGCGGCAGCTACGGCGGCAGCGTCTTTTTCGGTGATGTGCCCTTCCTGGTGGTCAAGGTAGAAACCGCTGGCGGCCCGGCCGGCTGGGGCGATTCCACGCGCGGCGTTGATGAAGCGCTCTTCCGCCAGAGCGCCCGCCAACTGCTGGGACGCACGCTCGACGACATTGCCGCCGACCGCCCCATGCTGGATGTCTCCGAGTTTGTGGCGGCGGAAAATCGCCTGGGTCGGCAGCACGTTCATCCCTACAAATGCCTGGAGACGGCAGCGCTCGACTGCAAAGCCCGCTGCCTGGAACTGCCGCTGTGGCGCTTGTTCGGCCGGCAGGTGCGCGACGCGGTGCGCGTGGAATACTGGAGCGGCTTCCGCACCCCGGAAGGGGCGAAAGCTGTCACCGAGAAAGGGCTCGCGCGGGGACATCTGGGTTTGAAGCTCAAAGCTGACCTGACCGTGGACATCCCCGGCGTGACGCAAGCCGTGTTTGCGGCCGCCGGCCCCGACTTTCATCTCAACATCGACCCCAACGGCCAGTGGCCCACATTCGAGGACGCGCTCTCCCGCGCGCGCGCCATGCGCGCCGTCAGCGCAAACGTCCTGTTGGAAGACCCGATCTATGGCGACTACGAATTCTGCGCCCGGCTCCGCCAGCAGGCCAACATCAAGCTGGGCGTCACCGTCACCCAGACGGCCTGGGTGCGCCAGGCGCACGCCCTGCACGCCACCGACAGCTTCAACCTGGGCGGCACCTGGCATCAGTTGCTTCAGAGTGCCGCCTTGGTGGAGGAACTGGGCTATCCGTTCTGGCTCGGCAGCGGGCTCGAATGCAGCTTCAGCGATCTGGCGAGCATTCATTTCGCCTGCACCCGCCCCGGCTGCACCATCGGCAATGACCTGATCGCGCACCTGATGCGCGCAGACGATCTGCTGACCCAGCCGGTCGCTTACCGCCAGGGCTGCGCCATCGTGCCGGAGCGCCCGGGCATGGGTTACGAGATTGATCTGGACGCACTGGAACGCTGCCGCGTGGGCGATCCGATTGTCGTGGCGTGACACGCTGGTCGTGACGCTGCAGGTTTGCAGGAGTTCCCTTCATGTCGGCCGTGATCGAACGCATCACCATCACCTCCCTGGTCATCCCGGTTGCCAAAGCCGACGTGCACAGCCCCGAGTTCGCCCATGAACCGCTCAACCGCGGACCCACCGGCGGGTTCGACGGCCCCTGGTTTGCCGAGGCGCCCATCTGCGTCGTGCAGGTGCAGAGCGAAGGCCAGACCGGCTGGGGCAGCACGCTGCGCACCACCACGGTGGAGCAGCTCGCCCAGGCGGCGCGGGAACTGGTCGGACGACCGTTGACGCAGGTGCACGCCGACGACTGGCCGCATCAGGGCGCGGAGCTGCGCGGGCTGCACTCGGCGGCGCTCGACTGCGCCGCCAAGGTGCGTGGCGTCCCGCTCTACCGCATGTTCGGCGACAAGGTGCGCCCCAGCGTGCTGCTGGCGGATTGGGCGGGCATGCACACGCCTGACGGCGCCGCAAAGTTCGCCCGGCGCACGCTTGAGCGCCAGCGCGGGGCGCTCAAGCTCAAAGGCTGCGAACAGACCGACCTGCCCGGCCTCGCCCGCGCCGTGCAGGCAGTCGCCGCGGAGTTTCCCGATCAAGCGTTTGAACTGGTCGTCGATCCCAACGGCCGCTGGACCACCGAGAGCACCGTCGCCATGGCGCGCCAACTGGCGGACCTCAAGCTGCATCTGCTGCTGGAAGACCCGGTGTATGGCAAGGAGCTGTTCATCCGCACGCTCAAGCAGGTGGGTGAAGTCAGCGCGATCGGTGGGCTGCGCACGGTGGCGCTCGCGGAGGACGTGGATGCGTACGTGGACGCGCTGCCCAACCTGGCGGGGTTCAACATCGTGGGCAGTTGGCCGGGCATTCGGCGCTGCGCCGCGGCGGCGACGCGGCGGGGCCAGCCGTTCTGGTGCGGCTCCTCCATGGACAGCGGCATCAACGATCTGACCACGCTGCACTTTGTCAGCACCCAGCCGCTGGCGACCTTCCCCGCCGAGATCGCCGGCTACGACAAGCGCGAGCATCACTTGCTGGCGCAGCCGCTGGACATCCGGGCCGGGCATGCGTACCTGAGCGATGCGCCGGGGCTGGGCATTGACGTCGATCTGGATGCGGTGCAGCGCTACACCATCGGCACGCCGGTGGTGCTGGAACGGTAATCCGCCCGCCGCGGCAAGGCCGCCAATCCATAAAAAAACCCCGGCAACGGACCGGGGTGGGAGAGTCGTGAGTCGTCGGTGCGGTCAGAAGCTGCGCTTCATTTCGTCGGCGTGGCTCTGGTAGGCCTCCGCCACCGCGGCATTGGTGATTTCCCCGCTGCGCATGTTGAGCGCACTGCTGAAGCCCGGGTCGTCCGACAGCAGCGTATCCAGATCGCCGTTGGCGAGTCGCAGCACGTAAGGCTGGGTCGCGTGGCACAGCGCCTGGGTGCTGGTGCGGCCGACCGCGCCGGGCATGTTGGTCACGCAGTAGTGCACCACGCCGTCGATCACGTAGGTCGGCTCGCGGTGGGTGGTCGGACGGGTGGTTTCGATGCAGCCGCCCTGGTCCACGCCCACGTCGACGATCACCGCGCCGTTCTTCATGTCCTTGAGCATTTCCTTGCGAATCAGCACCGGCGTGCGCCCGCCGGGGATCAGCACCGCGCCGATCACCAGGTCCGCGCGCAAAGCGTGCTCGCGGATGGCGTGCGGATCGGAGTACACGGTGGTCACATTGGCGGGCATCACGTCATCGAGATAGCGCAGCCGATCGAGATTCACATCCATGATGACGACCTGCGCGCCCAGCCCCGCCGCCACCCGCGCCGCATTGGTGCCCACCACGCCGGCGCCCAGCACCAGCACGTCGCCCGGCTCCACGCCCGGCACGCCGCCGAGCAGAATGCCCCGGCCCATCATCGGCTTCTCAAGGTATTTCGCGCCTTCCTGAATCGCCATCCGCCCCGCCACTTCGCTCATCGGCGTCAGCAGCGGCAGCCGCCCATGACGATCGGTCAGCGTTTCGTACGCCACCGCGGTGATGCCCGCATCCAGGCACGCCTGCGTCAGCTCATGATCCGCGGCAAAGTGGAAATAGGTGAACACCACCTGCCCGTCGCGCATCAACGGCCATTCGCTGTCCATCGGCTCCTTGACCTTCACGATCAGGTCCGACTCGGCGAAAATCGCGGCATGCTCGGCGACGATCTGCGCGCCCGCCTTCACATAGTCGGCATCCTCGTAACCGCTGCCGATGCCCGCCCCGGCTTCGACCAGCACGCGGTGGCCGGCCTTGACCAGCAGTTCCACGCCCACCGGCAGCATCGACACCCGGTACTCGTCGCTCTTGACCTCACGCGGTACACCCACCACCTTCGCCATGACACGTCCTTTCAGAACTAAAAAAATGCCCTGTCGCGTCGGCCAGCCCGGTCGGCGCTCAGGAGAGGAATTGGGCAGTTTATCCCGGCGGGGGGTTTAACGCGAAGTCGGCACCGCCGCGGCGACAGCGGCTACCATGGGTCCTGTCCCATCCGCTTAGGAGTGCCCCCATGCAGCGCACCGCGTATTACCTGCGACAGCACATGTACACCCTCGTGCCGCGCCATGTCCGTGAAGACATGCAGTGGATGGCGGACGTCGGCACGCATCACGTGGCGGTGGCGGTGCTGGAGCAGGACCTGTTTGCCGCGCGGGAGAACCTGACGATTCTCTGCCGGGAAGCCGAGCGCGTGGGCATGAGCGTGCATGCGGTGCCGTCGCGCTGGGGGGCGCTGTTTGCCGGCGCGCCCAAGGTGCCCAGCCTGTTTGCCGCGACGCACCCGGAGGCCTGGATCATCAATCGGGATGGCAAGCCCTGCATGTCGCCCGTCTGGGGGCCGATGGCCAGCGTGCATCATCCCGCCACGCGCGAGTTCTTCACCCGCGCGCTGGAAAAGCTGGTGCGCAATTTCCCCATCACCGGGTTGATCTGGGATGAACCCAAAGCCGTCGATTCCGACGCGACCGGGCGCGTCATTGCCGCGGATTACTCCCCCGCCGCCCGCGCGAAGATGCAGGGGCAGGCCGTACCCGACACCTGGCATATCGACGCCTTTGCCGATTTCGTCGACGACCTGGGCGACCATGTCCGCGGCATCAAACCCGACCTCACGCTGAGCATGTTCGTCTACGGCCACCTGACCGGCTACGTCGTCGACCGGCTCGCCGCCATGCGCACGCTCAACTACTTCGGCTGCGACGGCAAACCCTGGGCGTTCGCCGACCTGCCCGTGGCTCCGGAAGGCGAACTGAGCAAAGCGCTGCTGGATAACGGGCCGCTGTTCATCAAGGCCGCGCATCAGCACGGCAAGGGCGGGCTGCTGCTGATCGAAAATCACAACATGGCGCTGTGGGGCTTTCCCATCATGGACCGCCGCTGGCCGGATGTGATGGCGCTCAAGCCGGAGTCGCTGCTGTATTACTACTATCCGCGCAACGTCGCCGACCCCGACGCCCAGATGGCGATCATCGCCCGTCGGCTCAAGGAATTCGCGTAAATGTGGTCAAAAGCACTACCCAATCACGCTTGCCGTTAGCCCCCGGCTCTGCCGGGGGATTTGAACACCTTGTGCGCGCTTGTCCCCCCGCAGTGCCCGGGGCGAACGGGCGCTACTGCCACGGGAGGGCCACGATGTCCGTGGTTTCCAGCGGCAGCGTCACGCTGATGGAACCGTCGGGCAAGCGTTCCCACGGCAGTTCGCCCTGGCGACTGCTGATCGCCGCGCGCGGCTCGTGGTCTTTGGCGAAGCCCGCCGCCAAGGTGACGGTAAGGTTGAGGTAGCGCAGGCCATGGTCGTCACGCAGGCCGCGCAGGTTGGTCAGCAGCAGCGCGACGCCCTGCTCACTGGTAAGCGTGTCGACAATCACGCCCGGCAGGTTGGCGCGGGCCGGCGGCTCCAGGCGCGCCAGCGTGCGCAGCGGGTCCGCCAGCTTTTTCGCCGCTGCGTCGTCGAAGTCACACGCCCAGGCGCTGCCCTGCGCTTCCGCCATGGCGCGACTGCTGGCCCACCACGCCGCGCCCGCCATTTCGCCCAGCCGCACCACCGTGCCTTTGCCCATGCGTTGCTGCCCTGGTTGGCTGACCGCAGCAAACGTGTCCAGCGGCTCGTTGAATTCATCGCGGCTGCCGGCGTCGGGCCAGAGCAGCAGCGTGCCGCCGGCTTCAACCCATTGCTGCAGTTTGCCAGCCGCGGCGCGGTCGAGATTCAAATCCACCAGCAGGGCAGCGCGGTAACTGGGCAGGAAGCGCTCGCCGTCGAGTTGATCGATGATGTCCGCGGTCAGGCCCTGCTGCTGGAGCATCATCCAGGCGTACTGCTTTTCCTGATTGCGTTCGTTGGCTTGATTGAGCGCCTGCCAATACTCGGCGGTCGGGCTGTAAAGCAGACACAGGGCGTTGGGCGTGGGGACGCCGGCGTGGAGCAGGGGTTCGATCTGCCGCGGGCCGACGGTATTGAACGCATCCGCCAGCCCGCGTGTGGTGCGGGCATTGTCGCTCCAGAAATCGCGGGTCACGCGGGCAGTCGGGCCATAGGTGAAGAAGCCGAAGTATTTGCTGCCGCGCCCCAGCAGCAGGTTGACCCGCGTCGGAATGGAGCTGTCGGTGTCCGGGGACAGCGGGTCGAAACCCTGCGGCACGACATAGAAGCCGGTGACGGGATGAGGCTGATGGTGGTAGCGTCCGCCGGCGCGCAGCAGTTCGGTAAGGAAGCCGACGCGCTGCCACAGCCCGTTGCCCCAGCTATTGAGGCCGTGGAACATCCAGTCCTCGGTCCAGTACATATCCAGCGCCGCCTGTCGGCCGAACTCGAACACATTGCACCCGCCGCCGGCGATCATGCCCGCGAACAGGATGACCGCATGATCGGAGAAGTTCACCGTGGTCAGCGTGTTCGGGAAGTTCTGGTGCGAAGTTTCGGTGAGCTGCCGAAAGTAGCGGGCGCAGGCGTAGTCGGTGTAGCGATTGGACCAGTACCACAGTCGGCGCTGCGCGGGGCTGGCATTGGCGGCAATGGGCTGATTGCGCGGCAGGTGCTGGACCGTGCTCCAGTCGCGTGCTTCAAACAGCGTCGGTTGCACGCCCTGACTTTGCAGGTAATCAAGGAAGCCCTGCCGGCCGGTCTGCGCCCAGATGGGACGAAAGCCGCTGTACCACGCCGGTTCATCGAACATCAGCGAGTACAGCACGGGCGGCGCTTGTTCGCCATAACGTTCGCGGTAAGCCTGCGCGTGCCTGGCGTCCCGGGCGGCGTTGTCGCCGGTGCTGTGCGCCTGGCGATAGGGAAACAGGGCGGCGTCAATCTCGCCGGTCTGATCCATCTCCAGCGTATTAAAACCGAGGTTGGCGATGACGCCCAGTTCGCGCTCGGCGCTGCGGGCGATGGTGGGATCCGGGCGCACGCCCGCCGGGGAAAAGCTCAGCAAGCGCGGCCGGCGCTGCGGGTCCACCGCCACCTGCCGGGCGAGCTTTTCCCGTCGTTCCAGGCCGGCTTCGACGCCTTCCACCAGTCGCGGATTCTGCAAGGGTTCATCGGGCAGCATGAAACCCACGCGGTCGCTCTGGCCGCGCAGGTCCAGCTCGCGCAGCACGAAACGCGCTTCGGGCAGAGGCGACGCGAATTGCACCTGCGTGCGCACGCCTTGCAGCGGCACGTCGCCGCGCAGTTGCAGGTCGATGGTGCCCCAGGTGCCGGTGGGCAGGGCATACCAGTCGGACCATTCGCCGGCGGGGACGTAGAGGTCGCTGCGCGAGATGACCCCGGGGAGCTGGTAGCCGGTCCAGCTGAAGGGAATGTCGTTGGGGCCGGGGTTCGCGCCGGTGTGAATCATGATGAGCACGCGCGCGATGCTGCTGGCGTCGGGTTCGACCAGGCGATAGCGGATATAGCGTTCCTGGCCGGCCGCGTGAGGCGCCAGCAGGGCTGACAGCAGCAGCGCCAGGAGCAGCGGTTTACGCGCCATGGTCAGCTCCCTTCGCCCGCGCGTCGGCCGCCGCCGCGCCGGCTTGGGTCGGCGGGGTTTCCTGCGGGGTTTCCAAGGGAATCCGGCTGGCGGCGCGCAGGCGCCGCAGCGCGTACAAGCGAATCATGCCCGGCGTCTTGACCGCCAGCAGCACGCGCTCGCCCTGACTGACCGCCGCCAGATTCGCCGTGGCGGGAAACGCGGGCAGTCCCGCGAAATCCTTGACGCCCAGTTCCGCCAGTTCCGTGCCGGTGGCGCTGTCGAGGATGGTCAAACCCTGCGGCCGCTTGCCGGCATCACTGCCGACGATCACCAGCCCCCCCGCCGCCGCCACGCCGCCGCTGGCGGATACGTGCCAGCGCTCGGCGCCATTGCTCAGCGCATAGGCGCTCACCTGCTTGCCTTCCCGCACGTACAGCGTGTCATGCTCACGGTCCGCCGTCATGGCGGTGATCGCGCCGCCACCAGCGCCCGCCAGCGTGAGCACCGGCACAGGCGGCGCATCGAGCGTCAACGCCACCTGCTGCACCTGGCGACTGTCGGCCAACGCCAGCAGCAGACGCGCGCCGTCACTCGCCAGCACCGCCTTGCCCGGCACGGTGTAGCGTTTGGGGGGAAGCGGCGCCACCAGCTTGCCGGTGGTGGGATCGAGTTCATAAAGCGTGCCGTCGGGCTGGACGTAATTGAACATGCGCTGGCCGACCAACAGCGGCAGCGTCGGCCAATTGACGTGGGTGGCGGGATAGCCCGCAGCACTGCCGGAGTGGATCAATCCGCTGGTCCAGGCGAGATCGCCCTGGGCGTCGAACTTCACCCGCCCTTCCAGATAAACCGCGCCGGCTGCATCCAGCGCCAGATCACCAAAGCCATTGACGCAGAGAATGGAGTGGTCGTACTGACCCTCCCGGCCGAAACAACTGAGCAGACTCAGCGTGATGCTCAGGCGATGGCCATAGCCCGGATTGACCCACAGCTTGCCGCTGCCCGGTTCGACGGTGAGTCCCGCCAAGCCTTCGCTGAAGGCAAACGCGTCGGCAGACCAGGGCCCGGAGAAGTTCCCGCCCCGGCCAAGCGTCCAGCCGGTGGGTTTGCCGTCGCGGTCGTACTGCACGACCTGATTAACCAGTTGCTCTTTGCTGCCGCCGACGGCGACATAGAAGCCGGCGCTGGTCGGGTCGAACGCGATGGCGGCGGCATTATCCAGCCCTGTCACCAGCGGCACCCGCAAAGGCTTGCCGGCGGCATCGAGTTCCAACACGGAGCGCGCGGTGAGCACCAGCAAACGCCCGTCGGCGGTGCGCGCCAGGTCGCGCGGCTCCACCACCATCACCCGTTTGCCGAAGGGCGCTTCAGCGCCGGTCTGCTTATCCAGCCGGCGCAGTTCGTCGGCGGCGCTGTCGATCACGTACAGGTACAGCTCGTCCACCGCCAGCGCGCTGGGCATGAGCATCTCGCGCACGCCGTTGGACGCTTCATGTTCCTTCCATTGATGCTGCCAACCCTCGGCAGGCTGGCCGCTGTCCCGGCGAAAACGCTGCACCTGCCGGTAGCCGTAGTAGCCGGCGCCGGCGGTGTAGACGTACTGCTCATCAATGACCACCGCCTGGAAGCCGGGCACGTTGTGGAAGTGCTGCCAGACCACCCGCCCCTCGGGCGTGAGCTTCTGGAGATAACTGCCCGGACCGGGCGTGCCGCCGTAGAGCATGCCCTGCTCGTCGATCGCCATGCGCCCGCCGACGGTCTGCACCGGCGTGGAGAATGGGCTGGTCTGCCCGCGCACGCCCAGCAGTTCAATGGCGACCTGATCCGCCTGGGCGTGTGCCGCGCCGGGCCAGACCAACGCCAGCAGGACCACCGCCAAAACCGGCAGGATGTGCCGCGATAACCGGTACCGCATGGGGCCACCTTTCAGCATGATCGGTTAATAACGTTGTATATCGTCTCCCGCGGCGGACCGCGCGTCAACTGGACCACATCCGGGAAATCATGGCTGCGGCTGAGCGAGCACTTCCGCCAGAAAGCTCAGCGTGGCGGCCCAGGCGCGGCGGGCACTGGTCGGCTGGTAGCGCGCGGTGTCGCGATCGGCCTGGGGATTGGTGAAGCTGTGCACGGTGTTGCCGAAGCTGACCATCTGCCAGTCGATTTGAGTTTTGCGGAACTGCGCCAGACAGGCGTCGATGGTTTCCTGCTTCACATGCGGGTCATCCGCGCCGTGGAGAATGAGCACCGCGGCTTTGAGGTTGGGCAAGTCGGCATCGTCGGCGGGCAAGGGGTTGCCGTGGACGCTGATGACGCCGCGCACCGGCGCGCCGCTGTACGCCAGTTGCAGCACGCTGGTGCCGCCGAAGCAGTAACCCACCGCCGCGATGCGCTGCGGATCCACGCCCGGCTGCGCCTGCAAGGCGGCCAGCCCCGCCGCAGCGCGGGCGCGCAGCAGCGGCATTTCCTTGCGCAACTGGCTCGCCCACGCGCCTGCGGTTTGCGGGTGCTCGGTGTGTTTGCCTTCGCCGTACATATCCACCGCGAGCGCGACGTAGCCGGCTTCGGCGAGCTGCCGGGCGATGTTGCGGGCATGCTCGTTGAGTCCCCAGTATTCGTGGATCACCAGCACCCCGGCGCGGCCGGCGGGTACGGGTTCAGCCGGCGCAAAGAGCTGGCCGACGAGTTGGGTGTCGCCCTGTTGATAGGTCAGCTCGCGCTGCTGCACCTGCGCCTGCACGTGGGTGGACAGCAGCAACAGGCTCAAACCTGCACACCAAAGCATGGGACAGCAGCGCAGAGCGGGCATGGCGGGGCTCCTGGACAGGGATCGTCAGGCAATGGCACAACCGGCACGTCAGAGCATGATAGGCAGGCGGAAAGCGGCAGCGCTGGCGTTTATTCGGCGGAAGCGGCAGTCGCGGCGCTGTTCGGGGCGGGTTGACCCTGCAGTTCAGCGCGGAGTTGCTGGGCGCGCTGGCGCAGTTCGTCTTCCTGCATCAGCGGCGCGACCGCCAGTTGGTAGTGCCACTTCTGCTCGACCTTGGCGTCGGTGAAGAGTTCGGCGAAAAGGTCCGGGCCCGGCGCTTCCCACCAGGGGGCGTCGGCTTTCTGCTCGGTCCACAGCGGCTGGTGGCCGTCGAGTTCCAGGCGCACGTCGTAGACGCCATAGAAGCGATACGGCACGGTGACCGGGGTGCGGCCGACTTCTTCGTCGTTGAGATACACCAGCGCGCCGGTGGGCTCGGAGGTGATGCTGATGGTCCGTTGCACACAGCCGACGAGCGTCAGCAGGCTCAGCAGCGGCAACAGGCGGGCAAAGCGGAGCATATTCCGGGGTGCGGTCATCATGACGCGGCATTGTAACGGATAGAATGGCGGGCAACCGGCATGAATGACACCGCGGACAAGTTGACGCATCTGGATGAGCATGGGGCCGCCCACATGGTGGATGTCAGCGGCAAGCCGGCGGTCCATCGACGCGCGGTGGCGGCTGGGGAATTCGTGGCGGCGCCCTCCACGCTTGAGCGGTTGCTGGCGGGGGACCTGCCCAAGGGCGAAGCGCTGGCGGTGGCGCGTATCGCCGGGATCGCCGCCGCCAAGCGGACGGACCAGTGGATTCCGCTGTGTCACACCCTGCCGCTGGAACAGGTGACGGTGGAATTTCATCGCCTGCAGCCGGATCGGTTGGAAGTGCGCGCCAGCGCCACGATCACCGCCCGCACGGGGGTGGAGATGGAAGCGCTGGTGGCGGTCACGGCCGCGTGTCTGACGCTGTATGACATGACCAAAGCGATCGACAAGGCGCTGCGGATCGAGAACGTGCGGCTGGTGGAAAAGACCAAGACGCCGGTGTGATGCGTGGTGATGTTGCACGGGGTTGGAAGAATCCCCCGGTAGAGCCGGGGGCTAACGGAAGCGGCGCGTGGCTTGGGCCGTTAGCCCCGGGCACTGCCCGGGGATTGAGCGACCGTCGTCGGCAAGGCCACCAAATAAAACGACCTGCCGCCCCGGGCAGGTCGCAGAGGGATGGTCGCGCGGTGAAATGAGCCGCGGCGGGGATTATTTCTTTTTGTCGCCAGCGGCGCCCCCGGGGGCCCCGGGATTGTTGCCCGCGGCCGCCTGTTGGCGGGAATGCTGCATGATCAGGCCGATCACCGCCGGCACCACGATCAGCAGCGGCACGACGATGGGATGGCTGGACAGGCTTTCGCTGACCGGTTGTTTCCAGGCGGGCACCTGCAGCAGCAAGGCGACGCCGCCGAGCACTGCAAAGGTGGAACCGCTGACGGAAGTGAACAGCACCACCGAGACTTTGAAGACGATGAAAGCGAGCAGGCCGAACAGCAGCAAACCGATGAGGGCGCCGATCCAGTAGTTTTCCGCCATGGCCTGGGCTTTGGTGGAGTCTTGCATCAGGCGGGCGCAGGCTGCCCAGGCGTTGGCGCCGACGAACGCGCCCGCCAGGCCGCCGAACACCGCCACGGCATATTTCATCATGGGCCAGCAACCGACCGCCAGCAGGATCGCCAGACAGCCGGCGACGATGTACGCCGCCTGAATCTGCTTGCCCATGTAGTAGCCGGCAAACGCGCCGATCGCCAGCCCCATCACGATGATGACGCTCTTGTAGATGCGATAGCCGTTGAGCAGACACACCAGACCCGCCGCCAGCAGCACCACCGCCCAGACCACGCTCAGGGAAGCGAGGTTGGCGGTCAGGTCCTGGGGATGGGCGAGCGTGTCGCCACGGGAGAAGACATTGGTGATGATTTCGAACAGGTTGTCGGTGGCGGGGCGCACGTTCGCCAGATGCGGACTGATGGCGGGGGCTTTGGCGACGATGACCGGGGCGTGCGACGCAGCGGTGGAGGCATGCGTCGCGGCGACCGGCGCAGCGGCGGGCGCGGCGGCGGCGACCGGGGCGGCGGCTGCTGAGCCGGCTTGGGCAGCGCGATTGGTGGCCTCCACCTTCTCCCACCAGTAAGTCTGGTTGGCGGCTTGTGCGAGCAGTCCGAGCATGGCCAGGTCCTTTCCAACGTGATCCAAAACCACCGACGCCAGCAAACGCGCGCAGCGCTGCCAGTCGCTTCACCTCATCTATCGGCCCGGCGACCCCAGACAATCCACTGCACCGCCACACTGCCCAGCGTTATCAGACCCCCCGACAAAACTAAATGCGCCGGCTCCAGCCAGACGCTGTTCACCCCCGCTTGCGCCAACCAGGCGCTGGCGCCCACCAGCACCAGCGCGCTGCCGAGCACGCCGCCCAGGGTCGCCACGCCGAGGTTAGGTGCGATAAGTCCCAGCAGCAGTCCGATAAGCGCTCCGCCGCAGAACCAACTCACCAACCGGCGTTGCGTCCCGGCGCCCAGCTCGCTCCACCAGGCGCGCCAGTCGTGGCCCAGCGTCTGCAAACGCGTCGACCAGTCGCGCGCGGGCGCCACCACCTCGGCGGGGGCCGGCAGTGCTGGCAATTGCATCATGCTGGCCGCCGCGAGCGCCGGCGCGGGAGCCGCCACCGCAGGATGCTTCATCATCGCCAACGGCCACGGCGTCACCTCCAGCGGATCCGTCACCAGCTCCTGCGCCGGCGGCGCCGCTTGCGCCTCCGCATCCGCTGCCACTGTCCGCTCCGCCACCGGCGCCAGCGGCGGCAACTTCCCCTCCCGCGCCAACATGCCCAGCGGCAATGCCAGCGCCAGCAACACCGCACAGCCCAGCGCCACACACGGGCGAAACAGCAGCCAACCCGCCAGGCAACCCGCCACCGCTCCGCCGGCGATCAGCAGCGGCATCACCTGGGCTTCGACCACCATCGGCGGCACGATCAGCATGGCGAAACCCCCGCCCGCCAGCCCGATCAACGCCATCGCCGGCCGCACCAGCTTGCGCGCCAGCAGCAACGGCGCCACGCCCACCACAATGAGCGCAGCGGCAGCCAACTGCCCCATCTCCGGCAGGCGCGCAGCGACGGCAACGGCTTCTTGCGGTTCCATCATTGCCTGACGTCGACCATTGCCGCCACGGGCTTGGGTGCACCGCCAGTCGAGTGACAGCGATAACTGGCAACCCCTCCTACAGTCGCTTCAACTTGCCCAGTCTGCCACCGGTCGCTTGCGGTATTTCCAGCGGATTCCCGTACAATGCCCGCCTATGTCCAACTGCGATGACATCCAGACCCGGCTCCAGCCGTTGCGTCAACGAATCGATGAACTGGACCGCCAGATTGTGAACCTGCTCAATGAGCGGGCCCGGGTGGTGGTCGACGTCGGCCGCATCAAACGCGACACGGATGCGCCCATCTATGCCCCCGAGCGCGAGCAGAAGGTGCTCGCCCAAGTGCGCCAGTTCAATGAAGGACCGCTGCCGGATGTCTGTCTGGAGGCGATTTACCGGGAGCTGATGAGCGGCAGCTTCGCGCTGGAGAAACCGCTGCGCATCGGCTACCTGGGGCCGCAGGGCAGCTACTCGCACCTGGCGGCAGTGCGGAAGTTCGGGCGCAGCGTGGAGTATGACGACCTGGGCCAGATTGCCGCGGTGTTTGAAGCCGTGGTGCGCGGGCACATCGACCTGGGTCTCGTCCCCATCGAAAATTCCTACATGGGCGGCGTGGGCGAAACCCTCGACAGCTTCCTGGAATATCCCGTGCAGGTCTGTGCCGAGGTGCAGCTCGCGGTGCATCAGAACCTGCTGGCGAACTGCCCCCCGCAACAGATCAAACGGATTTACTCCAAGCCCGAGGCTTTCGCGCAGTGCTACAAGTGGTCGAGCGTGCAGCTTCCCCACGCCGAGCGCGTGCCCACCGCCAGCACCTCCAAAGCGGCGGAACTGGCGGCGAAGGAAGAAGGCGCCGCGGCCATCGGCTCCGTGCTGTCCGCGGAGTTCTATGGCTTGAAAGTGCAGTTCGCCAACATCGAGGACAACCCCAACAACATCACGCGCTTCTTCGTCATCGCCAAGCAAAGCGCCAAGCCCAGCGGCGACGACAAGACCGCCATCATGTTCACCACCGAGCACAAATCCGGCGCTTTGTCCGATGTGCTCGACGTGCTGCGCGATGAGGGCCTGAACCTCACCCACATCGACAAACGCCCCAGCAAGCGCGTCAACTGGGAGTACTACTTCTTCGTCGATTTCCTGGGCCACCTGAGCGACCCCCACGTCGCCCGGGCCGTGGAACGCTCGCGCAAACACTGCCTGCAACTGACGGTCCTGGGCTCATTTCCCAAAGCCCGGGATGTGCTGTGAGCGCAGCAGTTTTTTTGCCACGGATGAACACGGATGAACACGGATGAAGACAGGAAGAATCTGTTGATTTGGGATTTGTTGATTGGGTGATTTGCAGGCGAATCGTCTTTCCACCCGGGGATCAGATTCAGCAATTCAAATCAGCGAATCTCCAATCAACTCATCTCCAGCTTCTTCATCTCTTCATCCGTGTTCATCCGTGTTCATCCGTGGCAAAAAATTGTCTGATCACACCCGGAAAATCGCCCCCAGCTTTTTGCCCATCAGCACGCTGGCGCCCACCAGCGTCACCGTCAGCAGGGCCATGCCCCAGACGCCCATGGCGCTGGCGATGTATGGGCCGTCGCCCAGGCGGTTGTAGAACTCGAAGATGGCTTTGGTGATCGGGAAATGCTGGTCCTTCTGGGCGAGGATCAGCGAGTCGCTCACCTCCAGCATGGCGAAGCTGAACGCCAGCACCGCGCCGGCGATGAGATTCGCCAGGATCAGCGGGACGACGATTTTGCGGATGGCGGTGGCGGTTGACGCCCCGAGGTTGAGCGCCGCTTCTTCCAGTTCGCCGCTGGTTTGTTCCAGCCCCGCCGAGGCGGAGCGCACGACGTAGGGCAGGCGGCGGATGCCGTAGGCGATCACCAGGAAGAGCACCGGGTTGGGCGCCTTGCCGGTGATCTGACAGAGCGAAGCGAGCTGCGGGAAGTTGTTGGCTTCAAACCAGAGCGCCAGGTCGGCAAACGGCCAGTGCAGGCTCATGGCGACGTAGCCGAACGCCATCACCAGCCCCGGCACCGCCAGCGGCAGCATCGCCAGACTGTCCAGCAACCATCCGCCGCGCACCTTGCAGCGCACGGTCAGGTAGGACACCGCCAGCCCCACCGCCACGGTGATGACCACCGCGATGGAGGCGTAAAACAGGCTGTTCTGAATCGATCCCATCGCCAGCGGATGCGCCAGCGCCTGCTGGTAATGTTCCAGCGTGAACACCCGCGGCAGGATCGAGCGGTACCACGCCCCGTCGGCGCTGAAGCTCGCCAGCACCACGCCGATGTGCGGCAGGATCGCCACCCCGGTCAGCACGGCGAACGGCAGCATGGCGCCGATGCCCTTGGCGCCGCGCAGCTTGATGGAGGTGGCGGCGATGGCGGCCTTGCTCTGCATCGCGTACGCCTTGCCGCCAAAGGCGTACTTGCCCAGCACGTACAGCCCCACCGCCACCGTGAGCATCACCACCACCAGCGCGTACGGCCGAGGGTTGCTCGCCACTTCCTGAATGCCCCAGAACACCTGCACCGGCGTCACGGTGTAGAAGTCGAACATCAGCGGCGTGCCCAGCTCGGTGAAGGACCAGATGAACACGATGGTGCAGCCGGCGAACACGCCCGGCAGGATCAGCGGCAGGGTGATGCCGAAGAACCGTTTCCATCGGCCGGCGCCCAGTCCGAGCGCGGCTTCGTCCAGCGCGGGGTCGAGGTTCGCCAGCGCCGCGGTGATGTTGAGGTAGACAATCGGGTACAGGTGCAGCGCTTCCATGATGATCACGCCGATCATTCGGCCCGCTTCGTTGCCGCCCAGGAAGTCCAGGCCGGGCGCGTTGGCGTCGAGCAGGCCCAGTTGCACCAGCAGGGCATTGATCGCCCCAAAGCGTCCCAGCAGGGCGCGCAGGCCGATGGCCCCGACAAACGGCGGGAGGATCAGCGGCACCAGCAGCAGGCTCGAAAGCAGAGCTTTGCCGGGATAGTCGTAACGGGCCGCCAGCACCGCCAGCGGGAGCGTCATGACCAGACAGCAGAAGGTGGTGCCGGTGGCGATGAGCAGGCTGTTGAGCAGGCCGCGCATCCACAGCGGATCCTGAAAGACGCTGATGATGTACTTGAGCGTGAAGCCGCCGTCGGGGTCCTGGAACCCCCCGGCAACGGTCAGCAGGATGGGCCAGACCATGAACGCCAGCAGCACGAGCAGAATTGCCCAGTAGAGGAACGTGCGATGCAGGCGGTGTAGCGGCGGCAGCATGGGCGACATCGTAATGGGACAACCAGCGGTAACCAAACCCCAATCGAGCGCCAGGCAGGGCTAACGGCGGAGCAGCAACCACAGGAAAGCCGCCAGCGCCGCGGCTCCCCCGAGCCACGCCCAGCCGGGGATGCCCACGCCGAACACATCACCGGGCGGAATCTGCCAGACCTCGCGGTCAAATTGCCGGCCACAGTGGTGGCAACGCATGGCATACGACGACAGCATCCGCCGGCAGGCTGGGCACGGCGTCAGGTCCGGGTCCTCCGCGCCGGGGTGATCGACCACACCATGCGGGTATGGCTCCTCACGGTCATCGTCCTCATCATCGGGATGCACCACACGCATGGCGGCATTCTATGCCCTCGGGAAACGGGGGTAAAAAAGGGGATAAGTACATTAATTTTGTGAAAATTAATGTACTTATCCCGAATGCCCCGAAGTTAAGCCCTAACTCCGCGCCCGCGCGCGCCTTACGTCCGCTG
>CAZSBB010000041.1:0-56519 GCA_964605235.1 uncultured Phycisphaeraceae bacterium
TGGGTCGCTCAACTACTGACAGGCAACCACATTGCGACTTAACTTCGTGACATTCTACTTATCCCCTTTTTTACCCCGCGCCCCGCACACGCGCTTTCCAACCATTGCACAATTTACCGATCGCATCCCGGACAAGCATTTCCCTCGACCGCTTGGAAAAATGGTGGCCCGTTTCCCCGACACGAACCCCTTGCCGAGAGTCCCGCAATGAAGCTGACCGCCGAACAGGTGCGCCGTTACCAGCAGGACGGCTGCGTGATTGTGCCCGACTTCTTCACCGCCCGTGAAGCTGCCGCCATGCGCGGGGAGCTGCATCGCTTCGTCCGCGAAGGGCTCATCCGCAACGTCGCCACCGACGGCGATGGGCAGACCATCTCGCGCACGCAGGCGAATCTGCAGATCATCCCGCTGAGCAATCGCAGTGAGTTGTTCCGCGCGTTCATCTTCGCGCCCCACGTGGTCGAAGCTGTGTCGCAGCTCATCGGCGACGACTGGTGCCGCTGGCTGGATCAGATTTTCCTCAAACCCGCCCGTCACGGCGCGGGGACCAGTTGGCATCAGGACAACGCCTACTTCAAAGTCACCGACCCCACCGCCGGCGTGGGCATGTGGACCGCGCTGCACGACGCCAGCCGCGCCAACGGCACCATGGAAGTCATCCCACGCAGTCATCATGCCATGCTGGCGCATGAGCGCGACCCCGGTTCCAACCATCACATCCGCTGCGTGGTGGATGAATCCCAGGCCGTCCCCGTGGAAGTGCCCGCCGGCGGCGTGGTGTTCTTCAACTACGGCATCGCCCACTGCACCCGCGGCAACCAGACTGACCGCGACCGCGCGGGGCTGGCGTACCACTTCCTCAAAACCAGCTACATCGAACCCAACGTCACCCGGGCGGGCAACGCCATCCCCGTAGCCGGCCCCAACGCCAGCGGCGGCGTTCAGGAGTTCGGCGTCGATCTGCGCGGCGTCTGGAACGACGAGGTTCAACGCGTGCTCGACCGCGAAGCAGCGCTGGAAACCACGCCGGCGTCCTGAGCCCGTGGGTTCTGCACTGCGGGGCAACCGCATGTACCGCGAGGGGGGGACAAAGAAAGGGGATAAGTACATTATTTTTCGCGATAAATAATGTACTTATCCCCTTTCTTTGTCCCCGCATGCCTTCTGGCTGCTGGCCGGCGCTCCCTATACACTCAATCCCGACAGGCTTCCCGCCCGGGTGCGGCTGAAGGTTTGCTGCTGACTTTCAAGGGGGCATCACTTGTCACCATCACCCGAATCGACTGATGAACCACCGGAGCCGGAAGCGCACAAGCTTTCCGCAGAGTTGCTGGTGGCAATCCTGATGCGGCAGCTTCCGGTGGTCGCGGTGGCGTTCATCATGGCCTATGGACTGACCGCCGCGGGTCTTGAGTACGGTTGGGTCGCGTTTCTGATTGCACCGGCAGTTCTGGGCTTCATGGCGGTCATCATTGCCGCCGAGGGGCATCGAATCACCTATGGTCGAGCGGCCGTCATCTCCGCGGTTTCCGTGGCTTTGCTCTGCCTGCTCTTCCTGATCCTGGGCTTTGAAGGAATGATCTGCGTCGCCATGGCGCTGCCCCTGATGGTGCCGCTGGGAATCTTCGGCGGCTTGGTGGCTGCAGGCGTCTGTCAGCAGTATGAGCCGCCCAAGTCGCACCAGCGCGGCATGTCGGCCCTGGCGCTGCCGCTGCTGATCGGCGCGCTGGCGTTGGAACCGCATCTGCTGCCCCAGCCGCCGCTGCGCGAAGTCACCTCCTCCGTCGTGATTAACGCGAATCAGCAGTTGGTGTGGGACCTGGTGATCGCCTTCCCCCGCATTGACGCCCCGCCGACGGGAATCTTCCAGACCGGCATCGCTTACCCCATCGCAGCGCGGATCGAAGGCGAAGGCGTCGGAGCCATGCGCTACTGCCAGTTCAACACCGGCGACTTCGTGGAACCCATCACGCAATGGGAGGCGCCGCACACGCTGGCGTTCGACGTCACCCACAACCCGATACCCATGGAGGAATGGTCGTTTTATGGCCCCATCGACACGCCGCATTTGCATGGCGTGTTCGTCTCCGAGCGCGGCCGATTCCAACTCAACGCCCTACCCAACGGCCAGGTGGAACTGGTCGGCACCACCTGGTATCGCCAGCACATCTGGCCGCAGTGGTATTGGGGCGCCATCAGTGATGAGATCGTGCACCGCATCCACCTGCGGGTGCTGGAACACATTCGGCAAACCGCCGAGCGCGGCTGACCTGTTTGCGGAAATCCGTCTCAGGACTTGCCTGCCGCGCGGTAGGCCGTCGGCGTCACGCCCATGAACTGGCGGAACACCCGGCAAAAGTAGGCGCTGCTCTGGAAGCCGGCGGCGAAGGCGATTTCCGTCACGCTGCGCTTTTCCTGCTGCAGTCGCGCGGCGGCGTGCTCGACGCGCAGGCGATTCAGGTGCACCACCGGAGAGTCGCCGGTCACTTCCAACAGCAGCGCGGCGAACTGTGACCGGCCCAGCCCGCACGCCTGCGCCATGGTCGCCAGCGTCCAGTCCTCGGTGCAACGGTCGCGCAGTTCGCCAGCGAAGCGCGCCACGCTCTGGCGGGAATCGGCGCGTTGGGCGTCTTGACGTTCCCCTTCCACCAGCACGCGCCCCAGTTCCCCCAGCGCTGCTGTCGCATAGCCGCGCAATAGGCCTTCCTGAAAAATCCCGGGCTGGGTGTGGCTTTCCACCAGGCGCGGCAGCAGCCAGCGTAATGCACTGCTGGCGGGAACGACCTGCGTGGGATGTTGCAGCAGCAACCGGGACAGCTCGCGGGTGACCGGCGGAGGCAGCCCCAGCGCGCGGTGCATGGCGAAACGGCGCGGCGGGTGCTGGTAATCCAGCGCGGCGGCGAGCACCACGAAATACAACTCATTGGCGGGCACCTGCGGCGTGAGCGCGCCGTGCACCTGCCAGGGGAAAGTGAAGCTGATCTGCCCCGCCTGGGTGACGATCGCCTGGCCGCCCTGCACCTGCTGCGCCACCTTGCCGCGGGCGACGTAGATGAGTTCCAGCCCCGGGTTGCGATGCAGTTGGAGCGAGCGGGGACGTTTGGTCCGCCCCCAGTAGCCGGTCTGCACCAGCCAGGGAGTCATGGCTTGTCCTGGCCGCCAACGGTGAGGGAAGTGAGCTTCTCCACGTTGCCGGCGGCGATCTTGTCGAACCCGCTGCCCAGCTCGCCGATCGGGTCCGGGGGCAGGATGTCAACTTTCTTCTCCCCGAGCTTGGCGCGGCCGGCGAGGACTTCCTGCTCGAACTTGCGGCATTCGCTGAGCAGGGCGTCGAGGATTTCCTCCTCGGGCACATTGGCGACCTTCTCGCCCTGGACGTAGATGATGCCGCGCCGGTCGCCGGCGAAGATCGCCACGTCCGCGCCTTCGGCTTCGCCGGGGCCGTTGACGATGCAGCCCATCACCGCCACCTTGACCGGCAGCTTGATCTCCGCCTTGAGCTTGGCGCGCACGTCCTGCACCAGCGTGAACAGGTCCACCTGGATTCGGCCACAGGTCGGGCAGGCGATCAGGTCGACGCCCTTGCGTTCGCGCAGGCCCAGGCAGTAGAGCAGTTCCAGGCCGTCTTCGACTTCATACACCGGATCATTGGCGTAGCTGATGCGGATGGTGTCGCCGATGCCCGACGCCAGCAGATGTCCCAGGGGCACGACCGAGCGGATGGTGCCGGTTTCCTTGGGGCCCGCGTGGGTGACGCCCAGATGCAGCGGGTGGTCGAAGCGCTTGCTGATTTCGGTGTACGCGGCAATCGCCAGCGTGGGATCGGTGCTCTTGGCGCTGATAACCACGTCGTAAAAATCCTGCTCGTAGAAGATGTCGAGATACTCTTCGAGCTTGGCGATCATGATGGCGAGGAAGTGGCCGTGGCGGTTGTTGGAAAAGACGCCGCCCAGTTCCTTGAGGCGTTTCTGCTTGTCCTTGCGTTCGACGATGGAGCCTTCGTTGACGCCGATGCGGATGGGCAGCTTCCGTTCCTTGCAGGCGGCAATGACTTCCTGCACCTGCTTGCGGTCCTGGATGTTGCCGGGGTTCAGGCGAATTTTGTGCACGCCGGCTTCGACGGCTTCCAGGGCGCGCTGGAAGTGAAAGTGGACGTCGGCAACGATGGGCACGCGCACCTGCGGAATGATCTCCTTGAGTGCCTGCGTGTCCTTCTTCTCCGGCACCGCGACGCGCACGACATCAGCGCCGGCGGCGGCGAGCTTGTGGATCTCGGCGACGCACTTGTCGATCTCGAACGTGTAGCCGGCGGTCATGGTCTGCACCGAGATGGGCGCGTCGCCGCCGACCTTGATCCGGCCGACGCGGTCATCTCCGAGCACTACCTGGCGGGTTTTCCGGCGTGATTGCATGAGCACCATCTCCATAGAAGGCAAACCAACAGTATACCCCCGGAATCGCCCCCGGAATCGCCCCCGGCTTTCTCCCCGGTTTCCGCTCAGGGCAAACGCATGTGCCAACTTGCTTACGAGCCCCGCGCGTCAGCAAGGGGTTGCGGCGTAGCCACAGCGGGGTGACGCCACGAAAACCACCCCTCCCTCACGGTCGGGGCTCGTTCAGCACAGGATGTTCGGGATCCATGCGTTTGCCCTGGGTTTCCCCCGGAATCCCTCGCGCAACCCCGCTGCCGGGCTGGACCTGCTCCGGGGGGAAAATGCTACAGTGCCCCGCCTTGGAAACGTGGCAGATCATCCTGATGCTGGTGGTGCTGGCGGGCAGTGCCGTGGTGCAGGGGGCCGTGGGTTTCGCCTTCGCCCTGCTGGCGGTGCCGGTGCTGGTTTACCTCAACATGCCGCTGCCCCAGGCGGTGATGACCATCAGCGTGGTATCGTTCAGCCTGAGCGCCGCCGCGTCCTGGAAGCTGCGCCGGCATGTGGACTGGCGCACGCTCTGCCCGACCTGGGCCGCGATTCTGGTCGGCACGCCACTGGGCGTCTGGACCCAATCACAAATCACGCTGCTGTCCCCGCAGCAGGTCAAGCAGGTGATCGGCGGCATCCTGCTGACGATCCTGCTGGTGCAATGGGCGTGGCGCGTGAAACCTCGGCATGAAGTGGCGCGGCCGTGGGCGTGGCTGGCGATGTTCGGCGGCGGGTTCATGTCCGGCATGGTCGGCATGGGCGGCCCGCCGGTGGTGCTGTGGGTCATGGCGCACGACTGGTCCAGTGCGCGGAGCCGGGGCACCATGCTGGCGACGTTCGCGTTCTATGGCGTGATCACCCAGAGCAACCTGTTTCTGAAATACGGCAGCACGGTTTGGCCGGCGTTCGCCCTGGGCTGGGTCTTTGTGCCCACCACCCTGCTGGGCACCTGGTTAGGTTTGTGGATCGGCCATCACATCGCCCCCCCGCTGCTGCGCCAGCTGACCTTCGCGCTGCTGCTGGTGATCGCGCTGACCGCCATCATCACACCGCTGTTGTAGCCACGACGCGAAAAGCAAACCAGCTCATACCGCGCCGCCATGCTGCTGCCGGGCGCGCAGGTGGGCGCGCGATTGCCGATGGATGTCCACCGCCTTTTGCCGCTGAATCACGCGCTGGTACACGTCATCCGCATCCCAACGGGCCGCCAGCGCCGCCTGCAAACGCCCGAGCATGCCGGCACACGCGGGATCGTTCGCGCGATTGCAACGCTCGCCCGGATCGCTGGCGAGGTCGTACAGCACCGGGTCATACGTGCGCGCCGCCAGCAGTTTCCAGTGGTCCAGCAGCACACACGCCGCCGGCTGACTGATGCCGAAGTCCGCGTACTCGCACAGCACCGGCCGGGCGCGCCACGGCGCCAGATCACCTTCCCCACCCAGCAGCGGCCACAGGCTGTCCCCACTGATCGGCTCCCATTTGGGCGCGTCGGCAAGCTGCGCAATGGTGGGAAACAGGTCCAGCAGACTCACCGGCACATCCACAGCGCGCCCCCCCGCCACGCCCGGCCCCGCCACCAGCAGGGGCGTGCGGATCGCCGGCTCGAGCAACTGGTTCTTGTACCACAGCCCGCGCCGGCCGAGCATTTCACCATGGTCGGAGGTGTAGACCACCACCGTGTTGTCCAGTTGCCCGCTTTCCGCCAATGCGTTGAGCACCGCGCCCACCTGATCGTCAATGAAATCCACCATGGCGAAGTACGCCCGCACCGCATTGCGATAGGTCTCGGCGGGCATCGGCTCGGTGAAGCCGCAGTTGCGGACGAACGTCTGCACGGCCGGGGGCAGGTCGGCGTCGGGCACTTCCACATCCACCGGCAGATCGCGGTAGCGGTCGAAATACTTCGCGGAAAACCGCAGCGGTGAATGCGGACAGTAGTAACCCACGCACAGCGCGAACGGCAGGTCCGGGCGCTGGGGCACTTCCTCGCGCAGGTAGCGCACCGCCGCCGCCGTGGCTTCCTCATCTGTGCCGACGCTCGGATGCACGCCTGCGCCGGTGCCCTGGGTGAACTCCGCCAGAAACTGCTCGCGCAGTTGCTTCAGATGCACATCGCGGCGTGGTCCGGCTTCGTACATTTCCCACGTGACCTGCGAGATGTGGTCCGCCTCGCCGCGACTGAGCCGGCGCTGAAACCCGTGCAGTTTGTCCGGCCACCAGAAGTGCATGCGTCCGGCGATGGCGGTTTCGTAGCCGGCGGCCCCCAGCAGCGCCGGCCAGGTGACCTCATCGCTGCGAATGGTGTCGCTGAGCGACCACACGCCGATTTCGTTGGGCAAGCGTCCGGTGAGGAAGCTCTGGCGTGAAGGCAGACAGATCGGACTGTTGCAGTAGCCGCGCGTGAAGTGCACGCCGCGCTGCGCCAGTCGGTCCAGGTGCGGCGTGCGCACGTGCGGATGGCCGGCTGCGCCCAGCACATCGGGCGAATGCTGGTCGCTCATGATCAGCAGCAGATTGGGACGTGATGCCATTGCGCCCAGCTCCTGAAAGCCAGCGGCGCGGTTGCTCTGACGCAGATGGGAACCGCGGCCGCCCGTGGCGAGTCAGCGCGCATCATACGTCCGGGCGCAGGAAGGTTGGATTGTGGTGGAGCTGTCGCAGAGGCGTTCAGGCGGCGATGGCGTCCTGCTGTTCCGCCAGCGCCAGCATCTTGGCGGCGATGCGGTCCAGCGGGACGACATGATCGACGCCTCCGATCTTGGCGGCTTCGCGCGGCATGCCGTACACCACGCAGGAGGCTTCGTCCTGGCCGATGGTCAGCGCCCCCGCCTGCTTCATTTCCAGCAGGCCGCGCGCCCCGTCGTCACCCATGCCGGTCATGATCACGCCCACGGCATTGCGGCCGGCGTACTGGGCGACGGACTTGAACAGCACGTCCACGCTGGGGCGATGGCGGTTGATGCGCGGGCCGTCCTTGACCTGCACCATGTACACCGCGCCGCTGCGTTTGAGCAGCATGTGATGGTTGCCGGGGGCGATCAGCGCTTTGCCAGGCGTCACGGTGTCGCCGTCGGCGGCTTCCTTGACGGTGATTTCACAAATCTGGTTGAGGCTGTCGGCAAAGGCCTTGGTGAACTGCTCGGGCATGTGCTGGACGATGACGATGCCCGGGGCGTTGCCCGGCAGCGTGGAGAGCACGGTGCGCAGGGCCTCGGTGCCGCCGGTGGAGGTGCCGATGGCGATGACCTTGTTGGTGGTGCGGGTCATGGAGAGGCGGGGCGCGGCGGCTTTGGAGGCCGGCTTGGGCGTGCTTTCGCGCTTCTGCACGTGCACCTTGGCGGCGGCGAGCACCTTGTCGACCAGTTCGATCGCCAGATCGCCGACCTTGTAGGCAGCGCCGGGTTTGCACAGCACATCCACCGCGCCGACTTCGATGGCCTCGAGCGCCAGTTCGCCGCCCTTGGGCGTCAGCGAGGAGACGATGACCACCGGCATGGGGTGATAGTGCATGAGCTTGCGGAGAAAGGTGATGCCGTCCATCCGCGGCATTTCCATGTCCAGGGTCAGCACGTCGGGCTGGAGGCGCACGATCTTGTCGCGGGCAACATAGGGATCAGTGGCGGTGCCCACGACTTCGATCTGATCGGAAGTCGACAGTTGTTTGGCGAGGATCTGGCGCACCACCGCCGAGTCGTCCACGATGAGCACTTTGACTTTGGACATAAACAGGCTCCTGCGCCGCAGCGCTCCGGAATCAAGCCATGCGAACCGTCAGCAGCACGCCCTGACCATCAATGGTGAATGCCAGGGTCAGGTCGTCGTGCAACGTGGACCGCCATTGGTCGGCAGGCAGGTTTTGCACCTGCGGCGGGGTCAGGTTGAAGATCGCCTGCTCGCCCGCCAGGGCGGTGAGCGTCTGGCCACAGATGACATTGAGCAGTTCGCCCAGGGCATCCAGAGCGCGGCGTTCGGCGTCAGGGTCATCCGGCTCGAGGCCCAGCACGTTGGCGGCCACCACGCCGCACAGGGCGCGGGGCAGCGTCAGGCGCAGTTCCCCGGACTGCTCACCGTGGTAGGCGATGCGGGCCTGCACCAGTTCGCCTTGGGGTTCGGGCATTTCCGCCTTGTCGATCGGATCGCCGAACAGGAACGCCAGCTCTTCGAGCACGGTGCAGAAGACTTCGGTGATTTGGGCGACGGCTTCAGGCGGCATGACGACCTCCGGTGATGTCATCGACGATGGCTTTGAACTGTTCGGGATGGAACGGTTTGCGGATGTAGGCGATGATGCCTTTGTCTTTGAGCTGTTCAATGCGGGTCTGGCTGCCCTCGGTGCTGACGACGACGACGGGGATGGATTTCATCAAGCCGTCGGCGCACATTTTCTCGATCATCTCCACGCCGTTCATCACGGGCATGTTGATGTCGGCGAAGACCAGATCGATCCACTCGCAGGCGAGGGTGTCGAGGGCTTCGCGGCCGTTGGCGGCGTGAAAGACCTGGTTGCATTCCACCCCGGCGATCTGGAGGGTGCGTTCCATGACCGCGCGAATAGTTTCGGAATCGTCCACAAGCAGGATATTGAGGGCCATGACAGTCGCTCCCAGATGCCCCGCGCCGCTGGGCGGCGCGCGGGTTCAGAATTCGTTTTCCTCACTGCCGCTCTTGATGGTGGTCCGGCCGCTGTCCACCTGCAGGCTCAAGGTGCGGGGCTTGACGCCGCCGATGTCCTCGGCTTTGAGCAGAATGCCGTTTTTCCACAGGATTTTGCGCAGCACGGTGTAGTTGCGTTCGCCGATCTTGAAGCGACCGCCGGCGTCCAGCGGCGCCGCGCAGCCGGCGACCTTGATGACCAGCCGATCCTTGACCGCGCCGCGTTTGAGCAGATCGGTCAGCAACTGCGTGACGCCGGTGTCGGTGAACATGCAGGGGTTGGCTTTGGCTTTGGTGGGGTCCATGGAAGACAGCGGCAGCATGCAGTGGATGAGCCCGCCAATCTGCTTCTGCGGGTCATAAGCGGTCAGACCCAGGCAGGAGCCCAGCGAGTATGTGATCAGCACATCCTGGGGGTCTTCCGAGACCGCCATATCCGAGATGCCCACCACACGTTTCATGCGACCCTTCCTTGTTCACCGCTGCGTGGTTCATGCGGCCTTGCGGTACACGCTGGCGCCCACCCGCTGCAATTCGCCCATTAATTCCTGGCTGAGGCTTTCGGAATGGCCGACCATCAGCAGGCCGCCGGGCTTAAGCAGGCGTTGGATTTCCCGCAGCAGGCGCAGGCGGGTGGGGTTGTCGAAATAGATCATCACATTGCGGCAGAACACGATGTCCATCGGGCCTTTCATGGGAAACGGCGGGGCGGACAGGTTCAGCCGGGCAAAGGTGATCATGCGCTTGAGATTGCCATCGACTTCATAACCGGCGCGGCCGTTGTCGATATGGCAGGGCGCGAAATACTTGCCCAGCAGGTTGGCGCTGATGCCTTTGACGCGTTCGTCTTCATACTGCCCGCGTTTGCACTGCTGGAGCACGCGGGTGGAGATGTCGGTGGCGAGGATCTTCAGGTCCGGACGCCGACTGCCGCCACTGAGCGCTTCGCTGAAAGTCATCGCCAGGGAGTACGGCTCTTCGCCGGTGGAGCTGGCGGCCGACCAGAAACGAAAGCGGGTCTGGCCCTCGCCCAGCCATTGCTTGAAGGCGTCGGCGGCGACGTCGAAGTGATCCTTCTCCCGGAAGAAGTGCGTCACATTGGTGCTGATGGCGTCGAGCAACTGGACCAGTTCGCCACCTTCGCGGTCCTGGGCGAGGTACTCGACGTAGGATTTGAGGTCCGGCAGGTCCAAAGCCCGCAGGCGCTTCATCAAGCGGGCGGTGACCAGCGATTTCTTGGCGTCGCTGAGCTTGATGCCGCTCTGCTGGTAGACCAGTTCGCGGATCTGATTGAAGGTCTGCTGATCCATGCTTTCTCCCGCTCTCAGGGGCGCGGTTCTCCAGGCCGCGCCGGTCGGGGTGGGCGCGAAACCCGCGCCCACCCCGACGGCTCCTGCGCTTCACACCCGCTAAAAGCGGAATGTGAACTCGAGGTATCCAAAATCTATGTCGTCATTCAGACCGGTCTGGTTGATGAAGTCGCCGGCAAAGAAACGGCTGTAACCGGCAAGGACGTCGAAATTGCGGCAGGCGGCGTACTTGACGGTCAGGTCCAGTTCGTTGCCCACGTAATGCGCGGCGCTGGCGGGACTGGCGCGGGTGATGCCCCCGCCGGCGTTGTACACCGCGTCGGTGTCGGTGGCGCGGTAGAAGAAGTGCTGATGCACCCCCACCGTCCACTTGGGCAGCGGTTTGACGTCCAGTCCAAAGCTCAGGTCCATGACGTTCTGCCGCCCAATGAAGTCTGCATAACCCAGGTACTTGTGCCCTAACGGGAAAAGCTGATTGAACGTCTCCACGTCACCGCCGGTCTTTTCGTCGCCGCTGGCGTAATCAAAACCTACGAACACGCGCGGCTGGGCGGGGCAGTCCGCCAGGGTGTAACCCACTTGTGTGGCGAGCATCCAGGCGTTGATGTCCTGCTGACCGAGTGAACCAAACTGCCAGGCGCCTTCGACCTCATAGTCGAAGCCGGTGTCGCCAAGCGGGCCCCACACGCGCCCGCCCAGGGTGTGACGGTCTTCTGAGCCGGTGGTGCCGTTGAAGGTCACCGGGTCGGTGCGCTGCAAGCCCAGGTAGTACAGGTCCAGCTTCGCTTTGCCCAGCAGTGTGCAGTTTTCGGGAATCGGCAACCCCAGGCCCGCGGGCGTGCCGGTCGCATAGATGCCCCAGAACTTGGTCTGGTTGTCCGGCTCGTTGAAGTCGTACTTCTGAATCTGCACGTACTGGGTCCAGAAGCCCTGGACTTTCCAGCCGTGACCTTCGTACATCAGGTTCACGCCGTCCCACGCCCGCATGGTGTTGGACCAGGGCAACGGGCTGACCAGACGCTGATTGCCCAGCAGCAGCATCTGCCGACCGGCGCGAATGGTGAGCTTGCCGTCATCCGCCAGCGGGATGGTGACATCCACGAACAACTGCTGGAGGTCCAGTTCGTCGCGGTCGAGCGTGCGATGTCCGCCGGCGAGGCTGCGGTCATCTTCCAGCGCGGCCTTGCCCTCGGCGAAGACACGCAGGTTCTCCCCGAGATGCAGGTCGGCGTGCAGCAGCACCCGGTAGAGGGCGAAGTCATCGCGGGCGGTGGCGTTGGACGGATTGAAGCCAAACCCGTCCCAGATTTCCCAGCGGATGCGGGCTTCGCCGCCCAGGCTCAGCCAGATCGACTCGTCATCGCTCAGGGGAATGAACTTGAGGCGATCGAACCAATCCCCCGTGGCGGTGCGGTCGACGCCCTTGAGGCCCGACCAGTCTTCGTTCTGACGCAGGACCTGGAACTTGGGGCGGACAAAGGCGGGCTGCTCGGCCGAGGGGGCCTCATCAGCATTCAGGCGGGCCGCTCCCAGGCCCAGAGTCAAGGACACCGTGGCCGCACCAAGTGCGGCGCGTAGCATGGACGTGCCACCCATACAGGTTTCTCCAACGCGGCGGGAAAGATTTGCCAGCCCTCGAAATCAGGCGGCCTCGGCCTGAGCTTCGCGTGTCGCCTGGCTATCTTCGGCGATCGCCGCGACGGTGGCAATCTCTTTTCCGTTGAGAACTTCATCGATGTTGAGCAGGATCTTCACATCGTCGCCGCGCTTGGCGACGCCGAGGATGAAGGTGGCGTTGACGCAGTTGCCGAAGCTGGGCGGGGGCTCGATTTCTTCGGTGACGATGTCGAGCACTTCCGAGACGGAATCCACCAGGATGCCCATCTGGATCATGGTGTCGTCGCGCGGGGCGTCAACCACCACGATGCAGGTCAGCTCGGTGTCGGCGGTGCCTTCCATGCCGAACTTCACCCGCAGGTCGACCACCGGAATGATCTTGCCGCGCAGGTTGATGACGCCGCGGATGTACCTGGGGGTGCGGGGCACCACGGTGATGTTCATCAGCCCGATGATCTCACGGACCTTGAGGATTTCCAGGCCGTATTCCTCATCAGCGAGTTTGAACGTCAGGTACTTGCCGGCCAGTTCCGCCATGGCGTTTTCGGCAACATTCTTGGTCTGAGTCTGAGACATGATGCAGCTCCTCGTGCGGGCACGGTTGAAAATATCCTGGGCGCGACGCGGTACAGGCGTCAGAATGCGCTTAAGTCTTCATCGTCGAGTGGAATAATGGTGGAGGGATTGACATCCTTGGACGCCGCGCTTTCCGCCAGCGCCAATCGCGCCGGGGCTTTGCCGGCAGGCGCCGGGCGCTGAGCCACCGGCTTGGACGCACGGGGTGTCTTCCCCGCGGCCTGGGTTTCTGCCTCATCCAGCGGAAACGCGGCGGCTTCGGCTTTCGACGCCGCCGACGGCTGATCCTGCGCTGCCACCGAAGCCTGGACCGGCTTCGCCTTGAAGCTCGCAGGCTTGCTGAGCGCGGACTTCTTCAACACTGGCTTGGCGGCGCCCGGCCGGGCAGCGCCGGGTTTGGTGGCGCTCGGCTTGGCGACGCTCGGCTTGGCGGCGCTCGGCTTGGTGACGTTTGGTTTGACAGCGCTCGGCGTGGACGCCGCGGGTCTGCGGAGTTTCGCCCTCGGCGCCGGCGTGTGGCTGCTGGCGGGAGCGGGTCGGGCAGAAGCTTGAGCCGGCGCCGCGGGCGACCGACCAAAGCCCGTCAGCAGTTTGGTCAAGCCGACCATGTCCTGACGCAGATCGCTCGCGGCGGCAGCGCTGCGCTGGCTGCTGGCGGCGCTCTGCTGGGTCACCGAATCCATGGTGGTCATGGCGTCGTTGATCTGGCGGATGCCGTCGGCCTGCTCCTTGCACGCGGCGGCAATCTCGCTGATCAGATCATTGACCCGACCGGTGCCGGCCACAATTTCCGTCAGCACGGATTTGACCTGCGTGGTGAAGTTCACGCCTTCGTCGGAATTCTGAATCGACTGGCTGATGAGTTTGGCGGTGGTCCGCGCCGCTTCCGCGCTGCGCTGGGCAAGATTGCGCACTTCCTCGGCGACCACCGCAAAACCTTTGCCGGCATCACCCGCGCGGGCGGCTTCCACGGAAGCATTGAGCGCCAGCAGATTGGTCTGGAAAGCAATCTCGTCAATCGTCTTGACGATGTTGGCGGTTTCGTCGCTCGACGCCTTGATGCGCCCAATCGCCTGTTCCATCTGTCCCATCGCCTGCGTGCCGCGATCGGCGGCGGCGGAGGCGTCGCGCGACAGGCCATTCGCCTGTGCGGCGTTGTCGGCGTTCTGCTGGGTCATCGAGCTCATCTGCTCCAGCGACGCCGACATCTCTTGAATCGAACTGGCGGCCGTGTTCACGCCGTCCGCCAGGCTCTGGTTGTCCTGAGCAATCTCACTGATCGTGCCGCTGACGTGACCCAACTGGTCGTTGAGCTGCTTGATCATGTCATCCATGCGAGTCATCAACTGGTTGTAGGCCTCCACCGCCGGCCCCGCGGAGCCTTCGACACTGATGCGCGCCGTCAAGGGGTGCATCCCGGCTTGCACCTGCGTCACATGCGCCTGCACCACGCCGGCATCCGCCATCACGCCGCGCACCACCAGCGACTGACACCCCGCCAGCACCACGGTCAGGGCGGCGCCCAGCCAGAGTTCCGTGGCGGCGGCGCCCTGCTGCGCCAAGGTCAGATGGACGCAGACGGCGGCAAGCGCAGCGCTCAGGGCCACCACGCCAAACGCCCCGGAGATGCGCACGCCAGTGCGACAGCGGCGCCACGCGGCGCTGCGGGCCATCACAATGGTCACCCCGAGCAACACCGCTCCGCCGAGCAGCAACCAACTGAGGTGGCCGGTGGCGGCAACCTGCGCCACGGGAACTTCAGCACCCTCAGCAGCACGCACATGCGACGCCACCGCCAGACTCAGCAGCGCGCCGATCAACAGCAGCAGACTCATGCGGCGTTGCGTCAGCGTGCCGGCGGAAGGCGCCGTCGCCGGCGCGTGCCAGTTCTGCCATAACACCTTGCGGCTGGACCAGAAGGCGACATCTGACCATTGAGCGAGCTTCAAAGCATCCTCCGTTTCCGCGTTCAGTCGCTGCGCTAGATCCGTAGCGGCATCGCCAGCAAACTCTCTGCGGTTCACCGGCTCCGGGCCGGGTCCACCAAAATCTCAGTCGGCAGTTGCCAAGGCGCGCTTTAGTCGATCTGTGATTGCCACATTCATGCCGTAAAAAAGACTCGTCCGTAGCCTGGTCGGCGCAGTCTGATAAGCAACGCGCAACGTAGCGTTGGTTACCAGTCGGTGAGCTGAAGCGGGGTTCGCGTCAGGCGGCGCGGCGGGAGTGCGTGCGGCAAAGCACCTCGGGATTGACCACCAGCGCGACCGAGCCATCGCCCATCAAGGCGCCGCCGGCAACCAGATCAGTGTCAATCTCCAGGCCCTCGATCTCGCGCAGCACGACCTGCTGCACGCCCAGCACGTTGTCGACCGCCACCGCGTAGCGTTCGTGGCCGGCTTCGACGGTGACCACGATCACCTGGTCGGTGTGCTCGCCCTCGACTTGGCCGAACAGGCCGCGCAGGGTGACCAGCGGCAGCACCGCGCCATGGCGCACCACGCAGCGGCCTTTGCCGGTGATGGTCTTGCAGGCGCTGGCGGCAACGGACGCCGTTTCCCGCACCTTGTTCATGGGCAGGACATACTTGCGGCCGGCGACTTCCACCAGATAGCCGGGCATGATCTGCGTGGTCACGCTCTTGGGCAGCTTGAGCGTGAAACGGCTGCCCTTGCCGGCTTCGGTGTCGATGGTGATGACCCCGCCGGAATCTTCGATCATGCGTTTGACCACGTCCATGCCCACCCCCCGGCCGGACACGTCGGTAACTTTCTCCGCGGTGGACAAACCAGAGCTGAAGATCAGGTTGACCAGTTCGGTCTGCGTCATTTGCTGACCGGGACGAATGACGCCCAGGCTTTCCCCCTTGGCGCGGATCTTATCCAGGTTCAAGCCGGCGCCATCGTCGCTGACTTCGAGGACGATATGGTTGTCGGTTTCCACGACGCTGACGCGGATGATGCCGGTGCGCGGCTTGCCGGTTGCGGCGCGCGCTTCGGGCTTCTCCACGCCGTGGTCGGCGGCGTTGCGGACCATGTGGGTCAGCGGGGCGTCGAGCAGATCGATCAGGCTCTTGTCGACCTCGGTGGTGTCGCCGGTGACTTCGACGGAAATTTCCTTGCCATGGTCGGCGGCAATGTCGCGGACCAGACGCGGCACCTTCTGCAGCAGGCCGCGCATCGACACTTTGCGGATCGACATGATGCTCTTCTGCAGACTCTGCGACAGCGCCCCGAAGGTGGCGTTGGCGTGTTTGAAGCGCTGGGCGATTTCGCGCTTGATGTCGCTGGCCGCCAGTTGCTGCTGCAGGTTGGAGAACATGTCCGCCACAACCAGCAGTTCGCCCACGTATTCCAGGAAGGTGTCGATGTGGGCTTCGGAGACGCGCATGGTCTTGCCCGGGTCGGCGTGCTTGTCGCGGGCGGCTCCATCAGCGGCAGCCGCCGGGGCGGTGGGCTTGGGAGCCGGGGCCTTGGCGCCGGCGGTGGGCTGCGCCGAGGACTCGGGAGCGGCGGAGGACGACGCAGCCTGGCTGTATTCCTGCAGCTTTTCGAGCGTCAGTTCCCGCAGCAGATCATCAAAGCCGACGGTGTCGGCGAACGTGTCGTAGTTCTCGATGGCTTGATCGAGGATCGCCCGGGCGGCTTCGTTGGGCGCTTCCTGGCGCAGCATGCGCAGCTCGCGGCCGATGGCTTCGGCTTCGGCGGTCGGCAGCGTTCCGCCGATGGGTTGACTGAGTTTGTCCAGCAAGGCGGTGGACCTGGGGCACGCCGGCGCCGCCGGGGCGGTGCTCGGGCTGGCTGCGGCGGCACTGCGGGGGCCGCCGCCGGATTGGGCGATGTGTTGTTCCACGGCAGCGTGGAGGGCGCGCAGCGAGTCGGCGGCGCTGGCGGGTTCGCGGTCCGCCCGCGCCACCGCGGCCTTCAGTTCCTCGAGCACAAAGCCCAGCGGATTGGGCTGCTCGCTGGCGGTTTCCTGCACGCGCTTGATCAGCGCGGCATACGCCGCCTGGTCGGCGACCTCGTCCTGACTTTCGCGCACCCGGGCGAACATCTGCCGCAGTTCGTCAGTGCCGCGCAGCAGCACATCGGTGATCTGGGCGTTGACCGTCAGTCGTCCTTTGCGGACGTGGTCCAGCAGCGTTTCCAGCTCGTGGGCGAGCTTCTTGACTCCGATAAAGCCGAAAAAGCCGCTGTTGCCCTTGATCGAGTGCACCGGGCGGAAGATGGCTTCGACGATGCTCAGGTCCTGGGGATTGGCTTCGAGGGCGACAAACTGCGCATCGAGCGCGCCCAGGGTGTCCTGGGATTCGTCGATGAACTCCGTAAGCAAGGCGGGATCAACATTCAGATTGGACTCACCCATGGGCGGCTCCTGCCGTTTCGGGGCGCATGCTGCGCAGTTGCTGGAGCAGGTCGACCCAGCGCTGCAGGCCATGCACGACTTCGTCGATGGCGTGCTCGAGCTGGGTCAGGTCCTCCAGTGGTTTGAAAACAAAGGTGTGGGCGCCCAGGCGCATGCACGCCATGGCGTTGTCGAGGCTGACGTAGCCGGTCATCACAATGGGGCGCACCATGGGATGGTTCTGGCGCAATTGCCGGAGCAACTGGATGCCGTCCATCACCGGCATCATCAGGTCGGTGATGACGATTTCGGTACGTTTGGTTTCCAGCAGATCCAGGGCTTCGCGGCCGTTGGCGGCGGTCAGCACCTCAAAACCGAGGAAGCGAAAATGTCGGGACAGCATTTCGCGGATTTCAGCTTCATCGTCGACGATCATCAGCCGGACATGCATCACTCGGCTCCTGTGCAGAACATGGCAAGGTCATCGAAAAACGCGCCCCCCCACCGGCTCGGTGTGCGTAGCGCAGGCTGCCCCCGTGACTGTGGATAATGCCCGCGCTGATTGACAAACCCAAGCCGGTGCCTTTGCCTACTTCCTTGGTGGTGAAGAAGGGATTGAAGATCTGGTCGATCAAGGCGTCCGGAACGCCCGGCCCATTGTCCTCGACCACCAGTTCCACCTGACCCTCCACCGCGCGCGCCTGAATCCAAACGCGGCCGTGCCCGTGGGGCATATCCGCCAGCGCATCGGCGCTATTGACCAGCAGGTTTATCAGGACTTGTTGAATCTGCCCCGAATTAGCCCAGATCGCCGGCAAATCCGCGGGCAGGTCGCACGCCACCTGGGCAACCTGCAGCCATTTCGTTTTACTGATCATCAGCGCCTGTTCAACGCATTCGCGGACCTGACAGGTCTGACGTTCACCTTCGTCGGGGCGGGCGAAGGACTTGAGCCCCTGCACGATCGAGACGATCCGCGCCACGCCCAGCTTGATCCCGCTGATCATCGCGGGGATTTCCCGCTGGGCGAATTCCAGCGTGCGCTGGGTCTGCTCCGCGCGCTCGCTGTCGCCGCCGAGCAGCGGGCTGAGCCGATCCCAGAAGCGCTCAAGCGTCTGCACGTTGCCGGCGATGAAGCTCGTGGGGTTGTTGATCTCGTGGGCGATGCCCGCGCTCATCACGCCCAGCGACGCCATGCGGTCGGCGTGAATCAACTGCTTGGCGCGCTGCTCGGCGAGCTCCTGCAATTGCCGGGCCTGCTCCGCCAGTTCGTGATTCGTGTCCCGCAACGCCTGCTCCAGCCGCACCACCCGCGCCCCCGCGCCCACCCGGCCGCGCAGTTCCGCGATGTCAAACGGCTTGGCGAGGAAATCGTTGGCGCCCGCTTCCAACCCCTCCACCACCGCTTCCTTCTGCGTCTTGCCCGTCAGCAGAATGGTGTAAACGAAGGCGTCGGTTTGCTCCCGCTGCAAGCGCCGGCAAATCTCCGGGCCATCCAGTTCGGGCATCATCCAGTCCAGAATCGCCAGCGGCGGCGGCGTCGGCCCGGTCAGCACATTCCACGCCGACTGGCCATCGACCGCGCTGACCACGTCGTACCCCCATTTGCGCAGCCAGGCCTCGACCATCAGGCGAGTGATCCGATCATCATCCGCGACCAGCACACGCATGGCTTCCGCTTTCACTCAGTGCGCCAGTTCCTGCACCTGCTCCGCCGACACCAGCCCCAGATCAAGCAACTGCTTGTAGAGTTTTTCGCGGGTCACCGGCTTGACCAGGTAGGCTTCCGCCTG
Source organism: uncultured Phycisphaeraceae bacterium (assembly GCA_964605235.1). GTDB lineage: Bacteria > Planctomycetota > Phycisphaerae > Phycisphaerales > Phycisphaeraceae > CAZSBB01. The sequence continues at coordinate 18,712 of CAZSBB010000041.1, forward strand.
GGCGTTGAACGCCCGCAGAATGTTGCGCGGGTCGGAGAGCGCGGTGGTCATGATCACCCGGGCCCCATCGCCGGGCAGCACGCCATGCTCGCTTTCCAGTTCGCGAATGACCGTGAGGGCATCCTGCCCGTTGAGGTTGGGCATCATGATGTCCAGGCAGATCAGCCGGTAGGGTTGGCCATCCGCCAGCGCCAAGCGCACGGCGTCAACCGCCTCCTGGCCATCAACCGCCACATCCACCGCGCCGAAACGCGCCAGATAGCCGGTCATCACCCGTCGACTGGTAAAGTCGTCTTCCGTCACCAGGATACGCATGTCTAACTCCTTCACTACCCACCCATCGCTGGCTTTACGCGGCTTCACCGACGGAGGTTGACTGGGCCTCCAAAGCCGGGCGACGTACATCCATATTCATATCGGCCAGTCTGGTTCGAACTTGATCGCGCAAGGAAACCAGATGCGCCGTGACGTCCGCCCATGCGTCCGATAGCTGTGGTTTGCTGTTGCCCAGACGCGCCACCAGCACCTGTTCGAGACTCAGCTTCAAGTCCGTGGCGCCCAGTTGCGTCCCGATCTGCTCCAGGTGCGCCCAGCCCTGCTGTTCTTCCTCAATGGTGGGATTCGCCTGCATGCGCAGGACCCACATTTCGCCCTGCTCCAGCGCCGCCAGCACGCCCCGCAACAGCAGGGTGCTGCTGGTGTCGTAGATTTCCTGCAAACATTTCCACTGCAGCCGCGAGCAACGGGTCGGCGTCGAATCCGGCGCTGCTGCCGCTGAATCGGCGGCTCGCGCCAGCCACTGCTGGAACGACTCTTCCACGTGCTGACGTCGTATCGGTTTGACCAGCACCTGGTCCACCCCCACCGCACGCCAGGCTTCGGTCATGCTGCCGCTGGAATCCGCGGTGATGCCCAGCACCAGCGCCCGTGAACCTACCCCCGGCGCCTGGCGCAACGCCGTGGTCGTCGCCAGACCATCCATCTCCGGCATGCGCTGATCGACCAGCACCAGATCGAAGGTCTGCTGCTGCGCCTGCGCCACCGCCGCAGCGCCGTTGGACACACTGCAGACCAGGGCGCCGGCGTGCTCGTACTGCCGCGCCAGCAAGCGCCGATTGGTTTCATCATCATCCACCACCAACACCCGCGGCCGGTTCTGGTCGCTGCCCGGACGGTGCGCCGCCGGGCCGGCCGGAGCCATCTCCGCGCTGCCACGGTCCCGCTCATGCAGCAGGTACAGCACCTCACGCAGGGCGCTGGTGCGCACCGGCTTGGTCAACAAGGCCAGGAAGCTGGGACAACTCAGCTCCGTGTGCGCCTTCATCCGCACCGCCGACAGCAGCGCCAGCGCCGGGGGACGCTCCGCCACATCCTGCAGAAGCTGCTGCACCACCGGCTGGGATTGATCGGGAATGATGGCATCATCCAGCAGCACCAGATCGAAAGCCTCCTGGCGCTGCTGCGCTTCGCGCAGGCGCGTCTGGGCGGCTTCGAGACTGTCCACTTCAACCGTGGACACTTCCAGGTGGGTGAGGCTGTGCCTCAGGCTGCGGCGGGTCAGTTCCTGCTGGACCACGGCTAAAGCGCGCACCGGCAGATAGCTGGGACGGACTGGTTCCTGGCCGCGCACCGGTCGAGTCATGACGGTGAACCAGAAGCGGCTGCCGACGTCGGGTTTGCTGTCAACGCCGATCTGTCCCCCCATGAGCTGCACCAACTGCCGGGAAATCGCCAGGCCCAGACCAGTGCCGCCAAAGCGTCGGGTGGTGGTGTTGTCCGCCTGGACGAAGGACTGGAAGAGTTTCTTCAGCACTTCGGGGGCGATGCCGATGCCGGTGTCGATCACCTCGCCGCGCAGGATCATTTCCCGCTCGCGTCCGCGTTGGGCGGTGAGTTCCACCTGCACGTGGCCACGTTCGGTGAACTTGATGGCGTTGCCCACGAGGTTGGTGAGAATCTGGCGCACGCGACCGGGGTCGCCCTGGAGTTTGTCGGGCACGCTGGCGTCGGCCCAGCCGGCGAGGACCAGGTTTTTCTCCTCGGCGCGCACCGCCAGCAATTCCAGCACGTCGTCGAGCACCTCGCGCGGGCTGAACTCGATCTGCTCCACGCGCAAGGCGCCGGCTTCGATGCGTGAATAGTCAAGGACATCGTTGATGATGGTCAGCAGGGCTTCCCCGGAGCGTTGGATGGTGCGGACGTACTCCTGCTGGGTGGCGCTCAGGGGCGAGTCGAGCAGCAGTTCGGTCATGCCGATCACGCCGTTCATGGGCGTGCGGATTTCATGACTCATGGTCGCCAGGAAGGCGCTCTTGGCGTTGGCGGCGGCTTCGGCGTCGTTGCGGGCGCGCATGAGTTCTTCGGAGAGCTGGGTCAGGGCGATGCGGGTTCGTTCCAGTTCGCGGGTGCGTTGGACGACCGCCTGATGAACTTCCTGGCTGCATTCCTCGGCGCGGGCCTGCAGTTGCCGATAACGTCCGAGCAATTGGAGCAACAGGCGTATTTCCGCGTCTTCGCAGGGCTTCTTAAGGATCGCCACGCGCGCCCGATGGGTGAACTGGTCGAGTTGATCCCACCCGGGTTCCTCATAGTTCACCATCAAACCCAGGGGCAAGGCGGTGTCGATCGCCCAGAGTTGGCGCGCCAGGTCCCGGCCATCCATTCCCGCACCGAGATGCAAGTCAACCAGGGCGACATCAAAAGGTTGGCCGCGTTCGTAGGCGGTGCGCGCCAGTTCCAGCGCCTGGGTGGCGTTCTGCGCGGTCGTGACGCGCCACAGGTGACAGGGCTGAGTTGAAGGCGGGACGGTCGGGTCGGGTTCCAGGAATGGCGCCAGCACCGTTTGCAGATAGCGGAGCTGAGCGGGATTGTCATCCACAATCAGCAAACGTTGCGGAGTTGATGCAGCTGCCGACGCCATCAGGCCGATTCCCCAATCGACCCCCCACACACGCCATCGACGGCCAAGCGTCAAATGAGCGTGCCCAGAACCTGATATAGCTGTTCGGCGGTTGCATGATCGGACTTGACTGATGGTCGGAATCGGGTAGCAAAGACCGAAAATACCCTTAACCTGGAACCTTGACGTAATTGGGGGAGCAACGCCTCCGGTTTTCCCGCGCCAGCCTAAACTCGAACTGGCGATTGGTCGATACCGCAGAGGTGTCAGGAGACAGGCGGGCGGGGGGTCCGCGGGTCAGTGTGAAACTCCATGGCTGAAGAACCCATCCATCCGGTATTGGATCAAATTGCCGAGGGACTGGTGTTTGCCGAAGCGGCAGACCCGGCCGCCATGGCGCAATTGCACACGCTCTTTGAGCAATTGTCGCAATGGGCGGCCGCCAGCGCACAGCCGGAGGTGGTGCAAGCCGCCGGCACGGCGACGCAGCGGCTCGAAGCGATCATCCTCGAAGAAGACCAGCACGCCCAGCAGACACTTGAAACGCTGGGCGAAGCCGTCAGCGCCATCCAGGCGATCCTGGATCAGGGGCTGTCCCCGCGCGACGCCGGCCTGACCAAATGGTTGGGCCTGGCGGATGACGAGGTCGCCACCATCGGCGCCACCAGCACCGAGGCGGACGACGCCGACCACCTGGACCGCGCCCCGGCCGACGCCCCCACCGCCGCCGCGGACGCCACGACCACCACGCCGGCGCCGGCTGCGCTTTCGTTGAACCTGCCGCCCAATGTGGATGAGACCATCTTCACCGAGTTCCTCGCCCGGCAAGGCGGCGTGCTCGAAGAAGTCGAATCGCACATGCTGGCGCTGGAGAACGCCGACGACGCGGCGCTGGCGAGCCTCAAACGCATCATCCACACCCTCAAGGGTGAAACCGGGCTGCTGGGCATTGAAGCCGTGGCCCGGCTGTGTCACACCATGGAAGACGCGTTGGCGAATCGCCCGCCGCATTCCGTGGTGGACGAACTGCTGCGCAGCAAGGATTGGATGGGTCGCCTGTTCGACGCCTATGCCGGCAAAGGCCCGGCTCCGGAACCGGTGGAAGCGGTGCTGGCGCTGTTCAATCCCCAAGCCAAGTCCGCCGCCCCGGCCCCGGCCCCAACCCCGAACCCGACCCCGACCCCGACCGCCCAATCAACACCCGCCTCCGCCAATGCCGCGCCCGCTCCCGCTCCCGCCGGCGCGGAACTGCCCCGAATTGATCCCCAGTTGGCGGTGGAGTTCGTCACCGAAGCGCGCGAGCATCTGGAAAACGCCGACGCCGCTTTGCTGGAAGTGGAAAGCGATCCGCACAACGTCGAAACCCTCAACGCCGTTTTCCGCAGTTTCCACACCATCAAAGGCGTGGCGGGCTTCATGGGGCTCAAGGATATCCAGAGCCTGTCGCATGAAGCGGAAACTGTCCTCGACCGCGGCCGCAAGGGCACGCTCATCCTCGCCGGTGAAGCTTTGGAAGTCATCTTCGACGCCACCGACTGCATGAAGCGCCTGGTGGATCGCCTGGAAGACGCCCTGCGGCATAATCGTGCGCCGGCCCACGACGAAGCCCTGCCCGTCCTGCTCAACCGTCTGGGCGAACTCGCCAGCAACGCCACGCCTGCTCCGGTCGCCACACCTGCGGCCCCCAGCGCCACGCCAGCGCCCGCCGTCACCGCGATGCCGCCGGCGCCGGCTGTCGCTCCCGCCGTCGTGCCGGTCACGCGCGCCCCGGTCGTAGCCGCAGCAACGGATCAGCCGGTGGCAGCCGACGAACCCGCCCCGGCCGCCAGCCCTGCCGGACGACCCAACCGCGCCGTACAAGTGCTGGAAACCGTCAAGGTCGATGCCGCCCGTCTCGACCGCCTGGTCGACACCATCGGCGAACTGGTGATCGCCGAAGCCATGCTCAGCCAGTTGGTCAACACCGACAACAACGCCAACACCACCCAGGCCGGCACGATGCGGGCGATGGGCCAACTCGACAAAATCACCCGCGAACTGCAGGAAATGGCGACCAGCCTGCGCATGGTGCCCATCCGCTCCACCTTCCAGAAAATGGCCCGGCTGGCGCGCGATGTCGCCAAGAAACTCGACAAACGCATCGAGTTCGTCACCACCGGCGAAGACACCGAGCTGGACAAGACCGTCGTCGACCGCATCGGCGATCCGCTGGTCCACATGATCCGCAATGCGGTGGACCATGGCATCGAGTCCGACCCTGCCGACCGCCGCGCCAAAGGCAAACGCGAAGTCGGCACCGTCGCGCTCAAGGCGTACCACAAGGGCGGCAGCATCTGCATCGAAATCACCGACGACGGCAACGGCCTGGATAAACAACGCCTGCTCGCCAAAGCGATCGAGAAAGGCATCGTCAAGGAAGGCGACAACCTCAACGATCAGGAAATCTACCAGCTCATCTTCGCCCCCGGCTTCTCCACCGCCAAGCAACTGACCGACGTCTCCGGGCGCGGCGTGGGCATGGATGTGGTCAAACGCAACATCGAATCGCTGCGCGGCAAGGTCGAAATCGAAAGCACCGTCGGCCAGGGCAGCCGCTTCATCATCCGCCTGCCCCTGACCCTGGCGATCATCGAAGGCATGGTCGTCCGCGTCGCCCAGCAACGCTACATCATTCCCACCCTCTCCATCGTCCGCATGCTCCAGCCCCACGAACACCAGATCAAATCCGTGCTGCAGCGCGGGCAGACCCTCAAGCTCGGCGAGGAGATCATCCCCGTCCACCACCTGGGCGACCTGTTCAGCATTCACGGCGCTCAACGTGACCTGCGCCAGGCGATGGTGGTCATCGTGGAAAACAACGAACGCAAACTCGGTTTCGCCATTGATGAATTGCTGGGTCAGCAGCAGATCGTCATCAAGAGTCTGGGCGAAACGCTCAAAGGCACGCCGGGCATCGCGGGCGGCGCCATCATGCCCGATGGCAAGGTGGGCCTGATCATCGATGTGGGCGGGCTGGCGAATCTCGCCGAGTGCGAGCCGCTGCCGTTGCGGCGGGCGGCTTGAGTCAAACCGAAAAAACACCGATAGCAGAGATGAACCCGGCTTCGGGTCGACCTTGGGAGTAAGTGATTATGAAAATCATGCTGGTGGACGACTCCAAGACCATGCGCAACATCCAGAAAGGCATCCTGACCCAGCTGGGCTACACCGACCTGGTGGAAGCCTGCGATGGCCAGGACGCCCTGAGCCGGGTGTTCGCCGAGAAACCCGGCCTGATCCTGCTGGACTGGAACATGCCCAACATGGATGGCTTGAGCTTCCTCAAAGCCTTCCGCGCCAAGGACCGGGCCACCCCGGTCATGATGGTCACCACCGAAGCGGAAAAACACCGCGTGGTCGACGCCCTCAAAGCCGGCGTGAACAATTACGTGGTCAAGCCCTTCACGCCCGACCAGCTTTCGGAAAAGGTCAAGACCACCCTCGCCAAAGCCCAGCCCGCCGCGGCGTGATTCACCCGTCAATCTGAACCCGACCCACCCCGGCGGCGTAAACCGCCGGGGTGGTGCATTCTGCGCCGGCAAGCCGGCTCCGCCCCATCAGTTCTTGAGGTCGTTGGTCATCAGCTTCTCCAGCTGGGCCAGCGCCTTGTCGTGTTCGCCGGTGCCCTTGTAGAGGTCCACCAGCTTCAGGCGAATGGCGCGCTCGACGGTGGCGTTCTTGACCTTCTCGAGCATTTTCTGGAAATAAGTGATGCGCTCACGTGCATCGGGCATGTGGTCCTCAACCGCAAACACGGCAGCGACGCCAGCCGTGGCTGGGTCCGCGGAAAGGTCGCGGTAGCGGGTAATGAGGTTGATCAGTGAGTCGAACAGCTTGAGCTGCTCCATGACCGCCTGCTGGTCAGCGCCGTCAAACGCGCGACTGCGGCTGACGTCGCCGGCCATGAGCAGCGCGGCAACCACCAGCGTGGCGGCGATCCAGGTGTGGTTCTTCATCAGGTTCATGTGCCAAGACTCCTTGTGGAATGGGGTGAATATCTCATGACGCCGGATCCGGGGCGTGACGAGTTTGACGTGACTGGGGGGTCAGGCTGGCGTGGACAGCGCCGGCGCCCAGGCGGATGCGGGGGGTGACGCCGCCGATGCGGGGCGTCAGCGCGCCGACGCCCGACGGCGTCAACCCGCCGGCCGTGGCGCTGGGCAGGTTGATCGCTGCGGTGGACAGCGTCAGTTGCGGCCCGGTGGAACGGAGCGATAGCGCCCCGGGGTGCGGACGTCCGTGAAATGGCAGGAGGCACACTGCGATGGCGATGGCTGCCGCGGCCGCCAGCGTCCAGCGACGACGCCCCCGCCGGCGTCGCCGGACTTCCTCCAGGCGGCACTGCACGTCCTCCGCGAGGTCGCCCGGATAGCGTAATTGCTGGTACGCCTCCGCGGCCGGTCTCAGTTGGGTTTGCGTGTCTTTCATGGTTCATCACTCCAGCGCTGGCGCAGCCGAGTGAGCGCCTGCGCCACCGCCGCTTTGACTGTTCCCACCGCACAGCCCATCGCCTGGGCCGTCTGTTCCAGACTCTGCCGCTCGAAAAAACGCAGCACCACCGCCTGACGCTGACGCGGAGCCAGATCGCACAACGCCTGACGCACCAACTCGATCGCTTCGCGCTGCCGCAATCGCGCCGCCGGCCCCTCGGTCCCGCCGTCCACCAGCTCGGCGTGATGGTCCGGCAAGGGAGCCGGCCGTCGCCGCCGTTGTCGCCGATGCTGACGGCACACGTTCAGCGCGATGCCCAGCACCCACGTGTCCCAGGCACTGCGTTGCTGGTAGCGATGCAGCGACTGCAACAGACGAAGGGCCGTTTCCTGCGTGGCATCCCGGGCGGCGTCGCCATCACCCAGTTGACTGCAACAGAATCGATAACAGGTGTCCTGGATGCCGCCAAGCAACTGTGCCTGGGCGTCGCGGTCGCCCTGACGAGCCCGTTCCAGCAGCAGCCCAAGCGGATCGCGCCGCGGCGTTGACGCCGCAGCCACCGCCTTCGGAACAGTCGGGCCGATCTGCGGCGACACTGCCGTCATGACATCGCGGTCCTCGAGGGTGCCTGATCCTGCCACACCTGTATGTCGCATATGATCCACAAAGGTTTAGCCGGCGACACATGAATTCCGCGCCGGCGTGATCCACATACGGGTAAAATCGCCGCGCGCCACCAGCAGCCGCTCACACGTGGTGCGGCGAGCTCTCAGGCGGGCAAACCGCGTCTTCGCGGCTGAGAACGTGACGTTCGGGGACAGAGGCGTTTGGAGGGCCATGCGGTGCCGAAGTATCTGATCTCATTCCCCGCACCGGCAATGGACGTCCCTGCCGAAGACATGGCCGCTGTGGGTGAAGCGGCACGCGCGGTCATCCGCGAGGCGAAAGTTGCCGGCGTTTACGTGTTCGGTGGCGGTATCAATGAGACCGTCGCGCCGGTGATGGTCGCCGCCGACGGCACCGTAAATAACGAGACGTACCCACAGACGAAGGAATTCAACGGCGGCTTCTGCGTCCTGGAACTCCCGTCCCGCGAAGCCGCCGTCGGGTGGGCCGCGAAGATCGCCAAAGCCTGTCGCTGCTCGCAGGAACTCCGCGAGTTCGGGTACGACCCCGAGAGTTGATCGGTGTTGTAGCCGCCGGGCAGGTCATGGACACAGAGAACCGAACTAGGCGTTGCACCCGACCCGGCGGACATGTCGGCATTTTCGGAATCCAAGCTTCCTGAACCGCCAGGCAAGTGAGTTGAGTCGTTATACATCAAGCCATGTACTCACGAGAATACATCCGGAAAATAGCTGACAGCGACCCTACATGGAGGACTTGCACTGAGCTATACGGCATCTCGAATAATATAGTCATGGGAACGATGATGGGAGGATTGGCTTCTGCTATTCGAGTGGGTTCTGAAGTCACTCATGAAGATTGGGGCGATGAATGGATTGAATTGGCCAGTAAATGGCTGGATAACATGACGCCTCTCAGGGAGTTAAGCGCGAGTGGCAAGTATGATGAACTGGATGCTTGGCTTGAAGACAATGAAACTCGGATAATACAGCAGATTCACCAAAGGCTGGTAGAGTTTATTGGCGACGATGCCGAACATGGCGTTCAACCGGATGCCTTCGGCGCTGGCTAGCTTTGACGTTGGGTGGATGATTAACAGATGAGACCGATGGCAATTGTCATGGGCATGATGTTGATGTGCGGTGCTGGAGCTGTAGCAGGTGAAGGTCCCCCGCGGTCGATCGTCGGAAGCATCCGATGGGATGCGTGGCATGGCGATACGGGGTTCGATCCGAAGAAGCCGCAGGAGATCACCCCCGGGATGGCGGTGGAACGATCGCTCGGCCCCAATCATTGGCACTATCGACTGCCGTTCTATGCCAAGGTCATTGCCGAAAACAAGGTTGAGGCACGAGCCAACTCGCCGGAGGTGATGGATCAGGAGATTACCTACGCCAGTCAGGCGGGGTTGGATTACTGGGCCTTTCTGACATATGCACCGGAATCGCCGATGACGATCGGCTTGGATCTCTACCTTTCCAGCAGGAACAAGCCCAAGATCAAATTCTGCATGATACTCCACCACATACGCGATACGCCGGATGAGGTGGACAGAATGGTTGCATACATGAAGGACCCGCAATATGTCAGAGTTCTCGGTCAGAGACCCCTGCTATATGCGTTCCAGTGTCGGGCCAATAAGGCGTTCTATGACGACCTTCTGACGGCCGTGAACGAGGCGGGGCTTGAACGTCCCTATCTGGTCCACATGGGCAACTGTTCCGCGCCCATCAACTGGGACGCAGTGAGTTCATACACCGGCCTGGGCGGGAAAGGCGTGTGGGATCGGCAGAAGCAGGAACAGGAAGTCATTCCTGCCGTCTCGGCAGGATGGGACCGCCGCCCGCGTGTTGAGAATCCTGTGCCATGGGAAGGCGGCGGAAAGGGAGCGCCCGTGAACGTCGGGCGCATACGAACCGCAGAGAAGGCGGCATCCGATATCGCCGCCGGGGTCAAATCCGCACTGGACTGGAACCGAGAGAATCCCGGCCCAGGAAAAGCCAATGCCGTGCTGATCTACGCATGGAACGAATTTGACGAAGGAGGCTGGATCTGCCCCACACTGTCAGAAGGGACCAGTCGCCTGGATGCAATCCGCAAAGTTCTGAAGGAAGCTGAGAAGACCAGCCAACCAGACCATCCAGGCGACAGAAAATAGCGCGACACGCAGGCGTTGGCGTAGCCCTGGCCTGAGCCTTTGTGTACCCGGAACTGCGGAACCGTGAGGGGGGCTGAAAACGACATCGGCCGTCTCCTTGGTCGCGCCGGGTAGTACTACCCGACGTGGAGCCTTGGTTACGGCCGCTCTTAGAGTGGTCCAAATCCTTTGCGTGAACGCGGGTATGCTTTTTTTGTGGTGCTGGCCCGCGGAATTCCGGGTATTTATCGGTGGTTATGAGGGTAGGTCAGGCCTTCGTCAGCCAGGGGTCGAGGTGGAGCCGGAATTGGCGATCTTCCGGGGGTGGTCCATAATGTTGGGCCATTGCGGTGACTCGACTTACGTTGCTGGATGAAGGATCGAATTTGATGCTGCCGGCGTGGTTTCAAGCGTTCCTGATGATGTTGCTGGAGGCGTGGTCGACTCGGCGGGACAAGCAGATCCAATTCCTGAAGCTCCAGATCGAACTGCTTCGCCAGAAGATGCCCGGGCAGCGGGTCATCCTGTCGCCGGAAGATCGGCGTCGGCTGATGCGTGCCGGGTCGGCAATGGGCCACGAGGTCGACGGCTTGCTGGGCATTGTGACGGTCAAGACCTATCGCCGGTGGTTGCGGGAACAAGCTGACGGACTGACGCCGGGTCGCGTGGGCCGGCCGCGAGCGATGACTGCCTCGCTGCGGGAACTGATCCTGCGGATGGCCAAGGAGAATGTGGGCTGGGGTGTTCGCCGGATTGTGGGCGAACTGCGGAAGCTGGCGCTGACGCCTAGCCGCAGTTCGGTTCGACGTGTGCTGGTGGAAGAAAGGGTGCTGCCCGATCCGGAACGGAGAGCGCCCAAGGGGGTGATGACGCCTTGGCGCACGTTTGTGGCGGCCCACGTGAATTGCATGGTGGCTACGGACTTCTTCTGCAAGACCGTGTGGACGCCATTGGGCAAGAGGCTGGCCTTCGCGCTGGTCTTCATTCACCTGGGCAGCCGTAAGGCCTTCGTGACGCCAAGCACATTCCACCCCACCGGCGTCTGGATGCAGCAGCAAGCCCGTAACGTCTGCATGTGGCTGGAGGACGAGGGACTGGACTTGCGGTTCCTCATCCATGATCGCGATGCCAAGTTCACCGAGGACTTTGACAAACATTTCCGCCAGCTTGCCGCCGCCAGCCACCGCAAGACCAGCGGGATCGTGAAGACGCCATTCCTGGCGCCGGTCGCCAACTGCTACGTCGAGTCGTGGATCGGCGGATTCAAGCGGGAAGTCCTGAACCATCTGGTCTGCCTGAGCCTCCGCCAACTCGACCACATCACCGCCAACTACATGAACTACTACAATGGCTTCCGGCCACACCAAGGTTTGGGCAATGTGCCGCCGGCACAACACGGCCTGCCGCCGCCAGATTGTCCACCTGAGGGACCCGGTGCTGGCCGCGTCGAGTGCCAGCGCTGGCTCGGCGGCTTGCTCAAGCATTATTACCGGAAAGCAGCATGAATTCACGAGAAACACGGGCATAGCCCGACATTTTGGACCGCCTCTGCGAATGGACCACGTCAAACTCACGCCAGCGTCGGCTTTGGGCATTGGACAGCGTGGCGTGGGAGGCCCGGAGCGCCAGGATCGCCCACAGGAATGCGGCGGCGAACGGGGCGGAGCATTGGCATTCGGCGGTGGTACCGTAGTCGATGATGTAACCGGTGAAGTCCGCCTGCCGCCGCCAGATTGTCCATCTGAGGGATCCGGTGCAGGCCGCATCGAGTGCCAGTGGTGGCTCGGCGGCTTGCTCAAGCATTATTACCGGAAAGCAGCATGAATTCACGGGAAACACGGGCATAGCCCGACATTTTGGACCGCCTCTGCGAATGGACCACGTCATTTGTGGCCATCGCATTTCTTTCCAATTAGGTAAATAATTACCCCTGTAACTGTAGACAACAAAAACACGGGAGACAATCTTTTGGCCTCATCTATTTCAGTGACTGATATTCCTTTGTACTGAGATGTGCAGGCATAGTAAAATGCCGCAGCAATCGGGATAAATAAAAATATTCCAGCCATACATCGAACCATCATAATTAAAATATTTTTTCGCACAGGTCCACCCCCACATAGTATTGAAAGAAAATCCTTATTGAAGGGTAAAATTATTTGTCAAATCGAGTTTTGGGTTTTGACCCCTTGGGACATATTTCGCAGGGGGGTATCTGGAAAGTAGCAGCCTCCAAGCAGGCCATTATGGTGGCAGCGTATTGAGAAGCAATGACTCCTGATGCCTCTATATATGCAAGGGTTATGAGTGTGCGTTGATTGCCACGAACATAGTATGCTCCGTATTCACATGTCCGTCTTGCCACTCGAGATTGATACCCATCTCGACATCGCCTCAAATTAGCTTGAAGTTGGGCATCAGCCGCAGCTTCAAGCATTCTGGTTCCTTCATCCAGATCATCCATGCGTCTTTCATAATCTGATTTTGCTTGTTTTTTACAATTATTGAATAAATTTTGATCTACACACTCTTTAAATAACTTTTTCCCCGTAATATCAGTACCGTGGTCGGGGGAAATATCAGATAATCCGTACGGATCAAGGCTGAATCTCATTAAGTGATACGAAGGATACAAATTAGCTCCATCGACATACCCCATGGGATCTCTCTGCCCGAACCGTCCCAACCGCGGGTGCAGGTGCCTTGCCCGGTTGTAGACCAGCCCCGTCGCGTCCTCGTGCCACAGGCCCTGGTGCCCCACCGGGTTCAGACCGTAGGCCTGCGCCACGCCGCCAACCGTCACGCGCCGGCTTAGCAGACGCGGGGACTCGCCCGCCGGGTCGTGGTCCCCGGCCGGGGCATAGACCGTGCGCTCGCCGTAGGCCGTGTATTCGTAGCGTTCGACCACGGCGCCGGCGTCATCCACCACCGCCAGCACGTTGAAGTTGGCGTTGGGCAGCGCGTAGTGGAAGCTTTCCACCGCGGCTTCCCCGCTGTCGGCCGGGTCGTCGTTCAGCCCGATCTGCACCAGTTCGTCGATGTACATCCGCCCCCAGACCAACTGCCGCAGCGTCTGGTCATCGCCATCGCGTTCCTCCAGCGGCGAATGCCCGCCGGCGTCGTAGTACACATGGCTGGTGGCGGTCAGGTCGCCCAGGTGGGTCAGCGTCTGCACAATGCGCCGGCCCGCGCCGTCGAAGGCGTTGCTCTGGATGATGGAGCCGAACTGAAGGTCGCCGCCCCCCGGGGGCGCGTCGCGCCAGGCGGGCCGGACGGTGACCAAGCGGTTCCAGGCATCGTAGCCGTAGGCATACACGCCGTCGTAGGTCAGGTTGCCCGCCGCGTCGTGGGCGAGGGTTTCGGCCACGTTGCCGTTGGCGTCGGCGGTGAAGGTTTCTTCATGCTCGGTTACGTCGTAACTGGACGTGCCGGGGTTCCAGCGCTTAAGCGTCAGGTCATCCACGCTGAGGGTGCGGGCGGCCGCCATCCAGCCCATCATACCCCCGCCCCCGGAGGCAACCGAGGGGAAGTTGCTGGTGGCGTAGGCGTCGCTGGCGCTGGACAGGCCTGCTGCACTGGCGGCGCAGCGGACCGCCAGGTTCGTGCCGTCGCAGCGCACGCGCACCCACAGCACGTCGCCGGCGGTCAGGCTGGGCATGTTGGCGTCCACCCGTGTGCCGGCGACTTCGCTGGCCAGTTGCCCGTCAACCACCCGGTAGCCGCGCGGCGCAGCCTGGGTGTCGGTGTGGTCGAGCGTCACATAGTTGAAGGCGTCCTGATCCTGAGCGTGGAACACGAACGCCAGGCGATGATCGCTCCCGGCCCCGACCCGCCGGACGGCGAAGACCGCCTCGAACCCGCCGGTGCGCACGCTGCGCAGCAGCACAGGCGAACCCGGAGACGCGGGGGAAGCCGACAGTTCCAGGCGATCATCCGTAGCGTTGAGCGCTGCCGCGGCGCTGAAGCTCATCCAGCGGTCGCCCAAGGCGCGGTATTGCGCATCGTCGTAAAGCTGATAGTCATCGAACTGCGTATTGGCCACGGTGGTGAACAAGCCCACCTGCCCGGCGGGATAGCCCTCCCCGGCCGCGAAGCCCAAGACGCTGGGCATCCACAAGGACTGACGCTTGCTCGACGCTTCCACGGACAGGTCGGTGTCGGCGGCGAGGGTGTAAGCCTGCGCATCATGAAGGGTTTTGGCGCCGTTGAGCACGTGGTAGACCCGCACTTCCTGGGCGTCCAGGTCCAGCACGCGCAGCCAGTAGTTGGCCCCGCTCTGGTAGCCGAAGACCAGGCCTGCCTGCCCGGCGGTGGTCCCGGAGGGGAAGCGCAGGGTGACAGTCGCCTGCAACGGCCCCATCGACTCACCCAGCAGCAGGATCGCGGCAGGGGTGGGCTCCTGCACGCTGCTGATGGTGTCCTGGCTGACGGTGGTCACCACCAGCCGACCGGCCACACCGCTGTTAACGTTGAAGGCGTCGCCACTGCCGGGTTTGCTCCAGTGACTGGAGGTGTCGCTGGCGAAGGCGTCGGACGCGAAGGCCGGTTTAGCCGCGGCCGCCTGCACCTTGCGGCTGGTGTATTCGTTGGCTTTGTTGGGCGTATTCTGGAAGTAGCTGGCGGTTCCCTGGTCGCTCAGCGCCAGTTGATTGCCCAGGGGGTCCAGGGTCCAGCTCTGCTCGCCGCGCCCAGGCTGCCAGTAGGCTTGCACATCGTCCTTGGCGGAGTTGATCAGGCCGGACTTGAAGCTGGTCAGCCGGTGCAGGCCATCGTAGCCGTAGACTTCCGAGTGGCTGGTGTAGACTTGGCGCTGGGCGTAAAGCCGATTGCCCGCCCGGTCGTAGCCGTGGGCGATGTGGATCACGTCGCTGACGTGATCGTCATTGCCGTCGTAGCGGTCCCAGCGTTGATTGGTGATGCGTCCAAAGCGGTCGAAGCCGGCGTAGCTGCCGGAGGTCCCGCCCCAGTAATCCAGACGCACCGCGGGCTGGGGCAGGGTTTTGCGCACCAGCGTACTGCCGCCGAGGTAGGTGTAGGCGGCGATGACGTTGGCGTCACCGGTCCCGCGGGTGGTGGCGTTGGCCAGGGCGGTGACCCGGCCCAGCACGTGGCTGACGCCTGTGCTGTCGCCCGGATCGGCGTAGAGGTAGTGAAGCTGACGGCCGTTGGGATAGGTCATGCGCGCCAGGCGTGCTTGTTTGACCGTATCTGAGCCGTCTTCATAGCTCAGGGCGACCGTGGGGGCGCTGCTGTCCACTGCGCCGTCGTGGGCCTGGGCTTCTTCGAGCAGTTGTCCCAGGTCATTGTAGGTGTACGCCACTTCATTAAGCGCCGCGCCGGCGCCCACGGCGGCGTTGTCATAGCTGGTTACGCTGGCGAGCATGCCGCGGACTTCGTAGCTGTGGCTGATGCGGCGAACGGCGCCATCAACCGCCTCGCCCGACCGGCCCAGGCTGGTGATCCGGTCGTGGAGCAGCCGGCCCAGGGCGTCGTATTCCATGACGTGAACGGTCTCGCGCTGGTCTTTGCGCTCGATGACCTGATGCAGCCGGTTGTATGTCAGTTCCACCCGGTCGTAAGCGCCGTCGGAGCCCGTGCCGGAGAGGTCGGCCGGATCGTCCGAATCGGGGTAGATGATCGCCCGCAGCAAGCTGTGGGAGTTGAGTTCCGAACCGGCGGCCGTCGTTACGCCGTAGACATAGGTGGTGGTCTGATCGTCGGCGCTCGAAGGCATACGCGCGGTAAGAGTGGCGATCTGGCCTTCGAGATTGTAGGTGTAGTCGGTCTGGCGGTCCTCGTCAGCGTTGCCCGTGGTCGGATCGCCGTCGGTGTAGTTCTCGATGGTCGAGAGCAATCGACCCGCGTCGTCAAAGAGCGAACGGGTTTCGATGCCCTGCGGATCAATCTGGCGATCGATCCGCCCCGCGTCGTCATACGCCAGCGTGGTCACCAGCACGGTGTCGGAAGCGGCTGGGGCGACGTCCGGCCGGGTCAGCGCCTGATCGGCGTTGGTGCCGTAGTCCGCCTGAGCCAACTGCTGGGCTGCGCCGTCGTACCAGTTGGCAAAGTAGGTGACCCGCGCCTGGGGCTGACTGCCCGAGATGGTGGTCAGTTCACCCGTTCCCGTGGCGTCGTGCAGACGCTCGCGCCGGGTCGCCAGCACCAAGTTGCTCGCCGCGTCGTAGGCCCGCTCAACCTGGGTCGTGACCGTGTCGCCGTCTACAGTCAGGGCGTCGGCGTAGGTGGTTTCATCCAGGTCGTAACCGGTGTATTCGCACACGATCCGGCCCAAACCGTCGTACTGGGTCTTGCTCAGGACCGCGCCGGCACGCGTCTTGACCACATTGCCGGCCGGGTCGTACCACAGGTCGCGTGTCAGGGCCACACCGACCGAGCCGTCCGAAGGATCCACCGCATAACGCCGGGTCTGGTAGACACGACCCCGATCATCAAAGCTGGTTTCCACACGGCCCAGCAGATAGCCCTGGGCGTCGGTGTCGTAACGGTCTGTCTTTACCATCCGGCCTAAATTGTCGTAAGTGTAAATCTGGTACTGATCGACCTCGCCATCCGTGGTCGTCAGGCGGTTGCGCCAGTCGTAGCCGAAGACCGTGACCCGGGTGGTTGAGGCGTCCACCTGGTTCGTCTGGGCAGTGAGGTTGCCGTCCCCGCCGGCTTGCCCGCCGTCGTACGTCCTGGTCTGCACCAGCACCAGGTCCGCGCCGCCCTGATTGGACGGGGACCAGGATCCGCTGGTCGGTTCGTCGTCCGTACCGACCCACAGCGACACCGCCTGCCCGCGGGCGTCGTACACCACGCGCGTGATCGTCCCCACCGGGCTGACCACCCGCGTGCGCCGACCCAGTGTGTCATAGCCGTACTGGGTCACCGCATAGTGCGTTCCCGCCGTGCCATCGCCGCTGCTGGGGATGTCATGGTAAACGTGCTCCGCAGTCAGGTCGTGGCCGTTGCTGTACACCTGGCGCGTCCAGCTTTGCCAATCCGCCTGGGCGAAGGTGTCGCCGGCGCTCAGTGCGCCGCTGCCGCTGCTCCGCTTGGCTTCGATGGTCGTCACCGTCCGGCCCGCTTTGTCCGCGTAGGTCAACGTCACCGGATTGATCAGTACGCAGCTGTCGAAGCTCGGCCCCAGGGCGTAACCCTGGCCGGTCCAGGTCACGTCATCCGCCAAGGGGCCGTTCTCGGTGTAGACCATCCAGGTGGCCCTCCGCACCGTCTTGGCCTGCCCGGCGTCCACCGCCGTGTGCGCTGGGCCCAGCGCCTGCACCAGCCGGCCATGGTCGTCGTAGCTGTAATCCGTCACCAGATGCAGACCGAACCCGCTGACCGTGCTCCAGCCCCCAGGCTCGTCCGTCACCTGGGCGGTGTCCACGTCGTCGATCTGACGGGACACCTGACCCAGCACCGGATCGTACTCCCTCCGCTGGATCACTCCACGCTCATCGCGGCGCCACAGCAACTGGTCGTTCTCGTCGAACACTTCCTGCGTCGTGTCGGCCGTGCCGCTGCCGTTCTGGCTGCTCGAGACCACCGGCAACGTCGTGGTCCGGCTGGCCATTTGCAGGGTTCCGCTGTGGAACGTGTAGGCGTACTGCGTCACGATCTGCACATTGGCATCGCTCGCATCCGGGTGCTGGATCTCCTTCCAGAGCTGCGTCGTCGTCCCCGCCACCTCGTCCTCGTGCTGCAAGTACAGCTTCGACTCCAACAGAATCGGCGTCCCCGTCTCGCCTTGCTGGAATTGACGACGTGAGGGATAACCGACAACCGCTCCGGTTGGTGCATCCGTGGCTAAGTGAAACTCTTGCAGCTTGATCAGTCCGGCACTGTCCGACAGATACTGATAGTTGCCATCCTGTTCGTGTAACAAGTCATTGTACGCCTCATCGAAGCCGGTGATCGCGGAAGACTGGGCTTCCAGTTCCACGCGGCAGCCCGTGCCAAAACGCTGAAACTTGTACCACCGATCCTGAGTGGTTCCGTCCTCGCCCACCACCAGCATAGCGCCACCATGACCATTGGTGTAGGCAATGGTCAAATTGCCATCGGCATGGGTCACAGTAGTTTTGACTTTCCAATTGTGCAACTTTTGATCGCTGCTCGGATTGACTGGATAATTGGCATTCAGTTCATAAACCAACGTATCACCGGCGTGGCCCCCACCACCACAGGAACTGCAACCCGACTTGGCCACTTCCTTGGTTACCGCCCGGTAGAATTCATTTTGATCATCATCCTCGTACTCAAAATACATGTCCGCATACTGGCTGACCTGCTGATCCGTCGCCGTCAGCGGATCGGTCACATTGGAATCGCTGCTCAGTCGGCGGTAGGACTCGGGTTCCACCACGAATTTCATGCCATGTTCAAAGCCATTGGCGGCGCCACTCTTGTAATAGCGATACAGCGTTACGGCCTGATCGTGCCAGGTTGAACTGGCATAATGCTGGCGCGTAACCGTGCTGAGATTACGCAGCGGACCGCCGTCATCCTGGCTTCCATAGTAGGTGTATACCGCTCGTTCCAACGCCACATATCCTGCTCCATCCACGTCCCGCCGACTGCTCACGCTTTCAATCAGGTTCGCGGATTCACCTTGACTGTAATGGGTGTATACCAGCGAATGAGTGATGACCTGGGTGCCGCGGATCACCACTTCCTGCAATTCCTCGGGCTGGCCGGAATTGCTGTAAGACAAGGCGGAAATCATGTCACCTGAGGGAGTCAGGTAGCTCTTGAATCGCCCCTGCTCACTAAGGGTTTGATCAAAGTCGTGAATCTTGTAAGTGTATGTGCCATCCACAGAATCGATTTTGAATACAAACTCACCCTCCGTACTACTATGGGACAGCGTGTGCGTGTGCTCGACAGCCTGATACTGCGTGCCGTCCCATTGAAACTCGAACGAGAATCCCGCGGGGAAGATCACTTCAATCGTGCCCTCCAACTGCCCCTGAGCATGCGGCCATTTCGCCACGCTGAACCAGTTGTATCCGTTGGGCCCTTCGAAGTCCGCGCCATCGTCGGTGACGTTCGAATATGAACGATCATGCGCCAACCCGGAACCCGCGCCGCCGAACCCCACATCGGTCGCCTCAAGAACAATAGCGCCTGAACTGAAAGCCACTGGATTGCCCGTGTTGCAGGCGGCGCCCGCCAGTTGGGCGGCTTGGATCAGCGCCGCCAACGGATCAGGATCCGTGCATCGAGAACAACAGCCTCCACGTTGTTGCTGACTCTGAGGGCTAAGCGGGCACGCGTGGACATGGTTATTGCTCCAGGGCGAGATCGCCAGATTCGCTGCGATCACACAAGACAACAGCAGCCAGAGTCCCGGCTGTCCGCCCCGGTACGCATGATATTGAGATGCCGCGCAACTCCGATTGTTTATTACTCCAACCCCCTTGTCTGGCGTGAATTGCATATCTTGATACCTGATAAGTGATTTGCGTTTGCTCTCTGATAAGCCCGATTGCTTAACCTACATCTCAATATATCCGCGCCAGCCGGTCGCCAACTGCTACGTCGAGTCGTGGATCGGCGGATTCAAGCGGGAAGTACTGAACCATTTGGTCTGCCTGAGCCTTCGCAAGCTCGATCACATCACCGCCAACTACATGAACTACTACAACGGCTTTCGGCCACACCAAGGCCTGGGCAATGTGCCGCCTGCACAACACGGCCTGCCGCCGCCAGATTGTCCATCTGAGGGACCCGGCGCTGGCCGCGTCGAGTGCAGCGCTGGCTCGGGGGGCTGCTCAGGCATTATTACCGGAAAGCAGCATGAATTCACGGAATACACGGGCATAGCCCGACATTTTGGGCCGCCCCTGCGAATGGACCACGTCACCACGTCACGGTGCAACGAATTACTCCGTTTCAGTCCAGAATAGCCATGGTTTCTCACTATCACAGCTTACAATAAGATGGCAGGCGAGTACGGCTCGCTCCGCGTATATGAATACGACGCCATCGCCGAACCAAAGCCTCGCTAACGGCCTTCCGATGTACTTCTGACTCAACTCAGTCCTGCGCCACTCAATTGTATGCCCATCGAGTGTAAGCAGAACCTCATCATTTGGCCTGGGTGGGGCGGCAACAATCGGTATATTGTCGAACGAGCACCAAATGCTCCGGATTTGAGCAACGATGTTCAAGTACTGCCCACACTCGAGTTCAAAAGTAAGCGCCGCCTCGTCCCATAGCATCCGCCGTATTGTCTTGCCCCGGATTTGGTCGTCCGAGACAGCACGAAGCTTAGAGTCCGCCTTGCTGCTGGCGAGGATCGACTCGATTGGGCTGCTATACGTCTCCTCGGGTATTGTGCGAGCAGTCATCGTACGCATAGTTATTGTCCTGATGAAGGGTGAGCACCAGAGTAATCACCAGTCTTGGGGTTCTTGAAAACGGTCCATTTTATGCCATTCGAATCGGTATAGTATTCAGTCTCAGTGAACCCTTGTCTCGCCCAGAAGTCATTCTTCGTCGTACCCTTTCCAACGAGTTTCGCCTCGCCGCCCATATCCCCAATTGCGTCAGCAGGTTTCTTAAATGTCTCGCCTATTCCTCTTGGTGTATTCGGCACGGACTTATTATGAACCAATACCCCCATCTGTCCCACGGCATAGCTGTGGAATTGGCGAACCTCAATATTGTACACCTTCATACCAACATGGGAAACATCCATGTTGTCGACAACAACCGCTTCGCCGGATAATCCCAGGAGCGCGTCGCCAACACAGAGGTCGCGGGCTTCAACCCACCGCCCAGGTGTACCTGTATCGCCTTGATCTTCATGAACATCACGAGCTAGCGGGCGACTGGCCAGTTGTTCGCCAGTCAGAACCCAGAAAGGATGATTACCGGTCGCCTGAAGAATGTCGTCGCCAATCTCCAGAGATATCAGATCGCCATCGTACTCGTGCGTTAGAAGCGCGACGACCTCCATCAGTTCCCATTTTTCTGCCTGGGTGTCGTATGACCAGACGAGGTCAACTTCTCGTATATTTTGAATGGCGACGGGCCCATCGGCGGAATATACAACTGTACCCCCCGGGAAACAACCCCGACTCACAGGAATATCATCCACTACTTTGCATACTTTTTTGCCAGCCTGACCAGCACCTTTACCCCCTTTGATTATCGGCCCAGCGTTGGGAAGGAACGGCAATGCACAGTTCAGCAGAAGTACGCCGCCAACAAAGCATCGTTCGCCAGTTGTGGTTTCTGGATCCAAAATGACAATTACATCTTCCATTTCGCCAACACCGGGAATAAGGGTCCCGAGAATGTCTTCGATTCCCGGTTCGCGCCGGCCGGCACCGTCGGCTGGTTCGCGAAGAATGGGTGTCGGAGGATTCCCAAAGTCCGGAGAGGTAGGATTGAATCGCTCGCGATCGGCTTCATCCGCCGGTGCATATGACAAACCCGGATACCTGCCAAATATGTCAATATATAAAATGGGATTGCTGATCAAGTACTCGTAAATATTGAGCGTATAACCCCAATATATGAGTGGGTCTCTCTGCCCGAACCGTCCCAGCCGCGGGTGCAGGTGCCTTGCCCGGTTGTAGACCAGCCCCGTCGCGTCCTCGTGCCACAGGCCCTGGTGCCCCACCGGGTTCAGACCGTAGGCCTGCGCCACGCCGCCAACCGTCACGCGCCGGCTTAGCAGACGCGGGGACTCGCCCGCCGGGTCGTGGTCCCCGGCCGGGGCATAGACCGTGCGCTCGCCGTAGGCCGTGTATTCGTAGCGTTCGACCACGGCGCCGGCGTCATCCACCACCGCCAGCACGTTGAAGTTGGCGTTGGGCAGCGCGTAGTGGAAGCTTTCCACCGCGGCTTCCCCGCTGTCGGCCGGGTCGTCGTTCAGCCCGATCTGCACCAGTTCGTCGATGTACATCCGCCCCCAGACCAACTGCCGCAGCGTCTGGTCATCGCCATCGCGTTCCTCCAGCGGCGAATGCCCGCCGGCGTCGTAGTACACATGGCTGGTGGCGGTCAGGTCGCCCAGGTGGGTCAGCGTCTGCACAATGCGCCGGCCCGCGCCGTCGAAGGCGTTGCTCTGGATGATGGAGCCGAACTGAAGGTCGCCGCCCCCCGGGGGCGCGTCGCGCCAGGCGGGCCGGACGGTGACCAAGCGGTTCCAGGCATCGTAGCCGTAGGCATACACGCCGTCGTAGGTCAGGTTGCCCGCCGCGTCGTGGGCGAGGGTTTCGGCCACGTTGCCGTTGGCGTCGGCGGTGAAGGTTTCTTCATGCTCGGTTACGTCGTAACTGGACGTGCCGGGGTTCCAGCGCTTAAGCGTCAGGTCATCCACGCTGAGGGTGCGGGCGGCCGCCATCCAGCCCATCATACCCCCGCCCCCGGAGGCAACCGAGGGGAAGTTGCTGGTGGCGTAGGCGTCGCTGGCGCTGGACAGGCCTGCTGCACTGGCGGCGCAGCGGACCGCCAGGTTCGTGCCGTCGCAGCGCACGCGCACCCACAGCACGTCGCCGGCGGTCAGGCTGGGCATGTTGGCGTCCACCCGTGTGCCGGCGACTTCGCTGGCCAGTTGCCCGTCAACCACCCGGTAGCCGCGCGGCGCAGCCTGGGTGTCGGTGTGGTCGAGCGTCACATAGTTGAAGGCGTCCTGATCCTGAGCGTGGAACACGAACGCCAGGCGATGATCGCTCCCGGCCCCGACCCGCCGGACGGCGAAGACCGCCTCGAACCCGCCGGTGCGCACGCTGCGCAGCAGCACAGGCGAACCCGGAGACGCGGGGGAAGCCGACAGTTCCAGGCGATCATCCGTAGCGTTGAGCGCTGCCGCGGCGCTGAAGCTCATCCAGCGGTCGCCCAAGGCGCGGTATTGCGCATCGTCGTAAAGCTGATAGTCATCGAACTGCGTATTGGCCACGGTGGTGAACAAGCCCACCTGCCCGGCGGGATAGCCCTCCCCGGCCGCGAAGCCCAAGACGCTGGGCATCCACAAGGACTGACGCTTGCTCGACGCTTCCACGGACAGGTCGGTGTCGGCGGCGAGGGTGTAAGCCTGCGCATCATGAAGGGTTTTGGCGCCGTTGAGCACGTGGTAGACCCGCACTTCCTGGGCGTCCAGGTCCAGCACGCGCAGCCAGTAGTTGGCCCCGCTCTGGTAGCCGAAGACCAGGCCTGCCTGCCCGGCGGTGGTCCCGGAGGGGAAGCGCAGGGTGACAGTCGCCTGCAACGGCCCCATCGACTCACCCAGCAGCAGGATCGCGGCAGGGGTGGGCTCCTGCACGCTGCTGATGGTGTCCTGGCTGACGGTGGTCACCACCAGCCGACCGGCCACACCGCTGTTAACGTTGAAGGCGTCGCCACTGCCGGGTTTGCTCCAGTGACTGGAGGTGTCGCTGGCGAAGGCGTCGGACGCGAAGGCCGGTTTAGCCGCGGCCGCCTGCACCTTGCGGCTGGTGTATTCGTTGGCTTTGTTGGGCGTATTCTGGAAGTAGCTGGCGGTTCCCTGGTCGCTCAGCGCCAGTTGATTGCCCAGGGGGTCCAGGGTCCAGCTCTGCTCGCCGCGCCCAGGCTGCCAGTAGGCTTGCACATCGTCCTTGGCGGAGTTGATCAGGCCGGACTTGAAGCTGGTCAGCCGGTGCAGGCCATCGTAGCCGTAGACTTCCGAGTGGCTGGTGTAGACTTGGCGCTGGGCGTAAAGCCGATTGCCCGCCCGGTCGTAGCCGTGGGCGATGTGGATCACGTCGCTGACGTGATCGTCATTGCCGTCGTAGCGGTCCCAGCGTTGATTGGTGATGCGTCCAAAGCGGTCGAAGCCGGCGTAGCTGCCGGAGGTCCCGCCCCAGTAATCCAGACGCACCGCGGGCTGGGGCAGGGTTTTGCGCACCAGCGTACTGCCGCCGAGGTAGGTGTAGGCGGCGATGACGTTGGCGTCACCGGTCCCGCGGGTGGTGGCGTTGGCCAGGGCGGTGACCCGGCCCAGCACGTGGCTGACGCCTGTGCTGTCGCCCGGATCGGCGTAGAGGTAGTGAAGCTGACGGCCGTTGGGATAGGTCATGCGCGCCAGGCGTGCTTGTTTGACCGTATCTGAGCCGTCTTCATAGCTCAGGGCGACCGTGGGGGCGCTGCTGTCCACTGCGCCGTCGTGGGCCTGGGCTTCTTCGAGCAGTTGTCCCAGGTCATTGTAGGTGTACGCCACTTCATTAAGCGCCGCGCCGGCGCCCACGGCGGCGTTGTCATAGCTGGTTACGCTGGCGAGCATGCCGCGGACTTCGTAGCTGTGGCTGATGCGGCGAACGGCGCCATCAACCGCCTCGCCCGACCGGCCCAGGCTGGTGATCCGGTCGTGGAGCAGCCGGCCCAGGGCGTCGTATTCCATGACGTGAACGGTCTCGCGCTGGTCTTTGCGCTCGATGACCTGATGCAGCCGGTTGTATGTCAGTTCCACCCGGTCGTAAGCGCCGTCGGAGCCCGTGCCGGAGAGGTCGGCCGGATCGTCCGAATCGGGGTAGATGATCGCCCGCAGCAAGCTGTGGGAGTTGAGTTCCGAACCGGCGGCCGTCGTTACGCCGTAGACATAGGTGGTGGTCTGATCGTCGGCGCTCGAAGGCATACGCGCGGTAAGAGTGGCGATCTGGCCTTCGAGATTGTAGGTGTAGTCGGTCTGGCGGTCCTCGTCAGCGTTGCCCGTGGTCGGATCGCCGTCGGTGTAGTTCTCGATGGTCGAGAGCAATCGACCCGCGTCGTCAAAGAGCGAACGGGTTTCGATGCCCTGCGGATCAATCTGGCGATCGATCCGCCCCGCGTCGTCATACGCCAGCGTGGTCACCAGCACGGTGTCGGAAGCGGCTGGGGCGACGTCCGGCCGGGTCAGCGCCTGATCGGCGTTGGTGCCGTAGTCCGCCTGAGCCAACTGCTGGGCTGCGCCGTCGTACCAGTTGGCAAAGTAGGTGACCCGCGCCTGGGGCTGACTGCCCGAGATGGTGGTCAGTTCACCCGTTCCCGTGGCGTCGTGCAGACGCTCGCGCCGGGTCGCCAGCACCAAGTTGCTCGCCGCGTCGTAGGCCCGCTCAACCTGGGTCGTGACCGTGTCGCCGTCTACAGTCAGGGCGTCGGCGTAGGTGGTTTCATCCAGGTCGTAACCGGTGTATTCGCACACGATCCGGCCCAAACCGTCGTACTGGGTCTTGCTCAGGACCGCGCCGGCACGCGTCTTGACCACATTGCCGGCCGGGTCGTACCACAGGTCGCGTGTCAGGGCCACACCGACCGAGCCGTCCGAAGGATCCACCGCATAACGCCGGGTCTGGTAGACACGACCCCGATCATCAAAGCTGGTTTCCACACGGCCCAGCAGATAGCCCTGGGCGTCGGTGTCGTAACGGTCTGTCTTTACCATCCGGCCTAAATTGTCGTAAGTGTAAATCTGGTACTGATCGACCTCGCCATCCGTGGTCGTCAGGCGGTTGCGCCAGTCGTAGCCGAAGACCGTGACCCGGGTGGTTGAGGCGTCCACCTGGTTCGTCTGGGCAGTGAGGTTGCCGTCCCCGCCGGCTTGCCCGCCGTCGTACGTCCTGGTCTGCACCAGCACCAGGTCCGCGCCGCCCTGATTGGACGGGGACCAGGATCCGCTGGTCGGTTCGTCGTCCGTACCGACCCACAGCGACACCGCCTGCCCGCGGGCGTCGTACACCACGCGCGTGATCGTCCCCACCGGGCTGACCACCCGCGTGCGCCGACCCAGTGTGTCATAGCCGTACTGGGTCACCGCATAGTGCGTTCCCGCCGTGCCATCGCCGCTGCTGGGGATGTCATGGTAAACGTGCTCCGCAGTCAGGTCGTGGCCGTTGCTGTACACCTGGCGCGTCCAGCTTTGCCAATCCGCCTGGGCGAAGGTGTCGCCGGCGCTCAGTGCGCCGCTGCCGCTGCTCCGCTTGGCTTCGATGGTCGTCACCGTCCGGCCCGCTTTGTCCGCGTAGGTCAACGTCACCGGATTGATCAGTACGCAGCTGTCGAAGCTCGGCCCCAGGGCGTAACCCTGGCCGGTCCAGGTCACGTCATCCGCCAAGGGGCCGTTCTCGGTGTAGACCATCCAGGTGGCCCTCCGCACCGTCTTGGCCTGCCCGGCGTCCACCGCCGTGTGCGCTGGGCCCAGCGCCTGCACCAGCCGGCCATGGTCGTCGTAGCTGTAATCCGTCACCAGATGCAGACCGAACCCGCTGACCGTGCTCCAGCCCCCAGGCTCGTCCGTCACCTGGGCGGTGTCCACGTCGTCGATCTGACGGGACACCTGACCCAGCACCGGATCGTACTCCCTCCGCTGGATCACTCCACGCTCATCGCGGCGCCACAGCAACTGGTCGTTCTCGTCGAACACTTCCTGCGTCGTGTCGGCCGTGCCGCTGCCGTTCTGGCTGCTCGAGACCACCGGCAACGTCGTGGTCCGGCTGGCCATTTGCAGGGTTCCGCTGTGGAACGTGTAGGCGTACTGCGTCACGATCTGCACATTGGCATCGCTCGCATCCGGGTGCTGGATCTCCTTCCAGAGCTGCGTCGTCGTCCCCGCCACCTCGTCCTCGTGCTGCAAGTACAGCTTCGACTCCAACAGAATCGGCGTCCCCGTCTCGCCTTGCTGGAATTGACGACGTGAGGGATAACCGACAACCGCTCCGGTTGGTGCATCCGTGGCTAAGTGAAACTCTTGCAGCTTGATCAGTCCGGCACTGTCCGACAGATACTGATAGTTGCCATCCTGTTCGTGTAACAAGTCATTGTACGCCTCATCGAAGCCGGTGATCGCGGAAGACTGGGCTTCCAGTTCCACGCGGCAGCCCGTGCCAAAACGCTGAAACTTGTACCACCGATCCTGAGTGGTTCCGTCCTCGCCCACCACCAGCATAGCGCCACCATGACCATTGGTGTAGGCAATGGTCAAATTGCCATCGGCATGGGTCACAGTAGTTTTGACTTTCCAATTGTGCAACTTTTGATCGCTGCTCGGATTGACTGGATAATTGGCATTCAGTTCATAAACCAACGTATCACCGGCGTGGCCCCCACCACCACAGGAACTGCAACCCGACTTGGCCACTTCCTTGGTTACCGCCCGGTAGAATTCATTTTGATCATCATCCTCGTACTCAAAATACATGTCCGCATACTGGCTGACCTGCTGATCCGTCGCCGTCAGCGGATCGGTCACATTGGAATCGCTGCTCAGTCGGCGGTAGGACTCGGGTTCCACCACGAATTTCATGCCATGTTCAAAGCCATTGGCGGCGCCACTCTTGTAATAGCGATACAGCGTTACGGCCTGATCGTGCCAGGTTGAACTGGCATAATGCTGGCGCGTAACCGTGCTGAGATTACGCAGCGGACCGCCGTCATCCTGGCTTCCATAGTAGGTGTATACCGCTCGTTCCAACGCCACATATCCTGCTCCATCCACGTCCCGCCGACTGCTCACGCTTTCAATCAGGTTCGCGGATTCACCTTGACTGTAATGGGTGTATACCAGCGAATGAGTGATGACCTGGGTGCCGCGGATCACCACTTCCTGCAATTCCTCGGGCTGGCCGGAATTGCTGTAAGACAAGGCGGAAATCATGTCACCTGAGGGAGTCAGGTAGCTCTTGAATCGCCCCTGCTCACTAAGGGTTTGATCAAAGTCGTGAATCTTGTAAGTGTATGTGCCATCCACAGAATCGATTTTGAATACAAACTCACCCTCCGTACTACTATGGGACAGCGTGTGCGTGTGCTCGACAGCCTGATACTGCGTGCCGTCCCATTGAAACTCGAACGAGAATCCCGCGGGGAAGATCACTTCAATCGTGCCCTCCAACTGCCCCTGAGCATGCGGCCATTTCGCCACGCTGAACCAGTTGTATCCGTTGGGCCCTTCGAAGTCCGCGCCATCGTCGGTGACGTTCGAATATGAACGATCATGCGCCAACCCGGAACCCGCGCCGCCGAACCCCACATCGGTCGCCTCAAGAACAATAGCGCCTGAACTGAAAGCCACTGGATTGCCCGTGTTGCAGGCGGCGCCCGCCAGTTGGGCGGCTTGGATCAGCGCCGCCAACGGATCAGGATCCGTGCATCGAGAACAACAGCCTCCACGTTGTTGCTGACTCTGAGGGCTAAGCGGGCACGCGTGGACATGGTTATTGCTCCAGGGCGAGATCGCCAGATTCGCTGCGATCACACAAGACAACAGCAGCCAGAGTCCCGGCTGTCCGCCCCGGTACGCATGATATTGAGATGCCGCGCAACTCCGATTGTTTATTACTCCAACCCCCTTGTCTGGCGTGAATTGCATATCTTGATACCTGATAAGTGATTTGCGTTTGCTCTCTGATAAGCCCGATTGCTTAACCTACATCTCAATATATCCGCGCCAGGTCCGACTCCACCTGCCGCATCATTTGACGCATGGTACCCAACGCCGCTTCCGACTTGTCACGAAGATCTGATTCAACATAACTCTCCCGCAGCAGGTCCAAGCGGCCCTCCAGCAAACGACGGCCTTGGCGATTCTGATCGCGTTCAAGCGCCAACAAGTGCTCCTGCTGTCGGCGATCGATCAACTTCTGTGCATTGGACAGTTGCTCAGTGGTTGCCTCGTTTCGGTCTGCTTCTTGTTCCAGACCGGCGATCAAGGAGCGTGCCTGGGCGAACTCTCTGGCCTGCAACTGGCGATCCAGCAGACAGTCCAGCACCAGCCAGCGGTCCTGTGGGGTGTCCGCCAGAGCCATAGCTTGCTGAATTTCTTCGACACTGCTCAGCGGCGCCCGATCCCAGGTACGCAACTCGCGAGCATAGGCACTGAGCAACAAGAGTTCGATCCGCTGCTTGGGATCCAAACTCGTAACAGTCAGTTGCTTGTCAAGATGTTGCCGCCATTCCTCGAGTGAGCCGCGCATGCGATGAACCGTGGCGATGACCTTGCCGGCCGTCAATCGTTCGATACGATCGGCACTACGGAATCGAGCCTCCAGTAGCTCTATCGATTCATCCTCCGCCAGCGGGGTTGCCAACACCATGTAGACGTTCCACTGCTGATCAATCCGCTCCAGGGGCACAACATCAATCAGATTGGCGGCCAATGCTTTGATGTAGTCTGGATAGCCGCCCAGAAGCTTGCCCCGCTCGTTGGGGTGGCAAGCCAGTACACAGGAGGCAAAATCAAAGAGTTGCTCACCGGTCAGAACAGAAAGATCCTCACAGCCTGCGATGAGTTGTTCATATAACTCTTGGGTTAGCCGATGAGCTTCCTGTTTTTGACCAGCCGCCACCAACGTGGTGACTTGCACCGGTGATACATCCCCAGCAGTCTGGTGGAGCATCCGCGCCAGTTGCTCGCCCAGGTGTGGTTCTGCAAAATCGCGTAGTTGCTTTACCTCCGGCAAGTTGGGAGTTGTGCTGATGATTTGATAAATCATAGGCAGAAAGAAATCAGGATATTCCGCGAGGCGGCGTGGCATGTATTCACAGTAGGCGTGAATGGCCAAGGCACCGCCAGCAGGTTGATTCAGGGCCATGAACGCCTGCACGGTTAGTTTCAAGTCCCGCTGTGGCACGCCCGGAAAGAGCGTGCCTGGAGCCAGCACCTGACCAAGCAGAATTTCAGCCACCTTGACTCGTTCATCGGCAGTAAGTTGCGGGGCAAACGCCTGTGTTAGTTTTAGCGTCGTGCGAAACGCCATCTGATCTACTTGACCTGTGGGCTTCTGCACCAGTTGTAGAAGCGTTTGGAGATACTCGTTGCGGGCATTCTGGTCCGCTTGCGCATCTGCCCCCGCCAGGTAACTAAGCATCCTTGCCATATCAAGCGATGAGCGCCAAATATCGATTTCGGTCCATTCGTTCGCGGCTTTCAGCCAAGTATTCGCCGCTGCGGCAATCTGAGTTGGCGCACCATCAAGCCGCTGTATCCCGGCCAGCATGGCTACCGCGTCGGCAAGCGGCAGCTTCATCGCCCATCCGCTGGGTACTTCAAATAATGCGCACAGCCGGCGGCACAAGGCCTTGCGCCCTTCGGGCAACCATAGTTGGGAAGCCTTGTTTATGTCCAGAATTAGTTGAGCCCGTCTTGCTTGAGTTGGGTAGGTGTCAGGCACGAGCTTCAATATCATTTCTTGCTCTGTAGCACTACGGACCTGCGTAATCATCGGCTCTTGCGCCGGCTGGGCCAAAACGGCGAGTAAGGTGAACAATTTACTGGGCTCTGTGTCATTGATCCAAGCAGAATCATGCATGACGGTAGCCAGCCAGCGGGCCGCCTGCTGGTTCGATGCGCCGCATCGCTGCAACGTGGCACACCACAGACCTGCAGTATCTGCGTCCAACTGCGCCAGCTGGGCTGGTTCGGCAATCCATTGCAGAATCTTGGGCAGAGCTCGCAGACGCTCAGCTTGGGATACTTGCGGCCCCCATTCATGTAAGTTCATACGAAGCTTGCTGATGGGTATCTCATTAATACTTGATGCATTGGCGCTCAGTAGACTCCACCGCTTGGCTGAAATCGCAGCATATAGCTGATCATGGTCCGGTCTCGGCAAGTATGCAAGAACATGATTCTCGACTGCATCCAATTCCACGACTGATGCGTATTGCGCATAACCTGGATTACTAAGACCTGATTGCCAGGCATGGGTAACGATCTGCCTCTTCATATTTTCAATTTCTTGGTTGCCTGTTGGCCCCAAGAGTTGCATTGCAATGGCCAACTCATAAATCGTAAATCGCTGCCAATCTGATGTCGCCTGCAACCACTTGCCTGTGGCTAGACCATATTCACTAGGCTTGCCGCCCGCATTCAGGTAAATATCCCGCAACGAGCGTCGTTCCATCAGCGTCAAATGCTGAAGCGTGGACCCATCATTCAGCAACTTCACGCTTAGGGTATGCGCGATCTGTTGCCGTTCCTCTGGACTAGAACGGTTAACGACCTCCGCCAATCGCTCGAGCGCTGCAGTTGCTTGAGAACTGGACGCAAGTTCGCTTATGTATTTCCCGATTGTGTCGGCGACGGCATCGGACGTGGACTCGGCCATGGCGGGAGCCCAACACCAGGCAATAATCATCAATGTAACCACCGCCGGAATCTGGTACCCCCTAGCCCTATGATTATGGTTTACCGACGAGTACTTGGACTGGCCGCCATTCAAGCATTGTTGATCCACGCGCATTTCCTTTCCTACCACGCCTAATTCAGAGCGGACAATTCCGCTTTCGCCTGATTGATCGCTTCCTCAAGTTTGGTGATCGTCAGCCCCGGGCGGTTGCGCTCTCGACTCAGGCGCAATTGAGCTTCGAGTAGTTCGATGCGACCCATAAGCCGCTTTTTTTCAGCGAGAGCCTGCTGTCGTTCCGTTGTTCCGGGTCGGCTAGCCATTCGTGCGCGGGTCATACGTAGTTGGAATTGCTGCTGCTGAACCAACTCCGGCTGCGTAATGCGCGCTGCCGCGGCCAGCAGAATTGCCTCTGCTTGTCCATGCTCATTGATATTTCCATAGCGTATCGCTAGTTGCTCGGCACAGACGTAGTACACAGTTTCACTTCTTGCTTCACTTAACGCGCGTTCAAAGTAAGCTCGACCAGATAATGGCTCTCGATCCCATACTTCAATCTCCCGAGCATAAGCACGGCCAACCAGCAACAGAGCCCGATCATCCTCCGTGATGGACCGATCATCAATACGGGCGTCTAGTTCATACTGCCATTGTCGCAAGGAACCAGCCATACGATGATATGTGGCCATAACCTGCAGCGCGCGAGTGCGCACCTGGGGAATCGGGCTGTTGCACAGATCCACAACCACCTGGCGAGACTGTTCGTAGGCCAGGGGAGTCGCCAGCACTAAGTTTTGGGCATAGTGATCCCCGTTGGGACGCATATACGGAATTATCGCTGCTAAGGCGTATCCATATTCTGGGAATCCTGGGTAGATGGCGCCTTCTTCTCGTCCTTGGTAAAATACCACTGCAAGTGCAAACTGCTCAATATCATCGGCGGTCAGATCATCAAATGTTCGTCTCCCAGCCAACAAGTGCTGGTAGGCGCGCTGAATCCACCGCACGGACTCGTCACGCTGATGAGCATGAGCGTTTAATCGCACAACCGCAGCATAGTCATGCATGTTAAGTCGTCGCCGGTTGTGCAGGCGCAAAAAATGGCCGTTGGCCTGCCGCACCAGTTCCATCTGAGTCGGGCTGGGGTGGTAGCCTGGAATGCCGGCAAGCTGGGCAAACTCTTTAACGCCTATTTCATCGTGAGGAGGACCGGCCGTAAGCCAATGACCCAACAACATCGCCACACTGTCGGCCTGGTTAAGGAGACGAAATAGTCGAGTCATTTCCTTGATTTGGTAATAGTTTAGTGAGCCAATTGAAGCCTGCTTGTCCGTGCAGGCCCGCAACAACTGGCCTGCGAGGTACTGCTGCCCATCCTGCGTGTAGTGTGGCCCCAGCACAACAACAATGCGCGCCAAATCAGTCAGTGAATGCGCGTGAATTTGTGCATCTGAATGAAGATAGCGCGACCAGACATGATCTAGGACGCGTTGACGAGCGGTTCTAACCGCATAATCCCCACCTCCGGGCAGTGCGGTTAATACGCGTTCGACGTCAACCAGAGTACTCTCCAGATCGCCTTCTCGCCAGGAACTATTCTGTGCGATCCATGTGACCACAATCTGAGTTGCTTCTGGTGGTGAAGCGCCTACCGCCAGCAGCCCCTGGTGAAGATCAACCAGTCGAGTGGAACTTAGCCGACTGAGGAATCCCTCTACTTGAACAGTCGATTCCATCGCCCGTCGTAGAGTGCTCCGTCGTTCGACATCCAGATGCTTGCCGACAACTCGAACCAGGTACCAGACGTCCTGATTCAATGATTCGACTGCGGCGGCGTCAGGCGCCAGTTTGACTACCGGATATAAGTAATTCAGCCAGGCATGCTCAACAACCGCATGCAAGCCTTGAGAGGAGGCACTGCTTTCTGCGTGTGCGAATGTTTGAATCCATCGGATCAGTTCGATTAAGCGTCCCTTCCGCCATCCCGGATTGACCAGGAGCCAACGGGCGACGCCATCCTGCCATTCTGTGCGACTGATTCCCAGAGCCGTTGCCAACGGCTCCAACTGGCTGACCTCTTGGCCAGAGAACCCCGTTAAACGCCGCGGCGCCTGCAGTAGTTCTTGGCGAAATGTGTCGCGGAGCTCAGCTTGCTGCTGA
This sequence comes from uncultured Phycisphaeraceae bacterium, assembly GCA_964605235.1. Lineage (GTDB taxonomy): Bacteria > Planctomycetota > Phycisphaerae > Phycisphaerales > Phycisphaeraceae > CAZSBB01. The sequence continues at coordinate 52,076 of CAZSBB010000041.1, forward strand.
GACGATAACCAACGGATGGCCGGACCAAGACTGGACGTCACTGTCGCAACGGGCGCCGTGGCCAGCAGATCTTTACCCGCCAAGTGCTGAGCCCATAAAATGTCCACGGCCTTTCGAAAATACTCTCGTACCGCCGGAGATCCCTGACGGTTACCCAGAACGTCAACCAAGGTCGCCAGAGTTACTGGATCGAAGGCCTGCCATTGCCGATTAGCCACCATCCAATTCAGAATAGCTTGATCCGCCGCCTGTGGGCCATCCGCCACATTGTCCAAGGCACTCACCAGTAGGCGAAGCTGGTCAATCCTTAGTCCTGCAAGGACGGTGGAATGTAGTACATACTGCTCCGTTAGTCGCGTAGCCAGATCCGCGCGCTGCTCCGGCGTAAGATGAGAGCCGGACGCCTCAACCAACGTCAGCAACGGATCACCATAGGCCGTTCTGGTGATGTTCCACACCAGAATCAACGATAGGAATACCAAGATTAACTGTTGATTCCGCACAATTGCCCTTACGGGTCAAGGTTGCTTGCCAACTGCCGCTGGGCCAGCCTGACGTAGAAATTGAGTCCAGATATGGTTGGCCACCTTCTTGCGCGCCGCTTCACCCGAGTCCGTCTCGCAAGATTTTAGAATATCCATCATTTTAGCCAAGGCGTCAGCGTCTGATTCCTGCCAGTGCTCACTAACACAAACCCAACGAGCGTAGACGTCCATGGATTCGGCTGGTGTCATGCCGACCTGGCCTTGTAACGAACGATATGTTGTTAATTCTTTTATGGACATACTTGCCAATACCTTCTCATCAACTACGTATCGTTGGGATAGTTTCTGCGACAAGGTGGCTTTATGTTCTGTTGTTAATGCTCGGACAGCAATGCCAGCCAGAGGAGCAATGTCCTCCAATGGCGTTATGACCAAGAATTCATCATTGCTCAGGAATCGGGTCCAAGTTGACTCGGCGATGCGTCCCCGTGCTTGTTCAAGCAAGGGGTCATCACCACCGCTGAGCATGCCCTGGTAAATGCTACGATAGTCAGACAGTTCAAGCGTCTGCCAACGATTGCTAGCATTAACCCAAGATGCCCATGTGACTGCGCCCCCCGCAGTTCCTGACAGCGCCATACTGAAGTTAGCGAGTACCGCGACTTCTTTCACCGTCAGATTCTGGAGTAAATCGGCCTGACGCAAAACACCCGCCCGCCATTTCTCCTCCAGTTCACGCAAAGTCTGGTCGGACAATCCGGGAACTGTTTCACGGGCCACATAGACCCAGAGAGGGTCATCCGATTTAAAGGCCTGTTCATTGATAATGCGGGTCCAAGCAGCAACGGCGACCTCACGTCGCAATACTTGGATACCCGGAGCATCAACTTTGACCAGAAATTTGGCAATATCGCGAAATTCTGCTGGTGAGACATCGGTCCACGAGGTGCGACGGCTCATCCATACCTTGCCGATCGTCTCGATTGCCGAAGCCCGTTCTGCCTCAGGCAGTAGGTCAACCGCAAGATCCGCCAGATAGCTCAAATATCCAACACGAAACTGGCTAAGATGATCTGGGTTACGGTAGTACTGGAACAGTTGACGGGCAAATTTTTGCTGCCGCTCCAACTTCGTTACTGGCGCCAGCTTTGGCAACATATGGCTCTTGAATGATACTACATCGAAGCTTGCGAGTAATTCGGGATTCTCCACTTGAGACCAGATCACATCTAGTAGAACAAGCCTGGCCTTAACGACATCGGGTTCGTTCCCAGTGCTCAACATTGCAACGATGGGAACCAGCTCGCCGTAAGGACGGCCCTTCCATTGCGTGTCAGCCAGTGCCCAACGAGCAGCGAGGGCAGGCTGTTGAGCCTCGGAAGCGCCTGCGGCAGCGAATACCGACCACAGCTGTGATCCGAAAATACTGGGAGTGTATTTGCCGTACATCTCTGGATGGGCATCGAAATACGCATGGAGATTCTTCAGCATGGTTGAACGTGCTGGCTCTTCCAAGCGTGGGCCATGAATCTTCACCATGTTGACCAAATCCACATGGTTGTCCGGCTGCCAGAAGGTCGTATCCACCAGGAAACGATCACGGATCGCTAAAGTCAGCCGGGCTGCGACCGCAGCCGCCTGGTCAGAAGATCCTGCCAGCACGAGGGTTGACCAATCGTTGATCTGGCGACAGGTCATGGTTTCCCAGGTGTGCAGACGATTCATAACCTCGGCAGTTGTATCGGCTAGCGACTCTGGAGATCCGCCCAGCGCCTTCAGGGCAGTCACGACTGCCAGGGCGTCCACGTTGGTCCACTTCTTTGGATCAATGGCGCGAATCAATTGCGATAGTGCGACGGCAATAACCTGCTTCTGATCATCGGTGGCATAGCGACTCAGGAGCGCAACCAGCGGCGGCATGTCCGTCGGCTTCTCCAGATTCGACAACGTATCCGCCTTAAAGTAGCGGTTGACTGCTGCTGATGTGACAGCAGCTAGCAATTGGTCACGATCATTATCCTGCGGCATGCGTGATATGACTGCCAACATTGTCTGCACTTCTGCCATCCGATCCAAGCTCCAGACCGCATCACATTCATACCATGCTCGGTATACTTCGTATGTTTTGGTCACCGGTTGCTGAAGTAAGATCATGCAGTGAGCCAGGATGGGTAAATCTGATGAGGTCAGTGCGGCCAATCGTTCATGATTCTCGACATACACGCTCAATAAGCATTGCGCCACTTTACCAGCCTGCTTTTCGTCAAATGCTCCGGCTGAACCGGCGATGTTGTTGCGTGTGACCCCAATCGTTGATTCTTGGTAGGTCGCTTCCTTGAGATAGAAGGTGTCCAGTAGATGATCCACTAGTCGAGTGTTCGCTTGTCGGCGCAAGTCGGTATCGGCAGGTTTCAGGATCGACAATAAAGCATTATGAACCGCCGGCGGCAGACTTCGCCATTCTTCAGTCACATTCACCCACATGGCCGTGGCTTCCTTGGCGGCAGTTGGAGTCGGTGCCAGAACTCGCAAAGCTGGCAACACCTCACCACTCCACTGGAGCCATGTAGACTTGGCCAACTGCTCCGCGTTATTCACACGCGTGGCATAAATATGCTGATATAAATCGCTTCGTTGAGCGTCGGAGAGAAATGGTCCCGCGGCAGTTGCAAGCCGCGCCAGAATGGCTGCTTCCAACGCGGAGCGCTGCGAATCGTTACTCAAACGACTCTTCCATACTGTTTGCGCAGCTTGCACTGCTGTCTTTTGCGCAGACTCAGACTCCGACTTCGCCACTGAATCGAGGAGCAGCACCCAGTCGGCAGGGGTTGCAGACACTGGGTCTGCGCGAGTGTCCAACCAGCGTTGCCACAGACGACCATCGCTTGCTTCAGGCATCTGGAGTTTACTTGCCATGCCTTGAATCTGAATTAGTGTTGACGCGTCTATCGCAGCAAAGCTCCCTGGCTTATCAAGCGCTAATCTTAATTGTGCACTGATCTGAAGCAATTGTTCTGGTATGGCTTGTCCGATCACCAGATCGAACACGCGACTCGTATCTACTGTCACGGGCTTCTGCCAAGTGCTTCCGCTGGTTAACAGTATTCCCGCCTCTTGGATAATCATACTTTTTAGCGGTTCAAGACCCGCGTTATCTGGTTGCCGCGCCGCCAGAATCCATAATTGGTACAGGCTACTGCAGGATTCTTTCCAGGTACTGTTTGCCTTGGCCCAGGCAATCCATAGCCTATCCCGCGCAGCAGGTGAACCGCTGAATTGAGTTAGAACCTGACCTGCCTGGGGAAGGCCATTGACCGCAAAGCTCGATAGTGTGGTCGCGTTTCCAGTCAGACATTGCTCAAGAGTATCAAGCAGACGTTGACGCTGCGATGTTTCGAGATTGGGACCGACTTTCTCAGCCAACGTCAGTAATTGCGCAGTATCGATTCCTGGTGATCCCGCCTGGGCATCACTCGCCGCCGCGACAGATGAATGCAACAGTACGCCGATGAGTGCCGCCCCAATCGTGTATACACCGCATACTCGGTATGTCAACTTCATATAGCGAATTCCCGGTTCACCCAGTATCCAAGACAGTACATGCACAGACTATTATTGGTAAAGAACACACACTCACCCTTCGATGTTCGCCTGAACGCAATTGAGCACTGCTATTCGCCTACCTCGACAGCACCACACACACCTTCCCCACCTAGGCTAGATCGATATTCAACATGTAGCTCATATCTCCGGGAAGGCTAAGGATGTGAGCGATATTCACGCCTTCGTATTCCTCGTATGCGTTGCTACGAACCATGCGCACCCTGATAGATTGATTGTAGTAGTAGTAGTAGTAGTAGTAGTAGTAGTAGTAACCCCGACCCCGACCCCGACCCCGACCCCGACCCCCACCCCCCCCCCCACACAATACGGCCGAAAAATGTGGAGATTGCCGCTCC
>CAZSBB010000042.1:0-55431 GCA_964605235.1 uncultured Phycisphaeraceae bacterium
AAGGGGACAGTTCTACTCGGTTGAATAAGGGGACACTTCTACTTCGGTTGCGACATTGGCTTGCCCGGCGATTTGTTGCCGCCCGCATTCATTGCTAGGCTTCCCACTCCTTTTCCTTTTCATCTGACAAAGGGTCCAAGCCATGCGGGCAAACGTGCTGTTCAACAAACTCCGGGCGGGCGATGTGGTGCTGGGACTGTGCAACATGTACCCCGCGCCGGGCATCATCGAAGGCATGTGCCGCGGCTGGGACTTCGTGTGGATCGACGGCCAGCACGGGCAATTGAGCTACGACGGCTGCCTGAACGCCATGCTCGCCGCCAGCGCCACCGGCATTGAAACCCTTATCCGCGTGCCCGGGCATGAGAACGGCATCCTCGGCCCCATCGCCGACCTCGCCCCCTCGGCGATCATGGTCCCCATGGTCGACACGGCCGCGCAGGCGAAGGCCATCGTGCAGAGCCTGCGCTTTCCCCCGCTGGGCAATCGCAGCTACGGCGGACGCCGGGTGATCGACCTTGACGGCCGGGACTACTACCGCGAGCGCGAGCTGTGCGTGGTCGCCCAGGTGGAAACGCTGGAGGCGGTCAAGAACGCCGACGCGATCATCAACACCGAGGGCATCGACGTGCTGTTCTTCGGCCCCGACGACATGAAGCTCCGCATGGGCCTGCCCATCAACACCGCCATCGACGAAAGCAAGGAACTGCAGGCGGCGATGAAGACCACCGCCGACGCGGCACGCAAGGCGGGCAAGTTCGCCGGCTGCGTGGTCGCTAGCCCGGCATCTGTGCAGGTGGCGGTGGACCTGGGTTACAACATGGGCGGCGGCGGCGGCGACATCGCCTTCCTGCGCGTGGCGGCGGCGGACAAGCTGACCGCGCTGCGCGCTGTGGCGGGGCAGAAGCCCGCCAACACCGCCGCGCCCAAGAAGGGCAGCGATTTGTACGGGGGATAAGCGCCCGGCGGCTGCGCGGGCGTAGATATTGTTGAATGTCGTATCGCGCTGCCATCGCGCCCAGCGCGGTTAGCGGGCGAGTTAACTCGCCCGCTAAGCAGGTGTCGCAATGATGCCCCGCGGGGACGCCGTCCCCCCCCTGCCGCGCTACATCTGCATGATCTTGCGGATCGCCGCCGCCGTCGCTTCCAGGCTGGCGATGCTGGGCGCCACTTCGCTGATCATCGGGCCGTCGTAGCCGATGGCGCGCAGCTCGCGGTTCATCGCGGCGTAATCCACTTCCCCTTCCAGCAGCGCCGGCCAGGAGCCATTGAGCGCCCGGCCCTTCCAGTCCTTCAGGTGCACCATCTTGATGTGCTTGCCCACCACCTTCACCCAGTGGTGCGGGAAGTGGTACACCGCCATGTTGCCCGGATCGAAGTAGAAGCCCACATGCTCGCTGGCGACTTCATCGAGCAGGCGGCGCATTTCCAGCGGGCTGAAGGCGAAGCCGTTCCACACGAACTCGACGGCAATGGTGACGTTCAGCCGCAGGCAGTCGAGCGCGAGCTTACGCAGGCTGTCGCGGGCGAAGGCGTAAGCATCGTCGTAGTACACCTCGGGCTTGAGCCGCCCCAGCGTATGCAGAGCGCAGCGGATGCCCAGACGGTTGGCGATCGCCAGGCCCTGCCGGCTTTCCTCCAGGCTGCGCTGCTGGGCTTCACCGCCTTCGAGCAGGTTGCCCGTGCAGTGCGTGAGCGTGATCGACGCGAGCGTGAGGTTCAGTTCCGCGGCGCGCTGACGGATGGCGTCCAGCGCGGCGTCACTGGTTTGCAGGGTCAGATCGCCTTCGCGGCGGAGCGCCAGTTCGACGACTTCGTAGCCGGTGTCGTGGGACTGCTGGAGAAAGCTGAGCGTGTCCAGCTTGGGCAGCACCAGTTGCGTCACACCAACTTTCATGGGGGAAATCCTTGAGCGGGTGGTAAGTGGCCATTAATCCGGCAGCCGCCAGCGCGACCAGAGCATGGCGGGTTTGTCGGTTTTGCCGGCGGCTTTCTGGTAGTACACGGTCAGCAACTCGCCGTTGCCCAGTTCAACGGTGCTGGGATAACCCAGATCGCTGTCGGGGCCATCGGCGCGGAGGATGTAATCATGACGCCAGGTGGCGCCGTGGTCCTGCGACAGCGCGATGCGCTGGCCGTAGGGTTCGCGTCGGTAGCCGTAGGACAGAATCAGCGTGCCTGAGGAATGGCGCAGCAGATGCGGCGGCGAGCCATGGAACCCCAGCGGGCGCGGGACGGACCATGTCTGCCCGCCGTCGGTGGATTCCGTTTGCGCCATGGAGAAATGAATCAGCCCCAGCTTCTCCATCGGGGTGGCGCTGTCCCGGCCTGACTGCATGCGCAACATGCCGATGAGCTTGCCATCGGGCAGTTCGACGACATGCGGCTCGTGCACGTTGTCGTGCGTCGCACCGGGGTACAGCGGCACATCGCCCAGCCGGGTCCAGGTGTCGCCCTGATCGGTGCTGCGCAGCGCAGCCGCGGGCGCCCGCTCGGTGCGGATGTTGACGCCATCGAAGCCGTAGGCTTTGCCCAGGTACAGCAGGTCGCCGTTGGCGCAGCGGATGGGGCCATGCGGGGCGCTGACTTCCACGCGCACCGGGTCGCGCCAGGTCAGGCCCGCGTCATCGGAGCGCCGCACCCAGCAGCCCCGGAAGCGCGCCGAGACGTCTTCGCTGATGGCCGCCAGCGTGGATTTGTAGAACCCGTGGTACGGGTAGGCGGGGTCGGCAAAGCGTTCACGGTGATCGCTGACGAACCAGGTCATCAGCACCTGGCTGCCGCCCAGGCTGGTCAGGCCCGTGTCTCGGTCATCCAGCGGCGAATCATTGATGATGCGCGGCTGCGTCCAGGTTTTGCCGTCGTCATGGCTGTGGCACAAGGCGCTGCGGCCGAAGGGACAGACGTGGGCGAAACGCATCCCCGACGCCGCCGCCAGCAAGGCGCCATTGTCCAGGCGGCAGACCGTCGGCCAGCCGAAGTAACCGAACAGGTCGCGCGGCAAGGCGCACACCACGCCATGCTCGGCGGTGAGAGATTGCGGCATCGCTCTTGACTCCTGCTTTGCCCGTTGAAGCCGTGATGAACTTAGAAGCGCACTTTGCGTTCGCCGCCCTTGACCGCGGCTTTGAGAATGGCTTCCGCCACCGCCACCGCCTTGAGCGCTGCGTAGCCATCGGACTGGCACTTGGCTTTGCCGTTGAGGCACGCCAGGAAATGCCGGGCCTGATTGACGTACATGTCGGTGCGCTTGCTGCGGATGAGCTGGGGTTTGCCGCCGGTCGCCGGCGCGGGATTGAGCTGGTAGTACGCGTAGGTTTTGGGGTCCAGTCCCTCGGCGTTGGCGGGTGGGCCGAACACCACGCTGGCCTTGGGGCCCAGCGCGTCGTTGAGGTGACTGCCCTGCCCGACGCCCCAGCTCCAGCTCAGCAGCAGCTGGTCGCCGCTGCGGTAATGGACGACGGTGCTGGCGGTGTCGACGGCCGTGTTCTTGGTGAGCTTCATCTGGGTCGCATAGACCGACTCGGGCTCACCAAAGAGCCAGTTGGCGAAATCCTCGTCATGCACCGCGCCGTCGATCAGCGGGCCGCCGCCGAGTTTGTCATCCATGAACCACGGATTGGTGGGACCTTTGCCCGCCATCAGGTGGCGCCAGAGGATCGGCCGACCGAGCTTGCCCTTGCGCACCAGGTTGGCGAAGGTGCCCCAGTCGTCATCAAACCGCCGGCAGTGAGCGACCATCAGTTGCTTGCCGGTCTTGCTCGCCACGTCGAGCATGGCTTTGCAGTCGGCGACGGTGCGGGCCATGGGCTTTTCGGTCAGCACATGCCGGCCGGCGCGCAGGGCGTCGATGACGATCTGGCGATGGAAGAAGGTGGGCGAAACGACCACCACGGCGTCCACGTCGTTGTCGCCCAGCAGTTCTTTGTGGCTGGCGTAAGCGCGAGCCTTGGGGTAGCGCTGCAGGAAGTTCGCCTGCGCGGCCGTGCTGACATCCGCCCCGGCGACGATGCGACAGCCGCTGACCTTGGCGAACGACGTCGCCTGATGCAGACCCATGCCGCCCAGGCCGACAAATCCAAGCCGAATCATGGAACCATCCTCGGCTGCGCCGCAGCAGACGCGATGGGTGGAGATCGGTCGGGCGCAGCGCCGACCGCTCCCGTCGACTGCGCCCAGCAGCCACGGCATCGCGGCAAATCGGATTGATGAGGGAACATGCCAGCCGCCCCGCCATTGTCGGGCGGAGTCCTCAGGCGTGATGTGTTTCAGGGATGAGCAGCACTTACAGTTTGCGTGGTCGGAGGCGTGGCGGCGCCCTGGATGGAAGCATAATCCCCCACCAGTTGCCGCGCCGGGTTGGGCAGCAGGCCGGTGAAGACCAGCACCAGGGCACAGACACCCAGCAGCGCCAGCGCCGGAACACTCAGCGCCGGCAGCGGACGGTCATCTTCCGCCGGGACAAAGACCATGAAGTACGCCGGGCGGAGGTAGAACCAGAGGCTCACGAGCGTGTTGACCAGCAGCACGGCAATGAGGGCGAAGCCGCCTACGCCGGTCTTCGCCATGGCGGCGCCGAGGAAGAACTTACCCATGAAACCGCCGAGGCTGGGCATGCCGAACAGGCTGAGCATGAAGATGATCAGCAGGATGGACAGCACGCGCTGGCGGTGGAACAGGCCGCGGTAATCGCGGATGTCCTCGCTGCCGATCTGCTGGGCGATCAGGGCGGCCACGGTGAAGGCGCCCAGGTTCATGAACAGGTAGACGAGGATGTAGAACAGCAGGGCCGCCATCACGTCGTCGCCACGGGTCAGCAGGATGCAGGCGCAGCCCATGGTCATGTAGCCGGCGTGGCCGATGCTGCTGTAGGCGAGCAGGCGTTTGATGTTGGTCTGATGCAGCGCCACGAAGTTGCCCCAGCAGGCGGTCGTCTCACCCAGCAGGCCCACGCCGGTCGCCAGCCCGATCAGATGCTCGTGGCCGGCGGCGAAGCTGAACTGGGACAGCACGCGCGCCAGCAACGCCACCGCGGCGGCTTTGGAGGCAACCGACAGGAAGGTGGTCACTTCAATGGGCGCACCCTGGAAGACGTCGGGACACCAGAAGTGCATCGGCGCTGCCGAGAGCTTGAAGGCGAAACCCGCCAGCAGCCCGGCGAGCCCCACCGCCAGCAGCGGCGTGATGCCCTGGGTGGCGGCGTGATTGGCGAGCGCGCTGAGGCTGAGCGTGCCGGTGACGCCGTAGATCAGCGAGATGCCGTAGACCATCACCGCGCTGGCGGCCGCGCCGAACAGCACATACTTGAGCGAGCCTTCGGTGCTGAGCTTCTGGCGTTTGCGGAACCCCGCCAGGGCGAAACTGGGCATGGAGGCGCTTTCCATCGCCAGGAAGATCATCAGCAGGTTGCTGGCGCTGGTCATGAGCATCATGCCGAAGCTCGCGCCCAGCAGCAGGCACAGGTAATCGGGCACATCCCAGGCATGCACCTGCGACCGCCCCACCAGCAGCCATTGCAGCACAATGAGCATGGTGAACAGGATGATGATGATTTTGAGGAACTGGCTGAAGGGGTCGATGGTCAGCATGCCGGCGAAAACCGCGCGGAAGGCGTGACCATCACCGCTGACCAGACTCAGCCCGGTGAACACCAGCGCCAGCAGCAGACTGGCGACGGCGGCAACCGTGGGCAGCATGGTGTTGTCGCGGCGAACGAAGGGGACGAGGATCACCGCGCACATGCCGATGACCAGCCACACCTCGGGCAGGAGCAGCGGCAGGTCGGCACGGACCGTGGAAAACCAATTGGCGAGCAGGAGCGGCACGGGGGCGAGATTCCCTTCTTGAGTTCAGGCACCAACCTTGAAGAATCTACCACAGAGACACAGAGAACACGGAGTCAAGCACACGAAATTGTTCGATCGCCCTGTCAATCCTGTCATTCTCCAGTCTGAATCTCTGTGATCTCTGTGTCTCTGTGGTGAATATTCTTAAGGCTGGTCACTTGCTGGCCAGGCCAACGACCTGGACCAGTTGGTTGAACGTCGGGTTGGTGAGGTTGAACACGAGCGCCGGGACGATGCCGAACACGAACGCCGCCAGGCCCAGGGTGGTCATGACGAAGTATTCACGGGCATTGGGTTTTTCATAGTGGTCATACTCGACCTTGTCCTTGCCCATGTAGACGCGTTGGAACATCCAGAGGATGTAGCCGGCGGTCAGCACGACGCCAAAGGCGGCGGCGGCGCCCAGGATGTAGACCTTGTGGGCTTCGCCGGGCATGTGCTTGGCGGCTTCAAAGGTTCCCAGCAGGACCATGGCTTCGCCGATGAAGCCACACAAGCTGGGCAGACCCATGCCGGCAAAGAAACCCACGAGCGACCAGCCGCCGTAGCCGGGCCACCGCAGCCACAGGCCGCCCAGGCGATTGATCTCACGGTGGTGCGCCCGTTCGTAGACCACGCCGACGAGGAAGAACATCATGGCGCTGACGATGCCGTGGGCGATCATTTCAAAGTACGCGCCGTCGAAGCCGGTGCGGGTCATGACGCCGATGCCCAGGGTGACAAAGCCCATGTGGCTGACCGAGGAGTAGGCGACGAGTTTTTTCCAGTCGGTCTGCGCCATGGCGCACAGGGCGCCGTAGATGATGCCGAACACGCCGATGGTGGCGACGCACATCCAATACAGCTTGGCGGCTTCGGGGAAGATCGGGTACGTCACCCGCATCAGGGCGTAGCCGCCCATCTTCAGCAGCACACCCGCCAGGATCATGCTGATGGGCGTGGGGGCTTCGACGTGGGCGTCGGGCAGCCAGGTGTGCAGCGGAGCGGCGGGAATCTTGATGGCGAAGGCGAAGAAGGTCAGCCAGAACGCCGCCTGGGCGAAGGTCCAGTACGGGCCATGGGTGGAGAACAGCGCCTGCACCGCTTTGGACTGGAGGCTGATTTCACCCTCGCCGCCAACCATCAGCCAGGTATTGACGCCGCCGGCCGCCTGGGGGGTGATGAAGTAGAAGCCGAGCATCACGATCAGCAGGCAGATCGAGCCCGCCAGGGTGTACAGGAAGAACTTGATCGCGGCATATTCCTTGCGTGGGCCGCCCCAGATGCCGATCAGGAAATACATCGGCAGCAGCGACACTTCAAAGAACACGTAGAACAGGAACAGGTCCAGTGAAGCGAACACGCCCAGCATGCCGGTCATCAGCAGCAGGTAGAGGCACATGAACGCCTGGGTGGCTTTTTCGATGGTCCAGGCGGCGATCACCACCAGGATGGACAGTGCGGTGGTCAGCAGGATCAGCGGCAGGTTCAGCCCGTCGATGCCCACGCGGTATTCCACGTTGATGGCGCTGATCCAACTGGCGCTGGACACGAGCTGCGGCCCGCCCACCGTGGTGTCGTACTGCATGGCAGCGCCCACGCTCAGCAGGAAGGTGAGAATCGCGGTGATCAGGGCGATCTGCCGCGCCTGTTCGCGCGACTTGACCGCCAGACACACCAGACCGCCCAGGGCGGGCAACCAGATCATCAGGTTGATCAGCATGGATCAGAATCCCATCCGTGTCCGTGTCAGTTTCAGTTTCACAACTGCAAAGGTCGGCAGCATCGTCGCTCCGACGGTTACGGGCGTCGGTTTCCTTAGTGGCCGACGACCAGACTTACCACAATCACAATCAGCAGAATCGCGGTGACCGAAGCGAGCATGAGCAGCACGTAGCTGCGCACCTTGCCCACCTGCGTGCCGCGGAGCACCTCGCCGCCGCTGCGGGCGACGGTCGCTGCGCCATTGACCGCCCCATCGACGACCTTGTTGTCGAACAGGCCGGTCATTTCCGCCACGCCGCGGGTCACGACGGCACAGAGATTGACGATGCCGTCGACAATCCGCAGGTCGATGAAGGCGCTGATGTTCGCAATGGTTTTGGTCAGGTTCACCGTGAAGATGTCGTACAGGGCGTCAAAGTAGAACTTGTTTTTCGCCCAGACATGGAACGGCCGCACGAACGGCAACCGGGCGATGCGGTCGCTGATGGTGAAGCCGTCTTTGTAGATGAAGATGCCCAGGCCGATCATCAGAATCCAGGTGAAGCCGTAGAGCAGCGGCGCGTGGATATGGTGCTCGGCTTCGTGCAGCTCGTCGACGCCCGGCAGCCAGCTCACGCCCGCGTGGGCGAGCGCTTCCTGGGTGGCGATGATCGCGTCGTCCCAGAACAGCATGGTGCCGCTGATGACCGCCATGATCGCCAGGGCGATCTGCGGGACATACATGGTCCAGGGCGCTTCGTGGGCGTGGTCGTACAGATGCTGATCGCGCGGCTTGCCCAGGAAGGTCAGGGCGAAACTCCGCGCCATGTAGAACGGCGTCACGTAGGCAATGACGATCGGGCCCCAGAAGAACAGGTGGCCCCAGCCGCCCAGCAGGTGTGCGTAGTTGTACGCGCCGGCGATGATGCCGTCCTTGGAGTAGAAGCCGCTGAGCCCGATCGGGAGAAACGGAATCGACGCCCCGGCGATGCACAGGGTGCAGACAGCATAGCAGGCGGCGGTGATCGGCATTTTCCGGCCCAGGCCGCCGTAGTAGGTCATGTCCTGTTGATGATGGGCGGCATGGATGACCGAGCCGGAGCACTGGAAGAGACAGCACTTGAAGAAAGCGTGGGTGATGAGATGGAACAGGGCGAAGATGTACGCGCCGGTGCCGACGCCCAGGATCATGTAGCCCAGCTGCGACAGCGTGGAGTAGGCGAGGACGCGTTTGATGTCGGTCATGACCAGCGCCATGCACGCCGCCATGACCAGCGTGATCAGGCCGATGGTGCAGACGAAGAGCATCGCGGCGGGGGTGAGGATCGGATAGATGCGGGCGGTGAGGTAGACGCCGGCGGCGACCATGGTCGCGGAGTGGACGATGCTGGAGACCGGCGTGGGGCCTTCCATGGCGTCAGGCAGCCAGGTGTGCAGGGGGAACTGAGCACTTTTGCCGATGGCGCCAAAGAACAGGCCGATGCCGGCGACGGTCAGCCAGAGCGGCGGATGGTTGACGATGGCGTCTTGGCCGCCGAGCGTCGCGGCAATGGCGTCGAACATGCCGCCGTCGACCGCCGGGAGCAGCACTTTGGCGCCCAGCTGGTGAAACAGGATGCCAAAGCCGATGATCAGGCCGGTGTCGCCCACGCGGTTCATGACGAAGGCTTTTTTGCACGCCAGTTGCGGCCCGCGTTTTTCGAACCAGAACCCGATGAGCAGATAGCTGGTCAGGCCCACCAGTTCCCAGAAGACGAAGAGCTGCATCACGCCATTGGCGGTGACGATGCCCAGCATGGAGAAGGTGAACAGCGAGAGGTAGGCGAAGAAGCGTTCGAAGCGTTTGTCGCCCGCCATGTAGCCGATGCTGTAGAGGTGCACCATGGTGGCGATGAAGGTGACCATCACCATCAGAGCGGCGGTCAGGTCGTCATACAGCAGGCCGAGGTAGAGCCAGCCGGCGTCGGTGCCGGGGACGGGAATCCAGGGGATGAGCATGGTGACCGGGGCGAGGTCGTGGTTGGCCCAGATGAGCCCGGCGACGATCGCCATGCCGCAGCTCACCGCCATCGCCAGGGTGGCGAACCAGCCGGCGTACTTCCCCATCAACTGCTTGCCGAAGAAGATCACGATCAGCGAACTGAGCAGCGGCAGCGCGGTGGCGAGGACAATCAGGTTTTGAATCGTCTGTTCCATGGGTCAGGCGGGCCGGCGGGTGGCAGTGGGTCGGACGGGCGCAGCGCGGGATCAGCCGCGCAGGGCGTCGGCCTGTTCCACATCGATGGAGTTAAAGTTGTGATAGAAGTTCAGGAAGATCGCCAGGGCGATGGCGGCTTCGGCGGCCGCGAGCACGATCATGAAGATGGCGAACATGGTGCCTTCGACGGCGTTGTTCCACACGTAGCGGTTGAAGGCGATGAAGTTGATGCCGGCGGCGTTGAGCACCAGTTCCACGCCGATCAGGATGCCGATGGCGTTGCGTTTGGTGAGGATCACCGCCACGCCCGCGCTGACCAGCAGCAGCGAGACGATCAGGAAGTGATGCAGCCCGATGTCGAAAATGGGGTGTCCGATGGCTGAAGCCTCCCGAGGCTGCGGGCGTGGGTGACGCCGGCGTGATTCGTCCCTGAATCGTGTCGTGTCCACGGCGAGGGGCGTTGGCGCGCCTGCCGTGGGAGGAATCTGATCGTCCTGCTCAGGCGCGGCGCCGCGCCATGTACGCCGCTCCGATCATCACCACCAGCAGCAGCACCGCCGCCACTTCAAACGGCACGAGGTATTCGTTGAGCAGCGCCCGGCCGATGGTCGGCGCGCCAAAGTGCGGAATCTCATCGCTCTGGCTGTCGGCCAGCGGCGTGCGCACCAGGGCGAACAGCAGCAACCCCGCCATGACCAGGCCCAGGCCGATGCCCACGAAGCGTTCCCACAGCCGGGTTTTAAGCTGCATGAACGGATTCTTGCTCGTGAGCATCACGCCGAAGATGATCAGAATCAGCGTGCCGCCGGCGTAGACGATCAGTTGAATCGCCGCCAGGAACTCGCAGTTCATCATGAAGTACAAGCCGGCGGCGCCGCCGAGGGTCAGCAGCAGGTACAGGCTCATCCGCACAATGTTCTGGCTGAGCACAATGGCCCAGGCGCTGAGCACCGTCAGCGCGGCAAAGGCGTAAAACAGGAACGGCGCTACCGGCGCCAGGGCCTCGGGCGGGATGGTCTGGCCAAGCGTCAACAAGCGGGCAAATCCTTCCATGAACCGGCTTTCGCACGGGATTGGGGCAAAGAATAGCGGCCCCCAAAGAAGCGGTCAACAAACCCCCCGTCGCCAGCGTCGGTCGGGGGTGTCCGGCGCGTGCAGCACGGGCCGGCGCTTGACGACCCACGCCGTCTCGCTATCCTTTTTCCTCTTTCCCCGCTCCCGGCGCCGCCGGGGCGCGGTCAATGTCTACGAACCGGAATGCGGCGGTCGCGGCCACCCCCCGCCCGCCTGGAATGCCGGTTCGTCCCGGACGGCGACGTTGGAAACTTTTGCGTACTGCCGTGGCCGGACGCCGCGGCAGCGTGGGATTTGTCCCCTTGGAACCCTCTGGACCTCAACCGACTCTCGCAAGGAACGCAACATGGGCGCGCTTGACAATTATCGCAACTTCGGCATCTGTGCCCACATCGACGCCGGCAAGACCACCGTCACCGAACGCGTGCTCTACTACACGGGCAAAACCTACAAGATGGGTGAAGTGCACGATGGCACCGCCACCATGGACTTCCTCGTCGAAGAACAGCAGCGCGGCATCACCATCCAGTCCGCCGCCACCACCTGCCCGTGGGAACGCTTTGGCCAGCGCTACACCATGAACCTCATCGACACCCCGGGCCACGTCGACTTCACCATCGAAGTCGAACGCTCGATGCGCGTGCTCGACGGCGCTGTGGTCGTCTTCGACGGCAAGGAAGGCGTCGAGGCCCAGAGCGAAACCGTCTGGCGCCAGGCCGACCGCTACAAAGTCCCCCGCCTCTGCTTCATCAACAAGATGGACAAGCTGGGCGCCGACTTCACCTTCAGCTTCAACTCCATCGGCGAGCGCCTGGGCGCCCCCGCCGTGGCGGTGCAGTTGCCCATCGGTTCGGGCAATGACTTCAAAGGCATCATCGACCTGGTCGGCCAGCGGGCGTACTACTTCTCGGCGGAAGAACTAGGCGCCAAGGTGGAGGAACGCGACATTCCCGCCGACCTGGCGGCCGAGGTCGAGCAGTGGCGCCACGCCCTGGTGGAAAAAGCCGCCGAACTCGATGAATCGCTGACCGACAAGTTCCTCATGGAAGAGGAAATCACCCCCGAGGAAATCCGTGCCGCCCTGCGCAAGGGCACCATCAGCCGCAAGATTCACCCGGTCTTCTGCGGCTCGGCGCTCAAGTACATCGGTGTCCAGCGCCTGCTCGACGGCGTCGTCGACTACCTGCCCAATCCCACCGAAGTGCCCGAAGTCGAAGGCACCGAAGTCAACGACAAGACCAAGAAAATCTCCCGCCCCCACGACGCCAATGCTCCGTTCTCCGGCCTGGTGTTCAAGGTCGTCTCCGACACCCACGGCGATCTCACCTACGTCCGCATCTACTCGGGCACCGTCGCCAAGGGCCAGCGCGTGCTCAACTCCAACAACGGCAAACGCGAAATCATCAGCCGCATTTTTGAAATGCACGCCAAAGACCGCATCGCCCGCGAAACTGCTTCCGCCGGCGACATCGTCGCCATCGTGGGCCTCAAGCAGTCCATCACCGGCGATACGCTGTGCGATCCCGACGACGGCATCGTGCTCGAACGCATGGACTTCCCCGAGCCGGTCATCAGCATGAGCATCGAACCCGCCACCCAGGCGGACAAGGACAAACTGGGCAACGCCCTGCAGGTCATCCGCCGCGAAGACCCCAGCTTCCGCAGCCACTATGACGAAGAGACCGGCCAGACCATCATCGCCGGCATGGGCGAGCTGCACCTGGAAATCATCACCAACAAGCTCACCCGCGACATGAAGATCGGCGTGAACGTCGGCAAGCCGCGCGTGGCGTACAAAGAAACCATCCAGGGCAAAGCCGAAGCCCGTGGTCTGCACAAGAAGCAGTCCGGCGGTCGCGGTCAGTTCGGCGACGCCATCATCACCGTCGAGCCGATCACCGAGGAACAGGCGGAAGCCGCGGAACTCAAGTACGAAGACGGCGTGGCGTTCGAGGACAAAGTCGCCGGCGGCCGCATCCCGCGCGAATACATCCCGTCCGTGGAGTACGGCTGCCGCCAGGCCGCCAAGAGCGGCGTGCTCGCCGGTTACCCGGTGCTGAACGTCAAGGTTTCGCTGATCGACGGCTCGTACCACGACGTCGACTCATCGCAGATCGCCTTCGAACTGGCGGGCATCCTCGCTTTCCGCGATGCCTGCCGGAAGGCTGGCCTGGTGCTGCTCGAGCCGATCATGAAGGTCACTGTCACCACCCCGGAAGAATTCGTCGGCAACGTCAGCGGCGACCTCAACCGCCGCCGGGCGATCATCGCCAATACCGAGCAGCGCGCCAACACCCGCATCGTCACTGCCGAAGCGCCGCTGTCGGAAATGTTCGGCTACTCCACCACGCTCCGCGGCATGACCCAGGGCCGCGCCAGCTACAGCATGGAACCGCTCGACTACCGCCCGGTGCCCGCCAACATCGCCCGCACCCTCACCGAGGGCGAAGGCAAGAAGGGCTGAGCACGCAGCCGACGACAATGTGATTTCCCCCCAGCGGCGACCAGCACGGTCGCCGCTGTTTTTTTGTAGGTCCGGGCTCGCCCGGACAAGGTATGGCGATTGGGTTGATCATGTCCGGGCCAGCCCGGACCTACAAAGACCGCCACCGACAGTGCTCGCACGGCGAGCACTACACCGGCCGTTTTGTAGGGCTCGCTGTGCGCGCGCAACAGCACTCCCCACGCCTTGCATATCCCCTTTGTCCGGTCTGCTACCATGCCCGCATGACTACCCCCGCAAGCGTGGATGTGGCGCTGACCCGACTGCCCGGCGGCGAGGACTTGCCGCTGCCCAGCTATCAAACCGACCAGAGCGCCGGCATGGACCTGCATGCGGCCGTCACCAGCGCGGTGGTGCTGCAACCCGGCGACATCACGCTGATTCCCTGTGGCTTCGCCATGGCATTACCTGCTGGCTATGAAGCGCAAGTACGACCACGCTCGGGCCTGGCGGTCAAGCATGGCATCAGCATGCCCAATACCCCGGGCACGATTGACGCCGACTACCGCGGCGAAGTGAAAGTCCCGCTCATCAACCTGGGCCGGCAGGCGTTCACCATCGAGCGCGGCATGCGCATCGCCCAGATGATCATCGCCCCCGTGGTGCACGCCCGCTGGCGGGAAATGTCCGAACTGCCCACCACCGCGCGCGGCGCCGGCGGCTTCGGCCACACCGGGCGGTAAGCAGCGCATCACAACAGACTGTGGGGAAAGTGGCGAACAGCGCGCGGTCTTCGACCCCGGCAGGGGTCGTGGATAGTAGCCACGGGTGGAGCGCAGCGAAACCCGTGGTAGATGGTGCTGCATATCCATCCGTCCCGGAGGGACGGCGGAAGCTTCCTTCACCCCTGCCGGGGTGAGGCGTTTCAATTGCAACGATTCCCACGAGTTTCGCTGCGCTCCACTCGTGGCTACTTTCCTTCGCCCCTTGCAGGGGCGAGGCAGCGCATGTCGTGGTTGCGCGCGCGTGCAGCGGGACGGTGTGTGCCACGGTCCCTGAACTGAAACAGTTAAGACAGATGTGCCGGCAACTGCGGGCGGCTTACGCATCGCCCGTGTCGAGCACCGCCATGAAGGCTTCCTGGGGGATGTCCACGGTGCCCACGCGCTTCATGCGCTTCTTGCCTTCCTTCTGCTTCTCCAGCAGCTTGCGTTTGCGGGTGACGTCGCCGCCGTAGCATTTGGCGGTCACGTTCTTGCGCATGGCGCTGATGGATTCGCGGGCGATGATCTTGCCGCCGATCGCCGCCTGCAGCGGGATTTCGAACATGTGGCGGTCGATTTCCTTCTTGAGCCGTTGCAGCAGAAAGCGGCTGCGCAGCTCGGCTTTGTCGCGGTGAACGATCATCGACAGGGCTTCGACTTTGGTGGCGTTGATGAGAATGTCCACCCGCGCCAGGCGATCCTCGCGGAAGCCGCGCAGGTGGTAATCCATGGTGCCGTAGCCGCGGGTGATGGATTTGAGCTTGTCGAAGAAGTCGTAAATGATTTCCGCCAGCGGCAGTTCATAGTCGAGAATCTGGCGGGTCTCCGAGAGGTAGCGCTGGCTTTTGTATTTGCCGCGCCGCGCCTCGCACAGCTTCATGATGTCGCCGATGCATTCCTGGGGCGTGATGATTTCGCAATCGACGATCGGCTCGCGGATTTCCTTGACCTGCGACATGTCGGGCAGGTCCGCGGGGTTGGTGATCTGAATCACTTCTCCGCCGGTCAGGGCGATTTCGTAGGTCACCGTCGGGGCGGTCTGCACCAGCGTGACATTGCCTTCGCGCTCCAGCCGTTCCTGGATGATGTCCATGTGGAGCATCCCCAGGAAGCCGCAGCGGAAGCCGAAGCCCAGTGCGTCGGAATGGTGCGGCTGATAGGTGAAGCTCACGTCGTTCAGATGCAGGCGGTCGATGGCGTCGCGGAGCTGTTCAAACTGCGTTTCACCCGAGGGGTAGAAATCGCAGAAGACCATGCGCAGCGGCTCCTGATAGCCGGGCAGCGCTGCGTCGGCGGGGTTCACGTCGAGCGTGACGGTGTCGCCGATGCGCACGTCTTCCAGGGTTTTGATGGCGGCGACGAAGTACCCCACCTCGCCGACGCCGAAGCTCTTTTTCATCGCCGTCATTTTGGGCGTGAACTTGCCCAGTTCGGTGATGTGCCACGTGCGGCCGGAGCTCATCATGCGGATGCGGTCGCCGGGGGAGAGCGTGCCATCCATCATGCGGAAGTAGACGATGACGCCGCGGTAGTCGTCGTACTCGCTGTCGAAGATCAGGGCGCGGGTTTTGGGGGTTTCGCTGGTGCGCGGGCTGGGCAGTCGCCGGCAGATGGCTTCGAGCAGTTCGGCAATGCCCTGCCCGGTTTTCGCCGAGCAGTGGATGCAGTCCTCCGCCTTGAGGCCCAGGATCTGTTCGATCTCCATGGCGATCTCGTCAGGTCGCGCCGAAGGGAGGTCGATTTTGTTGACCACGGGAATGAGTTCCAGCCCCGCTTCCACCGCCAGGTAGGCGTTGGCGACGGTCTGGGCTTCCACCCCTTGCGTGGCGTCGACCACGAGGATCGCGCCTTCGCAGGCGGTCAGGGCGCGGCTGACTTCGTAGTGGAAGTCGACGTGCCCGGGCGTATCGATGAAGTTGAGCATGAACGGCTGACCATCGAGTTCATGGGTGACGGTGACCGCGGACGCCTTGATGGTGATGCCGCGCTCCCGTTCCAGGTCCATGCCGTCGAGGATTTGCTCGCGCATGTCACGGTCGCTGACAGCCTTGGTGGCCTGCAGCAACCGATCGGCGAGCGTGCTCTTGCCGTGGTCAATATGGGCGATGATGCAGAAGTTACGGATGTTCATAGGTGAGTCGGGCTATGGTATCATCTGCCGCCCGGTTGTGGGGCCGATGGTTGGCCCCCGCCCTCCGGTGATGGCGTCGGGCCTGCCGGAGTTATAGCCCCACCTTGCCGCCGCCTTCCGTCCCGCGCCGCCGGCGGCCCGGAGCAGTCGATGAAGCTGATCACCAATGGCCCATTGCGCCGCTGGCTTTACCGTGAAGCCGTGCGCCGGCGCTGGACCGCCCTGCCCTACGCTCCGTTTGAAGTCTACCTGGACCCCAGCAATGTTTGTGATTTACGCTGCACGTTCTGCCCCCAGAGCAGTTGGGGCGAGCGCGCCCGCGGCATGATGAGCGACGACCTTTTCGCCCGCATGCTCAATGAAATCACCGCCCTGCGGCCCAACCGCCTGAACCTGTTCTGCTACGGCGAAGCCCTGCTGCATAAGAACATTTTCACCATGGTCCGCGCCGCGGTGGGCCGGGGCTTGAATGTCCGCATCCACACCAACGCCAAATCACTGGATGAAACCAAGGCCGTCAATCTGTTGGAAGCGGGCTTGTCGGAGATTCACTTCAGCTTCGACACCGCCGACCGCGACCTGTACAACCGCACCCGGGTGCGCAGCGATTTTGATCTGGTGCTGGGCAACATTCGCCGGTTCCTGCAACTGCGCCGGGAACGGGGGTTCCGCCGGACCAAGGTGTACTGTCAGGAACTGATTCCGTTCCAGCGCGGCGTGCCGGAAGTCAACTCGCCCCAGTACCGCGCGTTGTTCGACGATCCGGACGTCATCTTCGACGCCCGTTTTCTGCACAACTTCGCGGGGGGGAGTTCGGAAAAGGAACTGGCGGCGTTCAACGGCCTCAAGGAAAGCGAGTGTTCGCAGATTTACCGCCGCATTGTGATCACGCACGACGGGAAAATGCACGCCTGCTGCCTGGATGCCGAGGGTTATCACATCGTCGGCGACGCCGCCGCGGGCGACACCATCGTGTCGGCGTGGAATGGCGCCGCCATGCAGCGTCTGCGGCGGCTGACCAATGAGCGCAAAGTGGCGGATCAGGGCCCCTGCGCCAATTGCCACATCCTCTGGCAAGGCGCCAAGCGCAAGCCGCAGGGGCCGTTCAAGCGGCTGGCGATGAACGCCGCCTGGGCGCTCTTCGGCCAGCGGGGCGGGCCGGTGCTGGGCCAGGACGATCCCGCTCCCGCCAGCGGCGGTCAGCGTTCGGTACCTTTGACCATTGGCGCATCGAAATCCTGACCTCGGCGGCACGCGGTGCTTTTCAACTCCTTCCAGTACGCTCTCTTTCTGCCCCTGTGCGTGGTGGTGACATTCCTGTTGCCGCATCGCTATCGTTGGCTGCTGCTGCTGGCGGCGAGCTATTACTTCTACATGTGCTGGCGCCCGGCCTTCGCCGCGCTGATGGCGGTGTCCACGCTGGTCGACTATGCCGCAGCCATCTGGATCGCCCGCCATTGCACCCGCGGCTGGCGCTGGGTGGGTTTGGGCGCCAGCCTGCTGACCAATCTGGGGCTGCTCTTCTTCTACAAATACACCGTGTTTTTCAACGACAGCCTCGCCCAACTGGACCCGCGCTGGAACCTGCTGGGGCAACTGGGCCCGGTGCGGGATTATCTGCTGCAGGTGGGTGTGCCGCTGGGCCTGTCGTTCTACACCTTTCAGACGCTCAGCTACACCCTGGACGTGTTCTTTGGCAAAGCGCAGCCGCAGCGACACCTGGGCTACTTTGCGCTGTACGTGAGTTTCTTTCCCCAACTGGTCGCCGGCCCCATCGAGCGCTATGACAACCTGATGCCGCAGTTGCGCGCGGAACGCCGTTTCGATCCGGAGCTGGCGGCGTCCGGGCTGCGGCTGATCCTGTGGGGCCTGCTCAAGAAAGTAGTGGTGGCGGACAACCTCGCCCGTCTGGTCGAGCCGGTCTATGGGGACCCCAGTCAGTTCACCGGCCCGACCCTGCTGGTGGCGACCTACTGCTTCGCCTTCCAGATCTACTGCGACTTCTCCGGCTATTCCGACATCGCCATTGGTTCGGCGCGGCTGCTGGGCGTGAAACTGATGACCAACTTCCGCACGCCCTACTTCGCCCAGAGCCTGGGTGAGTTCTGGTCCCGCTGGCACATCTCGCTCTCCACCTGGATTCGTGATTACCTCTACTTTCCGCTGGGCGGCAATCGCCGGGGCCGACTGCGCACCCTGCTGAACCTGCTGGTGGTCTTTCTGCTGTCAGGGCTGTGGCATGGCGCGAACTGGACCTTCGTCATCTGGGGCGCGGTGCATGGCGTGATGCTGTGCCTCGAGCGCGCCGCCGGCTGGTTGATTGCCGTCCGCGCCTGGACCTTGCCGCGCTGGTGGCGCGGCCCGCTGGGCGCCGGGCTGCGCATCCTGGTGATCTTCCATGTGGTCCTGCTCAGCTGGGTGTTCTTTCGCGCCGGTTCGCTCGCTGACGCTCTGCTGGTGATTGAACGCATCGCCACCGACTGGTCCGGATGGAATCCGCCTGACGCGCGCGGCCTGCGGCGGGGCGTGCTGCTGATCCTCGCCCTGGTCGGCCTGGAAGTGTTCCACGGGTCTCCCCTGGGCGCACGCTGGCCCCAGGGCTGGCGCCGACCGCTGCGCTGGGTGGCGTACTACGCCGCCATGCTCGCCTTCATCAGTCTGGGCGTCTTCGATCATCAGGAGTTCATCTACTTCCAATTCTGACCCATGACCGCTACCGCCAAGCCCAATTCGTGTCTGCCCCCGATGACCGCCGCCGCGACCAACGGCATCGAGTTGCTGCGTTTCGCCCGGCGCCTGGCGCTGTTTCTGCTGCCGCTGGCGGTGTTGTTGGCGCTGGTGGCGCTGGGGATTGACACGCTCCAGCACAACCGGCTGTTGATGCCTGAACTGCAGACCAAACTGCAGACGCTGGCGGACTCGCGCCAGAGCTACCGGCTGCTGGTGCTGGGCGATTCCCGCGCCGAGATGCAGGTGGACCCCCGGCAACTGGCGCAGGAACTGAAGCTCCCCCCGGAGCAGACGCTGAACCTGGCGGTGCGGGCGGGCGATTTGAGCAGCGTCACCGCCCTGCTCCGCGCCCACCCATGGCTGCTGCGGGAGAAGCCGGTGTTGCTGGTCAGCGTCAGCATCTTCAGTTTCAATGATGGCGCGACGCGCAAGGGTTACTACTCGCCGGATCTGGTGGCGGCATGCAGTTGGCGGCAACGCTGGACGCTGCTGGGTGGCGATCGACTGTTCGCGTACTACCTCGACAGCGCCCAACGCTTGCTGGGCCTGAAAGAACCCAAACCTTACCGTGACGACCCGGCGCTGCGCGGCTTGGCGCTCGAGGACGGCGTGCTGGCGACAGACTTCGACCTGCGCGTCGCGGCGTGGCACGACCGGCATCCCTGGTATCAGCGTTTGAACCTGCAGGGCGTCCGCACGCAACGCAGTGCTGCCGACCTCCATTTTCTGGCGCAGACCGGCTGTCCGGTGCTGGTGTTCGAAGGCCCCATCGCGCCCAGTTGGCTGCGCTATATCCAGCAGCGCGTCGTCGAACAATCCGACGAACAGTTCACCGCCCTGATCAGTCAACTGTGCGCCGAACGCGGCCTGGCGTTCGTCAGCTATCGCACCCGTCCGGGGTTGAGCGATGAGCAGTTCCTCAATATCCAGCACCTGAACCCGCGCGGCGTGCCGGTGTTCACCCACTGGCTGGCGCAGGATGCACAAGCCCTGCTGCGCACCAAAGAATGAAGCACTGTTTCTGTGCCGCTGGGCCTTGGCGCCATTGTGCGTTGACGCTCGAACCAGCCTGACCCCACCGCAGCGAGCGGGGCCGCCAACAGACGCAACCGCCGTGAAACCCGGAGAATCTGCCCTGTGGGGGAATTAACGCTTGATTTTACGAATTATTACTATATCATATTAAACAGCAGCGCGTTTGGACGCATTGGAGGCTGATGACCGCCAATCTCATCATCCCGGACGGGGCGCCAGCGTTTGTGGGCGTGAAACGCGCGCTGCGGGCGCGCATCGGCCGGGAGTGGCAGGTCGGCGACCGCTTGCCCTCGGTCACGGAACTGGCGCGGGAGTTGGGCGTGGGTCAGAACAATGCCCACCGCGCCATCCGGGAACTGGTCCATGAAGGCGTGCTGTTTTCCCGTCGGCGTCTGGGCACCTTCGTGCGTGAGATGCCGCCAGCGGAGAATGATGCGGATGGGCTCCAGCCGTCGCTTCCGCTGCGTCAGCGTCAGATCACCCTGGTGCGTCAGCCTGGCGAAGGGCTGAGCTTCATTGAACGCATGCTGCGTGGGGCGCAGGCAGTGTTGCACGAAGCCGGCGCCGCCACCACGATTGAACACATCGAAAGTCCGCTGATCTGGCAACCCGCCACGGGCACGGATGCGGCCATTTTTTTCAATATCAACTCCGGGGTGCAGATGCCCGCGGGACACTTTCCGTGTGCCCTGGTGTCCAGCAGCGACCATCATCATCCGCAGTTGCGTTCCCGCCTCGACGTGGTGAGTGTGGATCAGATCCATGGCGGCGGACTGGCGGCCCGGGCGCTGCGGGAAGCCGGCTGTCAGTCGGTGTGCTTTGTCGGGGCGCGCTTGCGCCCACGGATGCTGCGCTATCAAATCACGACGGAACTGCGGCTGACTGGCTTTGAGCTGATCTGGGGCGATGTGCTGCCGGAGTCGCATCTGCTGCGCGTGCCGGGCTACAGCCTGGGTGCGGGGAGCAACGGTTTTGCCAAGTACCTGCTGCTGGACCCGCGCCCGGAAGGCGTGTTCTGCGCCAGTGACGACTTGGCGCTGGGCTTCATCGCGGCGGCGGCGGAGGCGGGGCTGCGCCCGGGTCGGGATTTTCAATTGGTCGGTTTTGACGGTCAGGACCGGCGGCTGGATCCGAACGCTGATGGGGCGCAGTTGCTGACCACCGTGCGGATTCCCGCCGAGCAGATGGGCCGGCAGGCCGCGACGATGCTGGTCGAACGTCTGGCGCAGCCCGGCCTGACGCCGCGCAGCCAGGTGCTCTGCGCCACGCTCAGCTACGGCTCTTCCACCCGTCGGATGCGCAACTCGTAGTCGCCTGACCCCACCGAGCAGGGCTGGCGAGAGGATTCAGGATCAGAGTCGGCTCGTTTTGGAACCATGCCATGAAATCGCGGCCACATGGGTTTACGTTGATCGAACTGCTGGTGGTGATCTCCATCATCGCCCTGCTGATCGCCATTCTGCTGCCGGCGCTTGGGCAGGCCCGGGCCTCGGCGCGGCGGGCGCAATGCCTCAGCAGCACGCGCCAGTTGTTTGTGGTGCTCAACACCTACATCGTGGATTCCAACGATGGGATGCCGATGCACACACTCAACGGCGGCACCCACAACACTGCGTTTTCGCGCGTGGTGGCGGCCGGTTACCTGCCCAAACTGACCACCACCAACACGGCGTATGGCCCCCGCCCGTCAGGCAACTTCAAGAACAACGACGTGCGCTTCTGCCCCGAAGTGCCGCTGGATGCCTCCGCCAACGCCAACATGCCCAGCGAAGGATTCAGCCATTACCTGATGCCCATTGAAGTGTCCGGCTACCACAATGGTTCGACCTGGCTGTGGAACCTCACCCCCATCCGAATCTCAGACCTGGTTAAGCCTGGCGGCACGCTGGCGTACGCCGATGGCTGGTACGACGCCGCCAGCAACAACATCAACATCGCCCGGAGCATCAACGAAGACACCTCGCCCAACTACCGCGCCATGCTGGGCCTGAATGACACCAACAAAGCCACGCTCAATCCCTATGGCAACATCGTCGCCCCCGGTTCCACCTGGCGCCATCTGACCGACAACACCAACCTGGCATTCTTCGACGGCCATGCCGAGTCCCGCAAACGCGATCCCAACGATCCCTACACCCGTCCCCCTTACTCCACCTCCATCCGCGCCGGCGGGTTTGGCCATGTGCTGGGCCCGATCCGCGGCAAGTCCTACGACGGTTAAACCGCACTCGAGCCATCGCCACTGATTGCAGAATCCCGACCTCACGGAAGATATGCATGTCTGACTGGGACGAACGAGAGAGAACCGCTTACCCACAGGGAGAGCACCCATGTCGCGCCGCCTGATCGCCTTCACCATCATCGAACTGCTGGTGGTCATTTCCATCATCTCCATCCTGGTCGCCATCCTGCTGCCGGCGCTGGCGTCGGCGCGCAATCAGGCCAAGACCGCCCAGTGTCAGGCCAATCAACGCACCCTCGCCCAGGGCGGCGCCAGCTATGCCGCGGACTGGCAGGACTACCTGCCTTTCACCAATCCCACCTCCGAAGACGGCGGGGTCGGCTCCGGTGAGTTCGGCTACTGGGCGGGCCGGGTGTATCGCTATGTCAACAAGAGCAAGAAAGTCTACGACTGCCCGGCTTACTACCAGCTTCCCAATCGTTCGCCGATCAGTGTCGATGAGTTCACCCAGGGCGTCACCCAGGACTTGGCGCCCACCGGCGAGCCGGGCGTGAAAATCGGCACCGATTACAGCGTGTTCTACTTCGGCGTCAGCTATATCCGGGATCGCCCCAGCGAAAATCCCAGCGCGCTGGACCGGGCTTATCCCCGCTATGGCTACCTTCACCAGCGCCCCGGCGCCGCCAACGCATACGGCCCCTACAACTTCAACGAATCGCAGTACCCGCTCATCGGCGAGCCCCGCCACATGCACTCGCGCCCGATGCTGATGTCGCTGTTCCGCACCTACAAAGTACCCTCTTACTGGACCAGTGACGTGGTGACGCCGCTGTCGCTCCTGCGGCTGACCGGCACTTTCCCCTTGGGTAAGTACCTGTTTACCACCCTGCATGCCGACGGCACCAACGTGCCCTTCGCCGATGGCCATGTGCGTCACTACAACACCGACAGCCTGCTGGCCGAGCGCCCCTTCTGACCCGGGCGAGCGCGGCAGTCAGCCGGGAGGATCGCCAGGATGAATCGGACCAACCGTCGCCCAGCGTGGCGCAGGGAGTGGTGCTGGATAGTCGTGCTGGGCGTGTGGGCGACCGCAGCGCCCCTGCTGGCGCAGAATGCTCCCCCCGCGTGGCCGCCGGCCCCGGACCAGTTGGTCAAGCAGATGAGCGCCGGCGGGTACTACGCCCGCGAAGACCGTGATCAGCTCTGGCACATCCGCATCAGCGGCGAGTTGCCGCGCCAGCCGGGCGTCCTGATCCTGGTGCTGTCGGCCGAGGGGCGACTGGTTCATCGCGCCCAGATTCCCAGCGGCGTGTACCCCGCGAACAAGCCCTACACCATCGCGGTCAAACCCGATGGCGTCACCGGCGATTACCTCATCAAAATCGTCGGCCATCAGCACAACTTGACCGGCATGCTCCTGCCGCTGACCGACCTGCCCTACGAAGTCTACGGCGGCAGCGCGTTCGCCATCGGGTATGGCGGTCCCAAGCAGGTGCGCACGGTGGCGCTGCGCGTGCCCAACGACGACAAGCCGGTGATTCTCTCCGGATGGCGCGCCAATCTGCGCGTGCGTGACCAGCAGGGCCGGGTCGTCGTGGACAGCAAGACCGACCTGGTGGCGGAGGGGACGCCGCAGCGTTACTGGGGTTCGGGCTACTTCGAAGTGCATGCTCCGCTGCAGGTGCAGCAGACTTACTGGCTCGAGCCGTACGAATCGCTGTACATCTTTTTCAAAGAGCCCGCCTACCTGACCTTTGAACCGCGGGCGTGGTTCCTGCCTGATCCGCGGCTGCTGGAATTGTCCTGGTGGAGACTGCCTTAACCATGAAGTCATGCTTGCCCGATACATTCGTCCCTGGGACCGCAAGGTTGGGCTGGGCGGTTCGCCTGCTCATCCTGTTGCTGCTGGGTTCATGGGGCGCGCTGGCGTCCGCGGCCGACAGTGCGGGTTTGATTCGGTCCAGCCGCGACCTGCCCTGGCAGCAGACCCGCAAAGACCTGACGTTCTATCTGCAGACCGAGCGGGAAGAGTACACCACGCTCGATCGGGTGGGGCGTTTCGTGATGGCGGTCGAAGGCGTCGGTGACGCCAGGCTGGAGGAATTGGCGGTGCGCTGGCGCCTGGTCGATGGTCAGCAGCGCGAGTTGGCGAGCGCGACGGAGCCGATCGCCCGGGGCGCCCGCGGGGTGGATTTCAATGTGCTGCAATTGCCGCTGGGTGACCTGACGGTGACCGCCGAGCTGCGCCGGGGCGCCAGTTCGGTGGCGCAGGCGAGCCTGCCGCTGCGGGTGCTTGCCGCCGCCCTGCCGCCGCAGCAGGGCCGCATCCCGCTGGTGTTGCCCACGCCGCCGTCGGGGGTGGAGCGCTGGCCGGTGCAGACCGGCGTGCCGTTTCCCAAAGGCGCGTTGTGGTCGCCCGACAGCCTGCGGCTGGTGGATCGTGCCGGACAACCGGTGCCCTTTGGCGCGGTGGTGCGTTCACGCTGGGGCGCTGACGAAGACAGCAGCATCCGCTGGGTCGGCTTGGATTTTCCCGCCGCGCCGGCAGCGGCCTGGTGGCCCCAGCGTCAGGAAGCCGCCTACTTCCTGGAATATGGCAGCGCCGCCGCGCCGACGCCGCGCAGCGCGCTGCAGGTGAATGAAAGCAGCACCGGCATCACCGTCAACACCGGCCCGCTGCGCTTCACCGTGCGCAGCCAGGGTTTCAATCTGCTTGACAATGTCACCCTCGCCGGCAAACCCGTCCTCAACACCACCCCGCTGCATGGGCCTTACCTGATCGACCACAAAGGCATGACCTATCGCGCCAGCGGCGATGGCGACGTGCAGGTGAGCATTGAGGAACAGACCGCCCAGCGGGTGGTCATTCGCGCCGCCGGCTGGTACGTCCGCAGCGGGGCACGCAATCCCACCACCAGCGCCACCCTGCCCACCGACCGGCTGGGGCAGTTCATCACGCGCATTGAAGCCTATGCCGACCAGCCCCTGGTGCGGGTGCTGCACACCTGGGTTCTGACCCATGACACCTACACTGTGCGGCTGCGCGACGTGGGTATTGCACTCCCGCTGCTGGGCAGCACGGCCGCGCAGTTCGGCGTGGAGGATGGTGAACCCCTGACCGCCCCCATCCCCAACGCCGGGGTGCGCCTGGTTCAGCACCGTGACAACGCCTTCGTGCTCGAAGACGGCGATGGTCAGACGCTGGCTGCCGGCGCCCGCAGCGCCGGCTGGATGAGCTTGAGCAACAACGCCGCCCGCATCACCCTGACCCTGCGTGATCTCTGGCAGCGTTTTCCCAAGGAACTGGAAGCGACGCCCGAAGGTCTGCGGCTGCACATCTGGCCGGCGCATGGCAAAACCCATGACGAGATCGACCCCTTCGCCGTCGATCAATGGCACCGGCTCTGGACCGCGCATCAGGGCCGCGAACTGGACATGAACATTCCCTGGGATTACTACCTCGCGGTCGCCCGGGAGTACGACAACGCCGGCACCGGGGTGTACCAGCATGCCGGGCACGCGGCGTCGGCGATTCACGGCAACGGCATGGGCGTCGCGGTCACCAGCGATTTCCTCCTGCATTTCGCCTGGCCTGACGACACCGCCGCGGCAGTGCAGACAGCCGCTTGCTTCAACGAGCATCCCCATGCGTTGCCTGATCCGCAGTGGACCTGCGCGACCAACGCCCTGGGCTGGCAGCACCCCTACGATCCGCAACGCTTTGGCGCCATCGAACAGCTCATCACCGACGGCATGCGCGGCTACTGGGATACCCAGAACCTCGGCGGCATGTTCGGCATGTGGATCTACCGCAGCTGGCATCACAGCGACTACCGCGGCGACGGCAAGTGGACCCCCTATCGCCTGTTCAACGGCACGCACCACTACGAAGCCTTCATGCCCTGGCTGTTCTACGCCCGCAGCGGCGATCCGTTCTACCTCACCTATGGCCGCGCCAATATCCGTCAACTCTCCGACGTGCAGATGATTCATTATGACGACCCGGCTTTCACTCACCGCGAGTTTCACAGCAACCAGGGCCGGCTGCTGGGCTCCACCCGCCATGACGATTCCATCGCCCCCTGGGCGGGCGACCACGGCGTGCTGGGCCATCTGACCTGCTATCAGGCGCTCATGACCGCCTACTACCTCACCGGCGATCTGCGTCTGCGCGAAGTGGTCGTCGATGCCTGGCAGCACACCCTCCTGACGGATCGGCTCAACCCGCAATGGGCGGGCGCCGACCGGTCCAACACCGTCTACCAGACCAACCCACGTGACAATGCCAACGCCGTCGGCGAACTGTTGGACCTGTACCAACTCACTTATGACCCGCGCATTCTGGCGCTGCTGGCGCCGCGCCTGGACATTTACCTCAACCAGGGCTGCATGCGCGCCGACTGGGGCTTTCCGCTGCAGAACGTTCTGCTGTTCACCGGCAACGCGCACGCCCGGCAGGCGGTGCGCGCGGCCGTCGACGACTACCTGCACACCAACGGCAAGCCCAGCGCCCAGAGCGGCGTGTGGCGCGTCTTCGCCAAGCATGTGCCCTTCGCCCTGGCGGGCATGGTGCAGCCGGAGTCGACCTATGGGTTGGACGCGGTCATCGTGTCGGACTTCGCCAACAAAAGTTTTTACACCAGTCGCCTGGCGCGGTGTGAGCCGCGGATTGTGTTGTCCACCATCGCCGACTCTCTGCTGTACCTGCCGCAGGTCATGCGCGCCGCGGCGGTCGGGCCCCACGGGGGTGACGTATTGCCCGCGCTGGCGTCCGGGCAACCGCTGCCGCGCGGCACGGGGCGCTGGTTGCGCTGCGTGGTGCGACAGGACGGCGACCAGCCCTTCTCCGTGAGTCTGCTGGGCAACATCACCACCCCCGAAGGCGTCGCGGTGCGCGTGTACAACCCCCGGCACGAACTGATCGCCCAGGGCACCGCGCCGGTGGGTCATGCTGCGCCGTGGACGCTGGCGGCGCCGGGCTCCACAGCGCCCGGCGAATACCTGGTCTTCATCCAGGCGAAGCAGAATGACGAATTGATGGCGCCGGTGACCTTGCTGCCCGAGGTCTATCTCACCAGCTTCTGGACCGGCGGGGGCGCGCCCTCGCGCTACTACACCCAGCAGCCGGGCGTGGTGCGCATTCAGCCGCATCAGGGACCGGGCGTCATCTTCGGCGCGGATGGCGCCAGCATTGTCGCCCAGACCGACAAAGGTGAAGTGCTCGAAGCACCCGACGGCAGCAGCGGTTTATGGCTGGAAAATCGCTCGACTTACCTGGCGGCTCCGGGTGCGGCGCCGCCGGCGATGGCGGTCACCCTGCAGCGCTGGTTCGCGCCATCCGACTCGAGCCGGCAGTGGACGCCCGCGGATATCCAGTAAACGCGCGGGGCGTCACACCGTCGCCGCCTGGGCGTCCAGATCAAACATGACCGGGTTGCGCGGACCATTGATGATCGAGCCGACCGGCAAACGGTGACACCACTTTTCCCAGTCGTTGTGCTGCGGCTCGCCCTTGGGCTGCGCCAACCGCATGTCCCGATCCATGTAAATCACCGTATGCACGCGGCGCGGCGTGGGCAGCGTGTTGGGGCCCGCGCGGTGCAGCGTGAAGCCATAATGGAAGCTCACATCGCCCAGCGCGTACGGTTCCTGCACTTCCAGAACGCCCTGCGCCTTGACCTGCTGGCGGATCAACTGCTCGCTTTCATCGCTGATCGCCAGGTCCCGGCCGATGTTCTTGACATGGCTGCCGCGCCCGAAGCACAGCGGCCCCATCTCCAGCGGCACCGCCTGCAGGGGAATCCAGGCGGTGACGGACAGCCCCGTTTCCATGGGCCAGTATTGCTGATCCACATGCCAGGGCGTGAACCCGCCGCCGGCCTCCTTGTACAGCGCCTGGTCGTGGTACATCCGCACCCCGCGCGTGCCCAGCAGTTCCGTCGCGAGCCGCGCCAGCCGGGGGGCGAAGGAAAACGCCCGCGCCAGTTCGTCCTGCTCCCACAGGTTGCCCACCTGCAGAAACGCTTTCTCATACGTGTTCCGCTGGGCCATGGGCTTGGCGGCCCACGCGGCGGCGGCGAGCGTCAGCCGGGTGATGGTCGGCTCAAAGAAATCGAGCACCGCGGCGCTGAGCACCTCCGGCAGACGGATGTAGCCGTCCTCCCGGAAACGCTCGATCTGCTGGGCGTTCAGGGCGTATGGCTCGTTCAGGTCACGTTCGATGGCGGCGGGAATGGGTGTCATGGCGAGCATGTTCGCCATTGCTTCGCCGGCGTTCTACGGCAATCTTGACCGCTGCTGATACGATTTTGACGTGCGGGTGAATTTTTTCCGCGACTGGATAGTCGGAACGGATCATGCGGGCGCCGCGAACGGGTTGCTTCGCGGCCGCTGGTCAATCCAGGCTCGCCAGGAATGCCGGCGGCACCGCGGCGGCAAAAACCTGCATGGTGCCGAAGGGCGAGGCGTTGTAAATCACGAACCGGTTGTCGGCGGTCAGGTACGGGTCCGGCTCATAGCGGGAACAGCCGGCGATGCCGAAGTTCTGGCAATCCGCCACCAGCACACGATGCTTGCCGGTCTGCAGGTTGCCCATGACGATGCGCGTCGGTCCCGGCCGCAGGTCCTGCAGCCCGGTGGCGCGCCAGTGCATGAAGTCATCGCACACGAAGTAGCGGCCGCAGCGGGACACGCTCACATGATAAAACCCGCAATCCGGGGCGGGGAAAACCTGCGGCTGGGCGTCATCAGGCCCGGCGATCAGCAGGTTCCCCTGCGGATGGCGCGGATCATGGCAGCGCTGTGCGCGGTTCCAGTTCACCGCGCAGGCGACCTTGCCCGTCGTGCCGATCCACGCCATGTGTCCGGTGGACTCGGCCGACCAACGGCCCCCCAGAGGCAACTGTCGCCGGGGTCCATCAGGAAATTCGCGGACGAACACCGGCACCAGGCTGTTGTCCTCGCCCTGCAGCAGTTGATACATCAGGCGCGGCTGGGCATCACGGGAAAACTGGCCATGCGGGTTGAGATTGTCCAGCCCGTTCTCCACCACCACCCGCTGCCCGGACTCCAGATGCAGGGCGACCGTGGCGAAGTGGTCCGTGCGGCTGCGCTCCGCGAGCAGCAGCCATTGGTTGTCCACGCTGATGGACTGGATCAAGGTCTGTGGATAAGGCAGCAGAGCGTTGGCTGGCAGCACTTCTTCACGGACCAGCGTCAGCAGCGAGAACCGGCGCAGCGAACCGTCGTGCATCGGGTAGTACACCCATTCGCCCCACGCCGAGTGCCCCACCGCTTCGCAGGGCACATCCGGCTCGATGAGCGTGGTGTCCCGCGCCTGCAGGTCCGACACCAGCAACTGGCAGGAGCGCAGCAGATCATGAGTGCGGAAAAACACCAGCCGCCGACCATCAGGCGAACCATACGGCTGCTCGCAGTAAATGTTGTGGCTCAGCGCCACGCTGCTGGTCAAACGCCATATGACCGCGCCGCTATCGGGATCGGTTCCCCAATCGGCGCTTTCGCGCAGGTGCGGCATGTCGGCGTCAAGGCGGCGGTAGGCGTGCTGGGTCATACATCGATTGTGACCACGAATATTCCCGACGGCAAGTCCTGCTTGCTGATCCAACGCCAGGCGGGCGCGCAGGTTCAGGTGGTCCCCGAGCCAGATGGTTATGCTATCAGCCTTCGATGGAGCTTTCCCCCGGCTGCCGCCGGCCGGATGACAGGAGTTTGCCCATGACCATAGCCCTGGAGTCCATCACCTATCGCGCCAGCAGCGATGGAACCGATCAGCCCGCGCGACTGCTGCGTTCGCCGCGTCCGGAAGCTCAGCCCCTGCTGGTGGCGCTGCACACCTGGAGCGCTGACTGGCAACAGAACCTGGACGGGTATTTCGAGCAGGCACAACTGAGACAATGGCATGCGATCGAGCCTAACTTCCGAGGCCCCAACCGGCATCCCGACGCCTGCGGGTCCGCCAAGGCGATGCAGGACATCATTGACGCCATCCACTGGGCGAAAGCCAACCTGGCGGTCAATCCGGACCGCGTGTATCTCGCCGGCGGGTCCGGCGGCGGGCACATGACCTTGCAGACCGTGTGCCATCACCCCGAGCATTTCGCCGCCGCCAGCGCGTGGTGTGCGATCAGCGATCTGGCGGCGTGGCATACCAGGCACTGCATCGACGGCGTGTCGAACAACTACGCCCGGGACATCGAACAGTCTGTGCTCGGTCGGCCCGGCGACAGTCCGGAAGTCGACGCCCAGCTCCGCGCCCGCTCGCCGCGCTTCCACATCACCGGCGCCGCCGGCGTGCCGGTGGACATCAATCATGGCGTGCACGACGGCAAAAAAGGCTCCGTGCCCTTCGTGCATTCCATCTGGGCATTCAATGCGCTGGCGGAACACCATGGTGCGCCGGCCGTCAGCGCCGCCGAGATCGAGCAACTCGACCAGCAGCAACGACTGACGCAGCCCCAACCGCAGGACCAGGCCGAGGACGCCAGCTACGGCCGGGCGATTTACCTGCGCCGGCAGGCGGGGCTGGCGCGGCTGACGATTTTCGAAGGTGGCCACGACGCCCTGCCCGCCGCCGCCGTGCACTGGCTGGCGCAGCACGGTCGGGGAGGGCAGCGTTTCGCTGACGACTGCGTCAGTGCCAGCACACCGGGCGTGACGCCGATCGGCCGCTGAAATTTCGTTTTGACCATGTGAACCAATCATTCCGCCGGTTACTCTGCGCGGGCGCGGTTGCTTTATCATCACGCTGCCCCATCTGCTTGCGGAGGTTCACCCATGCGCATCGGCATTGTCGGTTTCATGCATGAATCCTGCACGTTTGTCGATGGCCCCACGGTGCACGAGGATTTCGTGCGCGACGTGATCGTCGCGGGCAGCGCCATGGGCGACTTCTTCCGCACGGGGCATCATGAAATCACCGGCTTCATGCGCGGGCTGGACGAAGCCGGGATCGAAGCGTTGCCGTTGTACTTCGCCCGCGCCAATCCCTGGGGGCCGATCACCGACGCCTGCTGGCGCCCGCTGATTCAGGACTTGCTCCGCGCGGTGGCGCAAGCCGGCCAACTGGATGGGTTGCTGGTCGCTCCCCATGGCGCGGCTGTGGGCGAAACGGAGCCGGACCTGGATGGCTATTGGCTCATGGAACTGCGTAAGCAGGTGGGCCCGGACCTGCCGGTGATCAACACGTTGGACCTGCACGCCAATCTCACGCCGCGCATGATCGCCGCGAGCAACGCCACGATTCCCTACCGGGAGAATCCGCACCTGGACCAGTTAGCGCGGGGCTTGCAGGCGGCGCGGCTGATGGCGGACACCGTGCAGGGCCGGGTGCAGCCGACGCAGGCGGCGGCGTTTCCGCGGTTCATCATCAACATCGAACGGCAGCGCACCGCCGAGCCGCATTGCCGGGCGCTGTATGAACACCTGCTGGCGCAGGAAGGCCGGGTGGGTGTGCTCGCCAGCGGTGTGACGCTGGGGTTTCCCTATGCCGATGTGCCGGAGATGGGCAGCGCGTTCATCGTGGTGACCAACGACAATCCTGCCCAGGCGCAGCAACTGGCCAACGAGTCCGCGCTCTGGTTGGCGCAGCGGCAGGCGGATTTCACCGGCGTGATGATCGATCCCGCCACGGCAGTCAAGCAAAGCGTCAGCAGCGCCAAGCCGGTCTGTCTGCTGGACATGGGCGACAACGTGGGCGGCGGTTCACCGGGCGACGGCATGGTGCTGGCGCACGCGCTGCGGCAGCACGCCCCGCAACTCCAATCGTTCCTGCTGCTGTGGGATCCGGCCGCGGTGGAGCAGGCGGTCCAGGCCGGCGTGGGCGCTGCGATTGATGTCGCGCTGGGGGGCCGAAGCATGCCCTGCTATGGGCCGACGCTCCAGGCGAAAGCCACTGTGCGCGGGCTGTACGATGGCCAGGTGCGCGAGCACACCGTCGTGCACTACGGCTTCACGCATTTCGACATGGGCCCCTCCGCCGTGCTGCAGGTGGACAACCTGACCATCCTGGTCACCACCCATCGCACCTATCCCGCGAGCCTCAACCAACTGACCGCCTGCGGGCTGGACCCCGCGCAGTTCGATGTGCTGATCGCCAAGGGCGTGCATGCCCCGGTGGGCGCTTACCAACGGGTGTGCCAGACTTTCATCCGCGTGAACACACCCGGCGCCACCAGTGCGGACCTGGGCGATTTCACCTTCCATCATCGCCGTCGCCCGCTGTATCCATTCGAGCAACTGAGCGCGGCTGAAATCGTCGCCAGCAGTGGGTTGGATTGATTCACCGGCGGCGGCAGCGCTGAGCGATCTGATGCCACAGCCAGCCCAGCGCGATCAAGCCGCACCCGACCAGCCAGACCCGCCATTCCACCCAGAACGCCAGCAGCAGGCAGGATGCCAGCCCCAACCAGGCAAACACACGCGGGTACAGCCGTTGCTCGGGGGGCAGACGCAGCGCGGCGAGATTGGTGAGGGCATAATAAATCAGCACCGTGAAGGCGCTGAAGGACCAGGTTGTTTTGACACTGCCCAGGAGCGTCAGGCCGGTGACGAGCACACCGACCAGCAGCACTGCCGCCCGGGGATTACTGCTGTCGGCCGCCACCGCGCCAAAGCAGGCGGGCAGATCGCCGCGTCGCCCCATCGCCAGCGCCACCCGTGACAAACCCAGGATCAGGTTCAGCAGCACGCCGAGCATGGCGGTCATCGCGCCGATGGCGATCAACAAAGGTAAGCCAGGCAGCGCCAGTTGTCGCGCCACGGCTTCCAACGGTGCTGCCTGGGCGGCCGTGAGCGTTCCCAGTTCCTCCGCTCCCACCACGCCGACGGCAGTGAGCGCCACCAGCACGTACAACCCGGCCGTGAACCAGAGCGTGGTGATGATCGCGCGGGGAATGGTGCGGCGCGGCTCACGCACTTCCTCGCCCAGCGTGGCGATCCGGCCGTAGCCGGTGTAGGCGACGAACATCAGCGCGGTGGCGTGCAGCAAGGCGGGGAGGAATGGTTTGCCGTCTGCTGCTGCGGTGAAGTTGGTCAGCCGCGCTGCACCATCCCGCAACACGGCCGGCAAACCCAGCGCTGCCAGCGTCAGCAAGGCCAGCACGGTGACGCCGACGATCAACGTGTTGACGGCATTGGAACGTTTGAGCCCCGTCAGCACGATGCCGGTGAACAGCACCACCACCCCGGCCGCCAGCAGGATGCGCAAGGAGGGAGTGATCGCATCACCCGGCAGCAGGTTCAGCAGATAGCCGACGAAGCCCAGCGCCGCCGTCGCCGCCGAGGCGCTCTTGGCGCACAGGAACATCCAGCCGGCGGTGAAGCCCAGCCACGGGCGCAGGTAGAGGTAGCCATACTCGTAGGTTCCCCCGCTGACGGGATGGCTGGCCGCCAGTTGCGCG
The DNA here is from genome assembly GCA_964605235.1 of uncultured Phycisphaeraceae bacterium. GTDB lineage: Bacteria > Planctomycetota > Phycisphaerae > Phycisphaerales > Phycisphaeraceae > CAZSBB01. The sequence continues at coordinate 33,506 of CAZSBB010000042.1, forward strand.
CTGCTGAGCGCGTTGCAGGTGGCCACCCCCGCCGCGAGCACCACCGCCAGGATGACCCCCGGCCCCGCCACGCCAGCCGCGATGCCCAGGCTGACGAACACGCCGGTGCCGATGATGGAGCCCAAACCCAGCATGACCGCGCTGAAGACGCCCAGCTCACGCCGGAGCGCGGGAGTGGGGGTTGGTGGATGGCGCAGGGATGGGGATTCTGGCATGGCGGAGCAGCTCACGATTGGAGCGGCATGATAGTCACATCAACGACGATCCGGGCAATAAAACGGTTAAGATAGTTCGACTGCACCAGCATCGGGTCAGGTGAAGGAGCAACACCATGCGCGTGGGTGAACATCTGGATGTACCACTGGAGCGCATCGAGTCTTTCTGTCGCAAGTGGCAGGTGTGCGAGCTGTCGCTCTTTGGTTCCGTGCTGCGCCCTGACTTCACCCCTCAGAGCGATGTGGACGTCCTGGTGGAATTTGTTCCCGACCATCCCTGGAGCCTTTTCGACATTCTGGATATGGAGCAGGAATTGCGCACGTTGCTGGGGCGCGAGGTGGATCTGGTCATGAAGGGCGGTTTGCGCAATCCTTTCCGCCGACATGAAATTCTCCAAACCCGACAGGTGGTGTATGCGGCCTGAATGGGCGGACGCCAGCCACTTGTGGGATATGCATGAATCCGCGCTGGCGGTGGCGGAAATGGTGCGCGGCCTGACCTTCACCCAGTACCAGCAGGACCGCAAAACGCGCCGAGCGGTCGAACGAGAGATTGAAATCATCGGAGAAGCGGCCCGGGGCATCTCCACGGCAACCCGTCAAGCCAATCCGGATATTCCCTGGCAGAAATCATCGCCCAGCGTCACAAGTTGGCGCATGACTACGCGGAAATCCAGGATGAGGTGGTCTGGCGCGTGGCGACCATTCATATCCCACAGCTCATTGGCCAACTCACGCCGCTCCTGCCGCCATTGCCCGATGAACTCACTGAATAAGCTGGACATTCACCCACGTTGATTCTTTCATGCAGTCATGCCGCATTCAGTAATCACCAGCCTCGACGATCCCTGTCTCGCTCCATACTGCCAACTCAAGGAACGGGAACTCGCGCGGCAGGGTGATTACTTCATCGCGGAAGGTCACTGGTTGACGCAACGCCTGGCCAGCAGCGGTTTGACGCTGGTCAGCATCTTGTGTGCTCAGGAACGCCAGCACGAACTGCCTCCGGAGCTGCCGACGGATTTGCCGGTGTATCTGCTGCCGCATGCGCTGGTGAGCCAGGTGGTGGGCTTTCCGTTTCACTCGGGCATTCTGGCGCTGGGCAGGCGTCCTGAAAATCGGCGACTGGAGGAATTGCTGGGCGCTCAGCCGGCGCAGCGGGGGCGCGTGCTGGTGCTGCCGCGCACGATCAACCATGACAACCTGGGCGCGCTGCTGCGCACGGCAGCGGCGCTGGGCGTCACCGGCGTGCTGCTGGGCGAGCAATGTGCGGACCCGTGGTATCGCAAGTGCGTGCGGGTGTCGATGGGCACGATCTTCCGCATGCCGCTGCGCTGCAGCACGGACCTGGCCGCCGACCTGACGGAGCTGCGCACGCGCCATGACGTGTTCTGTGCAGCGACGGTGCTGGATGACGCTGCGGTTCCGCTGTCGCGCTGGACGCCGCCTTCGGGCCAGCCGATCGCGCTGCTGCTGGGGGCGGAAGATCACGGCCTGGAAAGTCAGTGGCTGGCGCAGTGCGCTGTGCGGCTGACGATTCCCATGCCTCCCGGGGTGGACTCGCTGAATGTGACCATCGCGGCGGGGATTTTTCTTCACGCCCTGATGCCGCCGCTGGCATAAGCAATCCACTCAGGCGCCGGGCGCAGCGTGGCGTTCCACCCCCACCACCGCGATGCGATACCGCTGCGCCAGTTCCAGCGTGCGGGCTTTGTCGGCAATGATGACCCGTTTGGCTTCCACCGCCAGACAGCCAGCCCCCGCGCGGTGCAGGTTTTCAATGGTGTCCGGGCCAACCGTCGGCACATCCAGCCGCATGTCGTGGTTGGGCTTGGGGGTCTTGATCAGCGTCCACGCCCGACCGCGGCACAGCTCACCGGCGCGGGCGATCATGCGATCGGTGCCTTCAATCGCTTCCACCGCCACCACGTCGCACTCGCTGATGGCGAGCGCCTGGCCGATGTCCAGTTCGTTGAGCTTGAGCACCAGCGGCCAACCGAACTGGATGTCCGCCCATTGCTCAGGCGTCGGCTGGCGCGCGGTCATGACACCCACGTCAGCCAGACATTCCGGGATGAATTGGGTCGAGTCCATCAGTTCAAGCCCTCGTCGGGAAAGCTGTTTCGCCAGTTCGCGGAGCATGGTCGCCGGGCGGGCATCGTGACGAAACGTCTGCCACCACATGCCCAGGAACATGGCGTCCGGCAGGAAACGCAGCCAGCGCATGGGGTCGTACTGCGCGCTCTTGCGCACCTTGCCGAGCATCACCGCCTGGGTGACATGCCAGCGACGAAACCGCCGCACCCACGAGCCGGGCCGGGCGATGCCGACGCTGGCGAAGTGATCGCACAGGGCGGGGAGCTCCGGTTCGTAGTAGCCGCTGAAGCCCACGCACGCCACGCGATAGCCGGCGCGGCGCATGCCCTGCACGGTGAGCGCGGGGAGCATTCCCCCGCCGGCGATGAGTCCCAGCGTCTGGGTCATGATGGCGATGATACCGCAGCTTCCGCCAACTGCATGCAGCGGATCACAACTGGGCGGCATACAAGGCGAAGAGCACCAGCGGCTCGTTGCCGGTGTTGGCGATGTGCAGTCCCGGCTGCAGTGCTGCGACACCGGCGAATAGTTCATCACATTTGCCGCAGCCGCCCCGCGCGCCATCGACCGCCAACCCGTTGATCGTGCCCTGGCCGGACCAGACATACAGCGCCGCCGGCTGGTCGGCGGTGAGGGTGACGTTCTGTTGCACCGTCACCCGCTGGCCGGAGAATTTGTGCGACGCGCTGGGCGGGAAGACCCATTCGATGCGTCCGCCGGGTTGGTTGTCGCCGGGCGCGGGGGTGGGACGCAGGCGACTGTTTTCGAGCAGTTGCGGGTCGAGGTTTTCCGCCCAGTTGACCACCGCCTGGGCAGCGCTGTGCAGATCGGGGAAACCCGGATGCAGGGCTGCGGGGGGAATGGGATCGCCGCCGAAGTCATATTGGAACAGCGTGTAGACATCGGAAGGTTGCTGAATCTCCAGCGTCAGTGCGGTGCCAGGGCGATGCAGCAAGCCGGCTTTGACATGGAAGCCTTCGCCAAAGCGTTGCAGCGCGCCGGGGCAGAGTTCCACCACATGGTCGCTGCTGCGGGCCATGGCGTCGATGAGGGTTTGGGAGTCCACGCCGGGGTACACGCCCAGGTGGGTGTACGGGTTGGGGCCCTTGGGCGCTTCGAGGAAGTGGTACGCCTCGTCTTTGCCGAATTGCTCGTTGGGATAGGTCGTGCGGTGGCTTTGCACAAAGGCGTCATTGGCGTGGACGTGGACGGGAATCGGGCACGCTGCGTCGAGCAGTTTGATGAGCACGCGGAACTGGCCGGCGTGTTTGCTGAAACGCTCGGCCCCCAGCAGGCGTGGACCGAACTCGCCGTCCGCCAGCAGGTGCGCCAATTCGAGCTGCGGCAAACCCGCGAGCACGCTGCGGCCACCGGTGGGAATCTCCGGCGGGTTGGCGGCCTGGGTGGAGGAAACGATCCAGCGCTCCGGCTGCCAGTACGCCGGCCTGGGCGCGGCCTTGGCGCGCTGGCCAAGGCGATTCAGGTCGCCATAGAAACGTCCCACCAGTTGCGGCCGCAGCGGCAGCAGATCGCCATGGGGTTTGAGCAGTTCCTGGAGCTTGGCGGCAGGCAGCGTCATACGCAGACTCCCTTCAGATGTATGGGCGGCTATACGGTCCACCGATTGCAAGCCTTGGGATGCAGCAGAGCCGCGGGAGCGATGATAACGTCTTTACCGGGTGATGCCGTCCGCTTCTGGCTGCGCTGCGGGCTTTGCGGTAGCATCCTTTTCAGTCCAGCTAAACGCAATGCTCTGGAATACCGTTTGACTGACCCTTGCAAGGATCGTGGTATGGCCAAGGAAGAAGTATTTCATCCCGACAAGAAAGTCTCCACCGGCGCGTACTCAGCGGGCATCAAATCCGGCGGGTTCCTGTTCGTCAGCGGGCAGGGGCCGGTGGATTTAGCTACCGGACAGGTGGTGCGGGGCACGATTGAAGATGAAACCCGGCTGACGCTGGCGCATCTGGACAAGATTCTCCAGGCCGGCGGCTGCACGCGCCATGACGTGGTCAAGTGCACCTGTCATCTGCTGGACATCGACGACTTCGCCCGTTTCAACGCGGTGTACAAGGAATTTTTCGCCGGCGCCCCGTTGCCCGCGCGGACCACGGTGCAGAGCGTGCTGTGGGGCGACATCAAGGTGGAAGTGGACTGCATCGCCAAGCTGCCCGAGTAGCCGCGTTGGCGTGCTGACACAGTCACAGGGAGAACACGCGTGCGGGTCAAACATCGGATCACCAGCATCGTCGCCACGCCGGTGGTGGTGCCCTCCCGTCCTGACAGCATCATGTCGCCGGGGATCGAGGACGACTGGTCCAAAGCGGCGGGCATCGGCAAGACCAGCGGCGGCAGCACCGCCAAGTTTCCCGAGTTGCCCAAATACATACTCCGGGCCGGCACCAATCGGGGGTTGGTGGGGCTGGGCGAAACCTACCGCGCGGTGAGTCTGGAAAATCTCAAACGCAACGCCCAGGTGCTGGTGGAGCGCGATCTGGACAGTCTCAAACTGGCGCGGCTCCCCTTCCCCCTGGATCGGGAATACGATGGCTTTGAACTGCTGGTGTATGACCTGGTGGGTCAGGCGCACAAAGCGCCAATCTACCAATTACTCGGCGGGCGCTGCCGGGATCGCGTCGAATGCAGCATGTGGACCGGCCGGCGCACGCCCGAGGACGCGGGACGCAAGGCGTGGGAAGGTCAGCAGCGCGGCTTTGACGCCATCAAATTCAAATGCTCCGACACCGATGACGTGGCGGCCTGGGCGCGGCAGGTGCGCGAGCGCTGCGGCCCGAACATGCGCATGATGTTCGACCCCAATCAACGCTGGGGCGATTTCGACACCGCGCACCGCATCATGACCGAACTGGGTGGATTCAACGTCATTGGGATCGAAGACCCCGTCGCCCGCAGCAACTATGACGACTACCGTCGCCTGCGCGGCGTGGGGGGCTTGAAAGTCATCATCCACATCTCGCTGCCCTACGTGGTGCATGGGCAGACCATTGGCGACATCATCGCCGCCATTCGTGCCGACTGTTGCGATGGGTTCAATTTCAATGGTTCCATGGCGCGCTTCGTGGAACTGGCGAGCATCGCCGAGTTGCTCGACGTGCCCTGCTGGCACGGCAGTGAGGTGGACCTGGGCATTCTGGAGGCGGGCTATGTTCACGCCGCCGCCGCCGCCCCCGCCTGCACCTGGCCCAGTGATATTTTTGGTCGGCTGGTGCGCGAGCATGATCTGCTCGACAAGCCGTTGGAGTTCGATGGCAAGCACGTGCGCGTACCGCAGGGCCCGGGCCTGGGCGTGGAGCTTTGTCCCAAGGCTTTGGAGCAATATCGCAGTGGGCCGGACATTGATCTGGTGCGCGATTAGGCAAGACGGTCAAAGCGCGTACTTTCCGAATATGCAACGAGCAACCCAATTGCTGGCTTCATTGCCACCCCGCCTTGCATCACCTGTTAGTTAATTCTATCATTGTATTTCTTAGCTCCTTTCCGGTGGGTTCCGGGAACGTGTACTTTGCGTCCTGGCGACCTCTTTGGGCTGGAAAATAGATTCGCCTGTTCCTACGCCACCTGACCAGCCGTTTTATTTGAATCTCTTAAAGGAGAGTGAACGTGCCTCGTACTGCGAACCCTGCGACCGCCCTGCTCAGCGCCATCAGCAAGATGCAAGCCGACCGTGCCGCCCACGTCAAGGCGATCGAGCAGATTGACCTGACTTTCGCCCAACTGGGCATCACTCCCACCGGGACCGCTGGCAAGAAACGCGGCCGACCCGCTGGCGTCAAAGCCAGCACCAAAGCGAAAACCGGCGGCAGGAAGCGCGGCCGGGGCAGCTTCAGCGAAACCGCCGAAGAGTTCGTCCTCAACCTGCTCAAGGGCGGAAAATCCCTGACCACCAAGGAAATCAACGTGGCGTGGAAGCAGGCCGGCCGCGGCGGCAGCTCCGACAACACCCTGACCAAACTTGCCAAAGCCGGCGCCCTCAAGCGCACCAAAATCAAGGATGGCCGGGGCAGCAAGTACCAGACGGCCTGAACCGTCTGACCTTTCCCGTTGACGATGCTTTCTCCAGCGATCCCAGGTGTACGCCTGGGATCGCTTTGTTATGCTGAAGGTCTGTCCGCCAGGTCCTGACATAACCTCACTGGGAGCAGAAAGAGAATGAGCAGCAAGACCGTCAATGTCGCGTTGATCGGCTCGAAATTCATGGGCCGCACCCATAGCAACGCTTACCTCAAGGTGAGCAAATTTTTCGATCTGCCGTTGACCCCGGTGATGCACACGCTGGCGGCGCGCAACCTGCAGGAGACCGCCGACTTCGCCAAACGCTGGGGCTGGACGCACGCCACCGACGACTGGACCAGCGCCGTGCGCAATCCGGAGATCGACCTGGTGGACGTGGGCACGCCCAACCATGTGCATAAGGAACAAGCGTTGGCGGCACTCGAAGCCGGCAAACACGTCGCCTGCGAAAAGCCGCTGGCGGGCACGCTCGACGACGCGCGGGAGATGGTGCAGGCGGCGAAAAAAGCCAAAAAGTGCCGAACTTTCGTGTGGTACAACTACCGCCGCTGCCCGGCCGTGGCGTTGGCGCATCAGTTGGTGAAGGCGGGCAAGCTCGGCCGGATCTACCACGTGCGCGCCGCTTACCTGCAGGACTGGGGCGGCCCCAGCACCCCCCTGCTGTGGCGCTTCCAGGGCAAGCTCGCCGGCTCGGGCGCGCATGGCGACCTGAACGCCCACATCATCGACATGGCGCGGTTCATCACCGGCGATGAAATCAGCGAAGTCGTCGGCGCCATCGAGGAAACCTTCATCAAGGAGCGCGATGTGCTCGCCGGCGGCGCGGGCGGCGAGATCGCCGGCGCCGGCGCGAGCAAGAAGGGCAAGAAAGCCCGCAGCACCGTCGATGATGCCGTGTTGTTCCTGGCGCGGTTCAAGGGCGGCGCGGTCGCCAGCTTTGAAGCCACCCGCCTGAGCACCGGCGACAAGAACCGCAACCGCATTGAAATCCACGGCGAGCACGGCGCCCTGCGTTTCAACTTCGAACGCATGAATGAACTGGAATGGTACGACAACACGCTGCCCGGACAGGTGCAGGGCTGGTCCACCATCAACGTCACCCGTGGCGGCGACGGCCATCCCTATGCCGGGGCGTGGTGGCCGGCGTCGCACATCATTGGTTACGAGCATGGCTTCATCAATCAGGTGGCGGACATCATGACGGCTCTGGCGGGCAAGAAGCCGATCGTCCCGCTGCCGGACTTCGCCGATGCTTACGAAACGCAGAAGGTGTTGCACGCCGCCATCGAATCGGCGCGGAACCGCTGCCCGGTCAAGCTCAGCCAGATCAAGTAACGCCGGCTGTCCCGGCGGCAAACTTTGCCTCAAACTCCCCCAGCCGTGGCTTGGCGCTGCGGCTGTTTTTATTGGCTGGCTGTCCCCACGCCGCCGCACCTGCCCCTCCCGACGCCAACCGGCTACAATATCCCTGATGTCCCACACCAGCCCCACTGCGGACCAGTCGGCCATCCCTGAAACGCGCGTCGAAGACGGCATGATTCTGCCCATGTGCGCCGTCTTCCGCCGCTACCTCAAACGTCAGGGACTCAAGTTCACCCCGGAACGCGCCCGCATCCTCGACACCGTGCTCGCCAAGGAAGGACTCTTCGAAGCTGAGCAACTGAGTTTCGAACTGCGGCAGGCGGGCCACAGCGTGTCCAAAGCCACCGTCTATCGCACGCTCAAGCATCTGCTTGACGCGGGCATCATTCGCGAAGTGCTCATCGACTCCAAGCTGGCGCACTATCGGCTGGTCACCGGGCGCGACCCCAAGGCTCACCTGGTCTGTCTGGAAACCAACCAGGTCATCGAGTTCACTGCCCCGGAATTGGCGGCCCTGCGCGACCGCATCGCCCAGGCCCACGGCTTTGCCCCCGTCAGTTACCAGTTTGTGATCTATGGCCTTTCGCCCGCCGCGCAGCAGACGCGCGAAACGGACGACGAATAATCCCGCGCTCCGGCTGCGCCCCACGGAGTCTTCACCGTCGGATAACCGGTATTAACCGCCCGCGCCGGGCTTGACCGAATCGCGTCGGACTTCGATACTGCCTGCATTCATGAATCATCCATCCCCCGGCCTCATTGCGTGTTGCCCGCTTTACTCCTCCGCCGGGCATCCCGCCACCGGCCGCCTTGGAGCAGCATCCATGCCCCACGACCGCTGGCGACTGTGGTTCCTCCCCCTGCTGCTGCTGACGCTGACCACCCTCAGCGGGTGCGCCGGCAAGTCAGTCAGCAAGTCGAACCTCATCATCGACCCGACTGACGCCTATCGCCTGGGCTATCGCCTGACCTGGACCACCTCGCTGGACCTGCGTAAATCTGAACGCTTCACCCATGCCGTGGTGCTCAATGAATTGCTGGTCACGGTGCAGGAACCGAGCAGTCTGGTCTCGGCGGTTGAACTGCGCGACGGCGGCATCCGCTGGCGCCGGGTCGTCGGCGTGCACACCGACACCATTTTTGAACCGTTCCGTCCCGAGGACGACATTCTGCTCAACTCCGAAACCGAGTTGTTCCACATGGACAGCCAGACCGGCCGGGTGCTCTCCCGCGCAGACCTGGCGACCGCCGTGGCGGATCGGCCGGCGGTGTTCGATGGGGTCGCGGTGTTCGGCGGGCTCAACGGCCGGGTGTTTGGCCACAGCCTCCAGTCGAACTTCCCCCGCTGGAACTACCAGATGCCCGGCGGCATCGTCACCCGCCCGGTGGCGGATGGACACCAGGTGCTGGTCTGCGACACCCACGGCATTTACGCCATGATCGCCGCCGGCGATGGCACGTTGCTGTTCAAGGGCCGCACGTTTGGCCGCATCAGCGCCGCGCCGGCGCTCACCAGCCTGGGCGCGTTCATCGCCAGCGAGGATCAGACGCTCTACTCGCTCAATCCCGCCAACGGTCGAGACAACTGGAAGCTGCCCGCCGAGCAACCGCTCAAACGCTCGCCGCTGGTGTTCAGCAATACGCTGTTCCTGAGCCTGCCCGGCCGGGGCCTGCGTTGCATGGATGCCCGCAGCGGACAGGAGTTGTGGCGCAGCGATCTGGACCTCACCCCGGTGGTGCTGACCGACGCCCGTCTGCTGGCGTACAACCGCGATGCGCTGTACCTGCTGGACCCGCCCACCGGCAAGCTGATGCTGCAGATTCCCGTCCGCGACATTCAGCGGGTGGTCACCACCGAGAAGGGCGCGTTGCTGGTGCTGACCATGCGGGGGGTGATTCTCCGGCTGGACCCGGCGTAAGCGTGCCGCGACGGTATTTCCCGCTCCATCTCGGCTGCGCACTTCGCCGTGGACGCAGCCTGGCATTCCCTTGATTCCCGCACGCGGTCAGCGCGTGCAGGCAGGAGTTTTTACCCATGGCCAACCTCGTCCCCATTCGTCGTGCGTTGTTGTCGGTCAGCGACAAGACCGATCTGATCCCGTTTGCCCGCTGCCTGCATCGCCATGGCGTGACGCTCATCTCCACCGGCGGCACCGCCAAAGCCATCCAGGACGCCGGCCTGCCGGTGACCCCCATCGACCAGGTGACGCAGTTCCCCGAGATGATGGACGGCCGGGTCAAAACCCTGCATCCCGCGGTGCACGGCGGGCTGCTGGGATTGCGCGACAACGCCGAGCATGTCGCCGCCATGCAGCAGCACGGCATCGAGCCGATTGATCTGGTTTGCGTCAACCTCTATCCCTTTGAACGCACCATCGCCAAAGAAAATGTTGCCGAGCATGAAGCGATCGAGAACATCGACATCGGCGGCCCGAGCATGATCCGCAGCGCTGCCAAGAACCACGCCTTTGTCAGCGTCGTCACCAGCCCCGCGCAGTATGACGATGTGAGCAACGAACTGGACCTCCACAGCGGCGCGACTTCCCTGGGGCTGCGGCAACGGCTGGCGGCGGCGGCTTTCGCCCGCACCGCCAGCTATGACACCGCCATTGCCGCGTGGATGCAGTCACGCCGCGACAGTCAGCTTTTCCCCGAACAGATGGTGCTGCGCTACGAGCGCGTGGCGGAGCTGCGCTACGGCGAAAACCCGCACCAACTGGGCGCGGTGTACCAGGAACCCAATGTCCGCGAAGCCAATGTCGTCAGCGCCCGCCAACTGCATGGCAAGCAACTGAGCTTCAATAATCTGTACGACGCCTCGGCGGCGCTGGAACTGATCAAGGAATTCGACGCCCCGGCGGCGGCGGTCATCAAGCACACCAACCCCTGCGGCTGTGCGGTGGGCGCGGACCTGACCGAAGCCTTCGCCCGGGCGTATGCCGGCGATCCCATGGCGGCGTTCGGCGGCATTGTGGCGTTCAACCGCCCCGTGGACCTCGCGGCGGCGCAGGCGATCACCGACGGCCAGAAGTTCCTGGAAGTCGTCGTCGCTCCCGAGTACGAGCCGGCGGCGCTGGAGTTGTTGCAGCAACGCTGGAAGAACGTGCGCCTGCTGGCGACCGGAGCGCTCGCGCCGGTGGCTGGGGCGCGGGTGTTTGATTTCAAGAAGATCGTCGGCGGACTGCTGGTGCAAGAAGCCGACCGCATCGACATGTCCTGTGAAAGCTGGCAGCACATGGCGGGGCCGGCCCCCACCGACGCGCAGCGCGTTGATCTCGAACTGGCGTGGCGCGTGGTCAAGCACGTCAAGAGCAACGCCATCAGCCTCGCCCGGCATGGCGCGCTGGTCGGCGCCGGCGCGGGACAGATGGATCGCGTGGAGTCCTGCAAGATCGCCATCGCCAAGGCGAACGTGAACAATCAGCAGCGCAGCGCCGGCGCATGTGCTGCTTCGGACGCGTTTTTCCCCTTCCGTGATGGCCCGGACCTGCTCATTGCCGCCGGGGTCAAAGCCATCGTGCAGCCGGGCGGCTCCAAACGCGATGAAGACACCATCGCCGCCTGCAATGAAAAGGAAGTGACGCTGCTGTTCACCGGTCGGCGGCATTTCCGCCACTAAGCTGCGGCTGCTGGCTGCCGGTGAACAAGGCGGCGCTGGCGCGGGTTATCCCGTTGTCGCACGGGGAATCCACTGCGCCTTGCCCAGGACCGACGGCACCAGACTCAGGGTCACCACCAGCAGCACCACCAGCATGGCGAACAGCGCCAGCACCGCGTCATAGTGGGAGCGCGGCAGGTTCAGCAACTGCCATTGGGGCGCCAGCATCCCGCTGTTGAGCGTCCAACTGGCTAAGGAACCTGAGAGCATGGCTCCGACGCGCGCCAGCCCCAGGCAGATGCTGCTGGTGGTGGATTTATGCTCGGCGGGAATGAGCGCCATGATTTCCGACGTGATGGCGATGGAAGCGGCCGCCGCCATGAACCCGAACAGTCCGTGCACCGCCACCACGATCGGCAGGACCGGGGTGTCCCCCAGGCCGCGCAGCAGGAACAGGGCGATGGTTGCGGCATACCCGAAATGGCAGCACATGAAGACGGGGCGGGTGCTCCAGCGGTCCACGGCTTTGCCGCCCAGGTAAAAGCCCAGCAGCGAGCCGATCATGCCGGCGCCGCCCAGCCAGGCGATGCGGCGGTCTCCATAGTCCAGCACCCGCTTTTCGATCAGCGCGAACAAGGCCGGGCAGCCGACGGTGAAGGTCGCCAGCAGAAAGTTGTAGCAACAGAAGGAGACAAAGCCGGGCATGTCACGGATGCGGCGCAGCACAACCATGAGTGAAACGCTGGTGCGCCCCTGCGGCGGCTCCAACTCCGGGATGCGCCGGTAAATGAGGACCCGCATCAACGCGCAACCCATGACTCCCGCCAGAATCGCCTGGAACCGGCCCAGCGACGAATCCTCCGTGAGCAGCAACCCACTGCCCAGCGCCAGCCCCACGCCCAGCAGTTGCCAGGTGGTGCGCAGTTTGCCGAAGAAGCGCCCACGCTGATTTTCCGGCACCAGTGGACTGAGCAGGCTCAACCAGCCGGCAACATAGGTGGAGTTGCCCGTCCAGTACACGATGCCGCTGGCGACCACCAGCAACTCGGCGCGTCCTCCGCTGACGAATCCCGCCAGCAACGCCAGCAGTAAACCCAGCAGTTCGAGGCTGAAGCCGACGTATGCAACCCGGTGGATGCCCCAGCGATCCGCCAGCCATGCCGCCGGCACCCGGACCAGGGCATCGGCGAGCCCGGGCAGCGCCAGGTAAAACACAATGCGCGCACTGTCCACGCCCATCGCCGCCATGTACAGCAGCAGGATGTTGCCCGAAAAAGTGAGCCAGCTCATGGCGCCAAAGGCCTGGGCTAGCACCGCATTGCGCATGCCACGGCGTTGAATGGGCGTCGGTTCGGTGACCGGGTTGAGATGGGCCTGACTCACCGCGTGATTCCATATCGCGCCCAGAGCGGGTCGGTCAGACCCACCGCCGCAAAGGCTCCCTGCCGCAGCAGGCAACTGTCGCAGCGGGTGCACGGCCGGCCGTCGGGCGCGGGATCGTAACAGCTGTGCGTCAGCGCGAAATCAACGCCCAGTTGGAGCCCGCGCTGGATGATGCGGGTCTTGGGCCAGTCGATCAGCGGAGTGTGAATGGTCAGGCGCCGGCCTTCGACGCCGGCGCGGGTGGCGAGGTTCGCCATGGCGGCAAAGGCGTGGATGAACTGCGGCCGACAGTCGGGATAGCCCGAATAGTCCACCGCATTGACGCCGATGAAGATGTCGGTGGCCGCCAGCGTTTCCGCCAGCGCCAGCGCATACGCCAGGAAGATGGTGTTGCGGGCGGGGACATAGGTCACGGGAATGCCGGTGGCCATGGTGCGTTCATCGCGGTCCTTGGGCACGTCGATTTCGGCGGTGAGCGCCGAGCCGCCGAAGGCGCGCAGGTCCAGCGTGACCCAGTGATGCTGCACCACGCCCAGCGCTGCCGCGACCTGCCGGGCGGCATCAAGCTCCACGCGGTGACGCTGGCCATAGTCGAAGCTCAGGGCGTGGCAGGCGAAGGAGCGCTCGCGGGCGATCGCCAGGGCGGTGGCGCTGTCGAGTCCGCCCGACAGCAGCACGACGGCGCGGCGCGAGGACGGAGCCGGCGCGTCAGCCATCGTCCTGATCCTCATCGGCTGGCTGATCATCATCGGGATTGCGCGGGGCGACCACCACCGTGCGGGCGATCAGGTCGCCCAGCCGCTGCCGATGCGGGCTGACCATGGCGAGCACCGGCAGCACGTACCAGACGGTCAGGTCCAGCACTTTGGTGAGATTGCGAAAGAGGACCTGCCAGACATTGGGCGCCGAGCCGTCGAGCCGGGTGACTTGCAAGCCCAACATCATTTTGCCCAGCGAGCGTCCCGTAAACAGCTCGGTCAAGGTGGTGTGCAGCACGAACAGACCGATGACCAGCCCGCCGGGAGCGATGCTCTGCCAACTGCCCGAGAGCCCCGGCCAATGCTGAGGTAAAGCCCCCAGGCGGATGCCAAAGACCATGCTGGTGATGATGGCGCAGGGCGCCAGGTCGATCAGTGCCGCCCCGCCGCGCCGCAGCAGATCCGCCAGCGTCAGATGGTCCGGCAGGCTGAGCTTGTTCTGCTGGGGATCACGTTGCCAGGCCAAAAACATCAGCAGCACCGAAGCCATGAGCACCGCCACCGGGAGCATGCGGTTGGGGTTGTACACGAACGGCGCCGGCGTCTGCCAGTCCATGGGCATCACCGCGCCGGACGCTGCTTCATCGAGCGCCAGCAGCGCCAACTGTGGCCGACCCGCGGTGTCGAAGTTCACCACCCCGATGCGCTGCCCGAACGCCGCGGCAGTCCACTGCTGGGTGGGCGGCGCTTCCAGCACCACGCTGCTCAGTGCGTGCGTCTGTCCTTTACGCAGCAGCGAGAGGTCGATCTTCAACTGATTGGGCGCCGCCATGTCGCGCTGGGCGAGGATCAACTGCTGATCGACGCAGAAGCACAAGGTTTCCGGCTGCAGCGGGGCGGGCAGTTGGTAGTCAACCTTGTGCCACTGTTCGGCAATGCGTTCATACACCCGCAACCGCGCCGGCTCGGGCTGCGTGATCAGCAGCGGCCATTGCGCCGCGGCACGCCGCACCGCCAGCCAGGCGGGCACTTGAGCGCTCCAGTCGGCAGGCAGCGCCAAAGCTTCCCAGCGCTCGCCCTTGAGCAGCGCCAAGCGCTGGGCATGCGCGGGCGGTGCAGGCGCCGCGTGCAGGAGCGTCGACGGCGAGGCTGGAGTCCCTGCCGCAAATCCAGCCGGGGCGGGTGGAATGTCCGATGGCGCGTCGCCGACCGCCTCCACTTCCATGGGCTGGGGCGCCAAGGCTTCATCCAATGCGGCGCGCGACTGATCATCGCGCGCCTGGAGCAACGCAAACAACTCACCGTCGGCATCCGCCAGCGCCAGCAAGTCCGCACTGGCCGGCAAACCGCGGCAGACCTTTGGGGTGTCGTACAACTGCTCGGTCGTCACCGGGCCGGTCAGCGGACGCAGCATACGGACGTTCATGCCTTCGAACACCAGCCACAACCGGCCCGCACCGCCCGCCACGCCGTTGTCCAGCAGCCGGCCGTTGAGTTCGGTTGCCGGGCGAACGACATATGGGGCCGACTGTGCCGGCTGATGCAGCACCGCCACCGAGCGCTGCGTCCGATTGGGAACCACCAGCCAGACCGCCTGCCCGTCGCCGACGCTGGGCAGCATCTGGCTCCAGGCCACGGACCCCAGCAGCAGGACCAGCGGCATATGCCTCAGATTGTTGCGCATCTCATGCATCATGTGGCGACACAATAGCTTGGGCCTGCATGGAAAGCCACCGCGCGGGGCGGGCTGGCGCGCGCGGGTCAGGCCCCGGGGTTTGCGCGCGTTTGCTGCACCGCTGGAGCGCCTTGGCCCGCAGCGGTCAGTCCGTTTCGAGCAGCGCCACGGCAGGCGCACGCTGGTCCGGAAAGCAGCGCCTCACCTGTCTCGGCTGACTGCCTTGGAGTCATGGCTGGGCGTCTGAATAACGTTGTGTGTATGAAAATGATCCGACCGGCCGCAGATCAAGTCGGCATGCGTCCCGGACTTCAAGACTACCAATTCATGAATTACCACACCACGTGCGCACGCCGGTTGACGGCGAGTTTGTCGATATTTTCCGGGGCGGCGCGCAAGCTGGCAGCGCAGCGAGCGTAGGTATGAATGAGCAGCTTGAAGCGCTGAATCGGTTTGGCGCCGTGACCGCGTGTTGCGCATCATTCTGCATCGTGGAAATGTAAGCCATGCTGGCGAACAGGTAGGCACATCTCGCAGTGAATCCCCCATTTCGGGGAATTTGCACGGGGGACTGCATCAGCACAATGTGACCAGGGCTGGGGTATGCCATCAAGGTGAGGGTAGCCAACCAGCGAATGTCATGACCTACGTGTGATGTTGTCGAGTGCCATGGTTTTTATTTGAAGGGGGAATCCGGGTGTCAAGCAGCACCAGCTTTTCCGTGCGGCCGCGCGTCAGCAGCGTGCGGCGGGTTGTCGCCATTTTACAGCAGTGTCAGACGGTGGGGTTTGATGAATCGCTCTGGCGACATATGTTGCTGGAGCAGATGTGCGCGATGCTCCGGCTGGAGGTCGGGCCGGTGGTGATCCGGCGCGGCAACGGGCGGGTGATGGTCGAACAACCGCCGCGGCGTGGACGTCCCGCCGGCAATGGCGCCGAGGGTGAACTGGACCTGTGGAATTGGCTGCAGGAACTCGATGCCCGGCAGCTCTCCGAGCGGTTGCCGACCAGCAACTGGGAAGCCTTTGCCGCGCTTCGCCGCATGCTGCCCACACCGGCCAACGTGTGGATGAAACGCCACAATCTGGAACTGCACAGTCATCACACCTCCGCCGGCGACATCCTCTGTCTGCTGTATCTGCTGCCGGGCACCGAAGAAGTTCGTTTGCTCAGCGCCCGCCGACCTCGGTCGCGCGCGCCGCTGCGCCGGCACGACCTGCGCCTGGTCCGCATGCTGCTGCTGGATGTCCTGCGCCTGTTCGACCGCGGCGAACTGTTGGGCCTGCCCCGCAACAACGGGCAGCGCCTGAGCCCGCGCGAATGGGAAACGCTGCAATGTCTGCTCGCTGGCGACAGTGAAAAGCAGATCGCAGCGCGGCTGCACCTGAGCCCGCACACCGTGCATACCTACGTGAAGAGTCTGTACCGACGTTTTGAAGTGTCCAGCCGCGGCGAACTGATGGCGCTGTTCCTGTCCTCGGCGGTCGCCCGCGGGGCGGGTGGGAGAGACCGGCTGGGACGCAACGGCCCCAGTGAGGTGAACCACGCCCGGGCCTTGCTGCGCGAATCGCCGGCGTTCATGCGGGCCCCTGCCCCGGTGCGGCCAGCGCGTGGACCTGCGCTGCTTCAGGCGCCCAGCATGCCGGCGTCAAGGTAGTTTCGCCTGAGCCGACTCCACTCGTCGGCGCGTGGATTGCCCAGAAGGATTTTCACCGGTTAAGGGTAGTTTGACAGCCATGGGGGTGTGCTACGCTGCGAACGTATTCCTTGCGGTTGCTCACGTCGACCGCTGGCAAGCCAAGCCCTTCTGTGGGAGTAGATGAGGGTTCCGGGATGTTGATGCAATGGAAGCAGCCATGCCCAGGTGTCCCGGCGGGACGGGCAGCGGGCTTCACCTTGTTGGAACTGGCGGTGGTGCTGGCGGTGATCGTCATCCTGCTGGCGCTGTTGCTGCCCGGTTCGGTCGCCAATCGGCAGACCGCGCAACTGACCCGCAATGCCGACCAGGTTCGGGCAGTCCATGCGGGGTTGTGGTCCTACAGTTATCTGTTCGGCAGCGATGCGCTGTATCCCATGTATCGGCGTCGGCCGGCGGCGGGTCGGGAACTGGCGCGCTCGCTGACCTGGGGCCGGCACGTGACGCCTGAGCTGCTCATCAGTCCCTTCGACGATGGACGCGCGGGCAGTTGCAGCTACCACAGCCAGCCGGTGAGCGAACTGTGGCGCCGCTCCGCGCCCGGTGAGACCGTGGTGCTCGGCGACCGCCCGGAACTGACGGATGATGGCGTCACCGGTTTTGCCTGGGGCTACAACGACAACCACGTCGCCATTCGTCCCATTCCCGCCGAGCAACTGACGGGCAGCGATTTTGCGCCGCCCCTGCCTCAGCCGTGAAATCGGGGGATATCGCTTTTGCTATCGGGCCCCGGCTTCACCTGACCCACCATGGGCCCGGCTGGTGTTGCAGGGTGAAGGACGTCACGCAGCGCAGGCTGGCAGAGATTGACACGGCCTGAACAGCACTGTTGCAGCCTGCAAAATTCCACTGATTTACGCTGCCATATCCATTAGACTGCCCCAGCCGATTCAACCAAGTGACTGGTGGTTTGAGGTAGTGCGGGAGGGAGCGTATGTATTTCAAATATAACTGTGAACACTGTGGCAAGAGCTTGAAGGTCAACGACGAGCACGCCGGCCGCAAGGCGCGCTGCCCGTACTGCCACAATTCGGTCATGGTGCCCAAACCGCCGAATCCGTCGAGCGAACCAGCGGTCAGCCTCAATGATCCGGGCTTGCAGGAAGAATCAACTTTCAACGCGGTGCGTTCCACGAGCGGAGTTGCCGCACCGCCCAGCCCGGCCGCTGGTTCAGCCGCGCATGCGGGCGGTACTGGTTCGGCGCCTGCCGTCAGTGATGCCACGCGAAATGCCACTCCGCCAGACAACTCGGGAGGAACTCCGGGATCTGGTTCCGGTGCAGCTTCGACGGCAACAACAGGTACAGCCTCCACCACCCCCGCCACCGGTGTGGATTCCGCCAGCAGCGGCGCAGGTTCCAGCGGCAGCGATGTCAGCATGTTTGTCACCTGCCTGCTGGCGATCGTGCTCAGCGTCCTGTTCTACCTCGCCCTGCTGCCCATCCGCGAGAGTTACCTGGGTGACCTGTTCTATCAGCGCGGCTGGGTGCCCTACGCCATCACCCTGCTGATGAGCTGGTCGCTGGCGATCCTCTTCCTCAAATGGCGCAAACTCCGCCGACAGCGCGAGTCGATGCTCTTCGATCTGCTGCCCACCGAGTTCGGCGAGGAAATCGCCCTCGAAAACCTCGACCAGTTCACCAGGCATGTCCGCGAACTGCCCAGCAACACCGCCAGCAGTTTTCTCATCAATCGTGTGCTGCGCGGGCTCGAACACTTCCGCGTCCGCCGCAACAGTGCCGAAGTGTCCGGCATGCTGTCGAGTCAATCCGACATCGACGCCACTGAGGTCGATTCCAGCTATGTCATCCTCAACTCCTTCCTGGCGGTCATCCCCCTGCTGGGTTTCGTGGGCACGGTGATCGGCATCAGCGCGGCAGTGGGTGAGTTCTCCAGCGTCATGAACGCCGAGGCCGCCGACATCGAAGCCATGAAAGGCGGTCTCCGGCAGATCGCGCTGGGGCTGCAAACCGCTTTCGACACCACCCTGGTCGGGCTGGTGGTGACCATCGGCCTGATGTTCCCCGTCCGGGCCATGCAGAAAGCCGAAGACGGCCTGCTCGCCTGGGTCGATGAATACTGCAACGAAAACCTGCTCAAACGCCTGCGCGATGAAGTGCAGGTCGACGCCGGCTTTTCCCACAATGCCAATGAAATCCGCAAGGCGGTCAATGCCGCCATGGTCAACCATCACGCGGAACTGCAAGCCTGGACCCAGAAGCTCGACGCCATCGGCAAATCGCTGACCGAGCAAGTCGTCGCCGGCTGGCGCGATTCGCACGAGCAGATGCAAAGCAAACACGCCCAGAGCCTTGAGCTCATCAACAAAGCCCTGGTGGCGGTGTCCGCCAAGCAGGTCACCGGCTTACAGCAGGTCGAAGACCTCACCCGCAAGATCGGCGACGTGCAGACTGAACAGGTGCGCCAAGCCGAGCAAGCCGCCGGGGCTGTGGCGGCGCAGGCGAAGGATCTCAATGAATCCGCCAAGTCGTTTGTCGAGCAACTGCAGGTCGGGATGACCAATATCACCAGCGGGCTCGATGGCTTGATTGATCGACTGCAGGCCCAGGCTGACGCCGCCCAGGCGCAGGCAGACCAACGTGCCGATGCTGCCATGCAGGCGCTGACGCAAGGCGCCCAGGCAGCGCTGCAGGAAGTCGCCGCCGGCGCCGCGCAGACGCTTGAGCAGGTCGCCCAGCGCAGCGGCGACGCCCAGCAGCGCGTGGCGGCAGGGCTGGAAGAAACCGTCCAGACCATGCAGACGCATTTTGCCGCCGTGAGCGCGGGTTTGGTCGGCTTGAATGAAGTGCTCACCAAGCTGGGCGAAAAGCAGGTCGTCATCGAACAGCACGTCCATCAGCACGAGTCCACCGGCTGGTTCGGCCGGCGCAAGAAGAGCTGATCGCCCCACCCCACCTGAGCGGACGCCAGCATGGGCAAAGCCCGTAAAAAATCCGGCGAAGGGATTTCGCTCTTTCCCTTCATGAGCGTGCTCGCCAGCGTCATCGGCATCCTGATGCTGTTGATTGCCGCACTGGTGATTTCCGCCATGGACACCGATGACGTCGCCGCCATCGAGCGCGCTGAGGAAGCCGCCCACCTTGATGAAGAGATCGACAAACTCAAAGATCAGACCGACAAACTGGCGCAGCTCATCGCCCTGGCGGAGAAAAAGCAGCAGGAACTCGCCTTGGCGCTGGAGGAATACCAGCGGCTGAAAAACCTGCAGAGCAACGCCGACCAGCAGCAGCAACAGCATGATGAAGCGGTCAAGCTGCTGGCGCAGTCCAACACGCTCAAGCAGCGCATTGATCAAATCACCCAGGAACTGCCGCCGATTCTGGAGCAGATCGCCCAGCTCAAAGCCGAACTCGCCAAACGTGACGCGGTGCCCAGGGAAGGCACGGTGCGCATTTTTCCCGCCGGCTCGGGCAATCGCGGGAACGTCAAACCCAGCTTTGTCGAATGCACTGCCGAGGGCTTGGTGTTGCTCACGGACAAGGGCGAGGTGCAGGTGCGCACCGCCGCAATTCGCACTGATCCGCAGTTCCTGACTCTCGTGGACAGCATCGCCAAAGCCAAGGATCGCCAGCTTATTTTTCTGATTCGCAACAACGCGCAGGCGATCGACGTGTACAAGGTCGCCTCGCTCGTCGCCCGGCAGCGCCAGACGTTGCCCGGCCGATTGCCGGTGGTCGGCAACGGCAAGATCGACCTGAGTCTGTTCAACATCGACGTTGCCCCGTAGCTACAGGACTGCCATGCCCCGGCGTAAGAAGGCGGACAACGAGCTCAACCTGGACTCCCTGTTGGACACCCTGTTCAACGTGGTGGGCATCCTGGTGCTGATCCTGGTGATGGTGATGCTCGACGCCACCTCGGCGGTCAAACGCGCGGTGCAGCGTTTGATTGATGTGCCCAAAATTTCGCTGGAGGAACTGGACCAGAAGCAGGAAGTCCAGAAGCAGTTGGAGGAACTGCTCAAGCAACTGTCGGTGCGCCAGGACGACCTCGCCAAGCCGGCCGTGAGCACCACGATGGATCAGGCGCAGCTCACCGTGTTGATCGAGAAGCTCAAGGCCGACCTCGCCAAGCTGCCCACGCTCAAATACAACCTGGAGGAAGTGCGGCAGGTGCATGCCGAGCGCACCACGCAAGCCGACGAACTGACCAAAAAGCTGGAGGTCGCCAAGGCGGAACTTGCCCGGCTCAAAGCCCTGCTGGACCAGACGCCGCTGCGTGAAGCCCCGCCGGACATTGAGGTGTCGATTCCCACGCCGCGTGACGCGCCTCAGGGCTTAACCCCGCGCATCTTCCTCTGCCGGGGCGGACGCATCGTGGATTACCGCGAGGAACTGCTCATGCGGCTGGCCGAGTCCAACCTCCGCAAGTTCAATTCCAAAAAGCTGTCCGACACCGCCACCCACCTGGGCGGCTACCCCGGTGATGAGGTAGCCGAGTATTTCGCGGAGCGCAAGTTTGGCAAGCCGTTCTTCGAACTGGAAGTGCTGCCCTACTACAAAACCGGCAACCCCTGGGTGTACCTCTCGGTCAACCTCGTCGAAAACACCGGCGATACCGCCGACACCATCGCCGCCGGCGACTCCGCGCTGGAAGCCAACCTCAAGAACCTGCCCAGCGTTCAGCAGTACGCCTTGTTTGAGGTGTGGGAGGACAGCTTCGATGTGTATGTCGAAGCCCGCAAGGTCGCCGAACGATTCAATGTGCTGGCGGGCTGGCGACCTTACAAGATGAACGAAAACTGGCCTAAGCGCATTCGGCTCGGGTCGGAGTATCGCTTTGCGGTGGAACGCCCCAAACCCGCCCCCCCTGCCCCGCCGCGTCCCGCCCCAGCCCCGGCACCGGCGCCCAAACCCACTGGCCCGCAGCCGCCCCCGCCATTGGATGATTCAGTGATCGACTGAGCGCATCGTGCCGGATAATCGCGGCAGAAAGCAGCCAAGCCTGCCCCCGCCGCCCCGCAGAACAACCGCCCCCGGCAGCACTTGCAGCCCCGCGCGAATTCGCTACATTACCCGTCTACCGATTCCCCGATAGCTCAATCGGTAGAGCGAGCGGCTGTTAACCGCTAGGTTCCTGGTTCGAGTCCAGGTCGGGGAGTTTGAAGCCCGTATCGAGCACGATGCGGGCTTTTTTTTCGCGCCGAACG
>CAZSBB010000043.1:0-54751 GCA_964605235.1 uncultured Phycisphaeraceae bacterium
GAATGGGAGCACCCCGGCTTGACTCGCGGCAGACTTTCATAGAAGCGACGGGAAGGGCGCGTGGTCGCCCCAACGCACGCGCTTTTACTATGGACACATGACCACCCGGCGCTCTTCCCGTCGCTCACGCTTCCGGCTCGTTATTGCTTGCGCTTACCAAACTCCTGGAGCCCCGCCCATGCCGCGTAGTGCTTTTACCCGCCGGGAATTTGTCCACGGTTCGCTGGCGCTGATGTCCACCATTCCCACCGTGCCCGGCTTCCTGCATCATTCAGCACTGGCGCTGGCGGCCCCCGGCGAAACGCTGGGCAATCGTCCCGGCAAGCCCGATGACCGCATCCTCGTGGTGGTGCAGCTCTCGGGCGGGAATGACGGACTCAACACCGTCATTCCCGTGGGCGATCCTGGCTACTACAAAGCGCGCCCCAGCATTGCGATTGCAGAGAAAGACGCCCTGACGCTGACGGAAACCGACGGCCTGGCGCTGCACCCGGCGCTGGCGCCGCTCAGGCAGATGTATGACGACGGCCAGTGCGCCATCGTGCAGGGCGTGGGCTATCCCAATCCCAATCGCTCGCACTTCGCGTCCATGGACATCTGGCACACCGGCGACACGCTCGGCGGGCGCGGCGTCGGCTGGGTCGGCGGGGCGATGGATGAACTGGCGCGAAAGCAACCCCAGCCCCTCGACGCCACCACCTGCATTTGCCTCGGCCGCAGCGCGCCGCTGGCGGCCAACGGCAAACTGGTCAAACCTGTGGCGTTCGAAAATGCCCAGCTTTTCCGCTGGGTCGGCAGCGATCTGCATCCGCTGCTCGGGCCCGCCTATGACCAGATCAACCGCGCGGGCATCCTGCCTGAAGCCCAGGATGCCGCCGCCGGCGACCAGGCCGCTTTCGTCATGCGCACCGCGCTGGATGCCCAGATCGCCAATGACCGCATCCGGGCCGCGGTCGCCAAAGGTCCGCAGACCAGCTTCCCCAGCAGTGGTCTGGCGAACCAGCTCAAAATGGTGGCGGCGATGATCCGCGCCGAACTGCCCACCCGCGTGTACTACGTCGGCATGGGCGGTTTCGACACGCACGCCAACCAGTCCTTCACTCAGCAGCGGCTGCTGAGCGAGTACGCCAGCGCGGTGCAGGCGTTTTACGCCGAGCTCAAAGCGCTGCGGCAGGATCAGCGCGTGCTCACGCTGACCTTCAGCGAATTCGGCCGACGCGTGCAGCAGAACGCATCGAACGGCACCGACCACGGCACCGCCGGCCCGGTGTTCCTCGCCGGCCCGATGGTGCAGCCGGGCGTGCATGGGGCGCGGCCGAGCCTCGGTTCACTCGACGACGGCGACCTGAAATACACCGTCGATTTCCGCACCATCTATGCCGCCATCCTCGACAATTGGATGAAGATCGACAGCCAACCCGCCCTGCGCCAACGCTATCAGCCGGCGGCCGTGCTGCGGGCGTGAGCAACCCCCATTAGCCCCCGGCTCTGCCGGGGGACCGAACCACCACCAACGCCGGGCGACACCCCTTGCTCCCTCACGGCGTCCGCGCGGGCGTGCGCGTCAATGCCGCCGCCACCAGCATGCTGCGGGTGAAGCCGGCGTCGCTGGGCACCGTGCGCAAGGCGGCGACCAGTTGGGCGTCCCGGCTGAGCGATTCCCGCGTAGGGACGGGAGCGGTTGCCGTTGATGTGATGACGGTCGGCGCGGGCGCCGCGCGCGGGGCTGCCAGAAAGCCGGCGGTGAACGCCAGCGCGATCGCCGCCGCGTAGCGCAGCAGCGGTCGCCAGCTTCGGCGCACCAGTGGCGTTGCGGATGCCGGCGACGTGACGCGCCACGTCTGCTCCACCAACCCCAGTGTCTGCCGCAGTTCCTGCACCTGTCGCGCCAGCGCGGGGTCGCGGCGCATCTGCTGTTCAAATGCGGCTCGCTCGTCAGCAGTCATTTCCCCCGCCAGGTAATCCGCCAGTTGTTCGTCGTGCATGGGAAGGCTCCGAATATCACGGTCTGCGCAGGTCCGGGCTCGCCCGGACATGGGGGCGTCCGTTGGTCATCGCTGTCCGGGCGAGCCCGGACCTACATTTCCCGCCAGGTTGGTCCCAGGTGTTCGCGCAATTTGGTCAGGGCCCGCAGGTAGTGGGTTTTGACGGTGGGGATGGCGAGCCCCATCTGCTGGGCGATGCCAGCAAAGGTTTCCCCGCCGAGCACCTTGGCGCACAGCACTTGTCGTTGTGGTTCGGTCAGCTCCAGCAAAGCATGGGCGAGCGCTTGCCGCAGTTCGGTTCGCGCGACGGCATCGTCGGCGGGGCGGGCGGCTGCATCCTGCAGCGCGCCGGTGGGACGACGCTGACGCAGCAGGTCCAGGGCACGGTTGACGGTGACCTGCCGCAGCCACGCGCGCGCGTTGTCCAGCGGTTCGGCGGACGCGCGCTGAATCCAGCGCAGACTCACCTCCTGAGTCACATCCTCCGCGTCGGCGGCGTGCCCCAGAATGCGCCACGCCCAGCCGAATACAGCCAGGCGATGCGCTTCAAAATCCTGTGGGTCAGCAGCAGTCATCGCGTGAACCCGTTCCTTCACGGCTGGTTCGGCACCAGCGAACTGGCGAGCAGTTCCACCTCGCGGTCGCAGAGCATCTGGCCGGTGAACTCCCAGACGCAGGCGCCATTCTCCAGTTTGCTGGCGTTGCTGCCCAGCAATTTTCCGGGCAATTTGACCGTGATGCCATAAATCTGTCCCGTCTGGTCCGCGGTGATCTGATGTTCCGCCAGCGTCTGGGCGTGCAGCCGATCGAACGCTTCGCGCTGGGCTGCGGGCAGTTGCGCCAGCGCCTGGGTCAAAGCGGCGGCGATCTGCTGTTCGACCTGTTGCGTTGCCGCCAGCAGGGCCTGTTTTTGCTGCTCTGACTCGGGCGCCTGCAGCAGCGCCACCAGGCCCGGGGCGTCGACGGCTTGCGCGGCGTCAATAACCGCCTGATGGATGCGCAGCCACTGGTCCTGCGGCAGCGGCGGGTTCATGCGCAGCGCCGCCGGCCGCGCCAGGGCAAGCTTTTTCAGCGCTTCGGTCTGGGCATTGAAGCGCACCACCTGTTCCCACTGCTCGGCGGTAATCTGGGCGGGTTCCTGCTGGAGCGTCTTTTCCACGTCCTCCGCGCCGTCGCGCTTCTCGACGCCGGCGACAAACAGCCACGGCCGGGCGCGGTAGACCCGGCGGAAGTGATACACCGTGCCCTCGGGGCGCTGCTCCCGCGTCACCGTGGTGGGAAACGCCACGTAATGGGCATAGTTCGGGTCAGCGGGGTCGCCATCGCGCTGCGGCAACTCGGCGCCGGGCGCGAACCGCTGGGTGGCGATGACGTGATACTCCGTTTTGTTGTTGCGCTGCTCAACTTTTTCCCGCACCGCCCAGCCGGCGGCGGCCACCGGGGTTCGGCCGGGCTTGAGTTCATCGCGGTTGTCGGTCGCGGTGGCGACTTCAATCGCCACGCTGCCGTCGGGTTCCACGGTGATGGTTTCCTCACGTTTGAGGCAGCCGGTCAGCAACAGGCACAGCAGCAACAGGCCGATGGTCGATTTCATGAGGAATGCTCCCTGCGGTTATGGTGTCCGCATACGCGCGGCGTCTGCAAGTATTGACGCAGCATCGCCCGCTTTGGATGACCACGGCCGGCGGAAAAATTTTTCTTGCCCGGTGAAAACCCCGATGTTGCAGGCGGTATGCCGATGACTCATGCCCCACCCACCATCGCCCATGTGCTGCATCGGCTCGACTATGCCGGGGCGGAAGTGCTGGCGGCGGCGCTGGCGCGGCAGTTGCGCGGCGAATACCGCTGGCTGTTTCTCTGTCTCGACGCCGGCGGCCCGCTGGGCGACGCGCTGCAAAGCGAAGGCTTTGAAGTGATCGTGCTGAATCGCAAGCCGGGGCTGGACTGGCGCGTCGCCCGGCAAATGGCGCAGTGCTGTGACGAGAACCGCATCGACCTGCTGCACGCCCACCA
This sequence comes from uncultured Phycisphaeraceae bacterium, assembly GCA_964605235.1. Lineage (GTDB taxonomy): Bacteria > Planctomycetota > Phycisphaerae > Phycisphaerales > Phycisphaeraceae > CAZSBB01. The sequence continues at coordinate 3,999 of CAZSBB010000043.1, forward strand.
GTACACGCCGTTTTTTTATGCGGCCGTGGGGCGCTGGCTGCCCGGCGGCGGCCGACGCCCCCGCCCCCGCCCCCGCCCCCGGATGCTGTTCACCGAGCATGGGCGACATTATCCCGATCAGCGCCGGCTCAAGCGCGTGCTGGCGAATCAACTGTTGCTGCGGCGCGGCGATGCCGTCACCGCGGTGGGACAGTTCGTCAAGGATGCCCTGGTCCGCAACGAAGGCATCGCGGCGGGGCGAATTGAAGTGATCCACAACGGCATCGACCCCCAACCCTTCGCACAGCTCGACACGCCGGCCACCCGGGCGCAGGTGCGCGCGGAGCTGGGTTTGACGCCAGCGCAAAGCGTGTGGCTGCAGGTGGCGCGGTTTCATCCGGTCAAGGACCATGGCACCGCCCTGCGCGCGCTGGCACAGGTGCAACGGGACTGGACTCAGCAGGGTCAGCCGGCGCCGGTGCTGCTGCTGGCGGGCGATGGCGGCGAGCGGCAACGCATGGAGCAATTGGCGGATGAGCTGGGCGTGCGCGCCCAGGTGCGGTTTCTGGGCGTGCGCACGGATATCCCGCGCTTGATGGCGGCGGCGGACGGGTTTGTGCTGTCGAGCTTGAGCGAGGGGTTGTCCGTCACGCTGCTGGAAGCGATGGCCAGCGGTTTGCCGATTGTCGCCACGCAGGTCGGCGGAAATGGCGAAGCGGTGCTGCATGAGCGGACGGGTCTGCTCAGCGGACGCGGAGATCATGCAATGCTGGCGACGAACTGGCTGCGCTTGGCGCGGGATGCGGACTTGCGGCAGACCTATGGCGCTGCGGGTCGCGCCCGGCTGCACGAGCATTTCACGCAGGCCCGGATGCACGGGTTGTACGCCCAGTGTTACGCGCGGCTGCTCCATCCCCGCTGAGTCGGGGTCGCCCTGGGATTACTTCTGCGGGTTCCGGGGGCTCCGGGGGTTCCGGGGACTCCGGGGGCGGGGGCGGGGGTTGAGGCGATAGGTCCAGCGGAAGATTTCGCCGGCGACCCGGCCGGGGTTGAGCATGGCCTGGCGCACGTTGGCGTAGATGCTGGTCGCCATGTACGCCACCGCCGCGCGGGTGGCGAAAGCCGCCGGCTCATCGAGTCGCAGCGCCAGCAGACCCGCCGCCAGCCGGAGCACCGCGGAGCCGAGGAAGATCAGGCTGTGGTAGGTGAAGACGAAGTCGGTGCCGGGCCAGTGCCAGCGCCAATCACCCAGCTTGGCCGCCACCAGCGCCGCCAGCAAGCCTGAGACCGCGCCGCCGAGCGCGTTGGCCATGCTGTTGAGGGCGACGTAGTTGGTGCCGCCGGCGCGGTGGGTTTGGCCATCCCGGCCGCGGGTTGGGGCGGAGATGCCCAGCAGGATGTTGAAGTTGGCGACATCGACCCCGGGCCAGGCCGCCACGGAGAGGATGATGGCGATGTAGGGCAGCCAGATGGCGTTGGGGGTGGCGAACACCCACGCCACCGGCGCCACCACCGACAGCAGCAGGCAGGTCGCCAGCACCGGCCGTTTGCCCACGCGGTCGATCAGTCGGCCCCACAGCGGGTAGGACGCCGCCATGACCACCAGCGGCAGGGCGAGCAGGAAGAGGTTCGCTTTTTGGTTGCTCATGCCCAGCACGTCGAAGCAGAAGAGCCAGATGTACTGCCCGATGGCGCTGATGCCGGTCATGAGCAGGAAGTTCATCAGCAGGTAGCGGCGGAAATTGCGCTGGCCCAGCGGGGCGAGCAGCAGTCGCCAGCCGATGCGCTGGCGCGCCGGCCGTTCGTGAGCATCGGGCAACCAGGCGAAGCAGAGGATGTCCAGGACGCCCAGCAAACCGGAACCGGCGACGATGGCGCTGGTCAGGCGCAGCAGCGCCAGGCGGTGGGCGTCGCCGGCGTGCTGTTCGACCTGGTCCAGGGCGTAGCCGATGAGCAGGGTGGTGATCAGACCCAGGCTCATGCCGATGCGGTTGCGGACGCCGAAGTATCGGCCGCGCACGCGGTGGGGGATGACATCCGCCATCCAGTTGAGCCAGGCGGGGGCGGAGATGTTCAACCCGATCCAGCCGAGCATCAGGAGCCCGATCATGAGTTGCCACCACCAGCGCTGGGCGTCGGGGAGCGCCCAGGGGATCAGCGCCGCCGCCACCCAGGCGAGGCGCCCCAGCACGGCGGTGACGAGGAACAGTCGCCGCCGATGACCAAAGCGCTCGAGCAGCAGGCTGGTGGGCAACTGCACCAGCGCCGCCAGTTGCGGCAGCGCCGCCAGCAGGCCAAAAGCCCACGCCGGCGTCCCCAGGCACTGGGCGAAGCGCGTCATGGCGGCGCCGTTGATGCTCCATTGCCAGATCGAGCCGAAGAACCACGCGATCAGGATCAGGCGCAGGGCGTTGCGGGTGGTGGTGGCGGTAGGGGTGACCAGGGGGGCGTTCATGGGCAAGCCGCGAAACGTAGTGCCGCACCGGCGCGGCAGGAGAAACCTGCAATGGAGGGCTGCCGCGGGCGACACGACAGAACGCTGGCCGCCGTCCGCGCCAACTCCAGGCCAACCGGACAGCGGCCCTCAGGGCGGCGGGACCAAAACGTCACAGTGTACCGTCGCCTTGACCGCAACAGGGCCCACGCGCGGGCGATCTTCGCGCGGGGGTTCGTCCCTTTCCCGCCCGAAACCGGTATACTTCCCTCCTGCGCTGTTTCCGCGCCCTGGGAGCGTCGTCTCATGCTCAAATGGTTTCGGCTGTACAACAAATGGATTCTCGCCGTCGGCGGCTCGCTGCTGATGGTCGCTTTCCTCATCACCGGCCCGATGCTTGATCTGTTTCGGCCGGATCCGACTCGGGAAGTCATCGGCCATCTGGGCGAGCGCGAGATTCGCCGCCTCGACCAGAACCAGGCCGCCAGCCAACTGGCGATCCTGGGCTACGTCAACCCGCTGCTGGACCAGATGGCGCCGCAGGAAGCCCTGACCTGGCTGCTCATGCTCGAGGAAGCCCAGCAGATGGGCGTCTCCGCCAGCATTTATGAAGCCAAGGAAATCGCCGCCATCCTCGGCCTGTCCGATGCCGACCTCAAACGCATCGCCCGCGACCACGGCTTCACCTTCGAGGACCTCGTCGAAGCCCTCCGCGCCTGGTGCACCGTGCAGACCTACAAAGAACTCCTGCTCGGTTCCGAACATGAGGCCGTCGGCCTGCGCCTCAATGAACTGAACAACCTCGTCAGCCAGTTCCAGCAGATCGGCCAACAGCAGCCGTTCATGCGCCAGTACTACCTGGCGATGCTCTACCAGCAGATGGAGCGTTTGTCGCTGGGCAAGCCCCGCGCCAGCGAACCGCTGCTCGAACGCTTTGTCAGCGATCAGCAGGCGAATGTGAAAATCGGCGTGGCGCCGGTGCCCGCCGACTTCTACCTCGACAAAGTTGCCGACCCCACCGAACAACAGATCAAAGACCTCTACGAGCAGTATCAGGATCAACTGCCCGGCCAGAGCAAGCCCTACGGCTTCGGTTATCGCTTCCCGCGCCGGCTGAAGCTCGAATATCTCGCCATTCCCTTCGATCAGGTCAAGGCGACCATTCGCATCAACGAAAGCGATGCCATCGCCCAGTACACCCGCACCAAGGCGCAGTACGAAATCGCCCCGACCCCGCCGGCGGCGAAACCTGAAGGCGATGCCGCCGCCCCCGCAACGCCTGCGGAAAAGCAGTACCGGCCGTATGACGAAGTCCGCAGCCAGATCATCGATCAGCTGCGCACGGAAAAAGCCCAGGAACTCGCCGAGCGCATGATCAAGACCGCCCAGGCGATGCTGGTGGAGAATGCCCGCCACCTCGAGCAGACCGCCGAGGGGTACCGCACCGTCACCGACAGTTTCGTGCCGCGCCCGCTGGAGGAGATTGCCGCCCAGCTGCAGGAACAGTTCAAGGTGCAGCCGACGGTGGCGCGCCATGAAAACGGCTGGCTCACCGGCGACCTGCTGGCGACGCTGCCGGGCATCGGTTCGTCCTCCATCGCGGGCAAGCGCAACTTCGCGTTTGTGGATTACATGCTCAGTTGCCGGGAGCTGGAACCTGCCGACGACAATCCGCTGGCGACCTTGCGTCTGCAAGCCAAGCTGCCGAGCCTGCCGTTGCAGAGCTTCGATGATTCGCGCTATCTGGTGCGTGTGCTTGCCGCCGAGCCGGAGCGGGCCCCGCTGTCGCTCGATGAAGTGCGCCACGCCGTCGCCCAGGACGCCCGGCGGCTGGCGGCATACCAGTACGCCAAAGGTCAGATGGAATACTGGACCAATCGGCTCAAGCAGGATTCGCTGCTGGTGCTCTCGCAGGAAGTCAAGAGCAACCTGAGCCAGCCGGCGGCGTTCCCCCGGCGTGAGGTGACCTTCGGCCGGATTGAAGTGCCGCAGGTTGACCCGGTCGGTCAGAACGCCCAGTTTGTCGATGCGGTCTTCGATCTGGCGGAGGTCATCGCCGCCCAGGGCACCGGCACGCTCGAAGGCATCTCCCCCGACAAACGCTCGGGCGTGGTGGCGGTGGATGCGAAGCTGAGTTTGTACCTGGTGCGCGTCGATGCGTTCAACGCCATCAAGGAAAGCGATTACCGCCGGGTCGCGGGTTTCCCGCAGGTCGCCAGCTGGCTCCAGCAGGCGCTGCTGTCGGAGCTGGAGCAGGACCCGTTCAGCCTGGAAGCCTTGAGCACGCGATTAGGTTACCGCAGCGTCTCCGAACCGCAGGCGGAACCGGCACAAAACGCGGGATGAGTCGGGCGCTGCGTCTGGGAGTTGGGCATGACCGCGGTATCCGCCGCCTTGATGGAGCAGGTGATCGCCGGGCGCGCGCGGCTGACCGCCGAGCAAACGCTCGAGTTGTATCACCACGCCCCGCTGCATGACCTGGGGCGCTGGGCGACGGCGGTGTGTCAACGCCTCCACGGGCCGCAGTGGCGCACCTACGTCATCGACCGCAACGTCAACTACACCAACGTCTGCTCGGCGCACTGCACCTTCTGCGCTTTTCGCCGGGACGCCGACGCCGCCGATGCTTACACGCTGTCGCAGGCGCAGCTCCATCAGAAACTGCGCGAACTCGTCGACGCCGGCGGGACGCAGGTGCTCCTGCAAGGCGGCATGCACCCGGACCTGACGCTTAGCTTTTACGAGCAGATGCTCGCCGACCTGAAACAGCATTTCCCCACGCTGCACCTGCACGCCTTCAGCCCGCCGGAGTTCGTGGAGTTCGTCGCGGTGTTCGAGGTGCCGGGTTTCCCACGCACCGCGCCGGGGCAAAGCCACACGCTGCCGAGCGATGTCTGGCAGAGCAAGCTGCGCGTGATCATGCAGCGGCTGATGGCGGCGGGGCTGGATTCCATCCCCGGCGGCGGCGGGGAGATTTTCGCACCCGCCATCCGCAAACGCATCGGCCTGGGCAAAGCCACCGCCGAGCAATGGCTCGACGTGATGCGCTGTGCCCACCAGCTGGGCATGAACACCAGCGCCACCATGATGTTCGGCCACATCGAATCCGTCGCCGACCGCATCGACCACCTGCAGCGCGTCCGTGACGCCCAGGACCAGGCGATCGCCGGCAACTGGCCCGGCCGATACCTCTCCTTCATCGCCTGGCCCTTCCAGCGCGAGAACACGCCGCTGGGTCGTCTGCCCGATTGGGACCCCGACAGCGGCGAAGCGTTCCCCGGCGAAAACCCGCAGCATCCGCAGTACGCCAAGCGCGTGCGCCTCGCGGGGGCGAGCGAATACCTGCGCATGCAGGCGCTCGCCCGCCTGTTCCTCGACAACATCCACTCCATCGGCAGCTCATGGGTCACCATGGGCCCGCACATCGGCCAACTCGCCCTCTTCCACGGCGCCAACGACATGGGCAGCGTGATGATGGAAGAAAACGTCGTCTCCGCGGCCGGCACGACCTATTGCCTCAACGAAGAATTGCTCTGCCATCTGATCCGCACCGCCGGCTACCTGCCCGCCCAGCGCGACAACGCCTACCGCCTGATCCGCCAGCACGAACACGATGGCCCGGATTTGCGGGTCAAGGACTGGTCGCAATTCCGCGCCGCCAAGCTGCATCAGGAAACCCCGCGCGAAAACGCCGCAGTCAAACTGACCGTCAGCGACCGCGGGTAAGTCAACAGCACGTTATGGCGCAGTGGACGGTCCATCATCCCCGGGCAGAGCCCGGGGCTAACGGATCAACCCCATTAGCCCCCGGCTCTGCCGGGGGACTCGTCAACCAAGAAAGCTACATGGAGATTTGGGGTACTTCCGGGGGCGGGGACGTTACTTCAATTCCACCGACCAGTAGGCATGGTCGAGGAACGCCTGCCAGCACGCGTACTTGTCGCTGCCCAGACGCAGATTGATCGCCGGGTTGCGCTTGGGTTTGTACGGCTTACGCACCAGTGTCATGTGCGCCTGCTCAGGCGTGCGTCCACCCTTGCGGGCGTTGCAGCGCACACAGCAGCAGACCAGGTTTTCCCACGTGCTCCCGCCGCGCTGACTGCGCGGGGTGACGTGGTCGAGGCTCAGCTCATTGGTGGGAAAATGCTTGCCGCAGTACTGGCAGACATTGCGGTCGCGGGCAAAGATGTTGCGGCGGTTGAGCTTGACTTCCTGCCGGGGCAGCCGGTCGTAGCCCAGCAAGCGGATGATCTTGGGCACCGCCACGCTGAAGCGCACGGTCTGCACCCATTCGTACTGCGCGGTTTCCGCCAGCCGGCGCATCTCGCCCAGTTCGGTCCAGCTTTCGAAGGTGTGGCCGGTGTACGCCCCGTCGTCAACGTGCACGACTTCCGCCAGATCGCGCACCACCAGAGAGAAGGCCCGGCGGGCATCGGTGACACGAACCGCCAACCAGTGCTTATTGAGCACCAGCACCGGCGTGTTCAATACCGAAGCCTGCGCGAACATGGGTGGCATCCTCAATGCTCGACTGCTCGGACCCGCAAGACTGCAAAATGCTAGCGAGGCGGGACGCCCGGTGCAAAGTGAAAATGCGGTAAAGGTGGACGCCGCGCGGCTACGAGCCGGAAGCGTGAGCGACGGGCAGCGTCAATGAATGCCGGAGGATTGCCGAGATACTCAGCAGCCCACGGTTGCCGGGCGCCCGGCCTGTCGCTCACGCTTCCGGCTCGTCGCGGCGTTGACTGCACCCCCGCGCTACCCTCCGTCGCGCAGCCGGGCTATGATGTGCCGCGATCGCAACCGGCCCGCGCGTCGCACTTGACGCTGGCCCCAAGCAAGGATGAACGCCCGTATGTTTGAATCGCCGCTGAACGCTTCGCCGCTCCAGACTCTGCCCGGCTTGTCCTACGCGCACGACCCCATCCAGGCGGCGCTGGGCGCCGTCTCCGGCCCGCCCATGCAGCGCTACCGCGAAATGACCATCGACGAGATGCTGCTGGAAAACCGCGTGGTCTTCCTCGTCGGCGAGATCAACTACAACAGCGCCACTGCGGTCATCATGCGTCTGCTGCATCTGCAGAATCAGAAGAAAGACGCCGACATCAACCTGTACATCAACTCCCACGGCGGAGGCGTCGACGACACGCTGGCGATCTATGACACCATGCAGTTCCTCAGTTGCCCCGTGGCGACGTACTGCATCGGTCGCGCCCAGTCCGGCGGGGCGATCATTCTCGCCAGCGGCACCAAGGGCAAACGCTTCATCCTCCCCCACGCCAAGGTCATGATCCATCAGCCCTACGGCGGCGTCACCGGGCAGGCCTCCGATGTGCTCATCCAGGCGGAAGAAATCCTGCGCTCCAAATCCGCCATCAATGAACTGCTCGCCCGCCACACCGGCAAAACCGTGCAGGACATCGAACGCGACAGCGAACGCGACCGCTACTTCACCGCCACCGAAGCCAAAGACTACGGCCTGGTCGACACCGTGCTCACGCCCGACAAGACCGAAGGCGCCAAGAAGCCCGCGTAAACCCGTGCTCACGCGACGCGCTTGCTGAACGAGCCGGAAGCGTCAGCGACGGGCAGCGTCTCAGCACTCCGTTGCATCCATGATGCACCGATCACACGTTGGCAACCCCGCGCCCTTTCCATCGCTTACGCTTCGGGCTCGTTGTCGCACGCTCACGCGACGCACTTGCTGAACGAGCCGGAAGCGTCAGCGACGGGCAGCGTCTCCGCACGCCGTTGCGTCCAAGATGCACCGATCACACGTTAGCAACCCCGCGCCCTTCCCCTCGCTTACGCTTCGGGCTCGTTGTCGCACGCTCACGCGACGCACTTGCTGAACGAGCCGGAAGCGTAAGCGACGGGCAGCGTCAGCGTACGCCGTTGCGTCCATGATGCACCGATCACACGTTGGCAACCCCGCGCCCTTTCCCTCGCTGACGCTTCGGGCTCGTTCGTGATGCCAACCGCCATGCTGCGCTGCTTCTCCCAGCGGATATACTGCCGACTTCACCAAGGCTTGGGAGCGGCTTGTGCTCGAATCATCTTCCTGGACCTCGCAGCCCAACCCGGCGACGCCGACTGACGACGCCAGCTATCCCTACTACCGTCCCATGCCCCCGGCTCCGCCGGTCATCGCCGCCGCGCCGCAGGCCAATGATGTGCAACCCGCAGCGGCAGAACCCGTGACGCAATCAGAACCACCAGCCGCGCCCGCACCGGTTGCACCCCAGGCTCCCGTGGTGTCGGCCGATCCCCAATCACCCAATCTCAAATCCTCAAATCTCCAATCACCAGCTCCTCAATCAACCCCTCAACCAATCCGCCACCCGCGCCTCATCGCCCTGATGAACCAGAAAGGCGGCGTGGGCAAGACCACCAGCACCGTCAACCTCGGCGCTGCTTTGGCGGAACAGGGCCAGCGCGTGCTGCTGGTGGACCTCGATCCCCAGGCCCACCTGTCCCTGCACATGGGCGTCGATCCCGCCAACCTCGCCAGCTCGGTGTACGACCTGCTGCTGGACCCGCAGGCGACCGCCGCCGACGTACGCCAGGTGATCGACGAGCATCTGCATCTGATACCCGCGGATGTGAACCTCGCCGGCGCGGAAACGGAGCTGGCTCCGCGCATGGCGACCGGCTTGGCGCAGCGGCTGCTCAAGCAGAAGCTCGCGCCGCTGCTGGCGCGCGACGGCGGGTACGACTTTGTGCTGATCGATTGCCCCCCGAGCCTGGGTTTGCTGACCATCAGCGCCCTGGTGCTGGCGGAGGAAGTGTTCGTGCCCATGCAGGCGCACTTCCTGGCGCTGCAGGGGTTGAGCAAGCTGTTGGAAACGGTGCAGCTCATCCAGCAGGGGTTCAATCCGCTGCTGCAGGTGACGGGCATTCTGCTGTGCATGCACGACCACCAGACCAATCTGGCGAGCGAGGTGGTGGCGGACGTGGAGCGGTTTTTGGAAGCCGGGCGCGAGCAGGCGACGCCGTGGCGGCATGCGGTGCTGTTGCAGCCGCCGATTCGCCGGAACATCAAGCTCGCCGAGGCGCCCAGCTTCGGGCAGACGATTTTCCAGTATGAGCCACACTGCGCCGGCGCCCGGGATTACGAGCGCATCGCCGCGGCGGTGCTGGCGCAGGGTCGGCCGCGCGCGTAATCAAGCAAAGACAGTTCACCACCGAGACACAGAGCACACAGAGAGGAAAATTGAGCAAATCATTCGGCAAAAACGAGCCCCGCGCGTCAGCAAGGGGTTGCGGCGCAGCCGCAGGGGTTTGGCGTCATTACATCCAACCCCTCCCTGACGGTCGCGGCTTGTTAAGACCGCGCAGACCGTTCAGATGGGTTGACCCGGATTGACCAGGATTCTCGGTGTTGCTTGCTCTGTGCTCTCTGTGTCTCTGTGGTAATCTGGATTTCCCGATTATTCTCCAGCGTAGTCGATTGAGCCTGGGCGACTTCGGCAGGGACGCCGGTGATGCCGCGGATAACACCACCCAGTCAGTGGAGCGAAGCGCGCGTGCGTCTGGTGCGCGTGGGGCTGTTTTTGTATTGGGTCACACTGGCGGTGACCACGCACTGGCCGCGTCTGGACCTTCATGTCGCCGGGCGCAGCGCGGGGGCGATCAACCTCGACAAGCCGATTCACATGCTGGCGTTCGGCGTGCTGACGCTGCTGATCATGGCGGCGCGTCCGGCGCTTCGGCCGCGCACGGGTTGGCTGTGGGGCGCTGTGCTGGCAGCACTGTATGCCTATGCCGATGAGATCACCCAGCAATTCTGCGAGCGCACCAGCAGTCCCGCGGATGTGCTGAGCAACCTGGTGGGCATTCTCGCCGCGGCCGCGCTGTGGGGCTGGTGGGCGACGCCGGCCTCCACGGATGCACAGGTGCTGCCGCGCCGCACCGTCTGGTCGCGCTTCGCCTTGCTGGCGCTGTTGCCTGCGGGGATGTGGGCAGCGCTGAGCTTTGGCGGCATCGACTGGTCATGGTGGCTGCCGATGGGCCCGCATCATGCCGACCGTTTCGAGCTGCGCGCCGACTATGTGCAGCATCTGCTGGCGGCGCTGGTCGGCGTGCTGCTGCTGATCGGTTGTCGCATCGCGGGCGGACGCCGACCAGCGCTGGGGGCGGGGCTGAGCATTCTGCTGATGGTGCTGGTGGGCCCGGCGGTGGAGATCGCCCAATTGCTCACCGAACGCGGCAAGGAATGGATGGACGTCGTCTCCCACGAAATGGGCGTCATCATCGGCGTCACCCTCTGGTGGGGCTGGTCGGCAGCACGCCCTCGCCAGCGTGCCGACACACCCAGCGCTGCGCCCGCGGCACCGAAAACCAAGCGACCTGATTTCGTCCGGCACGCCCGCACCGTTGGCGGATTGACGCTGCTCTCGCGCTTCACCGGGCTGATCCGCGATTCCACATTGGCGGCATTGTTCGGCCTGGGCGGGGTCGCCGATGCGTTTTTCATCGGCTTTCTGGTGCCCAACCTGTTCCGGCGGCTGTTTGGCGAAGGAGCGCTCACGGCCGCGTTCATTCCGATCTACACCGAGCTGCGCGCCGACGACCCCAAACTGGCGCAGCGCTTCGCCTCGGCTTGTCTGGGTCTGCTGCTCATCGGGCTGGGCGTGCTGGTGCTCATCGGTGAAGCGGTGCTGGCGGGTTTGCTGGCGCTGCATCCGTGGAGCGAGGTGACGGCGCTGGCGCTGCGGCTGACGATGCTGATGCTGCCGTACATGCCGCTGGTTTGCCTGGTGGCGATCATCGGGGCGATCCTGCAGGTGCATGGCCGGTTCGCGCCCGGTGCGGCCGCGCCGATCCAGCTCAACCTGGTGATGCTCGCCGGCGCTGCGGTGGCGATCGGGCGGATGGATGAAGTCGCCAGTGCATATGTGCTGGGCGCGGCCGTGGTGGCAGCGGGGCTGGTGCAGGTGCTCTGGCAAGGAGCGATCCTCTGGCGCCACGAACGCTTCGTCACCCGCTTCGCCGGCGTGGCGACGCCCATGCGCAGCCTGGCGAAAACCATGCTGCCGATGCTGCTGGGGCTGGCGGTGTTTCAGATCAACACCAGCATCGATGCGATGATTGCTTTCTTCCTGAGCACGCGCGACGGCGTGGAGCACTTCTTCCTGTTCCACACGCGGGTGGATTACCCCTTGGATGCGGGCGCCGTGGCGGCCCTCAACTGGGCGCAGCGGCTGTACCAGTTCCCGCTGGGCGTCTTCGGCATTGCGGTGGCGACGGCGATCTTCCCCGCGCTCGCCAGCGCGGCCGCGAAACGGCGCGACGATGGCGGCAGCGATCTCGCGGAAACGCTGCGCCATGGGCTGCGGCTGACGGTCTTCATCGGCCTGCCCGCCAGCGTGGGGTTGATCCTCGTGCGCGTCCCCCTGAGCCGACTGATTTACCAGTACGGCAAGTTCACGGTGGACGACGCCCAGCGCGTGGCGACGATCCTCGCCGGCTACGCCTTCGCCATCTGGGCGTACTCGATGCTGCATGTGCTGACCCGCGCGTTTTATGCGGTCAAGGACCCCAAAACGCCGCTGCGCCTCACGCTGGCGAGCGTGGGGCTGAATCTCTCGCTCAACGTGGTGCTGATCTGGTTCATGGGGGCGGCGGGATTGGCGTGGTCCACAGCCATCAGCGCGATGTGGCAATGCCTGCTGCTGTCGCGGGCGGTGCGGGCGTACGTGCATCAGCCGGTCGATGGTTCGGTGTGGGCGAGCTGGGGACGCACCACGCTGTTGAGCCTGGCGATGGCGGGCGCGGTGCTGCTGCTGAGCGCGTGGTGGGATCTAAGCACACTGTCCCGGCGCGACTCGGCGCTGCTGGTGGCGGGCATGGTGCTTGTTGGCGGCGGCGTGTTTGCGGCGCTGGCGCTGCTGCTAAGGATGGAAGAAGTCGGCTGGCTGCTGCGGCGCCAGGCGAAGCAAACCGGCTGACGTTACATCATGCCGCCGGCGGGCGCGTGGGTCGCCGGCGCGGTCCAGTTCACAAAGCTGGTGTAGTGTTTCAGGTAAGGCTGATAGCGCGCCGGGGCGGCAGCTTTCATCGCCACCGCTTCGGCGGGCAATTCCCACGGCACGGGGAACGGCTCACGCCCGGCACGGAAGCCCAGCCCGATGCTCAGGCGCGGCTCATGGCCGTGGTGCGCACTGGCGTAGTGGTAGGTCCGCGCGGCAAAGAGAATCAGGTCGCCCGGATCGGTATGCAGCGGCACCACGCCCGGGACGTCGAGTTCCGCCCACGCCTGTTTGGGCGTGCCGATGCGATGGAAGCTCAGACGCGAGTCGTCGGTGAACTCGAAGCCTGCGGGGCCGGCCCAGTCGGCGTGATGGGAGTCGGCGATGACCGCCAGCCCCGCGCGGGAAGGGTGGGTGCCGTTGAGGTAGAACCACGCCCCGCTGGGCCGTTCACCTTGATTCAGGACATCGTTGGCGTTGTGGGGTGCGCCGGTGATGTAGCCGCGCCAGTCGGTATGCCAGGTGACGGGTGGCGCGCCGACATTTTTGAGGATCGCGGCACAGCGATGGATGGTCAGCTCGCGCGTGCCGTAGATGTGCGCCATGAGGTCCATGTAGGGCGGGTGGTCGAGCAGCGCGAGGACTTCCGGAGCGACATCGCAGAAGGCATGGCGCACGCGGGTCTGGCCGGCGCCGAGCGTGCGCTGGGGATCGACCGCGCGCCAGATCGCCGCCTTGAGGGTGTCGACGAAGTTCGCGTCGAGCATGCCTTTGACGACGGCAAAGCCGTGGGCCTGACAGCACGCCCATGCGGCGGCCGCCTGGGTGACGGGGAACTCATAGACGTAATCCAACTGCGGCTTGTCAGTCAGCAGGGCGGTCATGGCGGGGTTCCTGAGAGAGAAATGATTCACGTCGGCAGTCGTGTCAGGGCGTTCACGGCGTGAAGACCAGCGGGCGTTCGTGTGGACGTCAGCGGTGATTGTTTCCAACTCAGGACGCGGGTGCAACGCCAGCGCCGGGGCGCGGCTGGTGTCCGGATGATTTTTCAGCAGCGGTGGAATCGGGGGCTCCGGGGGTTCCGGGGGTGCTGGGGGTTCCGGGGGCACCGGGGGCGGCTTCTGGTTTGGCACTGGCGTTGTCTGATGTGGAGGCTTGTTCCAGTTCGCCGGGGCGGGGCTGGCGCAGGAGGATGCGCTCGCCTTCTTCGATCCCGGAGCGGATTTCCACGAGCGTTTCGCTGCTGGCGCCGATGATGACGGGCTGCCGACGGACTTTGCCAGCCCCGGTGGGCACATGGACAAAGCGGGTGCGGCCTTCGGTGAAGATGGCGCTGATGGGCACCGCCAGTTGGTTTTCCACCTTGCCCAGCAGGATGCGGCCGGTGCAGCGCATGGCGGGCTTGAGCTTGCCGTCGGCGCGGGGGGGGAGTTCCACTTTGACGGCATACTCGCGCAGGTCGGGATTCATCCAGCCGCCGTCTTCCGCCATGACGCCGATTTCGGTGACTTTGCCTTCCAGCGGTTTCTGGGCCTGAGCGTCGATGGTGACCTGCACGGGCTGGCCCAACTGCACGCGGGCGACCTGGGCTTCGTGCACCTTGAGCTTGGCGATCATCTGGCTGGTGTCGGGCAGGATGATGAGGGTTTCATTCATCCGCACCTCCCGGCCGATCGCCAGCGGATCGCCGCGGCGGCGATAGCGATTGCCCACGCTGGTGGCGTACACCACCAGGCCGTCCTGCGGGGCGCGGATGACGGTCTGTTCCAGTTGCAATTCCAGCTGTTCGAGGCGTTCTTCGCGGATGCGCAGCGTGCTCTGTCGACCGGACAGCTTCGCTTTCGCCTGGGTGATGCGGCTTTCATTGCGGCGAATGGTGCGCTCCAGTTCGGCTTTGGCCTGGGTGACGTCGGAGTTGGCTTTTTTCTGTTCCTTGGGCCGGGTGTACTCGTCGTAAATCTGAATGCTCAGCCGGGCGGTTTCCAGGGCGCTGCGGGCTTCAATGAGCTTCAGTTCGTCATCTTCCACTTCGCTTTTGCTGATGAACTGTTCCTCGTAAAGCTGCTTGCTCAGGTCCAGATCGTCCTGGGCGCGCTTGAGCGTGCGCGTGGCTTTTTCCAGCGCCAGTTGCAGGTCATGCTGTTCCTTGACGTCATCGCCCTTTTCCCACTTCGCCAGATCCAGCTGCGCCAGTTCCAGCTTGAGCTTGGCGGCGGCGAGGGTGTTGGCGGCTTCGTTTTCCTCGATCGCCAGTTCCTGCTCGGCGGCAATCTGGTCAGCGCGGGCCTGTTCGACGTTGAGCCGTTCGGTTTCAACCTTCTCCCGGACTTTGTCGTCGGCGAGCTTGACGAGGACATCGCCTTTGCTGACCTGCGTGCCTTCGGGCAGTAGTTCAATGATGGTGGTGGTGCCCTCGATGTTGCTCTTGAGTTCAACCTGACGGGCGGCTTCGAGCTCGCCGGTGGAGGTGATGGTCAGGTCGAAGCTCTGACGGGAGACGGGATACCAGCTCACACCGTCGCCGGCGGGGGGCAGCGTGGGCGTGGCGGCATTGGCGTCCACCTGATTGAGCCGATTGACGCCCCAGGCGACCACCACGGCGACGCCGGCGAGCAGGACCAGGAGCAGACCAGCGGTAATGCGGCCGCGGATGCGGCTGGGAGGGCGCTCACTCACGGGAGGAATCCTCCGCGGCGGGAGGTTTTTTGCCGGCCTGGTCATCATACTCCTGCAACATCGTGCGCTCCCGCAACAACTGATCGGGACTGGGGGAATGGATTTTCTCAGTGGCCTGGGTGAGTTGGGCGGGCGGCTGCCACGCGCCCGTGGCGCTGATGCGCATCTGGCCGGTGTCCAGCAGGTAACGCAGGATGCTCACCCGCAGGTCGCGCACTGCTTCATCCAGGCGGTTCTCGGCTTCGAGCAGGTCGCCCTCGGCTTCGATGAAGTCGCGCGGGCCCAGCGAACGCAGCCGGAGCACCACGCCGCGCAGACGTTTGCGGGCGACTTCGATGTTCTGCTTCTGCAGTTCCAGCGTCGCCTGGGCGAGATGAATCTGGCGAATGGAGCTGCGCACTTCCTGCACGATGGTGTCGCGCTGCTGCGTGTGCGTGCGCTCGGCGCGCTCCAGGTCCACCAGCGCCCGCCGGTAGGCGATCTGCTCGATCTGCCGATCCAGCGGCAGCGCGTAGGTCACGCCCAGGTTGTAACTGCTGCTGCCCAGGTCGAAGTCGGCGCCCGCGCGGGTCTTGTTGGCGTCGGTGTTGAGGGTGACCGAGCCCGCCAGGTCCAGGTCGGCTTTCAGGTCGTTGCGCGCCACCTCCACGCCCCGGCGGGCATCGTCCACGCGGTCATAGATGGTCTGCAGGTCCAGGCGCAGCGACAAGGCGGTGCGCACGGCGTCGCCGTCATCCAGCGCCGGCTGGGGAATCTTCACCTCGGTGGGCAGGATGCGCAGCGGCGCTTCGGTCGCCATGCCCAGCAGCAGTTTGAAGCTGTCCAGATCGCGGTCGTAGCGTTCCTGGGTGTTGATCAGATTGTTGCGGGCGAAGAGCACCTGCTGCTGGGCGCGCTGCACTTCAAAGAACGGCTGCTCGCCGCCCTCGGCAAACGCCTGCGTCCGTCGCGCCAGCCATTGGAAGCTGCCCAGTTGGCGCTTCTGGTTCGCCAGCGCCGCCTGTTGTTGCAGCAGGTCGTAGTAGCGGCTGGAAACGTTGAAGAAGAACTGCCGGCGAAAGCGTTCAAATGACCGCGCGGCATAAATGAGGTCGCGCTCGGCCTGGATCAAATCCTCGCGCGCCACCCAGCCGGCGCCGCGCAGCAGCGGCACGCGGGCGCTGAGGGTGAGGCTGGCGTCCTGGCCTTCGCCGCCGCCGTTGCTGGTGTCGTTGAGCAGGTGGACGAAGTTGACCAGCGCGGTGGCGGAGAGGTCGCCGCCGTCGGGCAGGCGCTGGGTGACGCGGAAGCTGTTGACCACTTCGAGCGCCTGGTCGTGGTCGCCGGCTTCGGGCGTGCCGGAGACGCCGGCGCTGAGCGTGTCAAAGAAGCGCGGGCCCCAGAGGTGGCGCTCGCGCAGCAGATTGAGCGCGGTGATGAACAGGTTTTCCTTCTGGTTGCGATACTCGCGGCTGTGGTCGATGGCGTACGCCAGCGCGTCGGTGAGGTTGAAGCTCGGGGCGTCGGCGGGCAGGTCGGGCAGTTCCCGGTTGAGCGGGTCCAGTTCGTCATCTGCGGGTCGCGCGGGCAGGTCCTCGGCTCGCGGACTGCGCGTGGCGGGCTGCAGGGACCGCGCCTCGCTTGAACCGGTGAGGGCCGCGCTGGCAGACGGGATCGGCTGCGGATCCACCTGTTGTTCGTGACCCACGCTGGCCGCCCAGTAGTCGCGGATCATCGCCGACGCCATGGCGTCGAGACGCTCGTTGGACGTGCAACCGCTCAGCATCGCCAGCGTCAGCAGCCACCGCCAGTGGAAGGGTCGATTACGACGTGCACATCCAGACATCCGGGCATTGTAGTCAGTCCAGATGGTCTGGGGCGACCCGGCGGCCGCCGCGGCAGCGGAAAAATCGTTCGCTCCCAGGTCAGGCAGTTGACAGTTTCAGGGTCCGCCCATACCTTCGATAGATCATGTCGGTGCGCGGTTTCAGACGCCGCGTTGCGGGTTGCGTGCTGGGTTTTGGGGGATATGCCGCCGGGGAGGGAGGAAGCGGGCCGGAGGCGATGGCGGAACAATCGACGACCAACCTGGACACTTTGGTTGGCCGACTCGTCGTGGAGATGGGTCTGGCCACCAGTGATGAAGTGGAGCAGTGCCGCAAGCTCCAGCGCGATCAATCGGGCAAGAGCGATCCCAGCCAGCGCAGCCTCGCTTCCATGCTGGTGCACGGCGGGGTGGTCACCAAGTCGCAGATCAAGCGGCTGCGTCCCTACATCGAAGAGCAGCGCTCCAGCCAGCAGATTCCCGGCTACCAGGTGATTGAAAAGCTCGGCGCCGGCGCGATGGCGACGGTTTATCTCGCCAAGCAGCTCAGTCTCGATCGGCTGGTGGCGGTCAAGATTCTGCCCAAGAAGTTCAGCAAGAACCCGCAGTTCATCGAGCGTTTCTACGCCGAGGGCCGCGCCGCCGCCAAGCTCAACCATCCCAACATCGTGCAGGCCATCGACGTGGGCAATCACGGCGAGTACCACTACTTCGTCATGGAGTACGTGGAGGGCCACACCGTCTATGACGATATCGTCAAGCGCAGCGTGTACCCCGAAGACGAAGCCATCAAGGTGATCCTGGAAACCACGCGCGCTCTGGAGCACGCCCACAGCAAGGGCTTCATCCACCGCGACGTGAAGCCCAAGAACATCATGATCACCAAAGGCGGCATCACCAAGCTGGCGGACATGGGTCTGGCCCGCGCGGTGAGCGACCGTGAAGCCGCCGAAGCCGAGCAGGGCAAAGCCTTCGGCACGCCGTACTACATTTCGCCCGAGCAGATTCGCGGCGAAATGGACATCGACTTCCGTGCGGACATCTACTCGCTCGGCTGCACCTTCTATCACATGGTCACCGGGCGCGTGCCCTTCGACGGCGCCAACCCCTCGGCCGTGATGCACAAGCATCTGAAGGATGAAGTCGTCCCCCCCGACCACCTGAACCCGCAACTCTCGGCGGGCATCGGCGAAGTGATCGAAGTCTGCATGGCCAAGGACCGCAACAAGCGCTACAGCACCACCAGCGATCTGATCGCCGACCTTGAAGCCTTGACCAAAGGCGAGCCGCCGTTGCAGGCGCGGCAGAAGTTCGACCTCGGCTCGCTGGCGCAGATGGAAGACAACGCGGTGGTGCAGCACGACGAAAACCACGCCGCCTCCGCCGCCGGCGCCGCGCCGCCTCCGCTGTACGAACAGCCGGTCTTCTGGATCGCCGTGGCGGGCTGGCTGGTGGTGTTGCTGCTGCTGATTCTGCTGGTGATTAATCTGGGCGGGTGAGGGGCTGTTCCGGGGATATCCGGGGTACTTCGGGGAATCCGGGGACATCCGGGGGCGACCCGCCAACTTGCGTTGGCGGCTCAGAAAATCCAATCCGTGATGTCTTTTCGAGCGAATGCTTTCCGAGCCATCGACGCCAGTCGGTGGGTGCTTGCGGCGATCACTTTTCACCCAGCCAATTCTCCACCTTCAAGCCTCCCACACGGCCAAACTCCCGCTCATTGTTGGTGATGAGGATTGCGTCCTGCGCCAGCGCGTGGGCGGCGATCAACATGTCCAATGGGCCAATCGGCGTGCCGGCCGCAGCCACTTCGGCGCGCACCCGGCCGTACATCATGGCGGCGTCGGTGTCGAAAGGCAGCAGCGCCAGCGGGGCGCAAAACTGGGTGATTAATTCCTGGTGGTAATCGGGCCGCGCCGAGCGCGCGGCGCCGTACTGCAGTTCCGCCCAGGTAATGGCGGACAGGCCCACGCTGTCGAGGGGCTGCCGGCGCAGCTTGCGATACACCGCCGCCGCGCGCCCGCGCAGCAGTTCGATGCAGATGTCCGTGTCCAGCAGGCAGCGCACACTCACAGCGGCTGGCGCTCCGGCTGCGAGGCTGGTTGCTGGCGCTGGGGCATGAAGTCGTCATCAACCTGGCCCAGTGAGCCGCGCATCAGCTTCCAGGCGTCCTGGCGCGCAAACAGCAGCACCGCAGGCCCGACCCGCTTGATGCACACCTCGTCACCAGTGAAGCGGAACTCCTGCGGCAGCCGCACGGCCTGGCTGGCGCCGTTGCGGAACAGTTTGGCGGTGGTGGCCATGGGCGGTCCTTTCATATATACTCAAGTATATATTTCGGCGGTCGGCGCGCCAACCTTGACCTGCCCCGCGCCGGGTCGGACAATGCGATTTCGCCGCGCCTCGCTGCGTGGCGTTCCTCCCTCGCTATTGTCCCGGCGCGGCTGCCGCTGCGTCGCACCGGCCGCTGACCAGGAGTCCAAAATATGTTGCACCGGGTTGTGGAATCGCGCCGGCGGCGCTTGTCTGTGACCTTCCTGCTGGGCTCAGGTTTGCTGCTGACCACGCTGGCGCTGCCCGCCTGCACCGGCAAAACCGAGCGGCCGCCGGCTGCGCCGCCTCCGCCGACCTTCACCGGACCGGCTTATCTCCACGGCACTGTCGGCTCCATGGCGCGGCTGCAGGGGTTTGAGCCCATCCTCGTCTCCGGGTACGGCCTGGTCGTCGACCTGCAGGGCACCGGCAGCTCGGAAGTCCCCGCCCGGCTGCGGCAACGGCTCATCAATGAAATGGCGCGCCGCGGCGCCGGCAGCGCCATCCACGGCGGACGGGAGTACACCCCCGCACGCCTGCTCGACAGCATGAACACCGCGGTGGTCGCGGTCGAAGGTTTGATCCCCCCCGGCGCGACCCGGGGCATGCGCTTTGACGTGCTGGTCAGTGCCCTCCCGCAGACGCAGACCACCAGTCTCGCCAACGGACGCTTGTGGACCGTGGAACTGGCGGTCGATGGCTTGTCGCTGGATTTCCGCCGCCCGTTCGGCGCCGCCCATGGGCCGATTTATCTGCCGCCGATCTCGGCGGACGTGACCGGGCGACAGCGTTACGACCAGGCGCGGCAGGCTTTGATCGTCGCCGGCGGCGTGGTCAATCGTGACGCCCCCCTGCAGTTGGTGCTCAACCAGCCCAGCTGGTCGCGCAGCCGCCAGATTGCCGACCGCATCAACGAGAAGTTTCGCCGCGGCCCCGGCGATGTCGTCGACACCGCCAACGCCAAGACCGACCTGCTCATCGAACTGAGCATTCCCCGCCGCTTTGCCTATCAGCCCCAGCGCCTGCTGGGTTTGATTCAATACCTCTACGTGCAGCGCGGCTTCAACTTCGAGGAAGAGCAAGCCCGCCGGCTGGTGAATGTGCTGGTCCAGGATGTCACCCAGGCCAACGCCGTCACCCATGCCTGGGAAGCGCTCGGCCGCACGATTTTGCCGGTGATTCGCCCGTACTACGAGCATGAGAACCTGAGCGTGCGTCTGGCGGCGATCGAAGCCGGCGCCCACCTGGGCGACGCCCTGGTCGTCGAGCACCTGCGCCATGTCGCCGGCCTGCCCGACCCCGCCGTGCGCCGCCACGCCGCCGCTCTGGTGGCGAGCCTGCCCAGCGATCTGAGCGCCATGGAAGTCGTTCGCCGCCTGCTCAACGACCCCGAGCAGGCCGTGCGGCTGCAGGCGTATGACTCGCTCTCGCGGATCAATGACCCGAACCTGCTGCAGCGGGTCGCCATGGGCAAGGGCACGGACGAGGATTTCCTGCTCGATGTGGTGGACGTGCAGCGCCCGATGCTGCTGGTCACGCATCAGGATCGCCCGCGCGTCGTGGTGTTCAACGGTTACCTGGGCTTCAAAACGCCCTTGATCGCCAACCTGCTCGACGGGCAATTGCTGCTCAAAGCCATGGCGCCCCAGGAGCCGGTCGAGGTGTACTACCGCGGCCCGCAGGACGCCGAGGGCCGCGAGTTCAAGCTGGCGCCGACGGTCGCCAATCTGGTCTTTCTGCTCGGCCACGCGCCCAATGCCGTCGATCCCACCCCGGGGCTGGGGTTGCCCTTTGGCGCGGTGGTCCAGGTCCTCAAGGATTTACATGACCAGGGTCGCCTCGAACAGCCGCTGCTGCTGCAGCAAAGCGAATTGGCGCGGCAAATCACCAGCGCCCGGGAACGCGAAGGTCGACCCGAACGGCCGGAGCTGGGGGAAATGACCGGCCCCAGGGAGGGGGCTGCCCGCCCGGACTCCGATGCCGACGCCGCACCCGCCCCGGCGCCAAATGATTCTGTGAACAATGATCGTTCCGGCTTGAAGGCGTTGCCGACCCCATGATATGCTGTCGCCTCAGACAGCGCGGCGAGCATTGTTCGCATGGACGCCTCCGCGCTGCTCTGCCCCCCGGCAGGCTGCCGCGGCGGGGTTTCCTGACTGCACGACAGGAGGTCGAAATCTGATGCGTCTGGCTAAGCTCACCCTCGCTGGCTTCAAATCCTTCGCCGATAAAACCGAAATCCGCTTCGACGCCCCCATCACCGGCATCGTCGGGCCCAACGGCTGCGGCAAAAGCAACGTCGTCGACGCCATCAAGTGGGTTCTGGGCGAGCAATCCGCCAAGAGCCTCCGCGGCGGCGCCATGATGGACGTCATCTTCAACGGCTCGTCCACCCGCAAACCCTCGGGCATGGCGAGCGTCACCCTCACCTTCGACAACCCCGCCAACCCCGATGGCAAACGCCACCTGCCGCTGGATTTCGACCAGGTCGCCGTCACCCGCCAGCTCTTCCGCGATGGTTCGAGCGAGTATCTCATCAACGGCAAACGCTGCCGGCTGCGCGACGTCCGCGAACTCTTCCTCGACACCGGCGTGGGCACCGATGCCTATTCCATCATCGAGCAGGGCAAAGTCGATGTGATGCTCCAGTCCAACGCTCAGGAGCGCCGCGAAATCTTCGAGGAAGCCGCCGGCATCAGCCGGTTCAAAGCCCGCAAGAAGGAAGCCATCCGCAAGCTCGAACGCACCGAGCAGAATCTCGGCCTCTCCCAGCAGCGGCTCGAGGAAGTCGAACGCCGCATCCGCAGCGTCAAGATTCAGGCGACCAAAGCCCGCAACTATCAGGAATACGCCGCCACCCTGCGCGACCTGCAACTGACCCACGTGCTGGCGGACTACCACCGTCTGCAGCAGCAGCTCCAGCAGGCGATCGAGCAGCGCGCCCAGGCGGAAGCCGACCACACCGCCGCCCTGCGCCATCTGCAGGAGCAGGAGCAGCAGCTCGCCGACGCCCAGCTCGCCCGTGAGTCGATCGCCAGCCATCAGAAAAAGCTCGAGCACGACAAGCTCGCCCAGCAGGCTGCCCGCCAGCAGGCCGAGCAGCGGCAGAAGTTCGCCCAGACCACGCTCGACGATCTGCTCAACCAGATCGAACGCGACGGCAACCGGCTGCAGGAACTCGCCCAGCGGGCCGGCCAGCTCGATCACGATCATGAGGAACTGCTCGCCGCCACCGAGCAATTCCGCGAAAATCAGCAGGACGCCGAGCGCCGGCTCACCGAAGCCCAGGACAGCCATCGCGCTCTGCAGCATCAGCACAACGAACGCCGCAGCACGCTCGAGGACGAGAAGGCGGGCATCCTGAGCCTCATGCGGCGAACCACGCAATTGCACAATGAAATCAAATCGCTCGAGCAATTCGAACGTCGGCTCACCGGCGAACGCGAAAAGCTCGACAGCCGCGCCGGACAGGTCGCCAGCGAACTCGAACGCCTGCTGACCCTGCGCGATGAAGCCCGCGAAAAGCTCGGCGTCGCCCAGTCGCTCATCACCGCCGAGACCAGCAAAGTCGAACAGCTCACCGCCGAAGCCAGCAAGCTCGGGCAGCGCCAGAAGGAACTGACCCGCGCGCTGGCGACCGCCAAGGAGCAGCGCTCGGGTCTGGATTCCCGCCGCGCTCTGCTGCAGGAGATGCAGGACAAGTTTGAAGGTCTGGCGGACCCCATCAAGGCGGTGCTCGCCCGCAAAGCCGCCGGCGCCAAGGATGCCAGGGGAGCTGCTTCTGGCGGGGGTGTGTTCAACTTCATCGTCGGCGTGCTCGCCGAGCAATTGGAAGCCGACATCGCCGACGCCCCGCTGGTGGAAGCCGCGCTGGGTGAATTGCAGCAGGCGCTGGTGATCGAACGCCTAAGCGATCTGACCGACACCGACGCCGGCCGGGAAGCCCGCGAAGCCCTCGCCGGGCGCGTCACCTTCCTCGCCGTCGACAGCTATGGCGCTCCGCTCTCGCATCAGCCGCAGTCGATCGCCTGTCCGATGACCACCGTGGCGGAGCTGGTGCGTTGTCCCGACGCCCTGTCCCCCCTGGTGCAGCGTCTGCTGGGCCGCACGCTGGTGGTGGGCGATCTCGCCGCCGCCCGCCGCATGCAGCAGACGTTGCCCGCCGGATATCGCTTCGTCACTCGGCAAGGCGAATTGCTCGAAGCCGACGGCCGGGTGTTCGCCGGCCCATTGACGGTCAAAGCCGGCGGCGGCATGATCAGTCGGCGCAGCGAACTGCATCAGCTCCATGAACAGTTGCAGGCGCTCAACACACGCATCCAGGCGGACCAGCAGGAACTGGCGCAGCTCGACGATCGCGCCAGCCATCTCGAAAAGCTCGCCCAGGAACTTCGCCGCGCCATCAGCGACGCCAACACCGTCCGCATCGAGCTCAACAGTCGGCTCGAAGCGCTCAACAACCAGATTCGCAATCTCGAACGCGAACAGCCGGTGCTCTCCGCCGAGACGCAGAAGATTCACCAGCAGATTCACGATGCCGACCAGCAGCGGCGCAGCCATCAGACCGAAGCCCAGCAACTGGAAGCCGACTCCTCCGCCCGCGAAGCCCGCGTGCAGGAGATGAACGCCCAGATCAAGGACCTGGAAAAACAGGTCGAAGTCGCCCGCGAAGCCATGACCACCCTGCGCGTGGAATCCGGCAAGCTCTCCGAACAGCTCGCCGCCGCCCAGCGCCAGGCGCGTCAGGTTGAGATCGCCCGCCACGATGTTCGCCGCCAGCACGACCTCATCAAAACCCAGCTCGAACAGCATCGCCAGCGCATCGGCGAACTGGAAAGCACCCTCGAACAAGCCAAGCAGCAGGCTCTCCAGGCCCAGAGCCAGATCGACCAGCTCGAGGCTGCGCTGCAGGATGTGTTCGGCAAACTCGTCGAAGCCGACGAACAGCTCTCGGCGCTCCGGCATGAACTGCAAACCCAGAAGCAGAAGGTGACCGACGGCGAAACCGCGGTGCATCAGACGCAGATGGCGCAGCGCGAAATCGAACTCAAAGCCGAGGCCGTCGTGCAGCGCGCCGCCGAGCAACTGGACCTGGAACTCGCCCCTGCCTACGAGCAGGCGCTGGTGCAGCATGCCGCCTTTGTCGCCCAGGCGCAGGCCGGTGCAGAGGTGGAAGTTGACGAAGCCGCCGCGCCCGCCGAGGGTGAAGCTCAAGTCGTCGCCCAGGCGGAAAGCGAAGCCGTCGCCGCCGCGCCCGTCGCCGATCCCTTTGCTGTGGACTGGTCCACCATTGAAGCGCAGATCAAAGACCTGCGCGACAAGATCAGCCGGCTGGGCAATGTGAACCTTGACGCCATCGACGAGTTGTCGGAACTCGAAGCCCGGCACGGCGAACTGCAGCAGCAGGTGCAGGACATCGTGCAGGCCAAAGCCGACCTCGAACAGCTCATCGAGCAGATCAATCTCGATTCCCGCCAGCGTTTCGAGACGACCTTCAACCAGATCAAGGAAAACTTCGCCGGCTCCTCGGGCATGTTCCGCAAGCTCTTCGGCGGCGGCCGGGCGGATCTGTTCATGGTGCCCGATGAGAACGGCAACGTCGATGTGCTCGAATCCGGCATCGACATCGTCGCCCGCCCCCCCGGCAAGGAACCGCAGTCCATCAGCCTGCTCTCCGGCGGGGAAAAAACCATGACTGCCGTGGCGCTGCTGATGAGCATCTTCCAGGCCAAGCCCTCGCCGTTCTGCGTGCTTGACGAAGTCGATGCCGCGCTCGACGACGCCAACGTCGAACGCTTCGTGGGCGTGATCCGTGGCTTCCTCGATCACAGCCACTTCATCGTCATCACCCACCACAAGCGCACCATGGCGGCCGGCGACATGCTCTACGGCATCACCATGCAGGAGCGCGGCGTGTCCAAGCGCGTGGCGGTCAACTTCCAGGATGTCAGCGCCGACGGCCGGATCAGCGAAACCGCCATCGCCGCCCAGGACCAGGCCGACCGCGCCCAGGTCCCCGCCGAGCCGGCGCACCCGAGCATGAAAGAACAGCTCGCCCACATGACCGCCGGCAAACCGCTGGTGCGCATCGACGTGGAACACGAAGCCGCGGCGACGGAAACCCGCGCCGAGCCGTCGAACAACTGAGCGACAACCGACAACGAGCCGCAAGCGTGAGCGACGGCACCGGGCGTTTGTGCATCATTGACCTGCCGACCTCGCCCAGCAGCGTTTGCACGACAACATCCATCCCCATGCTGAGCGAGCAAACCACAGCGTGAGGGCGTTCATCCGCCCGGTGCCGTCGCTGACGCTTCCGGCTCGTTGTGCCGCGCCCGTCTCCGGGGGCTTCACCGCGTCAGCACATACGCCAGAATGTTGATGTTGATCAGGTGGGCGTCCTGCAATTCATTGCCGCCGCAGCAGCAGCATTCGCCCCCGGCGTTGCCCGTGTCATTGACCCCGACGGGGGTGAAGATGCCCACCAGCTTGCCGTCGAGTTCCAGCCCTTGCAGCGCCTCGGGGGCCGGCCCCTTTTTCGACCGCACGCCGTCCAGGTCGAACACCGTGTGAAAAACCGGATGGTCCGCCTTGAGGGTGCGATAGCGCAGCTTGGGCGCCGCCTGCTTGAGCGCCTGCTGCATGCTCTGCGCCCAGCGTTCGTCCGAACAGCCGGCGGACGCGAGCAGAAAGCCGCCTTGCCGCAGGTAATCGCGCAGGGCTTGCACCTCGGCGTCGCTGAGTTTGAAAGACCCTTCGCCGGTCATGATGCAGAAGGGCAAAGCGCGCAGATCGCTGACTCCCAGCACCGCGGTTTCAAACGTGCGCTGCACCGGCAGGTTGGTGCGCCGGGCGGCTTCCTCCAGAAAGCCGGCGGCAAAGCATTCACCGGTCTTGCCCTTGGCGTAGGTCAGCATGACGACCTTCACCGACGCCGGAGCCGTGGGCGTCTGCTCTGCCTGGCCGACGGAGAGCCAGCTCCCCGCGAGCAGCAAGGCCAGCAGCGGTAATCCGACACAGCATCGCTTCATCATCATTCCTCCCGCGCCAGCGCCTGAAAGTAAGCGCCGATCAACTGACGGTAATGGGCGGGCAGTTCGGTCATGGGCAGTTCAGTTTGGCCCTGTTCACGCTCGGCTGCAACTGTGTCCTGCCGGGGCGCACCGCGCGGCGTGGGCGTGACCAGCGGCGCAGACGCTTCAGCACCGGGCTGACGCGCCAGCGCGCCCGCGCCGCCGCTGCCTGCTCCACGTCGCCACGCCCGCAGGTCATGGGCCGCCGCTTCCGCCAGATGTCGCGCCCAGCGCGCCGTCTGGGCGACACCCGCCAGCCCCTCGCGTTGCTCCGGCTCCGGAGTGGTTTGGCTCAGCGCCCAGGTTCCACCGCCATCGGACGCCGCCGCGCCCTCGGGTGCATTACCATCGCTGACGCCGGTCAGCGCGTCGAGTGCTTCGCTGCGGGCGGCGCTTAGGCTGTTGATGTCGGTGCTGGCGGGGGCCTGGGCGCCTTCCCGCGCCGCCTGGAGGAGTTGACGCAGGCGGTCTTCCACCTGTCGTCGCGCCGCTCGGTCGGTAGTGGCGGAATGGGCGATGCGCGTCAGTTCCTCCGCGGTCGGCTCTCGCGCTCGGGATGGGTTGGCATCGGTGTGCTGCGGGAAGCCCGGCTCAATGGTCAGCCACGCGCTGCGCCCATGCGGCGTTTCAATGCGGAAACCTAGCGGGCTGTCCAGTTGCGTGAGCTGGCGGGAGAACCAGCCGACGCGGATTTCATCCAGGCGCCAGCGCCGGCCGTCTGCGCCGAATTCCACCATTTCCACCCAGGCCGGGTGCTGGCCGGTGGTCTGCACGGTCAGCATGACGTCGTCGCCCAGCAGCGGTGTCGAGGGCGACCAGCTCACCTGCACCTGGGTCAAGCCGAAGGGTGCAATGTCCGCCCACGGATCCACCAGCCGCGCCAGGCCGATCATCACCAGACGCGGCTGCGCCGCCGACAGCAGTGCGAGCACGCCCAGGCTCGCCCCCAGCAAAACCATCTGGTCCAGCGCCGGCAAGCGCGCGGGCTGCAGCGCCGCACGATGTCGCGTGAGCAACTCGCCACCCCGCGCCACCGCGCGCTGTTGCAACTGGCGGCGCAAAGGCGCGTCGTGGGGCTGGGCCTCGGCAGCAAAATGCACAGGATTGCGCAGCTCATCGTGACGCAGCGCCAGCGTCGTCTGCGCGCGGTCGGCGGCGGCCTGCAGGGCGGCATGGTCCAGCGGCAGGCGGCGCACAAACTGGCGCAGCAGTCCCAGCAGCAGCGACGCGCCCAGCGCCAGCCACGCCAGTCGAACCACCGGCGGGAGCGGATACACCGCATCCAGCAATAACTCGGCGATCAGCAGGATCGTCAGCAGACGCAGCCCGCGCAGCAGCCGCGTGCGCGCCGCCATGCGCTGCGCCATCTGCTGGGCGCGCTGCAGGGGCAGCAGTTCCGTGGGCAGCGGGTTCATGGCAAGCCCTCCTGGCGCCGCACCGCCCAGCCGACGCCCGCGCCGATCAGCAGCAGCGCCAGCACCACGCTGGTTCCCAGATGGTAGCGCCATTTGGGGATCGGCGTCCGCGCCAGCTCCATGGGGCGCAGATGAGCGCGCAATTGCCCGGGTTGACGCCAATCCAGCACGGCTCCACCAGTCGCCTGCGCCAGCGCCAGCAGTGGGCCGGGGCGGGCGCTGGGGTCGCGCATTTCGGGGTCTTCGCGCAGCACTTCAAAGCGCGTCTGCGCGATTGGCTCATCATGAGCCGTCGGCGTGGTCAGGGCATGCACGCCCGCCTGGCTGGGGGTGAACGGGGCGCTGAACGTGAGGCTGGTGTCGCTGCTGCGCTGCAGGATCAGTTCCTGGGTTTGTCCATCAGGGGTGGTGAGGGTCACCGGCATGGTGTCGCCCAGGCCGACTGCTTCGCGCACGTCCAGCGGAAGCAGGATCGTGTCGCGGGCCTGGGCGGGGGTTGGTTCGACGCGCAGCAGACGCCGGATGCCGACGGGATTGGCGGAGCCACTGACCAACCAGCGCAGGAGCCGGCGCAGGTGGATGTCGTCAAGCACGCCTTCGCGCTGCGGACTGGATGCCCAGCCCTGGCTGACAAAGCACAACGCCTGTCCTTGTCCCACGCGCTGACGCCAGAGCAGCGGCGTAAAGGTGCGCTCGGCTTCATTGACGACGCCCAGCAGCGGATCGCGCCCCGGCACGCTGAGCGCACGTGCCGGCAGCAGCGGCACGTCCAGACGCCAGATCATTTCCTGTAAGCCGATGTCGGTGGGCCAGACGCGACCTCGCGGCGCGCCTCTCAGCCACGGCATGCCGTTGAGCCACGACCAGTCGCCCTCGCCCGATGCCCGTGGCTGCCCGCCGGCAAACACCGCCAAACCGCCGGCGTGCAGATGCGCGCCCAGCGCCTGCCACTGTTCCTCCGTCAGCAAGTGCCCCAGCGCCCGGCCCAGCACGATCACGTCGTAATCGCGCCAATCCAGATTACTCAGGTCCGCGCGCAGCGGCGTGACCTGCGACCCCAGCGCCGGCTGCTGAATCAGGCGGCGCTCCGGCGCCAGTTGATGCACGCCGGTGAGCGCGAAGTTGCGATCCGCTCCCAGTGCTGCCGCCAGCGCCTGCGTATCCCAGTTGGGCGCGCCCTCGAGCAACAGCACCCGCACCGGGTCCGGCAGCACCTGCACGAACACCCAGCGCGCGTTGTTGGTCAAATCCTGTTCGCCGGGCAGGGCGGTGACTTGCACCCGAAAGCCGATCGTTTGACCAGCAGGCATCGTGGTGGGATCGGCGGTGATGGCGAGCTGGGTCTGCACGCTGCCGGTGTCGTCCAGCTCAAGTTCTTGTTCGTGCAGCATCTGGTCTTCGCGGCGCCAGGTCAGATGCACGCGCTGAGTGTCGGAGCCGCGCACCTGCACGCGCGCCCGCAAGGTGGTGCGGTCGCCCGGCAGCAGGCGCGGCTGATCGACCCAGGCCTCCACCTGCACATCCGTGGTCGGCTGCGTCTGCCCGACCGGCAACGCCAGCACCCGCCACCCCGCGCTGCGGAAGCTGTCCACCAGCGTCGGGTCCGCTTCCTGCTGGGTGTCGTGACCATCGCTGGCGACCACCAGCACGCCCGGCCGGTCCGCCCAGCCGGCGTGGATTGGCGCTGCACGCACCGCCGCCCACAAATGCGTGGCGGAGCCGGCGGGTGTGACCTGGGCAAGATCGCGCGGCAGCGGCTGCAGGTGCTCGGAAAACTGCCAACGCTGCATGGCCTGCTGGGTCTCGAACTGGGCCAACTCCGCTGACCGGAGCCACTGCTTCACCACCTCCCAGCGCGAACGCGCGGGCGTGTCCACATCCTGCGTCGCCATGGACGCCGAGGCATCCACCAGCAGCACCACCGGCACCGGGTCACGATGGGTCGCCTGATCATGCCAGCGGCCAGGCCCTGCGAGCAACCACAACGGCGCCGCCAGCAGGAGTCCGCGCGCCGTCAGCAGCAACCAGGCGTCGCCGCGCCCCAGATGCAGCCCGGCAGCGCGGTGCGCATGACCCAGCGCCAGCACGCCGAGCACCGCCAGCGCGATCCACAACCACGCCGGCGTCACCGGCACAAAGGTCAATGGGCTCAGTGGAGCGTCATTCATGTCGCTCCCTCCGCCTCCGGCTGGCTGCGCTCCCGGCGGTCGCGCCAGGCGGTCAGCAGACTTTCGCCAATGAGCAGCAAAACGCCCAGCACCAGCAGCAGGGGCCAGATCGCCATCGGCTCATGCGGGCGCGCGTCCACGGCCGCCACCGCGCGCTTGCCGACGGCGAGCGTCGCCTGCCGCGGCGGG
Source organism: uncultured Phycisphaeraceae bacterium (assembly GCA_964605235.1). GTDB lineage: Bacteria > Planctomycetota > Phycisphaerae > Phycisphaerales > Phycisphaeraceae > CAZSBB01. The sequence goes on from CAZSBB010000043.1 coordinate 34,021, forward strand.
GGCATGGTGGTCAGGTCGCTTTCATCCGCAGGAACCCGCACCGCCACGCTGGTCAGCAGTTCATCCGTGTCCCGACGCTGCACGCGGTACAACCCCGCCTGCGCGAGACGCGGCAAAACCACCTGCGTGGTGCGCGCACTCTGCTGACCCACCCAGACGCTCCATTGGCTTTCCCCCGGCCCGAGCACGCGAAGTTGCTCGGCGCTTAGCGTGCCGGGCAAGGGCAGGCGCGGGGCGCTGCCGGCGTCGACCGGTGACGTCAACGGCAAAGCGGCGGCAAGCTGGCGGGTCAATTCATGAATGAGCGCCACGCCCAGCGGCGCGCGCAGCCAATCGCCCGCGGTGCTGGGGTCCACCGGCCCGGCGATGGCGATCACTGCACCGGAGCCGATGGTTCGTCGCGCCAGCAGCGGCGCGCCGTCGGCGGCACGCGCCAGCACGGTGGCGTGCTCGGCAGCGCGCCCCGTCCAGGTCCGCGCGAGATGCAATTGGTTCAGCGCGGCGCCGGCTGCGGAGCCGAGTGGGCGCAGGAATGGATCGAACGCCACCCATTGCAACGCAGCCGGCTTGGGCAATTGCAGCGCGGCTTCCGTAGGCAGCAAAGGCAACCACGCGCCGGCTGCGTCGGCGTGCTGCGCCAGCAGCGTGAGCGTCGGCTGATCGTCAATCCACCACAGCACGCCGCCCCCGCGTTGCAGGTGGGCGTGCAGGTCGGCAAGCAAACGCGGATCGGTGAGCTGTGTCTGCGTCAGCAAAGCAACATCACACCACGGCAGCAGCGCCGCAGCATCGGCGGGCGGTGCGGTGCGCACCTGGGCACTGCCCGGGATTTGCGGATCAGGGCACAATGCCAACGCCAGCTCACGCGCTGCGCCAGCGGTGATCAGCAGCACCCGCAGCGGACGCGGGGCGGGCAGATGCAGCGTGAGTTGGTTGTCATGCGTCAGCTCATCGGCGCGGGGGAGCGTGAGCGTCAGGTCGGCGGCGGCAGCGGGCAACGCAGCCACGGTGAAGCGCGCGCTCTCTTGTCGGTTGACCTCACCAAAGCGCAGCATCTGTTGCTGGCTGGGCAGATCGCCAAGCTGCAGGGTCAGCGGGATGGCATGCGCGCCCGGTTGATCGACGCGCACTTCCACCAGCACTTCCAGCGGCAAACCCGGTTGCGGTCGGCGCGGCAGGAGCGTGACCGCGCCCAGGCTGAAGTTGGGTTCCAGCCGACTCGGCGCGAGATGATGAAAGCGCCAGTTGACCTCCGGGCGCGTGAGCAGCGGGTGCGCCAGCTCACGCCATTGGGTGGTTTGCCCATCACTGAACACATGGATGGTGATGGGGCTGGCTGATCGCTCGCGCAGCAGCAATTCCGCCAGATCAAACGCGCGGGCGACTTGTCCCGCTTCATCCGTGCCGGGTGCGGCGCGAAGCATCTGGTCCAGCAGATCGAATTGATTGGTGAACTGCGGCACGGCGGCGCTGGGCTGCTGGTCGATCCAGAGCAGCGCCGCTTCATCCTGCCGGGGATCAAGCTGCGCGAGCGCGGCCGCGGCCCGGCGCTTGGCTTCGTCGAGCAAGGTGATGCCGCTGCGGCTGCGCGCCATGGAAGCGGAACGATCCACCAGCAGTAGATGCCGATGGGGCGAGGTCTGATCAAATGCGGGCTCGGGGAGAGAATCAGCAAAACGCCAGATCGGCTGCGCCAGCGCACTAAGCAGGGCCGCCAGCACGCCGATGCGCAGGAGCAGCAGCGCCAGTTCGCGCGGCCGGCGCACCCGGCGCTGACGCGCGGCCGCGGCTTGCAGAAAACGCACGGTGGGAAAGGGCGACGGCGTGCGCCAGCGCCAGCGGAGCAGGTGCATCAGCAGCGGGAGCGCCAGCGCCAGGGGCAAGGCCCACAGCCACAGCGGAGCGGAAAACGTCAAAGCGCCGGCGGGCCACATGATGAGGCATTGTAGAGGCAGAGCGCACGAAGCAGCGCGGGATTTGGGGGTGGGGGAATCATGCGGATGTGCTGCGCTTATCCGCAGGCGTCCGGGGCGCTGTGGTGGGGAGGTATCGACAATGAAAAAGACCGAGGCGCGGGGGGCCTCGGTCTTGGGGTTGATGGGAGGGAGATTGTCAGATGCGCGCGAGCATCACGCCCAGGGCTTGCCCTGCTTGCTGGTGCCGCAGAGGTTGACTTCCAGCCCCAGCGCTTCCGCCATGGCGGCCTTGGTGAACATGGCGAGATCGGCGCTGGCGGCGTCTTTGGCGTAGACGCATTGGATGTGGTTGCTCTTGTGCTGCGCCATCATCTGCTCGCGCGATACGCCATACGTCACTGCGTGCATGATCGGCCACTGGTAGGTGGTTTCCTTCCAACGCCGTTCGATTTCCGCCTGCGGCAGCTTGATGACGCCCGCCCGGCCGAGGTCCATCTTGAGTTTGCCGCCTTGCACGTAGACGCGCGACCAGACGATCTCGCCGGGCTTGGCGATGCCGCGCAGGGTCGAGCCGCCATTGGGGAAATACATGGCGGGTTGCCGATGCCCATCGCTGCCCTTCCAGCCGCCGATGTGGTGGGCGGGGGGCGCGCTGCCGGAGATGAGGAACACCCAGACGTAATCGCTGGTGGAGCCGGAGGCGTCATGATCGCCCCAGCGCAGGTCGTGCAGCGTGTTTTCAACCGGCTGCTTGAGGGCTTTGTGCACGCGGTAAGTCAGCAGGCCGTCGAGCCCGGCACATTCGTCGACTTCATTGAAATGCGGAATCGGTTGGCCGGCGAAGAGGACGCGCTTCCCATCGCGGCTGCGCACCGGCGGGCGGTCGGCGTTGTTGAGCGTGCCTTCGACCAGGTCCGACGCGGGGCACAGGTCCTTGAGGCCCTGCTGGTATTGGATGCCGATGGTGTGGCAGCCGAAGTCATCCGCCAGGCGCACGGCCGCGATGTACATCTTGCACTGCGCGAGCACCTGCTCTTTGGTCAGGTCCGTGGCGTGCTGGGCTTGGGCGGGGATGTGGAAGGTGAAGCCCTTCTTGACGTACCAGTCGAAGCATTCCTGGGCTTCGCGATTGCTGACCTGGGTCATCTCGTAGTACAGCGCGGACTGGCTCATGCGTTCCTTGAACACACCGGTGGGGTTGAGCAGGTGATCGGGAATGATGGCGTTGAACATGCCCATGCAGCCTTCATCGAACACGCCCATGATGGCTTTGTCGCGCAGGAGCTGGGACGCGAGTTCGCCGCCGAGTTGCTCGGCTTTCGCGGGGAGCTTGATTTTCTTGAGCGGATGCACATGGGCAGTGGCGTGGCTGCATTTGCCGGTGTTCAGCCATTGCTTGAGGCGTTTGAGGAAGTAGGCGTCGGTGAAATCATTGCTCCAGAGCGTGGAGTACTTGACGCCGGCTTTGGTGAGCGAGCCATTGAGGTTGAGCATGCCCACCAGCCCGGGCCAGGTGCCGGACCAGTTGGCGACGGTGAGGATCGGGCCTTCGTGGGTGAGCAGGCCATGCAGCAGATGGTGGGAATACTGCCAGACGGCCTCGGCGACGATCAGCGGCTGCTTGCGGTCGATCTTGCTGAAGACCTGCATGCCTTCCTTCTGCGAGCCGATGAAGCCATGCTTTTCCTGGGGTTTATAGGGATGGGCGCGTTTGAGTTCATAACCGAAGCCAGCGACGGCCTGGGCGAGGGTTTGTTCCATCGCTTGTTGCGCGGGCCAGCAGACCTGGTTGGCGCTCAAGCGCAGATCGCCGTTGGCGACCAGCAGGACCTGATTGAGTTTGGGAGTTCGTGCCATGGGATAGGGTTCCATGAAGGAGAATGTTCAGAGCAACTGAAACAGCGCGGCATTGACGTGATGCGGCGCAGGAGAAGCAGCTTGACAAAAGCAACAGACCCGACGCGCCGGAAACAGCGCGGTGGAATGGCAGCGGTCCAGGCAGCGCAGCCTGGTCAGCGCGCCCGCGGAGGACTGGGCCGATTCGTGCGCACCAGTCCCTGGGCGGATTCCGCATGCCGGCCAAAGACATTGGAAAGGAAGGCGTTCGCCATGACCAACATGGTAACGCGGGGGGATATGGGTGTCATGCTCGCAAAAGTGTTGAATGCGTTGGCAATTGGTTGATGGCGCCGGGAACGAGCCGGAAGCGTGAGCGACGGGCTGCGTCATTGAACGCCATGCCAACTGTGGTGCTTACGTCACGAACCGAAAACCAAGCGCCCAACCCCTCGCTGACGCTTCGGGCTCGTTGCGGAGCAAACCCTCATGCGCGGCGGTCATGCCCTCAGCGCCACTGCAGCGGCGCCCGGTCGGCGGTGCTGACGGTCAGCTTCACCGCCCGGCCCAGCTTGGCGCGCAGCAGGCGAGCATAAGTCGGCAGGTAGGGACGTTCCGTCTCGCTGTGTCCCGCGAGGATGAGGCTGATGCCGCGTGCGGCGGCAGTCAGTTGGTCGTGGTGGCGCATCTCGCCGGTGAAGAACACGTCCACCTTCCCGGCCTGCTCCAGCAGCGAACCGCCAGCGCCGGCGCACAAGCCCACGCGGCGCACCTTGCGGCCGGCGAGCACATCGAGCGTTTGCAGATGGCGCACGCGCAGGACACGCTTGAGGCGCGTCACCAGCGTGGTGAGCGTGACGGGTTGTTGCAGTTCGACCACGCGACTTTGGCCGGTGATGCTGGCCGGAGTCTTTACGTCCTTCGCACCCTTCGCGCCCACCTGACCAAGGGAAACTTCCGGGGGGGGTGGAGACTGGAGGGGGTAGATGTCGAACGCCGGCTCTTCATAAGGATGCGTTTGCCGCAGGGCGGTGACGACCTCGGGCAGATTGCCGGCCGGGCAGACCATTTCCAGCCGCAGCTCGGCAACGCGTTCGAGCTTCCCGCGCTGGCCGACGGTGGGATTGCTCTGGGAGTTGCCGCGAAAGGTGCCGGCCCCCGTCAGCTCGAAGCTGCACTGGTCATAGTTGCCGATGCGTCCCGCGCCAGCCTGCGCCAGGGCGGTGCGCACGCGCTCGACATGCTGGGCGGGGACGAACACCACCAGCTTGCACTGCCGCGCGGGCGGTGGTGGAGCGGCAGGGTTGATGGCGGTGACTTTGCCCGGCCCCACGCCGGCGGCGAGAAAGTCGTTCACGCCGCCGGGGGTGCTGTCCAGTGCGGTGTGCGGGCTGTACAGCGCCAGTCCCAGGCGGGCTGCGTGCAGCAGCAGGCTTTGTTTGGGGTCCAGCGTCGTCAGGGCGGGCAGCGGTTGGAAGATCGGCGGGTGGTAGGCGATCACCAGTTCGCAGCTGCGCCGCTGCGCCTCGGCGAGCACCGCCGGGGTGAAGTCGATGCACAGCAGGGCGTGGGAGACGGGCTGATCGGGATCGCCCAGATGCAGGCCCACTTTGTCCCAGGCTTCAGCCAGATGCTCGGGTGCGATCGCCTGAGCGACGGTCATGACATCGTGCAAGGGCAGCATGCAGCACAGGATACCGCCGGGGGTGGGAAAGTGCAGACCGAGCAGGGCACTAGCCGATAACCCATCAATGAAGTCTGACGGTTACACGCTGCCCCGGCCCGCCCCCGGAACTTCCCCCGGAACTTCCCCGGGAACTTCCCCGGGAACTTCCCCGGGAACTTCCCCGGGAAATGCCCCTGGGAATCCCTCGGGAATGTTGACCGGAAAGCTGTCGGGGATTTTGCCTCCCGCCGCGCCGGTTACCCCCGGCGGGTCTGCGATTCGGAGCGGTGAACCGCGGTCGGCGGCGTCGGCGGTGGTCATTCCCGGTTTGCCCCGCCGTCCTCTTTCCGCTCAGGAGCAATTGGCGGCCGCGCAACGCATCGCCAGGGAAAACGAACAACGCGTGGAGCTGGGCGTGAAGCTGTTTCGCGCCGCCGAGAAGCACACCCTCGAGCAACGACGATTGGTGGAACAGATGCGCCAGGAGCAGGACCGACTGAAGAAGGAAGTGCAGGAAGACGTCGCGCGCACGTTGCATGCCTACGACCAGTGGGTCGGGCAGATCGACGAAAACTTCACCCGGGCGCTGCAACAACTCGAAACCCGCATCGACCAGTTGCAGAACAATTGGGAATCCACCCAGCAGCGCATCGAGCAGATGCTCAAACGCTCGGAATCCGTGCTGGGGGAAAGCCGCGACCTGCTGCGCCGCGGCGCTGCCGCCAAGCCGACGCTTGAGTCGCCCCCGCAGGCTCCGGCCGCTCCCGCCCCGGCTGCGCGTCAACCGGCGGCGCCCGCCGCGCCCGTCGCCAGGACGCCCGCCCCCGCCAAGCCTGCTGAACCCAACCTTGACACGCTGATCGGGAAAAGTGCATTCACACCGCCAAGCAAACCGGTCAAAGCTGCGGCCCCGGCCCCAGCTCCGGTGATGCCTGCACCTGCACCCGTGTCAGCTCAGCCGCCGCAGCCGATCGCGCCTGCCCCGGCCAGCGCGCCGACCAGCGCTCCGCAGGCGCAGCTGCCGCTTCCGGCGCCGGATGCCGCGCCACCCGCCAGCACGCCGGCGCAGGCCCCCGCAGCGCCAGCCAGCGGGGAAGTTCCGGCGACGCCGATTGTTCCGCCGCACATGTATCGTGAATTGCTCGAGCGTCTGCGGCAGCAGAGCGCCGGGACCAACACCCAGAACTGAAGCATCACCAATTATTTTCGCGCGCCAGCGTTCGTGGTGGGACGCTGGTGTTGCGCGCGCCGCGGCAGCGCTGCGCCATCCGGTCAACACATCAGAACGGCCAAACGCGCGGCGCCAGCGTGAGGGTCAGCGTCATGCACAGCAGATTCAGCGGGACGCCGATGCGCAGGTAATCGCTGAAACGGTAGCCGCCCGGGCCGTACACCATCAGGTTGGTCTGGTAGCCGATGGGTGTGGCAAAGGCGCAGCTGGCCGCCACCATCACCGTGACGATGAACGGCATGGGGTTGACGCCCAGGCTGCCGGCGGCGGAAATGGCGATGGGAAACACCATCGCGGCGGCGGCGTTGTTGGTGATCAGTTCGGTGATGAGCATGGTCACGAAGTAGACCGCCAGCAGCACCAGCCACGGGTTGCCGCTGGCCATGGCGATGATGTTGCTGGCGAAGTGCCGCGCCAGGCCGGATGTTTCGATCGCCTGCGCCAGCCCCAGCGCGCCGCCGATGACCAGCAGCGTGCTCCAGTCGATGGCGGCGCGGGCTTCGGTGCCCGAGCAGCAGCGGGTGAGGATCATCAGCCCGGCGGCGAGCATCGCGGCATTGAGCATGCTCAGCCAGCCGATGGTCACCGCAAACACCATCGCCGCCAGGATCAGCAGGGCGATCCAGGCGCGGTCATGGCGCGGGGGCGCCGAGCCTTCCACCGTGGAAACGAGGTAAAAATCGCCGCGGTTGCGCTGCGCGTCGACAAAGCGCGGGTGCGTTTCCAGCAGCAGCACGTCCCCGCCGCGCAGCACGATGTCGCCGATTTTCTGGTTCGCCAGATGCTGCCCGCCACGATGCACCGCGATGACCACGGCGTCGTACATGGTGCGGAAGCGTCCTTCGCGGATGGTCTTGCCCACCAGCGGGCAGTTGTGGCTGACCACCGCCTCTACCAGCCGCCGATTGGGGCGCGGGTCGGACAGTTTGAACACCTGGCCGGCGGCGGGGGTCAGGCCCCGGATTTTCTGCAGGTCCACCACGGAGTCCAGCACGCCCACGAAGATCAGCCGATCCTGTCCGCGCAGCACCTGTTCCGGTCCGACGGCGACCAGGCGTTCGCCCTGACGCTCGATCTCGGCGAGGAACAATCCCGGCAGATGGCGCAGGCCCGCTTGTTCGATGGTCTTGCCATCCACCGCACTGCCGCGCTCCACCAGCATTTCCACCGTGTAGCTGCGCGCTTCGCCGGCGCTGGGCAGATGGCTCCGGCGATCCGGCAGCAGCCATTTGCTCACCAGCAGGATGTACAGCACCCCCGCCACTGTCACCGGCACGCCCACCCACGCGAGGCTGAACATGCCGATCTCCACGCCCGGCAGCGCCCCGTCGGCCTGGGCGCGACGGACCATGCCGAACACCACCAGATTGGTGCTCGTGCCAATCAGTGTGCATACGCCGCCGAGCACTGCCGCATAGCTGAGCGGGATGAACAACTTCGATGCCGCCAGCCCGGTTTTGCGGCTCCAGTCGCTCACCACGGGCATGAACATCGCCACCACCGGCGTGTTGTTGAGGAACGCGCTCAAGCCCACCACCGGCAGCATCAGGCGCGTCTGGGCGTCCCACAAATGTTGCGGCCGACCCAGCAGCGGGCGCGTCACCAGGTCCATCGCTCCCGTCGCGCCCAACCCTGCCGCCACCACCAGCAACACCGCCACGGTGATCAGCGCCTCGTTGCCGAAGCTCGCCACCGCCTGGTTGGGGGAAGGCAGCTTGCCCTCGGAAAACAAGCCTGCCGTGATCAGCAGCGTCAGCCCGCCGAGCATGATGAGGTCCGGCCCCGCCCAGTTGCGCAGCAACGCCACGAACACCAGCCCTACCGTCGCCAGAGTCAACCAGGCTTCCCAGGTCATGCGGACAACTCGCCAAAAAAACAGGTGGAATCCGGGGAGAGTGCGGAGGGATTTTACCAGCATGCGCGCAGGAACGAGCCGGAAGCGTCAGCGACGGGCACGGCGCACTGACGCCAGATGATCTGCGGCAAATCAAAGTGTCTTGGCGACCGTGCGCCCAGCCTGTCGCTGACGTTCCGGCTCGTGCCAATCAGCAGCGTCAACGCCTCACGCGACCGCACAGGTGAACGGGTCGCCCGTGCGCGAGCACCATTGCCGCAGATGCGCACGATGCGCGCCGAGCACGGCATGCAGCGCCGGGTCGGCCGCTCGGTTGACCATTTCGCCCGGATCGGTTTGCAGGTCAAAGAGCATCTCCGGCCGGGCGCCCCACGAACAGGCGATGTACTTGTACCGCCGACTGCGCACCATGCGCGCCTGCACCGTCAGGTCTTCGGTGTCGGGCGCCAACTCACTGACGATGTAATCGCGCGCCAGCGCCGCTCCGGTTTGCCAGTGCGCCAGCAGGCTTTGGCCGGGACTGCCCAGCTCCAGCGGCGACCGCGCCCCGGCAAGGTCGCAAAACGTGGGCGCCAGGTCCAGCAGACTCACCAGATCGTCCGTGCGCACCGCGCCGGCCGGCAGGTGTCCGGGCCAGGACGCCAGCAAAGGCACGCGCACCGCTTCCTCGTTGAGTGTGAGTTTGACGGTCATGCGATGGGCGCCGCAGTTTTCGCCGTGGTCGGAGGTGAAGACCACCAGCGTGTTGTCGGCAAATTTGCTGCGCCAGAGCGCTTCGAGCACGTAGCCGATGGTGCGATCGACCTGTTCCGCCATGTGGTAGTAGGCATGCAGATAGGCGCGCCAGTCGGTATCGGTCCATTGGGTGGTCGCGGTGGTTTCCCCGCCGTAGTGCTTGCGGGTCCGGCAGCGCTGAAAGAATTCCGCTTCATCGCAAGGCGGCTCAAAGTTGGCGGGCAGCGGGGGGAACTGCTCGGTATGGGCGTAGGGCGGCTGGGGATTGACGATCCAATGGCAGATGTCGTGCGGCTGATGGAACGCTGCCGCCATGAACCACGGCTGATCGGTCGGCAGGTGTTTGTGGAATTGCTCGCGCGCCATCCAGGCGACCTGCGTGTCCACGGTGTCGCCCAGGTGGTAGCCGGGCACCAGCTCGATCGGGAACTCCTGAAAGCCGGGCGCCAGATGACCCTTGGCGCGGTTGGGCATGAAATGAGGCGCGTGCCATTTGCCCAACCAGCGGCAGTCGTAGCCGGCGTCGGTCAGCAGGTGGCCGAAGGTGCGATGGGTCTGCCAGTCGATGGGCAGGTCATTGACCGGATGATTCAGTTGCGTGGGCGTCAAACCGCTGGCGAGGGCGGCGCGGGAAGGACCGCAGACCGGGGCGGCGGCATACGCGGGGGCGCAGCGCACGCCCCGCCGCGCCAGCTCGTCGAGCCAGGGCGTATGGCAATAGCGATTGCCGGCACAACTGAGCGTGTTGAAGTTTTGCTGATCGGTGATGAGCAACAGAATATTGGGACGGTTGGTAGCCATCCGAATATGGTAGTGCGCGCGTCCCGGCGAGGAAAAATGCACCGCTTTCACTGCGCTGGCGCGCTGCAATCAACCGGCGATCTGGCGCAGCGCGTCGAGCAGTCGTTCGACCTGAACGCGGGTGTTGCCGGGACCAAAACTCACGCGCACCGCGCCCTCAGGAAAGGCGCCCATGGCGCGATGGGCATCGGGAGCGCAGTGCAGCCCGGCGCGGACGGCGATGTGGAAGGATTCGTCGAGAATCGCCGCCACTTCCTCCGGCTGGTAACCCGTCAGCGTGAAGCTCAGCACACCCACCGCCAGGGTGCTGTCCGTTGGGCCCAGCACGGTGAATCGCGCGTCGGCGGCGAGCGCGTCATGCAGTTGCGCCCGCAAGGTCTGTTCATGACGCCAGCGCGATTGACATGCCGTCGGGGTCAAGTCCTGCACCGCTGCCGCCAGTCCTGCAAGACCTACGGTGTTGGGGGTGCCGGCCTCCAGGTAATGCGGAAGCTGCCGCGGCTGGAGCGGCGAAGCGGAATCGCCCCCGGTGCCGCCTTCGCGCCACGGCGCCAGTTGTGTCGCATCGCCGAGTCGCGCGCCCAGGTGCAACCCGCCGACGCCGGTGGGGCCTTGCAAACCTTTGTGGCCGGGGAACGCCAGCAGGTCGATGCCAATGGCGTGCACATCCAGCGGCACGACGCCCAGCGTCTGCGCGGCATCCACCAGCAGCAGCGCGCCGTGCTGCTGCGCCAACGCGCCCACGGCTGCGATGTCCTGCACGCTGCCCAGCACATTGGAAGCATGGGTGAGGGCGATGAGCTTTGTATCGGGACGCAGCGCATCAGCGATGGCAGCGGGTGCGACAAAGCCCTGCTCATCGCAGTTCACGCGCGTCAGCGTGATGCGGCCCGCCTGCTCCAGCGCCCGCAGCGGCCGGGCGACGGAGTTGTGCTCCAGCACCGTGGTGACGACATGTCCGCCGGTGGGCAGCAGCACGCCTTTGATGGCGAGGTTCAGGCTGTCGGTGGCGCTGGCGGTGAAGATGAGGCGATGGGGATCGCTGCCGCCGATGAATTGCGTCAACCGGCGGCGCAGGTCATCAATCATCGCCTCGGCGGCGACGGCAAAGCGATGCCCCGCCCGGCCGGGGTTGCCCGCGTTTTCCCGCAGGAAACGCACCATGGCGTCACCCACGGCTGACGGTTTGGGAAAGCTGGTCGCGGCGTGGTCGAAGTACAACACTTCGTCCCGCGCAGGCTCACATGCCGACACGGCCGAATCCCATGGCGCGGCGCCAGTAGCTGATCTGCCCCAGATGCTGCGACTCATGCACCAGCATCAGATGCAGGATCATCGGACCATTGGTCGGAAAACCCTTCTTCCAGCGCTCCAGCGACATCGGGCGCTCGAACACCACCGGGCCAACCTGGCGCAGGTCGGCTTCCACCTGCTCGTGACCCTTGACGAACTTCGCCAGCAGTTGGTCCTTGGGCAGGTACAGCGCCGGATCGGACACCGGCTCTTTGCCGAAGCTGAAATGCGGATGGCTCTTGGGATCGGGAAACGGCTTATCGGCGCACATCCCCAGCAGCACCTCGTGGTACAGGCACAGATGGCTGAGCAACCACGCCGGGTGACCGGCATTTTTCAGGGGACGGGTGTAAAGCTGATCGGCGGGAATATCCGCGAGCAGCTGCTGGGCGTACTTCTGATTTTCGCGCCATTCGTGGCACAGGCAGTCGATGAGACCTTGCATGAGAGGGACTCCAAAAGGGGAAGCATGCCGCGTTGCTGCGCGGGTGGGGGAAGCAATTCGATCAGGCGGGACCCAGCCCCGCAGCGCGGCGCCAACTGGAGAGCTGACCCAGATGCTGCGTTTCGTGGCCGGTGAGCAGGAAGCCGACCATGTCGCCGCGTGTGGGGAAAGCTTTGGCAGCCCGTTCATAGGTGTTGGGTTCGCTTAGCCGCGCGTCGGGAAACGCCTTGAGCGTTGCGGCGACGGCAGCATGGTTCTGCTCCAGCGCCGACAGCACTGTCGCCAGGTCAGGATAAAGCTCCGGCTTGGCTTCGGGCTTGCTGGAGTTGCCAAACAACGGCGCCCACTCGGCGGGGGCGACGCCTTGGGCATCGAGGAACGACGCGGCAAAGTTGCCCGCCATCGCCAGATGCCCGATCACCCACAACGGATGGTTGGGAATCCCCGCCACTTGTTCGCACAGTTGGCCGGCGGGAATGTCTTTGAGCAGCCGGTGGGCGTAGCCGAGGTTGAAGGCATAAATGTTCAGCAACACGTCTTTCATGGCGGGACTCCTGGGGGATCCGGGGGGCCGGGGGGCGAGGGGCATCCGGGGGTGACTGATTCAGATAGTGTAGCGCTGCCGGGCGGGAGATTGTATCGCGGGGGCGGTGGAAAAGCGGCTGCGGTGTTTTGCCACGGATGAACCCGGCTGCAGCAGGGGCGAGCTGGGCTCAGATGATGCAGGTGGAAACAGGAGAGGGATCACACCGCCGGCAGTCCCTGCGCCCGGCGCCAGGCGGAGAGCTGGCCCAGGTGAATGCCTTCGTGCGTGCAGAGCAGATAGAGCAGCAGATCGCCGAGCGTGGGCTTTTCCCGGCGGGCTTCGGCAAAGGGGCTTTGACCTTCGAACAGCGCGTCGGGCAGCCGGGCGAAACACTCGGCGACGCAGCCATGGCCTTCGTTGAGCGCCGCCAGCAGCGTCCGCCGATCGGGGTACAAGCTGCGCTGCGCCCGCGGCTGACTGTCCCAGCCGAACAGGTCCTGCCAGGTTTCCGCCAGCAGCGGATCGTCGTCCATCATCTTGAGCGCGAAGTCACAGGTCAGCGCCAGATGCCCCAGCACCCACGCGGGATGATTCAGCACGCCCTGCGCCTGGGTCGCCATTTGCGCGTCATCCAGATCACCCACCAGCCGATGGGCGTACGCCAGATTCATGCGGTACTGATTGAGCACAATGCGGCGATCCATGCGGACATGATCGCCCGGGAAGCGCCAGGCGTCCAGCGCGTGGGCCTTGAGCAAAACGAGCCGGAAGCGTGAGCGACGGGCAGGGCGTTTGGCGACCGCACGCCTGTGCAGCCGCATCAGAACCTTTGACAACCAGGCGCTCTGCCGGTCGCTGATGCTTCCGGCTCGTTGCCGACACGCGCGGCGGCACTGCTCAGCGATACCAATCCGCCCGAGTCAGCGGCAACGGCGTCGAACCGTCGGCGTGCGGTTTGGCGAGCAGAATCTGGTACAGATGCAGCTCGCCGGCGCGGAAGGCGTACGCCGAACCCGCCATGTATAGCCGCCAGATGCGATAGGTCGTTTCCCCCACCAGCCGGCGTGCGAGTTCATGGCTGCGCTCCAGACGCTCCACCCAGCGGTCCAGTGTCAGGGCGTAATGCAGGCGCAGGTTTTCCACGTCGCAGATGTGCAGCGGCGCCGCCTCGGTGGCGGACAGCACGGTGCCCAGGGTCTGCAGTTCGCCGTCGGGAAACACATATTTCCCGCGGAAACTGGGGGATTTGAAGTCCGTGAAACCCGGCCCGACGCCGATGCCGTGGTTCAGCAGCACGCCGCCCTCCTTGAGCGCGCCCGCCAGGTGCTGGAAATAGCGTGGGAGCTGGGCGGTGCCGACGTGTTCGACCATACCCACGCTGACGGCCGCGTCGAAGTGGCCATGGGCATGCACGAGCTGATCCAACTCGCGGTAGTCACACAGTTCGACGACGCAGCGGGGGCTCAGGTCCGCCTGGGCGATGCGGGTGCGGGCGAGCTTCGCTTGTTCCTGGGAGAGGGTGATGCCCACGGCGCGCACGCCGTAGTGCCGGGCGGCATGCATGAGCAGTGCCCCCCAGCCGCACCCGACGTCGAGCAGTTGCTGGCCGCGGTGGAGGCGCAGTTTGCGGCAGAGGTAATCGAGCTTGTGGGTTTGCGCCTCGGTCAGCGTGTTCTGCGGGTCAGTGAAGTACGCGCAGGAGTAGACCAGGTGTTCATCGAGAAACAGTTGATAGAAGCTGTTGCCCACGTCGTAATGGTGGGCGACGGCCTGGCGGTCGCGGGTGGGCGAGTGCGCGGAGCCGGTGAGGTGGGCGACATGGTCGTGCGGGTCACGACGATGGTGGGCGTCGAGTCGGCGTAATTTGAAGTACAACCCCAGTTGCGTCAGCGGCGACCAGTCCTGGTGGCGCAGTTGCCGCGCCAGGGGAAACGCCAGCGCGAGGTCGCCTTGCAGGTCGATGTCGTCGAACAGGTACGCCTCCGCCAGCGCCAGGTCGGTGGACGTATCGCGCAACATGGCGGGCAGCGCCCCGGGATGGTTGAGCTTCCAGCGCAGCTTGGCTTCGGGGCGCGCTTCAGGCCAGGTGGAGCCGTCCCACAGATCGATCGCCACCTGGGCGGGAAAGTCATCGGCGAACAGTTGATCAAGAAACGAATGCGTCAAACGCACACTGGCATCAGCGTGGTGATCGGCGACTTGGCTGGTCGCGCTCATTGGGATAACCCCTTGGCGGATGCCGTCGGCGAATTGTCCGGAAGCAAACCAACATTTTACCCCCAGCCCGCCCCAGACCCGCAACAATTTCGGGATTCAGGCATAAGTAACTATTTGTAATATGGTTGCGGTTGCGTTGGGGGTTGGGTTCGCCAGCGGATGAAAACATCTGGTAAAGCGCGGGCGTTCCGGCGATAATCAAACCCGAACCATGGCTGCGCGCGGATGGGGGGTCCGGGTTGTGCCCAGCGGGGAAGCCGGACGCAGCCATTGTGCCGGTGCACGTCAGTTCCACGCGACATCGGTCATCTGTTGGCGCAGGCGTTGACCCGGGCCATCCCGGGATGGGGTCGACAGCAGGCGTGGCGGCTCGGGCAACGAGCAGGCACGCGGCGGCAGAACTTCCGGGCAAGGGAGGTGTGGTGGTGCGGATAGCCTTTTTCGCTCCCGAGTATCTGACCCGGCACGCCGGCGCCGAGCATCTGACTGATCTGCTCGGTGAGCAGTTGCGGCGGCGCGGTCACGACGTCCTGGTGATCTGTCAGCAGGCGCAGGGCAATGGCGAAGCGCTGGCGCCCCGCCTGCCGGTGTACGCCTACCAGCCGGGGCGCGTCCAGCAGTTGTGGCCTCAGCTTCTGAGCTTTCCGCTCCGCAAGGCGCATCGCACCATGCCCTTTGAAGTGCTGATCTGCTTCCAGGGTTATCCCGCGGCGCTGGTGGCGGGGGCGGTGCGGCAGAAGCTGGATTTCGCCCTGGTGCTGCACAGCCGGGGTCATGACCTGCTGACCAGTTTCCATGGCGACGCCCCGCCGCGGGTGCGCAAGCTGGTGCGGCGCGGCTACCAGGAAGCCGACCGCGTCATCGTCGGCTCGCCATGGCTCAGCCAGCGGTTGGCGGAAGAGGTCGGCCCACTGGAAGTTCCGGTGGATGTCATCGGCCCCGGCGTCGACATCGAAGCCCACGACCGCTGGGTCGATCAGTCCCGGCAGGCGAACACGCCGTTCCCGGAACTGGCGGGCAAAACCTTCGCGCTGCAACTGGGCCGGCTGCGCCCGCACAAGCGCTTCGACCTGGCGCTGGAAGGTTTGGAACTGATGGCGGGCCATCTGCAACGCCATGGCTATCGCTATGTGATCGTCGGCGATGGGCCGGCGCGAAGTGAACTCGAACGCTTCATTCGCCGGGCGGAATTGCAGCATGTCGTGCTGCTGCTGGGGGCCCGGCAGGGACTGGAAAAAGCCTGGCTGCTCGATCACGCCAAGTTCTTCGTCACCACCAGCCGCGAGGAAGGCGCCGCCAACACCGTCGCCGAAGCCATCGTCGCCGGCCTGCCCGTGCTCGCCAGCGATGTGCCGACGCATCGGGAGCTGCTCCAACGCGCCGGCTGCGGCATGGTCTTCAAGTATCCCAACCTCGAAGACCTGACCTATCGCCTGATGATGATGTACGACAACGACCACCGCGACATGCGCCAGGCAGCGCTGCGGTTTCGCAATCAACTGGCGATCGGTGCGATGATCGACCGCTACGAGCAAACCTGTCTGCAAACCCTGCAACTGCTGGGCGTGTGAGCCCCGCGTCAGCGCAACTCCGCCAGCGCGGCCAACAACGCCGTCAGCGCTTCCTCCCGCGGCAACACATCGGCAAAGCCCAGCGCCGTCAGCGCCTTGAGCATCGGCGGCACCGCCGTCAGCAAGCCCTCCCGGTACGCCCGCACCAGCAGCGACACCACGCCCTCGCACTTGATGAAGCTCAGTTTCGCCTTCTCCTTGGCGGCCCCTTCGAGCAACACCAGCGACGCCCCGCACGCCAGCGCCAACTGCAGCGTTTGCGCGTCGGCGGACGGTATCTCCACCAGCCGACTGGGCAACGCCACCTGCGGCTGATCGCCCCGGATGCTCAACCACTCGGGATCGTGCGGTAAAACGTCGCGCAGGCTTTCCCGCCCCGCCGCATTGATGACCACCGGCCCGACCAACTGCGGCAGCAGCTTCTCCCGTCGCAGCGCCAGCAGCGCGCCGAGCGTGCGCGGACTGATCACCACCGGACCATCGGCCGTGGTCAGCATGTGACCAGGGATTAAGCCGGGGGCCTGTGCAGGGGAACTTCCAGGAGAACTACCGGGAGCGGGGGCGGGGGCAGGGGTGGGGGCGGGCATGTCGGCATTGTAGGCGGATTGGCGACTCGCTCGGCTCGGCGGCCGGTGTGCGCAAGTCCGGGCCTGCGGTAGCATGATTGCTCTGCCGCAGCGCTGCTGGCGCTGTGAACGGGTTCGTTCCCCAGTCGGGAGTTTGTCCCATGACGTTGCGCCAAACGCGCTTGCCGTTGACCAGCCGTGAGATTCCCACCGCACAGTTTGCCGATCGCGCCAGTTGGCTCATGCACGCCCAGTGGCTGCGTCAGCATTTGCGCGTCTCATTGGGCTTGTTGCCCCAGGGGCCGCGCTGTCCGTTGCGGGCGAAGCTGTGGGGCACGTGGGACAACGGCACTGTGCGCTGCCGCAAGGTCGCATTTGAATCGTTGCCCGGCTTCCTGGTGACCGGCAACCTGTACGAACCCCTGACGGCGGGCCGAGCAGGCGCGGGCAAAATCAAACGCTATCCCGGCGTGCTCTGTCCGCATGGTCACTGGCCCGATGGACGCCTGCACGAGAACGACCCGCTGGGCTCCATTGCCCTGCGCTGCATGAATCTGGCCGCCCTGGGCGCGGTGGTGTTCAGCTATGACATGGTGGGCTACAACGATTCGGCGCAGCTTCCGCATGACAGCTCCTTCGACGACCCCGCCTGGGGCCTGACCCTGCTGTCGCTCCAGACCTACAACAGCATCCGCGCCCTGGATTTCCTGCAGGAACTGCCGCAGGTCAACGGCGACCGCATCGGCGTCACCGGCGCCTCGGGCGGGGGCACGCAGTCCTTTATCCTCGCCGCCGTGGATGAGCGCGTCACCGTCAGCGGTCCGGCGGTGATGGTGTCGGCGGGCTTCCATGGCGGGTGCATGTGCGAGAACGCGCCGCTGCTGCGGCTGGAAGGCAACAACGTGGAGATTGCCGCCTTGCACGCCCCCAAGCCGCAGTGGCTGGGCGCTTGTCTGGGCGACTGGACGCGGCACATGGGCATCCGCGAACTGCCCGACCTGCGCGCCATCTACCAACTGTTCGGCAAGGCCGACCGCGTGCAGGAACATATGGTCAATATGCTGCACAACTACGGGGTGGAGTTGCGTGAGCACATGTACGGCTTCTTCGCGCGCCACCTGCTCCACCAGCGCCAGGCGCCGGTGCGCTTGCCGGAAAAACCCCTGCTCCGTCCACCGCTGCGCGACCGCATGGTGTGGTGGGGCCAAGCAGCGCCGACGCCCCTAAGCACCACGGAGATTCAGGAGCTTTGGCGCCAGCGTTTACAGGCGGCGCTCCAGCCGGCGCTGCGCAACCGCACCAGCGCCCGGCGCCAGCTCAAGCCGCTGTTGGGTCATCTGGTGGGGCTGTCGCCCGCCGCGCTCGCCACGGCAACCACCGCGCCGCTGCGCCATGTGCAGGTGGAATTGGCAGCCGGGGTGTTGCAGGTGGACTGGGCGCGGCGCATGCCGCGTGATCCGGATGCCGGCGCGAAGTTTTTCAGTTGCTACCGCCGCACGCCGACCATGCACGCCGCTTTGGAATTGCTGGCGGTGCTGGAGGCCGCGCCTGCGCCGCTGACGCTGCGTTGTGCCCCGGGCGCTGGCGCGCTGGGACGCTACGTCGCGGCGGTCAGCGACAAGGTGCGCCAACTGGAAAGCGCAGGCGGGACGAAAGCCGAGGGCGTGCTGGACCTGCCCAACCTGGCTGCGCTGGGCGGGATGACGGCACTCCAACTCTGCGGCCCACGCTGAGCGTAATTCCCGGAATTATCCCTGCTTCCCCGCTTCTCGCGCGGGCGGTTGCTGACTGCTGCACCTGCTGCATGCAGCAGGATGCCCGGCGCTACCCCTGCGCAGGCAGCGCTTGTAACATCCCCCGCGCCTGCCCTGGAACACTCCTCTTTGGAAGGTGAACCCACATGCGTGCTGCCCGTGAAATCTTCGGCGCTGAGATCCAGTTCTTCCGCCTCGATCCGCAGTACTGGGAAACGATCATCGAGCATTTCAAGGACGCAGGCCTGCGCTGCGTCACCACCTATGTGCAGTGGAGCACGCACGCGGTCGGTGCGCCCGACGCCAAAAACCCCGCCGGCGTCATGGACTTCACCGGACGCACCAATCCGCGCCTGAATCTGCTGCGCTTCATCGAACTGGTCGAAAAGCATGGCCTGAACCTCAACTTCCGCTGCGGGCCGTTCTGCTGCAATGAGATGATCTACGGCGCTTATCCGAGCTGGCTGGTCATGGGCGATCCGGGCCTGATGGTCTGGGACTACCAGAACCGCACGACCCCCGGCTACTGGATCGGCAAGAAGGAAGGTTCCCAGCCCTCGTATCTGCATCCCGAGTACCTGCGGCATTGCGAAAACTGGTTTGCCGCCGTCGATCCCATCATCGTGCAGCATCTCAAGTCCAGGGGAGGCTGCATCACCATGCTGAACCTCGACAACGAGATCAGCTACATCGTCCGCGACAGCTTCCTTGAAAGTGACTACAACCCGGTCAATGTCCAACCCGGCGGGTTCTGGCACCAGTTCCTCGCCGAGAAATATGGCGCCGCCGACCAGCTGCCGTATGACACGCGCTACGCCCATCTGGACAGCGTGCCGCCGCCCCGCGCGGTGCCGGAGACGATCACCCGCGATCTGGCGTGGTATGTCGACTGGGTCGAGTTCAAGACCTGGGTGATGAGCCGGTACATCGAACGGCTGCGTGAAATGCACCAGCGGCTGGGCGTCACCGATCTGACCTGGATGACCAACTTCAACCCGCATCGCCCCGAGGGCATTCCCACCCGCATGCCGGATTTCGAAGCCGCCGCCAGCGCCAAGGGTCAGGTCGACGGCATCGTCGGCTATGACTTCTACCGCGGCGTCTTCATGAGCTACTCCGGCTACCAGTCCATGGCGCGCGTGCTCAAGCTCATGAACGCCTCGCTCAACTACACCTGGTCCGCCGAGTTCATGAGCGGCACCTGGCAGAAAGTGATGGAGGTGCGCGTCAGCGACGACCACATGCGCTTCATGGCCCGCTGTGCCCTGGCGCATGGCTGCAAGGCGATTGGCTGGTATATGTTCCATGACCGCGATTGCTGGGGTGATGCGCCCGTGAGCTCACACGGTCATCGGCGGCGCACCCATCACGTGCTGCGCGAAACCATCGACCTGCTGTTTGGCAAAATCAAGGGCTGGGATGAACTGGTCCCGCAGACCGATGTGGCGATCATTTATGACCTGATCCAGCATCAGCATGATGCGATCGGCGATCCGTCGCCCTGCGATGACAACAACCTGCACATCGGCAAGCCGCTGCTCGCGGGGGTGCCGGCAGGCAAGGCATGCGCGGAGTACGAAGGCTTGTTCCGGGTGGTTGAGCAGGCGGGCGTGCAGCCAGGCGTGGTGGACATCATGCACGACGCCAAACGTCTGAGTGCTTTTCCGCTGGCGTTCCTGCCCGGTTCGCCGGTGATCGAACGCAAAGCCCTCGCCGCCCTGCAGCACTACGTCGCCGGCGGCGGCAAGCTCGTTGTCACCGGCCCCGTGCCCACACTCGACGAGCGCTGCCAACCGCTGACTTTCCTCCCGGCCGCACAGTTCATTCACCTGCCGGATTACGTCGGCCAGGAACAGCCGGAGCAGGAAGACCTCGCCAAAACCAAACAGGTGGCGGACCTGATCGCCCAGCACGGCGGTAAGCCGCATGTGTTGCTGCAAATGCCCGAGGCCGTGGAATGGATCGACTGGCAGGAGGGCGGTGGACATCGGCCATATCGTCAGCCGCGCATGCTGGCGTCGGCGTCGCTGCATCGTGCGCCAAGTGGGGAACGCGTGCTGTTTGTGCTCAACCACTTCCCGGAAGCGGCGCGGTTGACGGTGAGCTTCCCACGTGATGCGGTAACGCGACTGGTCGATCTCGACAGCGCTGCGGTGATCCCCAGCAGCAGCGGCAGCTTCGCGTTGGATCTCGACCGCAAGTCGTGCGCGGTGTATCGCGTGGAGTAGTCATCCGTGCCGAACGCTGCGCCAGCTTGATTTCAATGTTGAACTCCAATAGAAATGACAGGGCTTGCTTTCAATAGAAGTGTCACCTCCC
>CAZSBB010000044.1:0-32137 GCA_964605235.1 uncultured Phycisphaeraceae bacterium
CGTGAAACACCACGCCCCCGGCCTGTTCCCGCCTCGGCCTGGCCATGCCAACAAGTTACCGCCACGGGCCATCAAGGTCAATAGAATCCTGACCCCTTTTCTTCCTGCGCCAAAATAGGTCGGCCCACCAGCAAGCCGCCCAACGGCAAATACCGGCGACTGATGCAACGAACGATCAAGGGGCGGAAGTATTACGGGCAACGCTGGCAGATCGAGACGACCAACAGCATGATCAAGCGGAACCAGGGCGACGCCATCAACGCGCGAAAATACCAAGCCCAGCAGCGCGAGCTGCGTCTGGCGGTATTGACTCACAATATCGCCATCCTACTTTATGGAGAGGTTTTCGACAGAGCAATCCTGACACCTTTTCTTCGCCGGTGTGTTCGAGGGTTTCGAAGGTGCCGTTGGCGTCGGCGTCGGATTTGATTTCGAGATTGTCGAAATAGATGTTGGCGACCTGGCTGGGTTGGTCCGTGTCCGGGTTCGGCGGCATGGGTTATTCATCCTGACACCTTTGTCTTCGCTTCGCCAACCATTCCAAAAATTCAGATTTAATTTCACTGACACCGTCATGATAATCATCAAAGAAATATTTTGCTGATAATTCTTTCGGAACTAACATAATTTCATCACACGAGTCAAACGCCAGCACCCAATCCATTGACACACGATTATCTAGAATATCGAATACCTGAACAGGGAAAAGAACAGGATCTTCATGATCGTCCAATATCCTATAAAACGGCCCCTCCACACTTATAACAAAATATTTTTTTTTAATATCAATAGACAACAACCCAGGTTTTGACTGCAGATCATGCTTGGGCCACACATGGGCCCAGTCACACCTAAGGCGAACCATCATGTAGAATTTCCTTGTATAATATGGCCATATTTTGACACGTTACTTCGTCTTTGGCTCCACCCATCCGACCTCGGGATTTTCATACCAATGCCACTCAATTCCCTGCTCGTCCCAAGTTTTCATCTTTTTCCACTTCTTTTTAGCTCCGCCATAACGATTTATGAGTCTATCTATATCGCGAATACCATCACCCCTCGCAATAACCTTCTGCCGAGAACGCATGTATTTTGTTATCTTGAATCCCCCTCCAGGAACAAACGGTAGCGCTGCAGCAGCCGCGGCATATAAGCTTGGATTTTCACCGAACTCTATAATACTTAATCCAGCATCTAGCGGTTGATTGGTCATGCGAATAACCAATTCCGCACAGGTTCCATAGGCTTCGATCCTGGCAGCCAAATCTTTAATTTTGCCGCCGGAATCCATCCAGCGGGCTGCTTCTGAAGCAATCGTATCATCTCCAAAACGCTTTGCGGAATCAGGATTAAAATATACCGACCCAATATATTCTAAATCTGAGTACCATAGTGGCCAGATGATCCAATGTCCGCCATTATACACATGAAACACCGCCACTCCGTCGCTTAGCTTGATGGGTCCCTGTATTTCTGTTCCATTCGGGTCGCGCAAGCTTGGGTGAGCTGCGCTATTTAGGTAGACATTCATCCCATCCACATACCCCAGCGGATCCCGCTGGGCGAACCTGCCCAACCCCGGATGCAGGTGCCTTGCCCGGTTGTACACCTCGGCCCCACCCGCCACCGCCTCGTCGTGCCACAGGCCCTGGTGGCCCAGCGGGTTCAGCCCGTACGGCTGCCGGCCCAGGTCTGTCGTGCCCACCGCTGCGCTGGTCGGACGCGGCGACTGGCACAGCTCGTCGTTGCTGCCGGGGCGCAGATAGCACGTCCGCTGGCCGTAGGGCGTGTATTCGTAACGCTCCACCAGTTCGCCGAGCGCGCCCGCATAGCCCCCGGAACCGTCGGAATGGGCGCTCAGCGCCGCCGCGTTGGCGATGGCGATTCCCAAGACATTGTAGTTGGCGTTGTGCAGGGCCACGTAGTGACGTTCGCACAGGCTCTGCGTCCCCGTGCCTTCCGTGTCGTCCAAGGGGTCGGCGTTGACCGCTGCGTGCACCAGTTCGTCGATGTAGTCCAGGCCCCACACCCACTGCTGAAGCACCAGGTCTGAGCCGTTGCGGGTTTCGATCACGCTCTGCTCCCGCAGGTAATCGTGGTAGGTCGCGTCCAGCACACCGCTGTGGGTGATCTCACGTACGATCCGCCGCTGCTGGCCGTCGTATTGGTAGCGCGCGGTCTGGGAACCCAGTTGAACGGAGCCGAGCGTCACGCCCCCCGAGCCGTTGTCCGTTGCTTCCCGGTAGGCTTTGTGGACGGTCGCCAGCTTGTTCCACGCGTCGTAGGCATAGGCCCAGCGGCCGTCGTAGGTCAGGTTGCCCGCCGCGTCGTGGGTCAGGCTGGTGGGCGCGTTGCCGGTGCTGTCCACGGTGAAGCGTTCGACGTGTTCGGTGGTTTCATACGAGCCGTTGGCGTCCCGGTCGGTCCGCAGGGTCAGGTCGTCCAGGGCCACGATGCGGCCGTTGGTCAGTTGCGGCGCCACGGCGAAGCCCCCGCCGGCGAGCGGGAAGTTGCCGCTGCTGTAGCAGTTGCTCACCCCCGACCAACTGCCCGGCTCAGTCGCGCTCAATTGCTGCTGCACCGTCACCGTGCTGCCGTCGCTGACGATGCGCACCCACATCACATCGCTGTTGCCCATGGCCGGCACGTTCCCGGCGGTGCGGGTGCCGCTGACGGCGGTTTCCCGGCGACCGTCGACGCCCCGGTAGCCCAGCGGGGCATGCTGGCGCACGCGCTGGGCGAAGGCTTCCTCGTCGCGGTGACGGCAGAAGCGTTCGAGCAGCAGCAAGTCGGCATCAACGACGGCCATGGAAAACTCCCGGTGACACCATTATGACGTGGTTGCAGGCGCCGGATTTCAGGTGGTGGGAAAATATTTTGCGGGAGGAACCCACCGACTGGCGTCGGCGGCTCGGAAGGGAACGCAAGGATGCAGTGCGGCGGACGGTGACGTTGCTGAAAGACCAGCCTTTGAGCAGGCGCGGGCGCGGGGTCGCCGGTACATTGGTTTGAACTCGACAAAGGACCACCGCCATGGCGATCAAGTGGAGCAAGGAAGCGTGTGAGCTGGGCCGGGACCCGCACAGCGGCGCGGAGATCATCGCGCTGACGCACACGCCGCTGTCGAACCTGAACATTTACTGCGAGCAGCCGTATGCCACGCCCGACAGCAAGCGGATTGCGTTCCTGCGCGCCCCGTCGAGCGATCCGCGCGTGCCGCCGGCGACGTTGTGCGTGGCGGACCTGGAGAAGTGGCAGACGGCGGTGCTGGAGCCGGAGATCACCTGTTACTGGGTGGGCACCTGTGGCTGGTCGGGCAAGCTGTATTACACCCGCGCCAACGGGGAGCTGATCTGTGTCGATCTGCACACGCTGGAGAAGCAGATCATTCTCACGCACTGGGACCCGCCGTACCCGGTGACGATGGACACGGTGTCGCCCGATCAGCGATACATCGTGGGCGTGATGCAGCAGCCGGACTACACCTCGGCGCTGGTGCGCATCGACACGCAGACGCGGCAGTGGGAGACGGTGTACCAGAGCGAGGATCGATTGACCCATGTGCAATACAATCCGGTGCGCGGGAGCGATCTGCTGGTGCAGCGCAATCCGGGCTTGCGTCAGGACCATCTGGCGCGGCGGATGCCGGGCACGCAGGCGGCGGACGGGGCGGTGCATTTTCTGCTGCGCGAGGATGGGACGAATGAACGCCCGCTGGCGGTGGGTGAACCAATCAGCGCCAACACCTGTGGCCACTCGGGCTGGGTGGGCGCGAGCGAGCGCGTGGGCATCGTGCTGCGCTGGCCGAGCATGTCGGCAAGGCCGGAGGAAGTGGCGCGGGGGATCACGCACGACCCCCGGCATCCACAGGGGAACTTCATCACCGTGGGCCCCGGCGATGCAGCGTCCCGGGTGTTCCCCGCGCCGCAGCATCTGTTCATTCACGTGAATGTGTCCCGCTGCGGAAAGTACTTCGTCTGCGACTCGGTGCGCCACGGCATCCCCGGCCCGGTGGAACTGGTCATGGGCAATATCGACACCGGCAAGTGCGCCACCCTCGTGCACGACACCGGCTCCACCGGCGGGGCCCCGGCGATCACCCATCTGCACGCTTACCTGACCGCTGACAACCGCAAGGTGATTTACAACTCCAACCGCACGGGCATCTGCCATGTGCATATGGCGACAGTGCCGGAGGATTTTCTGGCGGGGTTGGAGTGAGGGGCGGTGTGCGCGACATGCGGCAGGGCGCGCGGCAGCACAGGCGTTCAGGTGTCAATGCTGGTGAATGGTTGAATGGTGACGCTGCCCGTCGCTGACGCTTCCGGCTCGTTGATGCGTGGCAACTGGCTGCATATCGGGAATTATTGATCGCGGCGCAGCAGCGCCAGCGTGAGGTCGGTGGGGACCATGGTGCTGGCGTGGTAATCGGTCCAGATGACATTGCCGTTGCCCAGGTGATAGTCGGCGATGCCGGCGGTGAGGGTCAACTGGGTGGAGTTTTCCTCGGACCAGCCATTGGCCTGGAGATGTTCGCCGGCGAGGAGGGTGCCGGCGGTTTTGCGGATTTCAAACTGGCGAATGCGGCGGTGATGCGCTTCATAGGACGGCTGGCCGGGGTTGAAGCGGTCGCCCACGCCCAGGCAGGTGTGCGAGCCGCCGGTGGCGTAGCCGGCGTTGTAGCCGTAGGACGTGCTGTTCTTGCCGCCCCAGAAGTTGGTGAATGGTTCGGTGGGGCACTGGAAGATGCCGTTGTTTTTGACCGCGGCGTTGCGATTGACCGCCTGGCTGACGTACTGTTCGGTGTAGGGTGGTTCGGCGCTGGCGCCCATATTCTGCTCGGTGAGGTATTTGAGGCCCAGGCTCACCGCCACCACGCGCGCCCAGGCGTAGCTGCGAATGCCGGAGCCCGACCAGCCGCCCACCGGCATCCACTCCTTGTTTTCCTGCACATAGATGGCGTTGCCCTGTCCCAGTTGCTTGAGGTTGGACAGGCAGATGGCGCTCTGGGCGGCATTGCGGGCTTTGCCCAGCGCCGGGAGCAGAATGGCGATCAGCAGTGAAATGATGCTGATGACCACCAGCAGTTCGATGAGGGTGAAGGCGGGCGGGAGCCGACGGGCAGGGGTCGGGTTCATGGCGGTTCTCCTGGTCCCGGATCGAGAAAAGCGGTTTGCATCCACAACTCGCACGCGGCGAGGCAAGCATCAGTCAAGGTCGGTGAGCACGCGTCGCGCGCCGCCTTCGGGGCTGCGCCGGGCGCGGGTCAGTCGTCGCCTGCATGGCGCGTTCGAGGGTGGCGGACCAGTCATGCGCCTGTTGGGGTCCGTCGCCCTGCTGCTGCGCCACCTGGAAACAACGCAGGGTGAGCCGGCGGGCCTGACGCTGATGGTGCGTCATGGCGCGGCGGGCGGCGCGGGGGTCGCGGGCGCGGATCGCGCGGAAAATCCGCCAGTGCTCGCGCAGCATGCGACAGAGATTCCACTGCTGCATCGACACCTCGTTGCGCACCCGCACCGTCAGCAGGCGCAGATCCAGAATGGTGCGCATCAGCCGCGGGCTGCGCGCCGCCTTGAAGATCTCAATGTGAAAGAGCATGTCGGCGATCGGCAAACGCTGGCCCAGCGGCCCATGCCAGGACGACACGCCCGCGTCCCACATCCGGCGGTAGAGCGTGTGCAATTCCTCGAAACGCCCGGTGAGCGCGCGCAGCTGCGCCGGCGTGATCAACCGCGCCGCCCGGGCGGCGAGATACGGCTCCATCAACCCGCGCAGCCGCAGGATTTCATCCAGCTCGGCGGCGCTGATCTGCTTGACCGTCACCCCCCAGCCCCGCCGCTCGAGCAAACCCTCGGCGGCGAGTTGATTGAGCGCCTCGCGCACCGGCGTGCGGCTGATGCCCAGCTCGCGCGCCAGGGGAATTTCCGCCAGGCGCTGCCCGGCAGTCAGACCCTGCGCCAGGATTTTCATCCGCACATGGTCGTACGCCTGCTGGCGGAGATTGTCCTGCACCATGCCAAATTCCCGCAAAAACCCGAGGAAATCATCGGAAATGCCGTGTCGCCGGGGTCGCACAAAATTGTATACAGTTTGGATGCGGTCACAAGCTTTTTATCGCAAGCCCGCCGGGACTGGTGAAAATCCAGCGCCCCCGGAAGCTCCCGGGAGGTTTCCCAGAGGCATTCCCGGAAGGCACCCGACCAGCGGCGCAGGAGCACCCGCCGCGCCCACGCTGCGCCAGCGGCAGGTGTGCGTCATCACGCCGGCGCGGCGAGCAGTTCCTCCAGCCGGTCGTAGCACTCGGCGGCGCCGGCTTCCATCTCTTCGCTCTGCGCGCAGTCGCCGCCGACGGAAACCACCGTCAGCACGGTTCGGCCTTCCACTTCCTCCAGTGTCATGGTTTCCGTGGACACCTGATCGCGGAAACCCTCCACGTCATACCGGAAGGTCTGCACCACGCGCTGGGGCGCGGCGATTTCCAGGTACTCGCCACAGAAGGGATGCACCGTGCCGTCCGGGCTGCGCAGCACGATGCGCCAGGCGCCGCCGGGGCGGAAGTCCGCGCTGCATTCAATGTTCGTCAGCGCGCGCGGCCCCCACCACTGCCGCAGGTGTTCGACCTGGGTCATCGCTTCGAACACGCGCTGGCGCGGAGCCGCAAAGGTGCGGCGGAAGATCAACTGATCGGCTCCCACCCGCGCCAGCGTGAGCGCTTCGAGCTTCCCGCCGCTTTGCGCGGTGACCATTTCCGCCAGGCAGGCGAGGTGCCCCAGCGCGCCTTCCACCGCGCCGTACTGGTTGGCGATGCGCTCCAACTCAGCGCGGGTGGGGAACCGCATGCGCAGCGTCACCCGCGTGCGCCCCGGCTGGCCCGCTTCTTCGGTGAGCTGCAGATGATGGTGGAAGCAGGCTTTTTCGATGTGCGCTTCACCGCCGTCGTCGTGCAGGTAGACAATGCGCTCGGGGGGCACGATTTCCTGAAACACAATGCGGTTCTGGTACTCATGGCCGTCGGGCCCGCGCATGACGTAGCGCCAGACGCCGCCGGGCTTGAAGTCCATGTGATGCGTTGTGGTGGTGAAGTCTTTGGGACCCCACCAGCGATCCAGATGTTCCGGGGCGGTGAAGGCTTTGAACACCAGTTCGCGCGGCGCGTCGAGCACGCGGGTGACAGTCAATTCACGATCGGCGTTTGGTGCGGCGGGGGCCATGCTTTTTTTCCTCGGCTTGCAGTTCCTGCAGGTAAGTGTCCAGACGGTCGAACCGCTCTTCCCAGAACTGGCGGTAATGCTCCAACCAGTCGGCGGCGGCCTTGAGGCGCTGCGCCTTGAGCTGGCACGGCCGCCACTGGGCGGCGCGGCTGCGCTCAATCAACCCGGCGCGTTCCAGCACTTTCAAATGCTTGCTGACGCCCGGCAGCGACATGTCGAATGGCTCACCCAACTCCGTCACCGAAGCCGGCCCGCGCATCAGCCGCTGCAGCATCGCCCGGCGCGTCGGGTCCGCCAGGGCGGCGAAGGTGGAGCTGAGGGTGTCGGCGGCGACCATATTTAACCTATCAGCTAATTAACTAATTAGTAAAATACAGAAGCCGCCTGGCACTGTCAAGCAGAAATCAAAGTGGTAGAGTTGCACGCCGCGCGAGGTGAACCATGGCGACGAAGACTGACAAAGCATTCGACTGCATCGCCTTCAAACGCCAGGCCCAGGCGGAAATCTATGAACAGATCAAAGACCTGACCCCGGCCCAGCAGGTTCGCTACTTCAGCACGGCTGCACACGCCGGCCCATTCGCCAAGTTCTGGCGCAGCGCTGACGCCCACCGCAACGGGGTGGATGATGCGAAACAATTAGAGCAGTGAACACCTGGCCGTTCTTCCACCCGCCAGCGACTTCGTCACACTACAACACCACCGACGCCAGCGGCACCAGTTGGCCCACCAGTTCGTCGAGCGTGTACCGCCGGGACAGGTCGATCGGCAGCACCATGCCGTGGCTGTGGTCGGAGGCGAGGATCAAGAGGTGCTCGCCTGCGCACTCGAAGCCCATGTCGGCGGGCTGATGGCCCATGAGGAAATGTTCCACGCCCCACGCCCGGCTGAGCTTGGTGTAGACCTCATCGGTATGCCGGCGCCCCCACACCAGGTTGTAGGCATGCCCATCCACATGCAGGTCCTGCTCGGTGGGAATGCGGTCGAGCAGGGTCACGTCGAAGCTGTCGATCCAGCGCTGCGAGGGCAGACTGTGCGAACAGAACAAACCATTGGGACAGCGCACCGCCAGCGCCAGGCTGCGCAGGAATTCGCACATCGCCAGGCGCACGTCGTCGGCGTCGTCGGCGAAGATGAACTCCACGCCGGCGTCGAAAGCTTCGATCACGCTCACGCCATCCTTGAGGATGCCTTCGCCCAGCAGTTGCGACAGCTCATGGTTGCCCAGCAGCAGGTGCACCTGACTGGGGAACGCCAGCTTCAGGGCTGCCACTTTGCCCAGCATGCGGATGGACATGTCGCGGTTGTTGATGCGCGGCGAGCCATGGATCATCTCATGCAGAATCAGATGCCGATGGGGGTCCAGGTGCAGTCCCGCCACGCGCAGGATGCGCTGGTAGTTGAGCCCCTGGTCGTGCAGGTCCCCGGTCATGAACAGTCGGCCTTCGCCGGGCAGGTCGATCACGCAGCCGCTGCGGCCGGGCGTGGTGTAGTTGAGCTCGGCGGCGCGGCGGAACAGGTCGATGATGACCGCCGGGTCCTGGAGGTCCAGGCCCATGTCAGGCGACGGCAGGGGGGTGGGGTCGACCGGTGGCGTCATCGTCTTGTAGCTGAACGCGGTGCTGGCCATGACTACCATGGCCATCGGTTATGGGACGCAGGAAAGTTGATTTTCTGCTGGCGCGCCCCGGCCCACGACATTGCCGGTAGACTATGCCCAACTGATCCGTCAAATCAACAAGTGCAATATAGGCAATCGTTTATCATCTGTCACCGCCAGCCGCGCCCGGAAAGTTTGCGGGTCAGGCGTCGACCGACAGCGAAACCCGGCATTCGATGAACGTTGGCAGGCAATATCCGCCCCCGCCCAGACGTTAACCCGTCAGGAACTCGGACGATGGAGTCATCTGCGACGGACCAGCCCACCCCCCCCGGAAGTATTCCCGGAAGTATTCCCGGAAGTTTTCCCGGAAGTGCCCCAGGGGATTCCAGCGTTGCTGGAAGTTTTCCCGGCGCGGATGGCGGAAGCTCGGGGCCAGGCCTGCGGCTGACCCCGCCGGCGGATGACGCTCAGCCGTTGGATCAGTTGCTCGCGCAGGTGGCGGGGGGGGACGCTCAGGCGTGGCGCGAGTTGGTCGAACGATACACCCCGCGCGTCTTCGGCTTGCTCGTTCGGCAGGCGGGCGACCGCGAACTGGCGGAGGAAATCACCCAGGCGACGTTCGTGAAAATCGTCACCGAGATCGCGGGCTATCAGGAACAGGGACGCTTCGAGAGCTGGCTGTTCCGCATCGCCATGAATCAGTTGCGCGATGAGATGCGCCGCCGCAAGCGTCACGCCCGCGCCATCGACATGAGCCCCGGCGGTGAGCGCGGCGAAAGCCCCAGCGAATGGTCCGCAGCGCAGCAACGCCTCACCCATCTGCGCTCCGGAGCTGACGACGACCCGCTGACCCGCCTGGATCGACAGGAGCAGATTCAGATCATGCAACTGGCGGTGCGCCAACTCGATGAAAAGGACCAGCGCCTGCTGAACCTGCGGCATACCGCGGGCCTGACCTTCGCCCAGATCGCGGAATTGGAAGAACTCCCGCTGGGCACCGTACTGGCGCGCGGTCACCGGGCCATGGCGAAACTACGCCGGCTGCTGTTGGGCAATGAACGGGATGACGAAGGGGACGATGAGTGACCACACCACATTTAGCCGCGGGTCAATGACCCGCGGCCCCCGGCCCCCGGCCCCCCGGAACCCCCCGGAACCTCCGGCTCCCGGCCCCCGGAACCCCCCCGGCGACTCGCCGGGGGCGAAATGCAGGGGACGCAGTTCAGGAAAAGAGTGAATCATGAACGGGTTTGATGCGGACAATTCGACTTGCGACCCCGCCGACCGCGACGCGGCGTTTGACGCTCTGCTACACGAGGCGCTCGCGCCCACGACGGCTCAGGACGCCGCGCCGGCGGACCTCGCCCAGCGCATCGTCGCCCGCACGTCGG
This sequence comes from uncultured Phycisphaeraceae bacterium, assembly GCA_964605235.1. Classification (GTDB taxonomy): domain Bacteria; phylum Planctomycetota; class Phycisphaerae; order Phycisphaerales; family Phycisphaeraceae; genus CAZSBB01. The sequence continues at coordinate 10,209 of CAZSBB010000044.1, forward strand.
GGCAACTGGCGCATGCTCCCACCGAGCAACTGGTTGCTGCCGCGCTGGCGCCCGCCGCGACGCCGCAGCTGGCGCAGCGGATCTGGCGCGCCACCGGGCATCTCGTGGGCCGGGCGGCGGTGGTGGCGCGGATCGGTCCGCTGGCGATCGACTGGCAGCAACTGCGCACCGTGGCGGCGATGGTGCTGTTCGGCATCGGGGTGAGCATCACCGTCATCTGTCACGGCATCGACCAGGAGGCGGCCGCCATCACCCAGGCCCGCCGCGACATCGTTGCCGTCAGCGACTACGCCGGCCCCACCGATCCCATCGACCAGCAGATTGATCATGTCATGCTGCAGGTCGAACTCGCCCAGAGCGGCAGCAGTTGGAGCCAGAGCACTCATGACATCAGCCGCGCCCTGCTGGAGCTGGAAACCGATCTGCAACTGCGCAGCGCGGAACAGCAGGACGTTTTTTAAACCCCGCCCGCGGGCGGCAGCATCATGCAAGGAGTCTTCCGTGTCGGCACGTTTGCATCCCGTCTTCGCCAGCCTGTGCCTCACTGTGCTGCTCGGCTCATTCACCTGGGCGCAGCCGCAGGGCAATCGTCCTGACGACGGGCCCGACGCCCAGCCGGCGCGCCAGCGCACCGGCGAGGAGCGGACCCTCGCCCAGCGCCCGCCCCGGCCGCGCGGCGAGGACTTCGGCCCTGAAGTGGAAGGCGACAACCCCGACCAACGCCGCCCCCACGCCGGCCCGTCCAGTCAGCTTTCGCCCGAGGAAGTTCAGGAAGCGCTGCAGATCATCCGCGAGTACAACCCGGAAATCGCCGAGCGCATCGAACGCTGGGTGCAGAACGGCCAGGAGGACCTCGGGCCGCTGATCGCCCGCCGTTTACCCTGGGTGCGCAAGCTGTTGTTCGTCAAGCGCACCGATCCGCCGCGGTATGAGCTGATGCTCAGCGATCTGAAACTCGAACGCGCCTGCCAGGAACTGTCGCGCCAGCTGCGCGAACCTGAGGCCAACAAGGCTGACCTGAACGCCCAGCTCAAGCAGAAGGTGACCGAGCAATTCGAGGTGCGCCAGAAGGTGCGCGAAATGGAGATCGCCCAGTTGGAGCAGCGGGTCAAGGAACTGCGCGAGCAACTCGAAGCCCGCGTCAAAGCCCGCGCGGAATTGATCGACCGCCGCCACGGCGAACTGACCGGCCAGGGCGGCGACCTGCCCTGGTGATCGCCGCCGGCCACGGCATCATCCCCAATGCGCCCGGGAGGATTCGAACCTCCGACCTGCGGTTTCAGCGTGATGTGACTTTCGCCACGCGCTGGACCATCCCTTCACCATAGCCCTGCGGCGTCAGGTGGCGGCCGTCTGGTCTCTGCACCTTCCGCACCGGCGCGGCTTTCACTGGCCGGCGCGGCTTGGCTCAGGATTGCCCACGGCTCGCCCGTTTGGGTTTCCCTGAGTTTGACCGCCTTCACGCGCCAGGTTTCCCCAACGCGGCCCACTTGCTCTGCGACAGTAGGAAACCGCTGCTCTATCCCCTGAGCTACGAGCGCTGCAACATCGGCCATCATACCCGCGATCGCCCCGGCTGCGGAAAACCTTGGCGCGGGACCGCGCAGGCCGTATGTTACCGCTGGTTTTTCGTACATTTTGGAGCCGTACATGATCCGCTGCCCACTGCCGGTGAGCCTGATGACACTGCTCCTGCTCGGCGCGGCCGCCTGGGCGCAGGATGCCCCGACGCCGGCCCCCAGGGTGATCGACGCCAGCTCCTATCTCCAGCCCGGCGCGCCCGACGCGGGCCTGCAGGCGGCGCTCGATGCCGCGGCCAAGGCGGGCGGCGGTGTGGTCGAACTGCCGGCCGGTCGTTTCGCGCTGCGCCGTTACCTGTACCTGCCCAGCAACGTCACCCTGCGCGGGCAGGGCGACCAGACTGTGCTCACGCTGGCGCAGGATGAGCAGCGCGCCGACGTGGTGGACAGCTACGCCGGCAAGGACGCGACCATCAAACTGGCGGGCGATCTGTCCACGCTGCATCCGGGCGTGCTGGTGGAACTCTGGCCCAACGGACCCCAGTCCCATCACGTCCATCGCCGGCGGGCGGTGGTGCAGCGGGTCGAGGGCGACGTGCTGCATCTGGAGCAGCCGTTTGGTTACGGCGTCAGCGCCGGGCGCGGGGGCTTCGTTTCCTGGGGCATGACCACGCGCGTCAGCGCCGCCGCGGCCGTGGGAGCGCAAAGCATCACCGTGGATCGGCTGGAGGTCTTTCAGGTCGGTGACGCCATCACCCTCACCGGCGCGGGGGACGTGTGGAATCATCATTTCAACTATGTCACCGCGATTGCCGGCCCGACGCTGACGCTGCATCGCCCGCTGACGGTCGCCCCGGCCGCCGGCTCCATCGCCACCCGCGCCATGTGCATGATCACCGCCGACGGCGAGCACGACCTGACCATCGAAAACCTGACGATTGCAGGCTTCGACAACCCGCGCCGGCCCGGCTGGGGCAACTTCTATCTCGCGGGCATCCACACCGTCCGCTGCCGCAACATCACCGTGCGCCACGTCACCATTCGCCACTGGTATGCCGACGCCTTCAGCTTCCAGCAGGGCGAGCAACTGACCGTCGAACATTGCACCGCGCTGCACAACGGCGGCCACGGCTTCCACCCCGGCACCGGCTGGACCACCGCCCGCTTCGCCCACCTGCTCAGCGAAGGCAACGGCGGCGATGGCCTCTACTTCTGCTGGCACAATAAGCACATCACCGTCTGCGACTCGCGCTTCATCGCCAACGGCAACCACGGCATCGGCGGCCTGGGCACGCCCGGCGATCGCCACAACCTCATCGAAAACAACCTCATCGCCGACAACGGCCGCAGCGGCGTCGAAATCACCGGCGGACCCGACAGCGGCAACGTGGTGCGCGGCAACACCGTGCGCGACAACTCCCGCAGCAAGCCCGGCGCGTGGCCCGGCATCCTCCTCACCGCCGGCTGGTCCGAAGGCTCCACCGGCGCCGGCGTGCTGGGCAACACCATCCAAAGCACCCTCGAACAGCCCACCCAGTGGGTCGGCATCGAGGAACGTCACGCCAAACCCATGGAAAAGAACAAAGACCAAGCCGACCCCACCTATCAGCTCATGCTCGCGGATCGCAATCGCATCGCCGACAACCAGGTCGCCGGCCACCGCACCGCCGACATCCTCGTCCGCGGCCCGCATACCGAACTGGCGAACAACACCGGCCAGGTCCAGCAGGAACTGCCCACCCCCGTCGCCCAGCCGTGACCGCAACGCATGGCCTTCGCCCCCAATGGAGGCGCAGGCAAGTAGCCACGAGTGCATCGCAGTGAAACTCGTGGGAACTGAGGCATCAGAAAAACCTCACCCCGACAGCCCCCGGTTGTGGTGAAGGAAGCTTCCGCCGTCCCTCCGGGACGGATGGATATCGGGAAACACGTCTCCCACGGGTTTCGCTGCGCTGCACCCGTGGCTACTGTCCACGACCCCTGCCGGGGTCGAAATCCGCTCAACCAAACATCATTCATCTCCTGTCCTCCCCAAAATCGCAAAAAACCATTGCCCCCGCCCGGCCCGGTGGCTACACTGATTGAAATGGTTTACTAAACCATTTAATGACCGGCCATCAAACTGCTGTCCAGACGGCAGCATTCAGCTCGTAAGCAGTGAAATGACAGACCGTTCCACCACCATCACCGATGTTGCGAAGCAGGCGGGCGTCGCCAAGGCGACCGTTTCGCTGGTCATGCGCAGCAAGCCGGGCATTTCCGACGCCACCCGCCAGCGCGTGCTCCAGGCGGCGCGGGAACTCAACTACCGGCCCACGCCCTCCCGGCAGACCCGCGGCGGGCAGCACGCCGGCCAGATCGCCCTGCTGCTGGTCACCACCGACATGCCCCGGCTCGGCCGGCAGCGCGGCGGCAGCTATCTCCATCACATGCTCGACGGCTGCCTGCTCACCGCGGAGGCGGCGGGCATGGGCGTGGTCGTCTGCAAAATGACCGCTGACGAAGTCGACGCCGGCCGATTCCCCCACATCCTGCAGCGCGGCAACCTCGACGGCCTGCTCGTGCGCGCCCCCGTGTGCCCCGCCTTGCGCCAACTGCTCGCCCAGCTCGCCTGCCCGCTGGTCTACCTCGATTGCGATCGCCATGTGACGGGCGCCGCCCAGGTGCAGATCGAAAACCTCGCCGCCATGGATCGCGTGGTCGAACACCTGCTCGAACAAGGCTGCCGCCGCCCGGCGGTCATCACCGGCGACATGGATCACCTCAACGCTCAGGAACGCCTCGCGGGCATGCAGATCGCCCTGCAACGACGCGGGCACACGCTGCCTGACGCCCGGATCGTCATGGAACATGGCTTTGACGAAACCTCCGGCTGGCGCGGCGTGGAACTGCTGGCCCAGCGCGACGTCGCCTACGACGCCCTGGTGTGCCAGAACGACCTGATCGCGCTCGGCGCCCTGCGCAAGCTCAAGGCGCTGGGCCGGTCCGTCCCCACCGACGTGCGCCTCTGCGGCTTCGACGACATGGAGTTCTGTGCCGACCTCGAAACCCCGCTGACCACCGTGCGCACCCGGTGCGATGAAATGGGCCGGCTGGCGGCGCAATTGCTGCTCGAACAAACCACCGCGGCGGGTTCACGCCCCCTGCAGGTGCGCGTGCCCGCTGACCTGATTGTGCGTGCTTCGACGCTCGGTTGACTGGCGCGCGCCGGGCTGGCAGCGCGCAAGGAGCCCTCACATGCCAACGCGACAACGGGCTTTCACCCTCATCGAACTGCTGGTGGTCATCAGCATCGTTTCCCTGCTCATTGCAATCCTGCTGCCGGCGCTCGCCAAGGCGCGCGCTGCCGCCAGTCAGATTCAATGCGCCGCCAACATTCGCTCGGGCGCGCTGGCGGTGCTGCTGTACGTGGATGAGCACCGCGACGAGTTCCCGCACTCGGGCAACGACTGGTACAAGTCCACCTATGCCGGGGCGTACCTCTCGGCCGACGTCTCCCGCCTGCGCTGTGATGGCGCGCTCAAGGCGCCCAATCAGGCGTTTTCCTTCGGCGCTGCCGAGCCAACCTGGTGTCCCAACCGCGACCTCATCCGCTGGCCCGGCACCGATGAATCGCCCGCGACCTATGCCCAGAACCTGCGCACGGTGAAGAAGCCGGGCCAGACTTTCCTGCTGGGCGACGGCAACTTCCGCGGCGTTTTCCGCAACACCAGCCTGCGCGTGACCGATGGCCGGCTGTTGTGGTACTCCCATGGCAATGCCGCCAACATCGTCTACCTCGACACCCATGTCACCCTCGTCCGCGCCGACGCCAACGGGCCCGAGTCCGACATCGGCAACGCCCCCTCCACCTGGCGCGCCGGCAGCAACGCCACGCTGTGGGAATGACCATCATGCTGCGCTGGATTCACGCTGGCATCGTGCTGCTGTGCTGCGGCTGGGCAACTCTCGCGCACGCGGACGCCGAGCGCATCGCTGCGCCGGTGCAGGTCGAACAATTAACGCGCCTGCTCTACGCCCGCGCGGATCAGGCGCTGGCGGAAGAAGCCGCGCGGAATCTGCAACGCAATCTGCAGCGCAACGGCAGTGCGTCGCGGCCCATCACGGCGGTCGAGCAGCTCAATGACGCCGGAGCGATTCTGCTGGGGCCTACCTTGGCGCTCGCCGCCAAACTCACCACGCCCGCCGAGCTGGCGGCACTGGCGCCCGAAGGTTTCATCGTGCGGGGGCGCGGTCGGTACGTCGCGCTGATCGCCAATTCACCGTCGGGGCTGGCGTTTGCGTCCTACGCTTTCCTGCGCGAGCTGGGCATGCACTGGCATCCCTGGCGCGATGGCAATGCGTTGAACGCGGTGCTGCAGATGCCTGCCGATTGGCCGGGCACGATTCCCGCGCTGGAGCTGCGCGATGGGCCGTGGTTCCGTTTCCGCGATGTGCTCAATCAGCTTGATCTGGGTAAATACGGCGGCACCATTCGCAGCCATCTGCTGGCGGACCCGCGCGACGGCGAAAACCCCGAGCTGTTCGGCCGCTCCCGCAAGGATTACTCGCCCTTCACGTTCACCGGCAGCGATTACGTCGACTGGTTCCACACCGCCGGCTACCTCATCCCGCGCGACCTCTACCTGGCGCAGCATCCCGAATACTTCGCCATGCACGACGGCCAGCGCGATGGACCCCAGCGCTACGTCCGCACCGCCATCTGCATGAGCAACCCGCAGGTGCGCGCCCTCAGCGCCCAGCGCGCAGGACGCTGGATGGACCTGCGCCCGCAGCAACGCTTTTTCTCCGTGGTGCAGTCCGACGCGCCGCTGTGCGAATGCCCGCAATGCCTGGCGCGCGATCCGCTGCCCGACAGCAGCACCGATCGCGTGCTGGAATGGGTCAATCACGTTGCCGCCGCCGTGGGACCAGCGCATCCCGACAAGCTGATTTTCGCCTCGGCGTACCTGCAGACCGTCAAGCCGCCGCGCCGTGTCATGCCCGCCCCCAACGTGTGCGTGCTGTACAGCCCGTGGTTCTGGAACTCGCGCGCCAGCAGCGCCACGACACTCGCCAGCCCGCTCAACGTCACCGCCATGCGCGAGCTGATGGGTTGGCTCACCTGCGCCCCCCAGCAGGTCGGCATCTACGACTATCCCGGCAGCTACGCCTGGGGCGCCGCCGAGCGCATCAAGCAATACGCCCGGCTGGGAATCCGCGATGTCTACTTCAACGGACTCTCGGGCGACCTGACGCTGTGGTTGGGGGGACGTCTGACCTGGGACCCGCTGCTGGACACCACGCCGCTGGTGCGCGAGTTCTGCGCCGCCAGCTACGGCCCGGCTGCGGACGCGATGTTCAACCTGCACGCGCTGCGCCATGACGCGCAGCAGGTGTTCGGCCGGCATAGCCGGGCCGTCTGGCGACAAATCCAGCAGACCGGTCCCGCCGCCTCCCGCATGGCTTTCGACCAGGCGCGCACGCTTGCCATGCAGGCGCTGAGCAAAGTCGCTGACGCCGAGCCGGCCGTGCAGTTGCGCACTGGCTCTGACTGTCTGGATGTGCTGCACGATTGGCTGCTGGCGTGCAGCCCCACTGCGAGCCGCGCGGAATTGCGCTGCAGCGCTGCCGAGCATGATGCCGCGCTCAGCGCCGCCCGGGAGTTGGGGGCGCGCCTGCTCGCGCTGTCCGAACAGGTGCAGGCCCCTCGGCTGAGCAGTGGATTCAAGCGGCAGATCGAGCGTTTTGAGCAGCAGATCAGCAGTGCCGCGCCAGCCCCCGCGTCGGCCGACGTTGAAGCTGGCGCGTTGCACCATCGCACCGCCGCCAATGACGACACGCTCGGCAGTGCCGCCCGCATCGGCAGCCACACCACCGCCCCCGCCAGCGCGCCCACTGCTCAGGTGACCTGGACCACGCCCGCCGCCGCCGCGACCTGGCGCATGCAGGCGAGCGTGCCCGCGCTGGCGACCGCGCCCACGCTGGGACAGGTTGAGTTGGCGGGACAGACCTTCACCGGCGTGAAGCTGCAGGCTCCGCTGACGCAACTGCCCACCGCACCGGCCGCGTCGTTGCAACTGCGCACGGGACGTTTCCTCGCCAGCGCCGCCTTGCCCACGCCGTTGCCCCGCGCCGGGCACAGCTTCATCGAATGGCAACTGCATGCCGACGCGCCCGCCACCGTCACGCTGTATGCCGACCAGGTGCACACGGATGTCGTGCTGCACGTCGGCTGGCAACGGGTCCGGCTGGACCTGCGCGTGCTGGATGCAGACAAGACCGGCAGCGCCGCGTGGCCGAGCGTTAATACGCTGGCGGTGGAGATTTGGCCACAGGATGGCGAGTACCCGCACCCGGCAGCGCAGGATGTGAACCTCACCGTGCTGAGCGTGGCGCTGCGCGGCGCTGAGCCGGAGCTTCCCACCGCGTTTCCCGTAGCCTTGTGGTTGAGTCATTACCACGCCAACGTGCCCCACCAGTTGCCGGCGCTCCGGCTGCATCCTGAATGGTGCAAAGTGACCACGGAGCCGACGGACCACGCCCAGGATCGCCGACAGCGCGCGGTCGCCGAGCCTTACCGCAGCTTCACCGAGCACCGCAGCCTCAGCCCGTTGCTGGCGATCAGCACCGCCGGCAATGCGCAGCTTCAAACCGTGGCGCAGCAGCTACAAGCGCGGCTGGCGCAGCAGTGGGGCGTAAGTTTGCCGATTGATTCGACCCCAGCATCAGCGGCTGGCAATCAACTGGTGCTGATGACCTTTGACCAACTGCCGCCCGCCGATCAGCCGCTGGTGCAGTGGGCGGGCGCCGGTGGTTTCATCGTGGATGCTGCGGCCGGTCGCGTATTGCTTGCCGGGGCGGACCGCACGCAGGTGGCGCAGGCGGCGCGGCTGTATCTGGACGATCATCGCCCTGAGCCGCGCTTGGGGCACACGCGGGAACGCGATCCCTGGCTGCACGAGCTGTTCACGGTGGATCGGCCGTGGTTCGCCCCGATGCCGCAAGTGCAGAATCCCCAACCGCTGGCGGTGACGACAACACCGGCCCTCACCGCCGCCGACCGGCAGGCGGCGCTCCAGTTGGCGCAGGACATCAAGCGTCTGGCACGTCAGAGTCGGGCTGCGTGGCCAGTGGATTTTCAGCAACAGGCGCAGCGGCTGGCGCTGGAAAATCCCCTGGCGCGGCTGGTGCTGGATCAGATGCAGCGCGACCCGTTTGTCGACAGCGACGCCTTGATCCGTCGCGGCTTGATGCCCAATGATGAACCATGATTGAACGCTACTCCATCAGCCGTGATCCGACCTACTACCACGCCTTCCCCGACCTGGCGCTGACACCCCGCGGCCGACTGGTGTGCGTGTACCTGCGCTGCCGGCATCACACCGACCGCAGCCACACGCAGATTCTCATCCAGCACAGCGACGATCAGGGCCAGACGTGGAGCCCGCCGCGTCCGGTTGCCCCCGCGCATGACTGGAGTGACGGGCAGCAGTGGTTCTGGAACTGTCCGCGCATCGTCACGCTGCCCACCGGCGAACTGGTGGTGCTGTGCGATCGCCATCCGCCGGGCTCGGATACTGCCGCCCCGGTGTTCCTGTGGTTCAGCACGGATGAAGGCGAAAGCTGGGCCGGCCCGCACGCGACGCCAGCGGTGGGGATTGTGCCCGATCGTCTGCAGGTGCTGCGTCATGGGCTGCATGCGGGGCGCTGGGTGCTCGCCGCTCATCGCCGCAACGCCCAGGACCTCTGGGAAGTGCGCTGCTGGTGGAGCGATGATGTGGGCCGGAGCTGGCAGGGCCCGGGCATGGTGGCGTGCGTGCCGGCGCTCAAGCTGTGCGAGCCATCGGTGTTTGAACTGCCCACCGGCGAGCTGGTCGCGCTGCTGCGGGAAAACTCGGGCGAAGGGCTGGATGCGTACAAAGCCCTCAGCACCGACGGCGGCACAAGCTGGGGCGCGGTGACGCGCTTTCCGCTGCCGGGCTGCCATCGTCCGGTGGGCGGAATACTCGCCAGTGGGCGCGTGCTGGTGGGTTACCGTTTCACCCAGGGCGGGCGCGGCAACCTCGGCAAGACATTCCAGAATTTCTTCGTGGCGCTGACCGATGTCGAGTCATGCCTGAGCACCGAGCGCAAGCATTGCCTGACCCGCATCGCGCCGGTGGATTTCGACCGTTCCGCATATTGCGACACCGGCTACTGCGGGTGGGTGCAGTTGCCTGATGGCGTGGTGGTGCTGGTGAATTACATTCTGGACGATTGGCCGCGCGGGCAGATTCGCGCTTATCGCTTGCGCGAGTCGGACCTGCTGCGCGCTTGACGCTTGGGCCGGGTAGTGGAGGGCGGGGTGCGTGGCCCGGGCTTGCCGGGTGCGGATTTTCCCTTGGGGGCAGGGACAGCGGGTTTCCTTGATAAACCGGGGGCGGGGGCGGGGCTGGCGGGGGCTTGCTCGATGAAGCGGCGCAGCGGGGTGGGGATGACCGCCTGGAAGGTCAGCGGCTGTCCGGTGACGGGATGATCGAACCCGAGCGTGGCGGCATGCAGCGCCAGGCGTTTGATGTGCCAGCGGCGGTGACGGGCTTCGCGGACGCGATAGCGCGTGTCGCCGATGACGGGATGGCCCAGCTCCGCCAGATGCACGCGAATCTGATTGCGCCGGCCGGTCTCCAATTGCACTTCCAGCACGGTGGCGTCATCGAGGCGCTGCTGCACCTGGTAATGGGTGATCGCCAGTTCGCCCTTGCTTTCGTCGTGGGTGGAGTAGCGGGTCAGATCGCTGCCGGTGGCGAGGTAGGTGCTGATGGTGCCGCGGTCGCGGGTGACGTGGCCGCGCACGATGGCGAGGTAGAGGCGGTCGGGTTTGCGCTGCTCGAACTGATCGCGCAGGGCGCGTTGCACGTGGCTGGTCTTGGCGAACACCAGCACGCCCGAGACGTGGCGGTCCAGGCGATGCACGACGAAGGCTTTGCGTCCCGGCGCGCCGCGGCCGAGGTAGCGGGCGACGCGCTCGACCAGCGTGCCGGTGTTGATCTGCCCGGCGGGAACGGTCAAAAAGCCGGCGGCCTTGTCCACCACGATCAGATGGTCATCCTCGAACACGATGCGAAACGCCGGGTCTTTCCACGCCCGCGCCGGCTCACGGTAGCGCTGCTGCGGGTCATAGCGCACCAGCACGCGATCGCCGGCCGCGACGGCAGCAGTGATCTGTTCGCAGACGGCCTCATTGACCAGCACGCAGCCGCGCGCGAACAGCCCGCGCAGTTGCCGGCGGGGCACCTGCGTCAGCGCCAGCACCACGAGGTCCAGCCGACCCGCCTGCTCGGCGGTGACCACGGTTTGCAATTCCTGTAGCGGCATGACAAATCATTCCTGTCTTTCCGCCCGTTAGCCCCCGGCTCTGCCGGGGGATCCGGGGGATCCGGGGGATCCGAGCGATGTACGAGCGAGCAGCACCGGCATGGCGGCAGCTGATGGCGCTGCGTCCCCCGGCTGTCCCCCGGCAGAGCCGGGGGCTAATGGCTTCCCGCCAGCAGTTGGAACAGCTCACTGGGCGGCAGTTCGGGGGGCAGCGCGCTGGTGGTCGGTTGATCGGGGTGCAGCAACGCCCCGGCCGCGCGGTAGCCGCTGCGCACAGCGCCTTCCATCGTCGCCGGCCAACCGCTGTTGCACCAGTCGCCCGCCAGCAGCAGGTTTTGCACGGCTCCCGCAGCGTCGGGGCGCAGCGCGTCGGAGCCGGGACGAATGCTGAAGGTGGCGCGTTTTTCCTTGACCACCCGCACATGCCGGACCGGCGCGTGGCGGGCTTTGGGCAACGCCTGCCGCATGGCGTCCACCACCAGTTCGCCGATGTGCTGCGTCGGTTGCTCCACCAGCTCATGGGCAGCACTGATGACGCCATGCAGATGCTGCCCGCCGGCGTCGTCCATGCCTTTGTTGAAGATCCAGTGGACGTTGCTTTCGGTCAGCACCAGGTGCGGCAAATCCATCACCTGCGCCGCGGCGAAGCAGACGTGAATGCCGATGATCGGGCTGACCGTCAACTCGTCGAGCTTCTGCAACCGGGCGTCGGCAGCACACAACGCCGGCGGACACAACTTGGCGAGACGATCAAACGGCACCGCACTGACGTAGCAATCGGCGGTGAGAACCTCACCATCCGCCAGTTGCAGGCCGGTGATCTGCGTGCCGTCAAACAGCAGCCGCTCGGCGCTGCGCGACAGCAGCACTTTTCCGCCGGCTTGCTCCAGCACCGGCACGGCGGCGTCGTACAGCCGGACCAGCGGCACCGCGGAGAGACCCATGGCGCTGGCGCGTTCGCTGGCGAGAAAGCCTTCCTGAAACACCTGCAGCGCGTAGTCGGCCGCCATGCGTTCGGGGGTTTCATTGAGCGCCCCGACGGCAATGTTCTGCCAGTATTTCCGCACCGCCGACGCCGGCTGCCGCTGCTGCGCCAGCCAGTCGGCGAAGCTGGCGCGATGCCATTGCTTGCGCCCGGTCAGGCCCATCTGCAGCATCGCCGCCGTCGCTCGGCCGATCGCCAGCTTGTCGCCGACGCTCAATTGCTTAAACCGCAGGAACGCGCTGCTCAGATGCAATGGCGCGGGCAGGTCGTCGGCTTCGAGCACATCCAGCGTGCCGCGGGAATCCTGGAAATACAGCCGGTGATGCCACTCAATGCTGTCGCTGACGCCCAGCCGGCGGTAGAGGTCCAGCAGGCTGGTGCAGCAGCCCAGGAGCACATGCTGACAGTTGTCCAGCGTGGCGCCGGTGGTGGGATCGGTGAAGCTGGTGGCCCGGCCGCCCAGGCGCTGGCGCGTTTCCACCAGCGTGACGCGCCAGTGGGCTTCCGCGAGGCGCAGCGCTGCTGCGATGCCCGCCAGACCGCCGCCGATGACGATGCAGGAACCCGCCATGTTCAGCGTGACTCCGGGCGCGAGGCGTGGGCGCCGCGGAACCGCGCGCCCAGCGCGATGGCGGTCTTGCGCCAACTGCTCAGGCGAACGCGTTCGACCAGCACCCGCCGGGGTTCGTCAGCGATGCGCTCGAGCAGGCCGCGGTAGATGCGGGTCATCGCCCAACAGGTGGACTGGCAGGCGGGCGCGATGTGATTTTCCAGCTCGGCGGAGCGCTGGTAGTAGCTCAGGGCGCGTTCGATCTGGAACTGCATGAGTCGATCGTAGCGGGCGTCAGGTCCATCGCGCAGCACGCGGTTAAGGTCGACATCGAACTTGCGCAGCTCATCCTGCGGGAGATAGATGCGGCCGCGCTGGCCGTCTTCGCGCAGGTCGCGCAGGATGTTGGTGAGCTGGAAGGCGATGCCGCGGTGTTCCGCCATTTGGGGAATGCGTTCATCGCCGTCGTGTCCCCAGACGCTGACGCAGACCAGGCCCACGACGCTGGCGACCTGGTAGCAGTAATCGTAGAGCTGTTTGAAGTTGAGCACGCGGGTTTCGGTGAGGTCGCGGCGTTGGCCGTCGAGCATGGCGTGCAGGTGATCGTGCTGGAGGGGGAAGCCGCGCACGACGTAGCGGAAGGCGGGCCAGATGTCGCGTGCCGGGGGCAGGCCGGTCTGCGGCAGGGCGCCGCCGTCGAGCACCTGCTGCATCTGCTGGCGGAACTGTTCGATGCGGTCAAGGCGGCGTTTGAGCTGCGGATCCAGCGCGGAGGCGTCGGTATTTTCGACGGGGGGCTGATCGCGGCGCACGGGGTCGTCGGCGAGGTCGTCACAGGCGCGCATGAAGGCGTAGATGGCGTACAGGGCGCCGCGGCGGGGCTCGGGGGTGAGCTTCATGCCGTAGTAAAAATTGCGGGCGTGCTGCCGGCAGACCTGGCGGCAATATTGCAGTGACGCCAGCTCGGCGCGGTCAGGCGCGGGCGGGGCGGCAACGGCGGCGGTCAGGTCCAGACGGGGCGCGTGAGTCATGGGCTAGAGCGCGGGGCGGCGGCAGAGCGTCCCCATCCACGGTTCAGCAGCGTGCCGCCCAGGGCCTGGAGCATCAGGGCGAGTTTGGCGCCTTTGCTCAGCGAGGGGCGGGTCTGCAGGGTGTTGTAATCCAGCCGGCGGATCATCCGCAGCACGGCTTCGCCCCCGAGTGTAAACAGCTTCACGTCCGTTCGCACCTGCCCGGCGAGCAAAGGCCACAGGGCGCGGCCCTGGGCGAACAGCGGTGCGGTGCGTTCGACCAGTTCGCGCAGCGTCGCGCGGTAGGCGGGCAGCAGGGCGTGGATGCCCGCCGAGGGCACGCGCGCGCCAGCGGGACAGCACGCGCTGCCGCGCTGGGCGCAGCCTTGTTCGTCGAGCGTGATGGCTTTAACCATCAGGTCGATATCGAGCCCATGCCGATGCGCCACGTCGCGCGGAATGTACACCCGGTCGCGCTCAAGCACATCCCGGCGGACATCCTGCCAGAAGTTCGCCAGTTGCAGAGCGGTGCAGGTGGCGTCGCTGAGCTGCTGACGCTGGGCATCGCGGTAGTCGCACAGGTAGAGCACCAGTCGGCCCACGGGATCGGCACTGCGGGTGCAGTAGTCGAGCACCTGCTCCCAGGTGTCATAGCGGGTGACGGACTGGTCCTGCACGAAGGCGTCAATCAGGTCGTCAAACGGCTGCTGCGGAATGTCGTGGCGTTCGATCACGGGCGCCAGCGCGACGAACACGGGATGGCGCGGCAGCCCCGCATAGCAGGCCGCCAGCTCCGCGCGCCACCAGGACAGCAACTCGGTGGAACGGGCGCGATCGCCGACTTCATCGCCCAGGTCATCCGCCCAGCGGCAGAAGCTGTACACCGCGTGGAATTCGCTGCGCAGCGTGGGGGGCAGGAAGAAGCTGACCACGGTGAAGTTTTCGTACTGCTGTTCGGTCAGCCGCCGGGTGTAGGCGCGGGCTTCCTCCAGGCTCACGGTCGGGGAGCCGTGTGGGCCGTAGGTCTTCAGGTCCTGCAGGACGAGTGAGGTCATGCTGAGCTGCTCAAACAATCCGAGCGTGTGGGACGGGTTTGCCGGCGTGGTTCCATCATCCCGCGGCGGCGCCGCCATCTGTTGCTCACGCGCGGGGCTTGTGATCCCATCGACATCCACGTCGATTCCGGCCCATGATACCGCTGACCGGGCAGCCGCATGTTTCCCCGGCATGGGGGTCCTGGTCGATCTGCGCGCAGGAAGGGTAAAAAAGGTACTAAGTACATTATATTTTCAGTAAATAATGTACTTATCCCCTTTCTTCGCGCGCTGGTGGCGTTCAGCGGCGGTAGTACGCGGCAATGGTCCGCAGCAGCGCCCGGCGGCAGGCTGTCCCGTCGGCATAACCCGCCTGGCGCAGGCGGTCCGGGTCCACATGCGCGCCGCGGGCGGAGCAATCCGCGCCGAACCACCAGACCCCGTCGGGCTCGAACCGCTCGATGTCCTCCAGGTCCAGACGCCAGTGGTCCGCCAGCGGGATCGTCATGGGCCAGGGTTCCGGATGGGCGTAAGTCATGACGCCGCGGGGCAGGTAGTGCACCTTCATGCCGGCGCGTTGGGGGTCTGCAATCGCCAGTTCCATCATGCCCCAGCGATAGCGCGACTTGTTGTAGCTGTATTCATAGGTCACCGCCTCCCAGGTCGGGCACTGCGGGTGCAGGCGTTCGAGGTTGACATCCTGCGCCAGGAGGTAAGGTTGGCGTCCGGTTTCACAGAGGACCGCCAATCGCCCGGCAAAGCCTTCAGCGCGCATGGCGGCTTCAATTCGCCGCAGCAGTTGGGCCCGGTTGTCGGTGGTGAAATCGCGCCAGTCGATGATGTCCGGCTCGCGGGCGTTGAGCGGATGGCCCAGTTCGGCGAACGGCTTGCGGCCGTGCTGTCGCGCCCAGACGTCGTAGAGCGGTCCCCGGTGGGGCAACTCGTAGCCGCAGCATTCCAACTCCGCCACGAAGCCGGCGGCGGCGGGAAACTCGCGCGCCAGTTCGCGGCTGAGCGCCAGCGCCACGTCGCAGACTTCCTCCTGATCGGTGTCATAGCGCCCGAAGGAGAAACCCATTTCGCGGCCATAAATGTTGGAGCCGGCGCTGAACGGCTGCGCCTGCACGCGATCGGTGCGGAAAATGTTGAGGCTGGCGGAGGTCCACACCGCGATGCCGCGCTGGCGGGCGTCGTCGATCACCTGGCGCAGCAGATCGTTGCCCTGGGCGATGACCCGGCAGTCGGCGGGCAACTGGTCATTGCAGGGCAACTGCGAAACATAGCCGGTGGTCAGCCAGCGCACGACCAGCACAAGACAGTTCATCCGGGCGTCCGCCATGTCGTCGAGCAACCGGCGATAATCATCCCGGCCAAAGTGCTCCAGCCCGCCGGTCCCCGGAGTGGTGTAATCCCAGAAACCATGCAGCGCGGGCGAGGTGGCCATACGCGACTCCTTGTGTGTGCGCGCATGATTGTAGATGCCCCCTCGAAATGGTGGCGCCTCAGGGTGAATGAGCGGCCGGGGAGCAAGGGGGAGCCGGACAGGATTTGATCCACAAAATAATGTACTTATCCCCTTTCTGTCTCGATCCCGCCGAGAGCGGCGGCTGTGGCAGCCTGGGCGAATCAGCGGTACAGTGAAACATTCCGCCCAACGGAAACCCCACGTTGGTGAGCTACTCTGGAGTGATTCATGAGCGACACCTACACCCGCATCGGTCACTTCAAGGAACCGGCCGCCTTTGCCGGCTACCTGAAGCAACTGCACCTGAACCTGCCCATGGACGACGGCATCCTCAGCGCTGCCGCCGGCTCACCTCTGGCGCAGCCGCTGACCCTGCACCATGGCAGCGCGACGCATGTGGTGGGCAATCGCTGGTGCATTCATCCCATGGAAGGCTGGGACGCCACGCCCGATGGCAAACCCACTGAGCACACCCTGCGCCGCTGGCGGCGCTTTGGCATCAGCGGCGCCAAGCTCATCTGGGGCGGGGAAGCCTATGCCGTGCAACCCGACGGCCGGGCGAATCCCAATCAGCTCACCTATCGCCCGGAAAACGAAGACGCCACCCGCCAGCTTTACCAGGAGCTGATCACCGCCCATCGCCAGCGGTTCGGACGCACCGACGACCTGTTCGTGGGTTTGCAGCTGACGCACTCGGGGCGGTTTTGCCGGCCTAATGACAAGAAAAAGCTTGAGCCGCGCATCGTGTATCACCACCCGGTGCTGGACCGCAAGTTCAACATCGCCCCCGACGACGACCGCGTGGTGATGACCGATGACGACATCAAACGGCTGATCGACAACTACATCGCCGCCGCCAAACTCGCCAACCGCATCGGCTTCCAGTTCGTCGATGTGAAGCACTGCCACGGCTACCTCGGCCACGAGTTCCTCAGCGCCTACAACCGCCCCGGCCCGTACGGCGGCGACCTGAGCGGACGCACCCGCTTCATGCGCGAAATCATTCAGGGTGTCCGCGCCGAGTGCCCGCGCATGCTCATCGGCGTCCGGCTGAGCGTCTTCGACCGTCCCCCGTACCACCCCGATCCCGAACGCGGCAAGGGCGACAAGCTGGGCCCCGGCATCCCCGATGACTTCGCCGGCAGCCTGCCTTACCCCGGCTTTGGCTGCAAGCGCGACAATCCGCTGGAGATCGATCTGACCGAGCCGATTGCCTTGCTCAAGCTGATGCGCGATGAGCTGGGCGTGAATCTCGTGAACATTTCCGCCGGCTCGCCCTACTACAACCCGCACATCCAGCGGCCGGCGTTCTTCCCGCCCAGCGACGGCTACCAGCCGCCGGAGGATCCGCTGGTCGGCTGCGTGCGCCAGATCGAAGTCGTGCGCGACCTCAAGAAAGCTGTCCCCGATCTGCCGCTGGTCGGCACCGCGTACACCTACCTGCAGGAATACCTGCCGCATGTCGGACAGGCGGTGGTGCGCGACGGCTGGGTCGATTTCGTCGGCGTCGGGCGGCTGGTGCTCAGCTATCCCGACCTGCCCGCCGACTGCCTGGAAGCCGGCGAACTGCGCAACGCCAAACTGCTCTGCCGCACCTTCAGCGACTGCACCACCGCGCCGCGCAACGGCATCATCTCCGGCTGCTTCCCGCTGGATGAGTACTACAAAAAGGCGGAAGAGTTCGGCGATCTGAAGGACGCCAAAGCGGCGCTGCGCGAACGTTTGAAGGTCATCAACCGCGGATAAGGCGTTGTCTTCAACGAGCCGGAAGCGTCAGCGACGGGTTGGGCGTTTGGCGGCCAGAGCGTCACGGTTTGGTCACGGATCATCCGGCGGCGCACCCGCTTTTTTTACGGGGATTTCTCGGTTTCGGCGGGACCCAAACGTATACTTCCACCATGAGCGTGGCGGTGCGCTGTCAGTGTGGCCAGACTTTCCGGGTGGTCGATCAGGCCCGTGGGCATCGCGCCCGTTGTCCGCATTGTCAGCAGGTGCAGATGATTCCCGCCGACGCGCCGGTCGAGACCGCGCCCGCGCCGGCGGCGCCCAAAGTGGAAACCCTTGCCGACGACACCGCGCCCGGCGCGCTGCTGGCGGCCCTGGGCGACAACCCCACGCACACCCATTGCCCTTCCTGCGGCACGCAGATCCCGCGCGGAGAAATCGCCTGCCCCGCCTGCGGCCGCAGCACCGAGACCGGCCTGGGCCTCGCCGACACCGCCCATGCCATCCGCACCCGCCGCCGCGGCATCGGCATGCCCGCCGGTGTCAGCGCCAGTGCCGGCATCTTCGGCGATGTGCTCCGCAAACTCACCCCCGGCGGCATCGTCCCCACCATCACCGGCTCGGCGCTGCTCGTGGGCCTGCTCCTGGCGGCGCTGCTGGGCGGCCTGCTCTGGGCGTCCTCCGCCACCGGCAAACAGGAATTCATCCAGAGCGAAATTCAGCAACGCCTCGCCAAACACGCCAATGAACTCACCGGCCAAACCGTCCCCGGCCAACTCCTCCTGACCGTTGTCGTCGAAGACCTCCAGTTCGCCAACGCCAACGACGGCTCCGGCCATGAAGCCTACATCGCCAAACTCAGCATGGTCTCCGGCGGTCAACGTCAGGACATCGGCCGGGTCGAAGGCGAATACCACGCCGGCTTCATGTGGTACAACATCAAAATTACCGAGAACCTGCTCACCACCCGCTTCTCCCTCAACGACGACTTCTTCCGCGTGTTCGGCCTGACCAAACCCATCGACTACGACCCCCAGGCGCAGCTCCGCCGCAAGCCCTCCAACTGACGCCCGACGAAGAATCCGACGGCGCGGCGTCGACTCGAGCCAGCACACCCCCCGCGCCCATTCCCCTCCGAGCCGCCAACGCCAGTTGGCGGGTTGTCTGCGTACGCCGAGCGCGCCGGCAGGGCGCTCCCCACGTTGACCTGTTGCACCATCACCCGACGACTCGCGTCGTCGGCTCGGAAGACCATCCGGCGCTGCGACCCCGGAACCGCGCTCAAGGCCGACACAACCGGCGAGAATTGAACATCCTGCGCCAGCTATCGGACGCACTTCCACATTTGCGGACAGTAGCGTTTATTCCGTTTAAGCCGCCTGTGCCAGTGGCCGATCTCACTCGTAGTCAACCCTGTGTGGATTGGTTACGCCCATGCGCATCGCTCTGGACGCACGCACCATTTATCGGCCGATCCGTCGCGGCACCGGCCGCAACCTGATCGACCTGTACACCCACCTGGCGCAGCACCGCCCGCAGTGGCGCGTGCAGGCGTTCCATCGTTCGCCCGAACCGGTGGCGGCATTGCTCCCGGCCCCGCAGGTCGAGCCGCGCCTGATCGAGATGCCCGGCGATCGCTTTGACGCCTGGGAGCGCGTGCGTCTGCCCATGGCAGCCTGGCGCGCGGGCGTCGACCTGCTGCACTGCCCCGCCAACACCTGTCCCGCGTGGATGCCGGTGCGCACGCTGGTGACCATTCACGACCTGATTCCGCTGGACATGCCCGAAGGCCGCCCCCAGCGCGACGTGGATCGCTTCGAGCAATCCATCGCCCACGCCTGCGCCCAGGCCGCCCATCTGATCACGCCTTCGCGCTACACCGCCGATCGCCTGGTCAATGACTTTGGCGCGGATGCCGACCGCATCACCGTCAACGCCTGGGCGCCCGACCACAGCATGAAGCTCGAGAGCCCCGCCCGGCAAGCGGAAATTCGCGCCCGCTACGACCTGAACGACCCGTTCGTGCTGCATCTGGGCGCTTCGGCCCCGCGCAAGAACACCCGCCGGGTGATCGAAGCCTTCGCCATGCTGCCCCGCAACCGCCGGCGGAACTGGAAGCTGGTGGTCGTCGGGCTGGATGAAGCGGGCAAGGCGGAACATCAGCGCCGGGTGCGCAACCTGGCGATGGAACATTGCATTCGCCTGCATGGCTTTGCTTCGGACACCGATCTGCCGGCGCTCTTCAGCGCGGCGGAAGTGCTGGCGTACCCGAGCCTGTCGGAAGGCTTTGGGCTCCCGATTCTCGATGCCTGGGCGACGCGCACGGCGGTGCTGACCAGTCGCGGCACGAGCTTGCCGGAGGTCGCCGGGAATGCGGCGGTGCTGGTGGACCCGACGGATCGCCACGTGATCGCCAACGCCCTGTCGCGCCTGATGCTTGATCCGGTGCTGCGGCAGGAGCTGGTGGAAGCGGGCGCCAGGCGTTTGCCGCAGTACCACTGGGGCGCGACGGTCGAGCGTTTCATTGACGCCGCCCAGCGTGCGCTGGGGCGTCACCAGCGGAAACAGGACCAGGAAACCCCGCTGCGGATGGCGGCCTGAGGAGTTGCCTGTGTGGGATGAGTCGGACGCCAGCCTGGACGTGCTCTTCATCGGTGAGCACAGCACCTGGCCCCTGGACCAGGGTTTTTGCATTCGCGGCACGAACCTGGCGCGGGCGCTGCGCCGGCAAGGCGTGCGGGTGGGGTTAAGCTCCATCGCGCCGCTGCCATCTGACGCGCCCGCAGATCTGCATGACATGCAAGTTCCCTGGCCAACGGCGACGCTCGCCGAGCAGGCGCGCTTTCTGCACGCCTGGCGTGGGCCGGGCGCGTGGCTGCGGCGGCGGCTGGCGGATTACCAGGGCCGGGACCTGCCGCGCTTCGCCGGCGTGTTGCCGCTGATTGAGCAAACGCGCCCGCGCGTGGTGGTGGGCCTGGGACAACACAGCCTGCTCCTGCTGCGGGCCCTGGCGGAGGCGCCAGGGCTGACGCGCATCTGGTATGCCGCCGACGAATTGATGTGGTTCCAACTCTCCTGCCTGCGCCGCGAAGGCCTCAGCGCGGTGCCGCTGCGCCTGCAGAAACTGGCGCTGTACGGCGGACTGGAACTGGCGTTCGCCCGCGGGTTGGAAGGCGCCATCGGCGTCAACCCGCGCGACACGCGCCTGCTGCATACGCTGGCGGGCGCGCGCCAAACGACCACCATCCGCAACGGCGTGGACCTCGATTACTTCCATCCTCAGCCGCAGGCCGATGTGCAGCCCGAGAGCCTGGTGTTCTGGGGTCGCATGGATTTTGAACCCAACATCGACGCGGTGTGCTGGTTCGCCCGTGAAGTCTGGCCAACCTTGCACGCCCGGCATCCGCAGGCGCGCTGGCGCATCGTCGGCAAAGCCCCGCACGACAGCGTGATGGCGCTGCGCCAACTGCCCGGGGTGGAAGTCACCGGCCCGGTGGATGATCTGCGCCCGCTGGCGTGGGGCAGCACCTGCGCGATTCTGCCGATGCACTGCGGCGGCGGCATCAAGAACAAGCTGCTCGAAGGCGCGGGGTTGGGCCTGGCGATGGTCGCGTCCCCGCTGGCGGTGCAGGGATTGGAACTGCCTGACACGCCGGCGGTGCTGCAGGTGTGCGCGACGCCAGCCCAGTGGATCAGCGAAATCGAAACGCTCTGGCGTAATGCCGATGTGCGGATGGAGCTGGGCGCGCAGGCGTACGCCTGGGTTCGTCAGCAGCACAGTTGGGACCATGCCGCGCAGCAATTTGTGGATTTTGCCGCCGCGTTGGGCGCTGATTTGGCGCGCTCGGCGGAGCATCTGGATGAACTGGAATTGGTATCGCAGCAGGAGGCCGCGTAATGACGCCACAGCATTCGTCGAGCATCAATCTGCGTCCGCGGGTGGCGGTGGTCGGCATGGGTTACGTCGGCGCGGTCAGTGCCGCGGCGCTGGCGGCGCAAGGCTGCCGGGTGGTCGGCGTGGAGATGCATCCCAGGAAGCTGGCGCAGCTGCAGGCGGGAATTGCGCCGGTCAGTGAGCCGCATTTGAGTGAACTGATCGCCGCCGCCACAGAGGCCGGCACGCTGCGCGCCACCGATGATCTGGCGGGCGCGGTGTCCGATGCCGAGCTGGTGCTGGTGTGCGTGGGCACGCCCAGCGCTGAAGACGGCACGGTGGACCTGGGCGCGATTGACCGCGTGACCGAACAGCTCGCCGAGGCTTTGGCGGGGCGCACCGAATCCTGCGTGGTGCTGATTCGCAGCAC
>CAZSBB010000044.1:32237-54252 GCA_964605235.1 uncultured Phycisphaeraceae bacterium
TCGCCGAGGCTTTGGCGGGGCGCACCGAATCCTGCGTGGTGCTGATTCGCAGCACGGTTCCGCCGGGCACGACGCGGCAGCGCATCGCGCCGGTGCTCAAGCGCGCCAGCAGCGCGGTGGCGGTGGGACATCATCCCGAGTTTCTGCGGGAAGGCAGCGCACTGGCGGATTGGAAACGCCCGCCGATGATCGTCTGGGGCGCCGATGCTCCCGACGAGCAGGCGGTGACGGAAGCGATCCAGCGCATGTATCTGGGCGTGGCGGCGGTGCAGTCAGCGCTGGCGACCACCGAGAGCGAATTGCTCAAATATGCCTGCAATGTCTTTCACGCGGTGAAGATCAATTTCGCCAATGAAATCGGCACGCTCGCCGCCGCCTGCGGCGCCGACGCCCGCAAGGTGATGGAAACCTTCTGTCTCGATCGCCGGCTGAACATCAGCAAGGCGTACTTCCGGCCCGGCTTCGCGTTTGGCGGTTCCTGCCTGCCCAAAGACACCCGGGCGCTGCTCGCCCTGGCGCGGCAGCAGCAGGTCGAACTGCCCCTGGCGGGCGCGGTGCTGGCGTCCAATGGCGCGCATCTGGAGCGCGCGGTGCGCCGCGTGCTGGACGTCGGCCGGCAACCGACGCTGCTGCTGGGCTTGAGCTTCAAGGCGGGCACCGACGATCTGCGCGAAAGCCCGATGGTTGAGCTGGCGGAGCGCTTGCTGGGCAAGGGCATTCCGCTGGCGATTTTCGATCCGGACCTGATTCCCAGCCGGCTGGTGGGCGCCAACGCCGCCTACATTCAGCAGCGTTTGCCGCATCTGCATCTGTTGCTGCGCGAGGAACTGCCGGCCGCGCTGCGCGACGTGCGCACCGTGGTCAAAGCCAAACCGGTGGGCGAACTGGACCCCGCGCTGCTGCGCGGCAAGACGCTGATCGACCTGACCGACAGCGCCGCCTGGGGCGTCAAGTTACGGGAGCAACCTCAAACCGCTGCCGCCTGAGACAGACGGGGGCAACGTCCGCCGGCGCGAGGGCGTGCGGAAGCGGGGAGACGGAGAAAGGAACAGCCATGGCTTGGACCACCATGCACTTTGCGGTTGGAATGGGCTGCACCGGCGCCGCGGCGACCGTGGGCTGTCTGATCTTCCGGCGGGGCTGGCGCTGGATTCCCGCGAGCATGACACTCGGCGGCCTGTGGGCGCTGGTGCCCGATATGCCGCGCATCTTCCGCGAGGACTTCCCCGGCCTGCCCTGGGCCGCCACCCTGGGCAGCAAAAGTTTCGAGCGCAGCCTGCACCGCGCCGGCGACATCTTTTTCTTTCACAAGCAACTGGACATTCAGCCGCAGGAATTCGCCCTGCTGGGGCTGACGCTGATCCTGCTGTTCTACAACCTGGCGTTGGGGCTGCTCATGTATCTCGAGCATCGCCAGCGCCACAGCGCGGTGCACCGCGCGTTTCGCGCCCATGGCGAACGTCTGCTGGTGCGTCCCACCATTCCGCATGACGCCCTGGACGCCAGCGTGCACATGGAGCCGCTGGACGACATGACGCCGCCGCTGCCCCGCATATCCGCGCCAGCGCCGGAGCCGGAGGATGGCGTGATCGCCCGCATCGGGGGCCACCAGCGCACCGGGTCGGACGCTTGACCTGACCTCCAAGGCGCGCCCACCGTTCGCGGGGAAGTCCATTGTTCACGGTTGGGCCTCGTTCCGCACAGGAAGTCCGAGGTCCATGCGTTTGCCTTGCACCAGCAGCAATTCAGGTTGCCATGTCTTTGTTGTTAAATTAACATACACCTGTTGGCCTCGCGCTGCGGTAGGGTTGGGCGTGTGGACCGCTGCTATCGCCGCAGCACTGGCCCGGAACGAAATGTGCCCGTGACCGGCACGCTTCGAGTCTGCGCGCCTGTCTGAGCTGAGCGGTGCGCAGCCGGCGCGGGGGGTGGCTGGTCACCGTCCGGCACGGCCGACGCAGGCAGACCTGAAGCCGCAGGTCATACTTACATCCACAAGGACACCGACCGATGCAGCATGTTCGATCCTTCATGATGGCAGTGGGTCTGTTGCTCGTTGGGTTGAGCGCCGGCGTTCGGGGTCAGGAGCAGGCGTCTTCGCTGCCGCAGGTGGATGACGCCGCCATTCTGGAGATGTTCAAGCCCAGTCTGCCGGCGGAGCTGCCGCCGCGCCTGTTCACGCCGGCGGTGGTGCAGGCTTTGCGCGAACGCAAACCGACGCTGGTGGGTCAGGTCGGCGGCAAGGATGGGCGCGTCGGGGTGCGCATGGCGACGGCACTGAGCGATGAGCAATGGCGCGCCCTGATCCCCGCATACAGCGGCTTCACCATGCGCACCGAACGCAACCTCCAACTGCAAAACAGCGGGCGCTGTCCCTTCTGCGGCAAGCTGTACCAGGGCCTGGACTACCCGCTCGATCGGCTGCTCGATCAACCCTTCCAGGCGCCGACCAAATGCTGTGGGGCGATGGTGTACGAGCATGAAGCGGACATGCCCGCCGACTATCCGGCGAAGCCCAACGTGACGGTGAGCATTGCGGACATGAACGGCACGCCGCGCGATTACCGGTTTTACGCCCCGCCGGGCACTGAAGCCGCCGGCCCGGAGATCAGCCTCAAGCGCAAAGACTGGTTTTGTTCACAGGCGGAAGTGTGGTGGGCGCGGGCGTACTACTTCCAGAATGAGGAGCACCATGGCCCGACGCTGCTGCCGAACCTGACCGGCGCGGCGTTCAACGGCAACGACCAGGCGGCGCGCACGCTGGCGGTGATCTACGACCGGCTGGCGGAAGTCTGGCCCGGTTACCTGCTGGTGGACAACGGCAAGCTCGCCAACGGCATCGCCCGCGGCGCCGCGGGCAAAACCTTCCTCACCGGCGCGGAATACAAAGCCACGCCCATCCCCGCCCGCTGGCGCCATCCCGCCTGGCTGCGCACCGATGTCTACTACAACCTCATGCCGCTGAACCACTGCTCCAGTTGGCAGGACGGCGTGCTGGCGAACTGCGCCGAGCACCTTCAGCGACTCGACTATCTGAGCGATCATCCGGCCGTGCTCGTGTACAGCCGGGAACGCTACGGCGATGAACAGGCGTGGAACCGCCACGTGCGCAAAGGCTTCATCGACGAAATCGCATTCCTCGCCAAGTGCTGCAAACCCAGCCCCGGCGGCAACGTCATGGGCGTGTGGATCGGCGCGGCGATCCGTCTGGGCATCGCCCTGCAGGACCGCTACTTCATCGAAACCGCCATCGAATGCATCGACCCGGTCATCGACAACCACTATCTCGCCGACGGCATGTCAGTGGAGGCGGCGTACAACTACGCCGGCATGATGCGCCCCATCATCGCCATGGCGGACAAGCTGGAACGCGAGCTGGGTCTGGACTTCACCACGCGCCATCCGCTGCTGCCGCTGATCCGGCAAACCAGCGATCGTCCCATCATGACGCTGCTGGGCAACGAGAGCATGCACAATGATCAGCACACCAACTTTTTCCGCAGCGGGATCACGTACTACTACCCGCCCTGGACGCCGGACTATGGCAAGTACGAGCGCGCCCAGAGCTATTCCATCTACGGCCTGACCGCGCTGCGCGGCGGCGCGCCGGGCATGCGCATGGAAACGATCATGGACTACCACCAGTCCAAAAATCACACCGGGCTCGGCCGACTGCGCCTGCAGACGTTTTACGAAGGCGTCACCCTCATGCCCAACATCGGCTACGCCTGCGGCGCTGCCGACATCTCCCAGGCGCCGTGGCCGAGCCTGCAATATCCCTTCGCAAAGCTCGACAAACCGCAAGACACCGACTTCTGGGGCGCCTGGTATTTCTACTACGGCGGCACAGTGCCCATGCAACTGATGGGGCTGGTCGATGGCGAAGTCGGCCCGGCGGTGCATCGCGGTCCGGTCACCTTCCGCCGCTATCTGGGCGGCGCGGCTTACGACTCGCCGGCCTACAACGCCCAGTTGATCGACGTCGGCGCCGAGGGCCTGTTCGTGCACAAGCCCGAACCGGTGGATGTGTTCCAGCGCCAGACGGTGATGGTCACCCTCGCCGACGGGCGCCCGCTGACGCTCGACTTCCATCGCATGCGCGGCGGCAAGCGCCATGACCTGTGCTGGCACGCTCCCGCCACTGCGCCTGACGAACAGGTGCAAACCTCGCTGACCACCGCGCCCACGCCGCTGCCCGGCTCCATGCTCGATCTGTACAACCAGGTCGCGCCCCAGCGCGCCCATGTCACCCGCAAAGGCTGGGGTGAGGATTGGATCAGCTCTTTGCAGCAATGGTCGATGCCCCAGCAGGCGTGGAACATCACCTATCACATTCGGCCGGAGCTGTTCGCCCCGGTCAGCGCGGAAGGCGCCGCCGCCGCCGCGAAATGGACTGCAGCGCTCAAGCCCGCGGACCTGCGGCTGTGGAGCGGCGCCGTTGCCGGCGCGGCAGAGCCGACGGTCACCGAGCAATCCATCATCACCGGCCGAGCGCCGTGGCCCTCCAAAATGCTCGAAAAGGTCAATGGTCAGTTCGTCGGCCCCAACCTCATCAGCCTCAAGGACGCCTTCCACACGCTGATGGTTTCACGCAGCAGCGCCGAGCTGGGTTTATCCAGCACCTTCGCCACGGTGATTGAACCTTACCAGCCGGAGCAGAAGTCTTTCCTCGGCAAAGTTGAAGTGCTCAAGCCTGACCATCTCGCCGCCGTCGCGCCTGACGCCATGGGCGCGGGGCTGCGCCTCACTACCGACGCCGGCAGCGAATTGTGGGCCGCCACCACCCGCGACGGGGGCTCATTCGCCAGCGGAGCGCTGAAGCTGCACGGGCGTCTGGGCGTCGCTGAGCCTTCCGCGCAGCGATTGACGTTGTACGACGGCACGCGCTTCGCCGTGGGCGAAATGGCGGTCGAACTGCAGCCCAGTTGGAACCTGCCCCTGCTGGGGGTCATCGGCGACCTGACCGGCCACCCCGGCGAAATGGCGCTGCTCGTGGAAACCGACCGACCGCTGCCCACCGATCAAACCCTCGTCGGCCGCACGCTCACCGTCGCCCATCAGATCAGCAGCAAACACACCACCGGCTACGAGATCGCCCGCGTCACTTCCAGCGGCGCCCAGCGCTATCGCATCGACCTGGCCGGCGTGGGCACCTTCATCGACCATCGCGTGCAGGTCGTCACCGTGCTCCCGAACAACCCCCGGGTTTATGAAGTCAATTACAGCCTGCTCAAAGGCAACAACCACAAAGGACTGTACGACGGCAAACGCCTGCGTCTGCTCCAGCAGCGTTTTGAAACCAGCATGGTCATGCCGCAGCACGTCGGCACCGCGTGGCATCGGGCGTTCGTCGAGCTGACCGCCGCGCCGCCCCAGCCGGTGGAAGTGGGCGATCCGCTGATCATCTTCACCATACAGCCGGGCGATCGCGTCATCATCCCCAGCCACTTCGCCAGCCAGGGCGTGACCACTGACGCCGGCCCCGCGCTGCAGATCGTCGCCACCGGCGCCGCGACCATGCGCGTGCCGGGATATCAACCGATCACGCTGACGGCTGCGGACCTGCCTGATGGCAAGGCGACGGTGACGCTCAAGCCGTAACCGCGCGGCACAACACCGCCGCCGCGAAGGAGCGGTTGCCGCCAGCTGCAGCGCTGTGGTGTGACGCGGCGGGTTTACGCCGATTCGACCACTGTGGCTTTGATGATCTTGGGCGCCTTGGCGGGGCGGCCGGCGTTGCGATCCGCCAGCGGGGTGGCGGCAATCTTGTCGACGGCTTCGATGCCGGAGATCACCTTGCCAAACGCCGTGTACTGGCGATCCAGATGCTGGCAATGCTCGCGGCCGAGGCAGACGAAGAACTGCGAGCCGGCGGAGTTGGGATCGTTGGAGCGCGCCATGGAGAGCACGCCTTTGTCATGCTTGCGTTCGTTGAATTCCGCCTTGACGCGCCAGCCGGGGCCGCCGGTGCCGTCGCCGCGCGGGCAGCCGCCCTGGATGACGAAGGAGGGCAGGATGCGATGGAAGGTCAGCCCGTCGTAGAAGCCATCGCGGGTGAGCTTGAGGAAGTTCTCGGTGTGGCCGGGGGCAACGTCGTTCCACAGCTCCACGGTGAAAGTGCCTTCGCTGGTTTCCAGGGTGACGCGGGGATACGCGGTGCTCATGGGGAGTCCTTTGTGCGCTCGGGAAATCGGGGCCAGAACCGTTCAACCTTGTGAGACGGGGATGGTAACGAGATTGCCCGCCCGGTGCGCAGGTGGGGTGATGAAAGCAAAGCGATGACGCGCACAGAGACCCGGCGGCACGGAGCAGGAAAGCTGATTTATCTGGAGTGAAATGAAATGCGCCAAGCCCTCCGAGCCGCCGACGCCAGTCGGCGGGTGGTGATGGGTGAGGGTGTGCAGCGTCCGGGGGACGAAATTGTCCCCCGGCAGAGCCGGGGGCTAAGGGCCTGCAGCGCGACGTTATCCGTTAGCCCCGGGCTGGGCCCGGGGATGGACGCACTCACTTATCCGCGGCATGAACTTCCGGGGCCGGGGCCGGCGCCGGTTGGTCCAGCATCGGCACGGGCGCCAGCTTCGGTTGCTGTTTGGTGCGCACGGCATCCATCTTCTGCTCCAACCGTTCGAGCAGGCCTTCGAGCTCCGGATCGTCGGGGGCTTCGTACCAGTTGCGGCGGAGGTTCAGCAGCGACTGTTTGGCGCCCGCCCAGTACTTCATCGCTTCCTCGGTGTTGCCCAGCCGGTAGAGCGCGTCCGCCAGATGGTCGAGGATGACCGGATAGTTCTGCACATCCGCCGCCACGCTGCGGCGCAGCCAACTGACGGCCTCGGGGAAGTTGCCCAGCTTGTAGTAGACCCAGCCCAGCGAGTCGAGGTACGCCGACTCATTGGGTTCATGCTCCAGGGCGACCTTGATGAGCTTTTCCGCTTCGAGCAGGTTTCGGCCGGTGTTCGCCCACTGATATCCCAGGCCGTTGTTGGTCGAAGCGTGATCGGGGAACTCCTTGAGCACATCCTGCATGAGCTTCTCAGCGCGTTCCCGTTGGCCGCGCTGTTCGAGCGTGACCGCCCAGCCGTATTGGATGTCCGCTTTCATCTGCGGATGCTGCGCGATGGCGTTGGTGAAGACCTCGTCGGCGGCCTGCTGTTCGCCGGCTTTGCTCAGGGCGTCGCCCAGCAGGCGCTGCAGGCGCGCGTGCAGGTCGGGGTTGTCCAGGCCGCCTTGTTCGAGTCCCTGGCGCAAGGCGTCGATGGCTTTCCTGAGCGCCGCTTCATCTTGGCGGAAGCGGTGCCACGCCAGGTGCAGCATGCCCAGCCGCGCCCCGCGCAGCAGCGGCACTTCGGTCAGTTCCGCCTGGCGTCGGCGGGCTTCATATTCCTTGGCGGGATCGCCCACTTCCTGGTAATGCTGGGCCGCCACTTCCCACAGCGTGCCGTTGGCGGGGTCGGCGTCGAGGCGGGTGCGCAGGAGTTTCTCCGCTTCCGCCTGCCGATTGCCGCGCCGGTAAATCTCCAGCAATTGCATCAACGGGCGCAGGTCCGCCGGGTCCTCCGCCAGCAGGTTCAGCAGCATTTTTTCCGCCTGGTCCGGCTCGCGCGCCGCCTGGAACTCCGCCAGCTTCAGCCGCGCCAGCCGACTGTTGGGAATGTTCCCCAGCATGCGGTGCATGAGCTGCGTGTACTGCTTGGTCGCGTCATTCACCAGCGGCCGGTCGTACATCCAGAACAGCAGCTCATAAATCCGCTCCTCGCGCGGCAACTGCTGCAAGGCATCGAGCAACGTGCGCTCGGCGGCATTGGGCTGCTGCAACTGCAACTGCAGGGTCGCCTTCTGGATCACCAGTTCCACGTTGCGCTGATCCTGCGCCAGCAGTTCGTCCAGCAGCGTCAGCGCCTGCTCCAGCCGCCCGGTGCGCGCCAGCACCGCGACTTTCAGGCTCACCACCGCCGGGTCATCCTGATTGGGCAACGCCTTGAGCAGTTCGTCGGCTTTCTCAAACTCCTGCTGGGCGACGAGCATGATCGCCAGCCGCAGCCGGGCGGCTTCAAAGTCCGGTTGCTCGGCAACCAGTTTTTCCAGCACGGCGCGGGCATCGGCAATGCGGTTGGCGTGGAGCAGACTCATCGCCTGCAGGTAGCGCACCGCCGGGCGGGTCTGGTCCTTGGCATCGAGCTTGGGAAACAGGTCCGCCAGCGCCGCCGCCTTGGGTGCGACGCTCAGCAGGGCTTTGGCGTAGTCGTCGCTGCGTTTGGGGGAAGCTTCCATCGCGTCGGCGGTCCAGCGGATTGCCGCCAGCGCCGCCTTGCCTTCGAGTTGCTGTCCGTCGCTCAGTTCCAGTTGCTGTTTGAGCAGTTGGTCAAAGACGATGCGGTCGGCAGGCTTGGCGTGCAGATGCTCGCGCAGCAGGTCGACGCCCTTTTCCCCGCCGAGCAGGCCGGCGATCGCCACCGCCAGGCGCGAGCTGCGGTCCTGTTGTTGATAGACCGGCAGGAGCAGTTCCGCCAGGCGTTGCCGCGCCACGCCGCGGGCGGCGAGATAGCGCACCAGGCGGTAAGCGGTGGCGTTGGTTTCGGGCTGACTGGTGAGGAACTCGACGAGGATTTTTTCCGCCTGTTCGATCTGGTTGAGCTTGATGGCGGTGTAGAGTTGGCGGGCGATGAGGTCGGGCAGGTCGGGGACGCCGGCCTCGGCGGCGCGCTGGTACGCCGCACGCGCCAGTTCGGGTTGCCCCATGCGCTGGCGGGCATCGCCGACCGACTGCCACAGCAGGCCGCGTTGCCGTTCGACGATCATGTACTGCCGCGCCAGATCACCCGAGCGTCCCGGCGCGGCAGGTCGTTCCAGAAACGCGGTCATCACATCCAGATAGGCGGCATCATTGCCGCGGCGTTCCAGGGCGCTGGCGAGGAAAAATTCCGCCAGGGCGCGCACCGCCGGGTCCGCGTCGAGGTTGGCGTCCAGTTGCGTCAGGTGATGGAAGATCGCCGCCGCCTCATCCCACTGGCTTTGCTCCAGGCTGTGGCGTCCCAGCAGGTAGAGCGTTTCCACATCCGCCGGGTCAGCGGCGAGCGCCTGCTGCAGGTAAGTGACGCTGCGCGAGCGATTGCCCGCCATCGCCCACAACCGTCCCATCAGGCGCAGCAGGTGCGGATCCTGGGGCACCAGTTTGAGGGCGGTTTCCAGTTGCCGGCGGGCTTCAAAGAGCTGGCGGTTGTTGAGCGCTTCCCGCGCCTGCAGGTAGGCGCGCTGCGCCGCCATGGGAGGCTCGGGCAACGGCTGCTGCGCGTCGGCGGGAATCGGCTTGAGGTAATCAGGGTGCGGCAGCTTGGCGATGATGTCCGGCAGGGACAACTGCGCGGCGGCGGCGGCCGGCCCGGTGCGCGGCAGGAGCAGTTCCGGTTGCACGCCCGGGGGCAGCTCGCCGGAGACGTCATCGCTGGCGGCAGCGGATTCTTCCGCCTGACTGTCCCGCGCGCCGGCGTCCGGCGCCGCGCGGTCCTCACCGGCAGGCGTCTGCGCCCCGGCAGGCAGGACCAATGCCACACACAGCCACACAGCCAGCAGTGGATACGACCAGACGCACAGGCGAAATCGCGGCACGGTTATCCCCAACTCAGCGAGGGAAAGGATGGCGGACGGCATGGGACAGTTTAGCCGCATCATCGCGCCAGGGGGCGATGGGCCGGCGGGCGATTTCACCAGCGGCAGGCGATCCAGCGCGGGGGGGGCCATGCGACTGCGGACTGGTATGCCTGCCCTGACAGGCCCAAAGGTGCGCGTCACGGAACCGCTGACGGGTCGCCGGGGATGTTGCCATCCTCCGCCGGTGTCCACCCGAGGCTTCAAGTCTTGCCGTGAAAATGCCTTAGCGCCGCATCGCCCTTGCGTTGAACCGCTTCGCCCATGCGCCTGGCGCCGCCGCGCTGCCCGTGCATTTTCCCGCCTGCTATGATGACCGATTCGCTCGCTCCCGGCGGCGAAAGACAGCAAGCCGGCAGGAAGAAACCCTCATGGATCATTTTCAATACCGCAACGGCCAGCTCTACTGCGAAGACGTGAGCCTCAACGACCTGGCGCAGCGCGTCGGCACGCCGGCGTATGTGTACTCCAAGGCCACGCTGCTGGAGCATTACCGCAAGCTGCACGGCGCCTTTGCCGCGCTGGACCCGACCATCTGCTACTCAATCAAGAGCTGTCCCAACCTGCACCTGTGCAAGCTGCTGGTGGGCGAAGGTTCGGGCATGGATGTGGTCAGCGGCGGGGAGCTGTACCGCGCTCTGCTCGCCGGCGTGGACCCGAGCAAGGTGGTGTACGCCGGCGTGGGCAAGACCAATGCGGAGATTCGCCAGGGCATCGACGCGGGCATCGGGTACTTCAACATCGAATCCGAAGCCGAGTTCGAGAACATTGCCGCCATCGCCAAGAGCATGGGCAAGACGGCGCGCGGGGCCCTGCGGGTGAACCCCGACGTGCACGATCCCAAGACCCACGCCAAGACCACCACGGGCAAGAAGGAAACCAAATTCGGCGTCGACATCGAGCGGGCGCGGAAGTTCTTCGCTGCCTACGGGAAGAACCCGCATCTGCGGCTGACGGCGCTGCACCTGCACATCGGTTCGCCGATCTACAGCCCGGAGCCGTATGTGCTGGCGATCAGCAAGGCGCTGGCGCTGATCGCGGAGCTGCGGCAGGCGGGCTGCACGATCGAAGCGCTGGACATCGGCGGTGGCTACGCGGCCGACTACGTGACCGGGCGTTCGCCTTCCTATGAAGCTTACGCCGCGGCGATTGTGCCGCTGCTCAAGGGCCAGGGTTTGCAGGTGTTTCTGGAGCCGGGGCGCACCATTGCCGCCAACGCCGGCGTCCTGCTGACCCAGGTGCAGTACCTCAAGCAGGGCGGCAGCAAACAGTTCGTCATCGTCGACACCGGCATGCACCAACTCATCCGCCCCGCCATGTACGACGCCTTCCACTTCATCTGGCCCACGCGCGTCGCGCCCCAGCATGTGCCCACGCAGCGCCTCGAACAGATGCAGGGCGAAGGACTCGCCCCCGTGGACATCGTCGGCCCCATCTGCGAGACCGGCGACAGCCTCGCCAAAGACCGCAACCTGCCCCCCGTGCAACGCGGCGACCTGCTGTGCATCTTCACCGCCGGGGCCTACGGCATGGCGATGGCGAGCAACTACAACGCCATGCCTCTGCCCCCGGAAGTGCTCGTCGATGGCTCCGAGGTCACGGTGATCCGCCGGCGCCAGACCTATGATGACCTGGTGGCGCAGGAAATGAACCCCGCCACCGCCTAACGAGCCCCGCGCGTCAGCAAGGGGTTGCGGCGCAGCCGCAGTCGGAATGCGCCGCCAACGGAAAGGCAACCCCTCCCTCACGGTCGGGGCTCGTTGATGACGAACTTCGTGATATGAACGATTAACATCTCGTCGCAACCGCCCTACACTGCTTCACCCATGATCTCCCTCTCCGATCGCATCCTGAACAACGGCGGCGCGGACTTCGTCAAGCGCGGCAAGCCCCGCTGGCTCAAGGCGCAAATCCCCCATGGGCCCGGCTACGGCAAGCTGCGCGCCATCATGGATGAGCACCGCCTGCACACTGTCTGCGAATCCGCCAAGTGCCCGAACATGGGTGAATGCTGGGCTCGTGGCACCGCCACCTTCATGATCCTGGGCGACATCTGCACCCGTTCGTGCGGCTTCTGTCACATCAAGACCGGAAGGCCCGATCCGCTGGACCTCGATGAGCCGGCGCGCGTCGGGCACGCGGCAGCGCTGCTCAACCTGCGGCATCTGGTCATCACCAGCGTCAACCGTGATGAACTGGACGACGGCGGCGCGGGCGTCTGGGCCGCCACCCTCCGCGAGGTGCGCCGGCAAAGCCCCGGCACCAGCGTCGAAGTGCTCATCCCCGATTTTGAAGGCAACTGGGACGCTCTCCAACTGGTGCTCGACGAACGCCCCGAGATCGTCAATCACAACATGGAAACCGTCCGTCGGCTGTACTCCGCCGTCCGCCCGCAAGCCAAGTACGACCGCTCCATCGAACTGCTCCGCCGGGTCAAGGCGCAGCGTCTGGTCGCCAAGACCGGCATCATGGTCGGCATCGGCGAAACCGACGACGAGATCGAACAGCTCATGCGCGATGTCGTGGCGGGCACGCGCGTTCCGGGCGTCGCCGACGGCGCCAGCGGGCTGCGTGAGGCGTGCGACATCATGACCATCGGGCAGTACCTCCAGCCCACGCGCGACCATCTGCCGGTGTCCCGGTTCGTCACGCCCGCCCAGTTTGCCGCCCTCAAAACGCTGGGGGAATCCCTGGGCCTGGGCCATGTGGAATCCGGCCCGATGGTGCGGTCGAGCTATCACGCCGACGACCAGGTGTTGCATTTAAACCGTTCGGCAACGCCTCATGAACACCCATAACGGTATTTTGGGCTGGCCCGGCGGGTTACGCCGATCTACAATTAAGCAGGCGGAAGTGGTTTTCACCTCCGGTTTGAAGGGGTGAAACCATTTAGCCCTCGGCGACTCGCCGGGGGCTAAGTGAACCCTCCCGCCACGTTGGAAAACCTGTTGTCGACTTTGCCGTCGCCATCCTGACAGCCTTCGAGCGAGCAAGCCCGGCCTCATTCATTCCATCATCTGACCGCTCCGCTCGAAAACCCTGACATCCTGACGATCACGTGATTCCTGCGCGCCGATTCGCTGGACTTGGCTGTTCCATGAGCGGCGCGCTGGCAGTGCGCAGTGGGCCTATGGCGGGTCCGGTGATGGGAGGGCGACATGGTTCGCAAGAATCGACACGGCGGTTTCCTGGCGCTCCATCGCGAACGCTACCTGCACCTCGATGAGGCGGGCTTCGCCCCCAAGCTGGAAGTCGCCGCCATCGGCGTCGCGCTGCTGGCGGCGGCGTTCGTCGCCCGCAATCATTTCGAGAGCCTCCTGGCGGCGCGGCTGTGCGCCATGGCGGCGGCGATCTGGTTGGGCGTGCCCCTGATCTCCATTGCCCTCACCGCCCAACGCAAACGCCACCTGAGCATGCACGACCTGATGATCCTGGCGGTCCTCGCGGCGTTCGGCAGCGGGCACTACGCCGAAGCCGGCCTGATCGCCCTGCTCAGTCTCGCCGGCGTGCTGCTGCACAACCGCCTGGCGCGCCGCGCCCGCGTCGGGTTGAGCGAATCCGCCATCGCCCTGCCCGAACGCGCGCTGCGCATCAAGAACGATCAGGAGCAGGCCACGGACTCGGTGGACCTGGGCGTGGGCGATGTCGTCCGCGTCGCCGCCGGCCAACGCATTCCCGCCGACGGGCGCGTGGTGCGCGGCTTCGCCACCCTCAACGAAAAAGCCGTCAACGGCTCCAACGCCTCCATCGACAAAGCCACCGGCGATGAGGTCTTTGCCGGCAGCCTCAACACCCATGGTTCCATCGACGTGCAACTGACCGCCACCGGCCAGCACACCTGGGTCTCCCAGCGGGCCGTGCAGATCAACCACACCTACAGCACTCAAAGCTGGATCACCTGGTGGCTCCGCCGGTATGGCCCGTGGTACACCCCGGCGGTGCTCATGCTTGCCGCCCTGGTCATGCTGGCGACCAACTTCATGGAGCAGCGCTGGGAACGCGCCATCGGCATGCTGCTGGTCGCCTGCCCGGCCGCGCTGGCGCTGGCGATCGGCGCCGCCGTCGCCGCCGCCACCAGCACCGCCAGCCGCATGGGGCTGCTGCTGCGCCGCGGCATCGACCTGGACCGTGCCCGCCGCATCACCGCGGTGCTGCTGGATGAAACCGAAGGCCTGGCGGTCGGACAGTATGAGGTCGTCCACCTTGCCCCCTTTGACAACCTGCTCCCCAACGATCTGCTGCAGATCGCCGTCACCGCCACCCAATATGACGGACACCCGCTGGCGGACGCGGTGCGCAGCAAAGCCCGGCAGTATCAGGTTTATCCCGATGACGCCGCCGCCGACGCCGGCGCGCATCATCCCTACGACGGCGGTTTTCGCACCGTCATGGATGGCAAGCTGTATCAACTGGGACCGGCCGACTGGTTGCTGCGCAAAGCCGGTGACACCATGCGGCCCCATGTGCAGGCGGTGCTCAAGGCCGCCCGCCAGACGCTGGGCGACACGCCCGACACCGTGGTGCTCTACGTCTGGCGCGGCAGCAAATGCAAAGGTTGGATCGGCCTGACCGAACGCCCGCGCGTCGGGGCCGTCAGCGCCATCACGCGCCTGCGCGAGCTGGGCGTCAAACAGGTCGAACTGCTGACCCGACTGCCCGAACCCGCAGCGCAGAAACTCGCCCAGGCGCTCGGCTGTGAGGTGCGGACCCTCGACAGTGCCGCCGCCGTGCGGCAGCGCGTCAACGAGCTGCGCCGGCAGGGCCTGCGCGTGGCGGTGCTGCGCGATGTGCAGGACCACACCCAGAACCCCACCGTCGGCGACCTGACCATGGAACTCAACGCCACTCGCGGCGAACCCCCGCGCCACGCCCGTTGCATTCGCGTCTACAGCTCGAACCCGGGTCGCCTGCCGTTCCTGGTGTTCCTCTCCCAGCAGATGCATCGCACCGTCAAACAACTGATCGTCGCCGCCGCGGCCGTGATGCTGCTGCTGCTGATCGCCACTGGCGGAGGCTGGCTGGACCCGGTGGTCGCCGCGGGCGTGCAGGCGTTGTGGGGCGGGGTGCTGGTGGTCATGGGCCTGCGTCCGCTGCGGCTGCAGCGTGTCGCCGAGGCGCGGGAGCGCCAGATGCGCTTGCGGGAGTTGAAGGGCCAGTAT
This sequence comes from uncultured Phycisphaeraceae bacterium, assembly GCA_964605235.1. Classification (GTDB taxonomy): domain Bacteria; phylum Planctomycetota; class Phycisphaerae; order Phycisphaerales; family Phycisphaeraceae; genus CAZSBB01. The sequence goes on from CAZSBB010000044.1 coordinate 47,039, forward strand.
CTGCAGGAGAAGGCGCGGTGAGTCGTCCGGGCCGGCGGGGCGGAGCCGGGGCGGAACGATGTTCAATGAACCCGGTTCCCCGCCGGGTCGCTTACCCCACCGGCACAAACCCGCGAATTCAGGCTATTTTTCTGCAAAATCTGCAAGCCCCGCATCAATCGGCGCATCTGGCTCCCTAGACTAATGGGTGAACGTGCGGCGCAGCGCCTGGTGGGATAGGCCTGAGCCGGAACACCCTTTCGACTCGGCGGAGTCCGAGCCGGTGGACCTGATTTCACGTTCGTGGCGGTTGGCTCCGTTCCAACCCCGCTGAGCAAGGAGGCTCACGATGCGCCCCATGCCGCCGATCATGCTCTCGGGCGTCGCGCTGCGTCAATTTCTGAGCATCCAGCAGACCCGTCGTCCCGCCGCTGCCGCCCCGCCGCCACTGGTGGGTGACGCGGTGCAGATTTCCGACGCCGCCCGTGCTGCCGCCGCCCAGACCGCTGCGGAGGAAACAGCGCGGGCCGCATCCGCGCCCACCCCGTCATCTTCAACGTCATCATCAACTGCCGCCGCGGAGACCGATCAAGCCAGCGACCTGCGCTGGGAGCTGATCCGCCAGGTGCGCCAGGACATCGACGCCGGGGTTTATGACTCCCCGGACAAACTCGCAGCCGCGCTGAGCCGGATGCTGGATCGGCTGGCGGGGTAGGAACAGTTCACAACCGAGTATCCGGTCGAAAACCGACGGATTGCGTTTCCGGCTGCGAATCTCTGCCAAGTCTGCTCCGCTTCGATCTTGGAAGCGCAGTGCCTTGCTTCGATCATGGAAGCAGTGGCCAAGTCCATTTTCACCTCGGCGTACCAAGAACTTTGCAACCATCTGCGCGCAGCGCGGCAGGAAGCTGGGTTATCGCAACGAGCATTGTCCGCTTTGTTGAACGTGCCGCCCAGTTGGGTCGCAAAAGTTGAGACTGGTGAGCGACGCATTGATCTCATTGAGTACTGCCAGTTTCTCCAAGCTTGCAGGATTGATCCCGTCATCCATCTGAAAGAGCTGCTCGCGCAACTCAATTGGGACGCACCGAAATCGCGTACCGTGAAAAGGGTACGTCGATGACCCGGCTGGATGATCCCGCTTACCAGAAGCTGTTGCGGCAGGCCTTCCGTATGCCGCAGGCGCAATCGACCGTTTCGCGCAAATCCAGCATCACGAATGCATTCGTCACTTCGCTGCTGCCGGTGCGTAAACCGACACTGGAGGAGATCCACCGGGTGTTGACGATTCTTGCCATGACCCCGGACGATGTTCGCTGTGCTTACTGTGGCAACCGTTCAACCGAGTGGGATCATCTGCGCCCCTTGGTGCTTGATCGCCGACCGACCGGCTACATCTCTGAAATTGCCAATCTGGTTCCTGCTTGTAACAAATGCAACCAGAGCAAGGGGAACGCGGATTGGTGCCAATGGATGCTCAGCGCCGCCCCGCATTCACCCACCGCGCGCGGCTGCCCGGATGTCGCCCTGCGCGTGCAGCGGCTGGAAGCATTTGTGCGTTGGAAGCAGCCCACCCGCATCGATTTTTCCACGCATGTGGACCCCCAGAGGCTCAAAGAGTATTGGGCACTATGCGAGCGTGTGAATGAGGACCTGCGCCATGCCAAGGAGTTGGCCAACAGCGTAAAAACCAAGGTCGCCAACGATCTGTCGATCTGAGGTGGCAATTTCGCATTCCACCCGCCGACTCGCGTCGGCGGCTCGGATGATGTGAGCACCACGATGCGCGCCCCGCTTGTACTTCCGAGCCGCTCACGCCAGTGGGCGGGTACAACGTGCGCGGCTATCCCGCCTGCTGACTCCACCATCGCCCTCCAAACCTCCTCCCCGGCCCTCACCCCCCATCTGCTACAATTCCGCCTCCCGCTTTTGCCGCGAGAAAACCGCATGGAATTGGCTTTTCAACAGTGCATCGACCCTGACTGCAACGCCACCTTCGGCATTGATGAAACCCATGTCGCCTGCCCGGCGTGCGCCAAGGCGGGGCGGTCTTCCCTGCTGGATGTGCGCTATGACTGGAATAAGCTCCAGCGGCCAACTTCGCTGGCGCACTTTGAACCCCGCTGGGCGAGCAAGGGGCGCGGCGTCACGGGCAAGCTCGACTTCTCCGGCGTGTGGCGCTTCCGCGATCTGCTGCCCTTCTACCGCGACGAAGCGGACATCGTGACCATCGGCGAAGGACGCACCCAACTGCAGGAAGCCGACCTGCTGGCGCGCGAACTGGGCGCCAAGCCCGGCTGCCTGTATCTGCAATACGAAGGCCTGAACCCCTCGGGCAGCTTCAAAGACAACGGCATGACGGCTGCCTTCACCCACGCCAGGCTCGTGGGCGCCCAGCGCGTCGCCTGTGCGTCGACTGGCAACACCTCCGCCTCGCTGGCGCTCTATGCAGCCCTGAGCGAAATGCTCGGCATCGTGTTCATCGGCTCGGGCAAAATCGCGTATGGCAAGCTCAGTCAGGCGCTGGCGTATGGCGGACGCACGCTGCAGATTCAGGGCGATTTCGATGCCTGTCTCAAGCGCGTCAAGCAGATTGCCGTGGACCGCCCGGAGCTGGGCATTTACCTGATGAACAGCGTCAACCCGTTCCGGCTCGAAGGGCAGAAGGCGATCATGTATCGCGTGCTCGAGGGCCTCAACTGGGAAGTGCCCGACTGGATCGTTGTGCCCGGCGGCAACCTGGGCAACAGCTCGGCGTTCGGCAAAGCGTTCAGCGAGCTGCACTGCCTGGGCCTGATCAAGCGCGTGCCGCGGCTGGCGATCATTCAGGCGCAGGGCGCCAATCCGCTCTATCAACTCTACACCGAGCGCGGCGTGCGGTGGAACGGCGGCCGCTATGACCGCCCGCAGGTCGAGCAGTTCTACAAACAGATGGATGTCGACGGCTATGAAGCCCACACCGTCGCCAGCGCGATTGAGATCGGCCGGCCGGTGAATCTGACCAAGGCGCTGCGGGCGTTGGAAGTGATGGACGGCGTGGTGCGCCAGGTCGATGACGAAACCATTCTGGAATACAAAGCCCTCGTCGGACGCTACGGCTTCGGTTGTGAGCCGGCGTCGGCGGCGAGTGTGGCGGGGGCGCATCAACTGCTGCGTGAAGGCGTGATTGCCGCCGGCGAGCGCGTGGTGTGCATCCTCACCGGGCATGAGCTCAAGGACCCGGACGCGACGGTCAAGTATCACACGGGCGTGGACATGAAGGCGGTGCAGGAGCAGGCGCCCCGGCATGAGCCACATGGACGCAGCGCCAACCGCCCGATCCCGGTGGCGGATGATCTGGACGCGATCATTGCAGCGCTGGGCCCAGCACCAGCGGCGGCGTCAGCGGGAGCACGCTAGGCCAGCATCGTCAAACTCACCACGGAGGCCAGCGGACACGGAAGACAAGCATGAGCAGTCAGCTATCCGCTGATTTTCCTGCCATGCTCGGCAAGCCTGACTTGGTGTCCTATGTGTCTTGGTGGTTACTTCGCTTGGGTGATGGTTTCCAACTCAGGAGCGCGACGTCATGGCGAAAATGCGAGCGGGTTGGCCGTGGCGGCGCGGAAGTGTGGCATGGGGAATGGTGGCGGCTGGGTTGACGTGGTGCCGATCCACCCCCGCGGGGGCTGCGGATGCTGCGCCGGGTGATGATGCCACCGAACTGGGCGCGCTGGCGGGCGACGCGATGCAGTCGCTGCACACGTTCTGGCGCGATGTGTGGAGCCTGGAGCTGTTTCGCCTGGGCAGTGAGCCGGTGTACCTGAGCCAGATCGTCAGCAGTCTGGTGTTGCTGGCGCTCGGCATCGCATTGGCGAAATGGTTCACCAATCTGCTGGCGGGACAGATGCGCCGGCGCGGGCGCATCGGGGCGCACGCGATTGCCCTGGTGCAGCGGCTGGTGTTTTACACGCTCAGCGCGGTGGTGGGGCTGATCGCCCTGGACGCGGTGGGCATTCCCATCAGTTCATTGGCGTTCCTGGGCGGCGCGCTGGCGATCGGCGTGGGCTTTGGCGCTCAGAACCTGCTGAACAACTTCATGTCGGGCATCGTGCTGATGTTCGAGCAGCCCATTCGCGTGGGCGACATGATTGAAGTGGAAGGCGCGCTGGGCACCGTGGAGGCGGTCGGGGTGCGCTGCACGCGGATTCGCCGAACGGACGGCATCGACGTGCTGGTGCCCAACAGTCGGCTGCTGGAAAACCAGGTGGTCAACTGGACGCTGACCGACGACCGGGTGCGCAGCAGCGTGGCGGTGGGCGTGGCGTATGGTTCACCCACGACCCAGGTGCGCGACCTGATCCTGCAGGCAGTGATGGAGAACGACCGGGTGATCCACCAGCCCGCGGCCCCCGAGGTGCTGTTCGAGGACTTCGGCGACAACGCCCTGACCTTCCGCGTGTTTTTCTGGACCCACGCCCACAGCGAGATGCAGGTGCGCACGCTCGCCAGCGCCATCCGGTTTCGTGTGGATGAACTGTTCGCCCAGGCGGGCATTTCGATCGCCTTCCCGCAGCGCGACCTGCATCTGGATACGCTCCGGCCGCTGCAGATCAAGCTGCTGCGTCAGGGCGATGCAGGTGATGCGGCTGGCGCGGGGGCGGGGGCTGAGGGTGAAGCGTAGGTTTGGTTTTTTGCCACAGATGAACACGGATGGAGAGATGAAGCAGGGATGGGACCAGCGTAGGGGAGTTGATGTGGTGCCGGCCTCCGTGCGAATTCTCCGTGTCCGCTGTGGCTCGGTGTGTCTCTGTGGTAAAACAGCTTGCCGACAATGATGAGACGGCAGCGGGAGTGAAGCATGGCGCAGGGAACCCCCAAATCGCCGGGCCTGGGACAACTGGGGCGCGCGGTGGGCACGGTGGTGCATGCGGCGGGCAACTCTTTGAAGAAAGGGGCGCACCTGCTGCACTTTCCCCGCCTGAACCTGCGGCGGCCGGCGCCGGGCACCGCCCCGGGCATCACGCTTGATGATCTGGGCAAACTGGCGGCGGGCACCGCGCCGGTTTACCTGAGCGTGATCGACTATTGCGCCGACTGGGTGCAACGCCGGGAAATCGCGCCGGGCGACTTTGAAGCCTTCCTCGCCCAGCATCGTCCCGAAGGCACCACGGTGCGCTGGATCAATGTCGACGGCCTCACCGATCCGCTGGTCATCAAAGGGCTGGCGCAGAAATACGGCCTGCATCCCCTGGCGATCGAAGACGTCATGCACCTGGGCCAACGCCCCAAGATCGACCCCTTCGCCTCCAACGATCCCCAGCATGCCCGGCTGTTCATCATCGTGCCCATGGTCCAACTGAACGGCCACGGCATCACCCGCGAACAAATCAGCATCTTTCTGGGCCATGGCACCGTGCTCACGTTTCAGGAAACCCATGGCGATGTGTGGGACCCGATCCGCAAACGCATCGACACCCCCAACAGCCGGTTGCGCCAGAGCGAAGCGAGCTTCCTGCTCTACGCCCTGATCGACGCCATGGTCGACTACTGCTACCCCGTGCTGGAAACCTACAGCCAGCGCCTCGAGGAAATCGAAGCCCGCGTCATGTCCCATGCCGACCCCGCCGTGGTCCAGGAAATCTTCAACCTCAAACGTGAACTGATGCTGCTGGAACGGCAAATCTGGCCCACGCGCGAAGTCATCAACCATCTGCAACGCGAAACCCACGACTGCCTCTCCGCCCAGACCAAGCTCTACCTGCGCGACGTGCAGGACCACTGCGTGCAGATCCTCGAAATCCTCGAAACCTACCGCGAACTGGCGTCAAGCCTGGCGGACACCTTCCACACCCTCGTGGGCAATCGCATGAACGAGGTGATGAAGGTGCTCACCGTCTTCGCCTCCATCTTCATCCCCATCACCTTCTTTGCCGGCGTGTATGGCATGAACTTCGACTACATGCCTGAACTGCACTGGCGCTACGGCTACCACCTGTTCTGGGCGTGCTGCGCCGGCCTGACCGTCGGCATGCTCTGGTACTTCCGCCGCAACCGCTGGATCTGATCCCCCCCCGGCCCCCCGGAAGTTTCCCGGCGGCGCGAGTTGGCACGCCACCCGACGACTCGCGTCGTCGGCTCGGACCAACCCCTGCGCTGCGCTCCTCCGAGCCACCCACGCCAGTGGGTGGGTGACCACCGACCACCGACTGCCGCCGCCGGAGGTTTCCCTCGGGCACGAGCTGGAACGCCACCCGACGACTCGCGTCGTCGGCTCGGAACAAGACCCGCGCTGCGCTCCTCCGAGCCACCCACGCCAGTGGGTGGGTGACCACCGACCACCGACTGCCGCCGCTGGAGGTTTCCCTCGGGCGCGAGTTGGCACGCCACCCGACGACTTGCGTCGTCGGCTCGGAACAAGACCCGCGCTGCGCTCCTCCGAGCAACCCACGCCAGTGGGTGGGTGACCACCGACCAACTCTCGCCGGCCTGCGCATCGCAGGGCAAACGCATGTCCGCGCGGTTAACGAGCCCCGCGCGTGAGCAAGGGGTTGCGGCGCAGCGGCAGGGGAACGACGGCCCGAAAGCAACCCCTCCCTGACGGTCGGGGCTCGTTCAGATCGGGGTGATTATCCATATGCGTTTGCCCTGCCACGCATCGCCCGCTGTTTGACCATTGCCCAGCCAGCGTTCACAATAGCCCGGCTCAGCGTCCCTGCGACGCCACATACCTGGAGAGGTGTCCGAGCGGCTGAAGGAGTCGGTCTCGAAAACCGATGTGGGGCTCGTCCTCACCGTGGGTTCGAATCCCACCCTCTCCGTTAAAACCGGCCCTGGCAGTGAAGAAAAACAGCGTAAATCCGCTGATTCACTGCCAGGGCCGGTTTTTCATGGGGTCGAGTTGACGATTCAGTTGACGATTCGCAGCCGGCCGGGCAGCGGCGGAGAGCTACTCCATGGCCCGAATCGTGACCCAACGCAGCGTGTATCGCAGCCGCTGCCGACGGGTGCTCGGCAAGGTCATCAATACGGCTGGGCAACTGACGCCTAAAAAGTTCCTGCGGAGCACGGAACCCCAGAAACCCAAGCTCGCCAACGCCCGGCTGGAGCAACTCTGGCAGGAAGTCGTGGCTGAGCAAAAAAAGGGGTCAGCAAAAAAGGGGTCAGGTTTCATATTGACCTCGATGGCCGGTGGCGGTAGCTTGTTGGCATGGCCAGGCCGAGGCGGGAACAGGCCGGGGGCGTGGTGTTTCACG
>CAZSBB010000045.1:0-51703 GCA_964605235.1 uncultured Phycisphaeraceae bacterium
TACACGCTCAAAACACAGCTTGACCAGTTGGTCCGGGAGTTCCAGCTGCTGGGTTTGCTGCCGCATCTGATGCCGCGCTACAACATCGCGCCGACGCAACCGGTGCCGGCGGTGCTGGTGGGCGAGGATGGCCGCACCACGCTGCGGCTGCTGCGCTGGGGCTTGACGCCGCATTGGGCCAAGACGGTCAGCAGCGGCGCGCAGCTGGCGAACGCCCGGCTGGAGACCGCGCGGGATAAGCCGGCGTTCCGCGATCCCTTCAAGTACCGCCGCTGCGTGCTGCCCGCCGACGGCTTTTATGAATGGGTGGCGTCCGCCCCCGGCCCGCGCGGCGGCAAGCGCGCCCCGCAGCCGCATTACATCCACCGCACCGGCGGCCGGCTGATGGCGCTGGCGGGGTTGTGGGATCACTGGCAGGACGCGCATGGCAACGAATTGGAAACCTGCACCATTCTCACCACCGCTGCGGCAGGCGTGGTCGCGCCGTTGCACGAGCGCATGCCGGTGATGCTTGAGCCGGGGTATGCCGAACGCTGGCTGCGCGCCCCGTCGGCGGAGGCGGCCCAACAATGCCTCGAGCAAAGCCCGTTGCTGGCGGACCTGCGGGAACAGCCCGTCAGCACGCGGGTCAACCGGGTGACTGAGGATGATCCGCGCTGCATCGAGCCCGTCAGCGCGCCACCGCCGGGATTGTTCGACGCCTAAGCCGCTCCGCCGAACGGGCGGTCGGGGCGGCAGCATGCGGGAACACCACTGGTTCGCATGGGTTGCACCGGCCCCGGGCGCGGGACGACTGGGCCACTGGACAACCGGGACTTGTGCGATATATTGCTTGATATGTCAATCGCTGCCTTGCCCGCGTGGTCGCCCCGGCCGGCATCCGACGCCCTGTCGTGGCGGGTCTATGACCACGTGCTGCGGCAACTGCTGGACCGCACCCTGGTGCCCGGGCAGATCCTCAATCGTCGGCAAACCGCCAGCGAACTGGGCGTCAGCGTCGCGCCGGTGCTTGAAGCCTTCGTTCGGCTCGAGCGCGACGGGCTGCTCGAATCGCTGCCTTCCAAAGGCACGCGCGTGCGGCTGATTCACCCGCAGGACATTCACGATCAACGGCTCCTGCGCGAAGCCCTGGAGTGCCAGGGGGCGCGGCTGTACTGCGGCAAACCGTTGCGGGAAAACTACGATCGCCTGCTGCCCCTGGCGCAGCGGGCGGATGACGTGACGCCCAACACGCTGGAAGACTTCGAGCTGGAAGTGCAGTTGCATGCCGCCCTGATGGCGTTGACGGGCAGCGCCGCGTTGCTGGAAGCCTTCGGGCGGGCGCTCGGGGTGGTCTTCTTCATCACCGCGAATCTATCCACCGGATCGTCCGTATCCACCAAACCCAATCGGCATGTCAAGCTGCTGCGCGACCTGCGCACCCCGGACCCGGACAAAGCCGAACGCATCATGCGCCAACACCTGTGTGGGGTGTAGCGTCTCAGGAGCTGTGCCATGACCACTGTTGCCGCGCCCGTCGCATCCCCCGTTGCCGCCGGACATTTCGAGGTGACCGATTACGATCGGCAGCTATTCGAGAACCATTTGCGCAGCTTTGTGCCGCCGGATATTTTCGACGCCCACAGCCATCTTTACCGCGTGGTGGATTTGAACGGAGGCCATCCCACGCTGGCGAAAGGCCCCCAGGTGGCGGGTTACGCGCAATTCGTGGCGGACCAGAGCCGATGGATGGGCGACCGCGCGCCGCGCGAAGGTTTGTTTTTTCCCATCCCCACCCGTCCGGTTGATCGTCCTGCCGCCAATGCGTTCTTGCGTCAGGAAGTGCAAGGTCGCGCGGGCTCCCGCATGCTGATGCTCATCAGTCCTGACGATGATCCCGCTCAGATTGAACGCGAACTGGATGCTCATCCGTGGATGGGTTTCAAGGTGTATCACGTGTTCGCCAAGCGGCAGCGCACCCTGGACGCCGACTCCGCGGAGTTCCTGCCGGCGTGGGCGTGGGAGCTGGCGCAGGCGCGCGGGCTGGCGATCATGCTGCACATGGTGCGCGATCGTGCCCTGGGTGATCCGCACAACCAGCACTACATCCGCGAACAATGCCAGCGCTATCCACAGGCCCGGCTGATCCTCGCCCATGCCGCTCGGGCGTTCTGCGGCTACCACACCGTCGAATACCTGGATTGCCTGCGCGGACTGGACAATGTGTGGTTCGACACCTCCGCGGTCTGCGAACCACAAGCATTTGAAGCCATTCTGCGCGAGTTCGGCGTCAGTCGGCTGATGTACGGCGGGGATTACGCCATCACCGAGCTGCGCGGCCGATGCATCAGCGTGGCGGACGGCTTCCTCTGGTTGGACCCCAACAACACCCGCTGGGCCGACGGCATAGGCAGCCAACCCACGCTGGTGGGCATCGAGTCACTGCTGGCGCTCAAGCAGGCGTGCCGCGCAGCCCGGCTCAATGACAGCGACGTCGAACAACTCTTCGGCGGCACCGCACGGGCGCTGCTGGGCATTCATCCCGCCGCCGACGCCGCCACCGGCCCCGCCTTGTATGAACAAGCCAAAACCATCATCCCCGGCGGGGTGCAACTGTTCAGCAAGCGCCCAGAGGTGTACGCTCCACAGCAGTGGCCGGCGTATGCCCGCGAGGCGCATGGCTGCACGCTGGTTGATCTGGACGGGCGAACGTTTATCGACATGACCACCACCGGCATCGGCGCGTGCCTGCTCGGTTACAACCATCCCGCCGTCACGGATGCCGTGGTGCGCCGCGTGCAGGCCGGGGCACATACCACGCTCAACAGTCCCGATGAGCCGGCGCTGGCGCGCAAGCTGCTGACGTGGCATCCCTGGGCGGGCGGGGTGCGTTTCACCCGCACCGGCGGCGAGTCCATGGCGGTGGCGGTGCGCATCGCCCGCGCCCACACCGGCCGCGACCGCGTGGCGTTCTGCGGCTACCACGGCTGGAGCGACTGGTACCTCGCCGCCAACCTCGCCATTGACGGAGCGCTGGATCAACATCTGCTGCCGGGCCTCTCCCCGGCCGGCGTGCCTGCGGGTTTGGCGGGAACTGCCGTGCCATTCGCCTACAACAATTTCAACGAACTGCGGGCGGCGGTCGCGCAATGCGGCGATCGGCTGGCGGCCATCGTGATGGAGCCAACCCGCAATGCCGACCCGGCGCCGGGCTTTCTGGAAACCGCACGGGAGCTGGCGCATGCCAGTGGCGCGGTGCTGGTCATGGATGAAATTTCCGCAGGTTTTCGCCTGACGCGCGGCGGGGCGCATCTGCGGTATCACGTGGAGCCGGATATCGCGGTCTTCGCCAAAGCACTGGGCAATGGCCATCCCATCGGCGCGGTGGTCGGCTCCGCTTCGGTCATGGCGGCCGCCCAGGACAGCTTCATCTCCAGCACCTACTGGACCGAGGGCGTGGGCTTCGCCGCCGGGCTGGCGACGATGCAGGTGATGGAACAAGTGGACGTGGCGGCCCACGCAGCGCTCATCGGCACCCGCTTTCGCCAAGGCTTGACGGAACTGGGCCAAAAGCATGGCGTCCCCGTCAAGCTGGCCGGTCATCCCGCCATCACCGCGCTCGGCTTCGACCATCCCGAGGCGGCGGCTCTCACCACGTTGCTGACCGTGCGCATGCTGCGCCATGGCTTCCTCGCGGGTGGTTCGTTCTATCCCAGCCTGGCGCATGAGCCGCGCCATGTGGATCGCTACCTGGCGGCGGCGGACGAAGTGTTTGCCGAACTGGCGCAGGCGATCGCCCGCGGCGATGTCGCGCAGCGCATCGGCGGGCCGGTCAAGCAGACCGGCTTTGCGCGGCTGACCTGATCTCCCGACGAGCAGCAGTCAAACTGTCATGGTTGGCGGGATTCCCGCACAAGGTCCAGAAACTGCAGCAGCAGTCGACTGTGGTACCGGTAGGGATTCGTCACCATGGCGATGGTGCGCTGGGGGCGATTGCCCGCCAACTGGCGATAAACCCGCCGGCGGTTGGTGTCGTGCCGGCGCGCCATGGCGGGGATCAGGCTCACGCCATGGTTGAGCGCCACCAGTTCCTGCACCATCGCCAGCTGGCTGGTTTTCTCGACCTGCAAGGGGTGAAACGACTTCTGCTGACAGAACGCGAGGATGTTGTCCGTCAGACAATGCGCTTCGCCCAGCAGCACAAAGGGGTATGGTTCCAGGTCGCTCAGGTGCAGGGAACGTTTGCGGGTCAGCGGGTGCCGGGCCGCCATCACGGTGAACAGCTCTTCTTCGAATAACTCTTCCACCGCGAGGTAGCGCGCTTCGAGCGGCAAGGCGGCGATGGCGACATCAATCTCGCCCTCGCTCAGCGCGTGCAGCAGGTGATCGGTGGTGTCCTCCTGCACCACCAGCCTGGCGTGCGGGCAGGTGCGTTGAAAGCGTTTGAGCGTCGACGGCAGAAAGAAGGGCGCCACGGTGGGAATCGCGCCGATGCGTACCCGCCCGGTCTGCCCATCGTCACTGATCTCCGCGCGGGCGTCTTCAGCCAGCGCCAGCATCTGCCGCGCCCGGCTCAGCAGCAGCGTGCCGGCGTCGGTCAGGACCAGCTGGCGCGTCTGCCGGGTGAAGAGGGGTTGGCCCAACTCTTCCTCCAAACGCGCGATGGAGCGACTGAGCGCCGGCTGTGACAACCCCACTGCCGCCGCGGCGCGGGTGAAATTCAAATATGCCGCGGTTTGGACGAATTGGCGAAGTTGCTCCAGTTCCATGGGCGGGCCTTCTGGCTGAGACTTGACCTTTTCATGCTTAAAACGCATGAATGATATGTCAATAATGCATTGGACACATAGGATGGGGATGACGATATTGCTGCTCAACCAGCCGTCGCGGTGGGCCGCGCCGCTTCGCGCGGGGCGCCGGGGCTGGACGTTGTGATGGTCAACCCGATTTCCCGCTTGAAGGAGCCCGTTCATGTCATCCGCAAGCAAATGCCCGTTTCATCATCCCGCCGGCAGTGGTTCACAGAACCGCGACTGGTGGCCCAATCAGCTGAATCTCAAGGTGTTGCACCAGCACACCGCCAAGTCCGACCCCATGGGCGCGGGTTTCGACTACGCCCAGGAGTTCAAGAGCCTGGACCTGGCGGCGGTGAAGCGCGACCTGACCGCCCTGATGACGGACTCCCAGGACTGGTGGCCGGCGGACTTTGGTCACTATGGCCCGCTGTTCATCCGCATGGCGTGGCACAGTGCCGGCACCTACCGCACCGGCGACGGGCGCGGCGGCGGCGGGCGCGGCAGCCAGCGCTTTGCTCCACTGAACAGTTGGCCCGACAACGTCAACCTCGACAAGGCGCGGCGGCTGCTGTGGCCGATCAAGCAGAAGTACGGCCGGAAGATTTCCTGGGCGGACCTGATGATCCTCGCGGGCAACGTCGCCCTGGAATCCATGGGGTTCAAGACCTTCGGCTTTGCCGGCGGACGCGCTGACATCTGGGAACCCGAGGAAGACATCTACTGGGGCGCGGAAAAGAAATGGCTCGACGACAAACGCTACAGCGGCGAACGCGACCTGGAAAACCCGCTGGCGGCAGTGCAGATGGGCTTGATCTATGTGAACCCCGAGGGCCCCAACGGCAAGCCGGACCCTGTGGCGGCAGCGCGCGATATCCGGGAAACCTTCGCCCGCATGGCGATGAACGATGAGGAAACCGTGGCGCTCATCGCCGGTGGCCACACCTTCGGCAAGACCCACGGCGCCGGCGACGCCAAGCTGGTTGGCCCCGAACCCGAAGCAGCGCCGATCGAAGCTCAGGGGCTCGGCTGGTCCAGCAGTTTCCGCAGCGGCAAAGCCGGCGACGCCATCACCAGCGGATTGGAAGTCACCTGGACCACCACCCCCACCCGCTGGAGCAACAACTTTTTCGAGAACCTGTTCGGCTACGACTGGGAGCTGACCAAGAGCCCCGCCGGCGCTTACCAATGGAAGCCCAAGGGTGATGCCGGCGCTGATGCCGTTCCCGATGCTCATGACCCGCACAAGCGGCACGCCCCCGCCATGCTGACCACGGACTTGTCGCTGCGGTTCGATCCGGCGTACGAGAAAATCTCCCGCCGGTTCTACGAGCATCCCGACCAGTTTGCCGACGCCTTCGCCCGCGCCTGGTTCAAGCTCACCCACCGCGACATGGGACCTCGCGCCCGCTATCTGGGGCCGGAGGTGCCGGCCGAGGAATTGCTGTGGCAGGATCCCATCCCGGCGGTCGATCATGAATTGATTGATGACCGTGACATCGCTGCGCTCAAGCAACAGATTCTGGCGTCGGGGCTGTCGATCGCCACGCTGGTGTCCACCGCCTGGGCGGCGGCGTCCACCTTCCGCGGGTCAGACATGCGCGGCGGCGCCAACGGCGCGCGGCTGCGTCTGGCGCCGCAGAAGGATTGGCGCGTCAATCAGCCTGAGCAACTGGCGCAGACGCTGTCGGTGCTGGAACAGATTCAGCAGGCGTTCAATCGCCAACAAACCGGGAAGAAGCGCGTGTCGCTGGCGGATGTGATCGTGCTGGCGGGATGTGCGGCGGTGGAGCAGGCGGCGCAGAAGGCCGGCGTGAAAGTGACGGTGCCGTTCACCCCCGGCCGGATGGACGCCACGCAGGCGCAGACCGATGTGGAATCCTTCGCCGTGCTCGAACCCATCGCCGACGGTTTCCGCAATTACCTCAAGACGCGCTTCTCCGTGTCCGCCGAGGAATTGCTGGTGGACCAGGCGCAACTGCTGACCCTCACCGCGCCGGAGATGACCGTGCTGGTCGGCGGCCTGCGTGTGCTCAACGCCAACTTCGAGCAATCGCCCCACGGCGTGTTCACCACCCGGCCGGAGACACTGACCAATGATTTCTTCGTCAACCTGCTGGATATGAACACCCAGTGGCAGCCCAAGACGCCCGAAGCGCAGGAGTTTGAAGGACGTGAGCGCAGCACCGGCAAGCTCAAGTGGACCGCCACGCGGGTGGATCTGGTGTTCGGCTCGAACTCGCAGTTGCGCGCGGTGGCGGAGGTGTATGGCTGCACGGATGCCAAAGAGAAATTCGTGCAGGACTTCGTTGCCGCCTGGGCGAAGGTGATGAATCTGGACCGCTTCGACCTGGCATAAGTTTGCATCCACCAGCAGCGCGGCGGGCAGGTCAACGGTGCTCGCCGCGCTGGCTGGCAGGGACACCCAGGGGATCAGCGGTGGATCGACCGCATTGGAGTCGCATGGCGACGAACCTGCATCAACGGACGTGACGAGGAACGGTGCAGGGGCGGCCGGGGGCGCAGAAAAAGCATTGACAATCTGGGCCGAAGCTCTAGTATGGAACCTTCCATATGGGAGTTTGGCAATATGTCGCCCAGGGAAACCGGGACCGCCGCCCGGAAGCGCAGGCCACTTCGACCAACGCTGGCGACCATCGCCGATGCCAGCGGGTACTCCGTCTCCACGGTTTCGGCGATCCTCAATCAGCGGCCGGATTGCTGGGCCTCGCCGGCGACGCGCCAACAGGTCGAAGCTGTCGCCCGTCGGCTGGGGTATCGCCCCAATCTTGCCGCGCAGTCTCTCCGCGGTGGTCAAACCTGGACGCTGGGCCTGCTCACCGCCGCCCTGAACGTGGAAATCGCCACCGCCCGGGTGCAGGCGTTTGAAACCATCGCCCGTGAGGCGGGTTACACCACCATGATGGTGTTCAGCCCCAACGACGAGCCGCAGGTGGAAGACCAGCTCATCGAACGTCTGCTGGACCGCAGCGTGGACGGGCTGGCGGTCTATCCCACGGAAACCGGACGACATCAGACCTTGCGCCGCGCGCTTGAGCTGGGGGTGCCGGTGGTGACCATTGACGGCGCCGGCCGCGCCGAGTTGGATTGCGACGACGTGAGCATGGACTACCACGCCGCCGGCTGGATGCAGGCGCAGTACCTGATCGCCTGTGGCTACCGCCGGTTGGTGCAGATCTCCACCACGCCCAGTTGCTACACCAAGGATGAGCTGCGCCGCGGCTTTGTGGCAGCGGTTGATGCCGCGGGCCTGCCGACCCCGCAATTGTGGGACTTCGACCAGCCGCGCAGCGTGGGCAGTGTGCTGCATGAAGACCTGTGCGCTCAGATCGGCGCGCAGCTGCGCAAGCACCGGCACGCCATCGACGCCCTCGCCAGTTACGACATGGTTGCCGCCGGCGCGATGCGGGCCGCTTACCGCCTGGGCATCAGCGTGCCCGGTGAATTGGCGATCATCGGCAGCGACGGGTCGCCCACCGCCAGCAACTGCGTCATTCCCCTGACCACCATCGCCCAGCCGGTGGCCGAGATGGGCGTCGCGTTGTTCCGGCTGCTGCATCAGCGCATCGAGCAGCGTCAGTCACGCCCGGCAACTGCGGCTGCCCGGCGTTTGCGTCTGGCGCCTCAACTCGTCGTGGGTTCCTCCACCGCCACCCCTTCCTCCCCCGCAAGGATCACGCCATGAACCAGCCCGCGCGTCCGCCGCTGCGTCAAGTTCCCGGTTTCACGCTGATTGAACTGCTGGTGGTCATCTCCATCATCTCCCTGCTCATCGCCATTCTGCTGCCGGCGCTGCGGCAGGCGCGGCAGGCGGCGCAGAACACCCAGTGTTCCGCCAATGTGCGCCAGCTCGGGGTGGCGATCTTCACCTATGCCTCGGACTTCGACCAGTACCTGCCCGGGGCGGATTGGACCGTGACCACCTTCGATCCCAACGCCACCTCCGGCTCGACCACCGGCTGGGTCCCCACCAACTGGCCGCTGGCGCTCCGCAGCTACATCAACGCCAACCAATGCACCACCGCCGCCAGCGTCAACACCACCGCCGCCATCATGCAGTGCCCCACCACCTTCGTCGCCAACGCCAACATGTCCTACGGCATCAATCGCTATGCCGCCGGCAAAGCCAACACGCTGGAATGGAAGTACAACCGCAGCGCTCCCCGCACGCTCGACGACCAACTGATCGCGCGGTATTCCTCGCGTTTCCTCATCGCCGGCGAAAGCACTTTCAACAATCAGATCAGCACCAATCCCGCAGGCTATGGCTCGGCGCTCAACGGCGTCAAAACGCTCCACGGCGGCATCTATGGGGGCAATACCGTGCCCTCGCGACTGCATCTGGACCTCCGCAATTACCTGCTGGCGGATGGCCATGGCGAAAGCCAGCCACAGGATGGCCGGATGTACGTCATCAATGAAGGAAATGGCTCCGGCGTCACCACGCCGCAGGGCACCGGCAAAGTCCAGTGGGGACGCAATGACGGGGATCAGAACTTCTATAATTTCGGCGTGCTGCCCAACTGACCCTGGCGCCCGACCATTGACCTGACCAAGCTCATCATCAACCCGCATTCGACAAGGCTGCGCGCGCAGCGCGGATGCCGCTCAGGAACTGCTGCATGAACACTGGCTGGCTTACTGGCATCGTTCTGTCGACCGCGCTGCTGTCCGCGCCCCTGCACGCCGACGTGATCCTGGCGGAACAGGGCGCCGCGAAATGCGCCATCGTGGTGGTTGAGGGCTGGGCGGATGAAATGCAATTGCCGGCCGAATTGCCCAAGCTGGCGACGCGCGTGCTCAATGAGCGGCGCAGCATCTTTGTCGCGTCGGTCAAAGACCTGGCGCATTACCTGAGCTTGATCAGTTCGAGCAAGATTGAGATCGTCACCGCGACGCCGACGGATGGGCGCACGCCGATCTATGTCGGTGCTGCCGCCGCGCCGGTGTTTGGCGCAGTCGGCGTGAGCAAGGCGGGCCTGTACGGCTATCGCGTGGTGGCGGACGCGCAGCGCGGCGTCGGCTTGTACGGCGAATCGGAAGTCGGCGCCAGCTACGCCATCTACGAACTGCTGCACCGCCTGGGTTGCCGTTGGTTCATGCCCACGGATCTGGGGGAAGTCGTGCCGCGGCTGGCGAAATTGTCCATCCCGGTCATGGATGACCAGCTCGCCCCGGCCACCTCCGCGCGCGCCCGTTACAGCGGCGGTGCGGATTTCAACCGGCGCAATCGGCTCAGCGGCGTTCTGGGGCCGGTGGTCTGGCTGGCACAGGGCGATGGTTCTTTCCAGCGTTTCTTCACCAAGGAGGAAATTGCCGCCCATCCCGACTGGTCGCACGACGGCTACCTGCGGCTGGTGCATCCCGAAGTGGCGGAGCACATCGCGGGCAAGATTCTCGCGGAGCTTGACGCCGTGTATGAACCCATGCGGAAATTCGGCCTGCGCCCCGGCTATTCCATTGTGCCCAGCGATGGTCAGGTGCCCACCGAAGACCCCATGGCGCTGCCTCATGATCCCCAGCCGCGCGTGTGGGAACCCGCCGCCGGCCGGTGGTCCGTGACCGATCGCTGCATCCTGCTGCACAACCGCATCGCCCAGCGCGTGCGCGCCAAGTACCCCGATGTCGCCCTGGGCGATCAGGCGTATGTGAACAAGAGCTACCCCCCCGCGCGGTATGACGTGCCGGCGGACTTCCGCATCGTCATCTGTCCGATCGACTTCAACCGCTTCCACCCCATGGACTGGCCCAACCATGTGAACGAATACTGGCTGCGCGAGCTGGTGCAGGGCTGGGCGAAAACCGGGGCGCAGATCAACGCCTACTGGTACGGCATCAACCTCGCCGAGATCAGCGCGCCGTGCCCGTTCATCACCAAATGGAGCCGGGACCTGCGCATTCTGCTCGACAACCATCTGGAGGAATGGGGGCCCGAGTACATGAACGGGTGGGAATCCATGATGCCCGCCTACTACCTGTCGATCCGCATGGCCTTCCACGCCCACGAACAACCCGATGAAATTCTGACGGACCTGTGGAGCAAGTTCTACGGCTCCGTCGCCGCGCCCATGAGCCGCTACTGGAACCGCATCGACCGCGCCTATCTGGACGCCAACCAGTATGCCGGCAGCCCCTATGGTTACCTGAAAATCTTCACGCCCGAGGTCATGGCCGGCGCCCGCGCGGACCTGAACGAAGCGCTCGCCGACTGTCGCACGCCGCTGGAATACCGCCGGGTCAAGCTGATTGATGAAGCCTTCGCGCTCTTCGAAATGTACATGCAGATGCGCCAGAGCTGGGCGGCCGGCGAGCTGCGCGACCTGGATGAGGATTACGAAACCTGGCGCTGGGGCATCCGCAACATGCAGCGCATGTATCAGGTGCCCATGTCCGGGCGCGGCCGGTACACCAGCAAGGCGTACACCGGCGACGGCTACATCCAGGGACGCCACGGCAACCCGATGTGGAGCGATGTCATGTACAGCGTCGGCTACAAGGACGGCGCCCGCATGGAACGCGAGTTCGCCCGGCTGGGCAAACCGATGCTGGAATGGAAGTGGCAGCACAACCCCGGCGCGGAAGCCGACGCCCGGCCGTGGACCGCGGCGGATTTTGACGATAAAGCCTGGCCGACCACGCATATCGTGCGCGACACCTGGTCCTCTCTGGGCCATCATCTGACCATGACCGACGAGCCCTCCGGCCGCTCGGGGCGCATGGCTTACCGCACGACGCAGAAACTCCCCGCTCCGCCGGCGAACAAGAAAGTATTCCTGTGGATCGGCTCGACCGACGGCAGCGCCAAGCTCTATGTCAACGGCACGCACATCAAGTATGTCACGCCTGACAAAGGTGAAGAACGCGAGGCCTTCACCGGCTACTGCAAGGCCGCCCAGTTCGACATCACAGCAGCGCTCAAGCCCGGCGTCAACCAGTTCACCATCCTCTGTGATCGCACCCATCTCAATGAGCTGGGCACCGGCGGCTTGATGGGCCCGGTGGTGCTCTTCCGGGAACGCTGATCCGTACAGGAATTCAACCATGTCGGCTGCTTGCCGCATTGACGGATCGATCTGGTTTCTCCATCTGCCCGAACTGGTCGAAGGCGGCCTGACCACCACCTCACGCATCGGCGCCGGTTGGTTGGCGTTCCCCTTTGCCCTGGATCAGGTCGAAGGCGTGGGCCTGGCGACCGGCGCAGCGAGCCCCGCCGGCGAACTGGTGCTGAACCTGGGCCTGACCGGGCGGCATCGACTGCACCTGGCGCACAACCCGGCGCTGCGCGTCTGGCTCGACGGCGATACCGGCTACTGCGAACTGCCGGGCGATGCGTCGGCGATCCGCGATGTCGCGCTCCCCGCCATGGACTTCACCAATCGCCGGCTGCATGTGGCGCCGGTGCGCAGCTGCGACCGCAACCTGCCGCTGACGCTCTTCTACCTGCGCGCCGAGCCTGCCCCACCGGAGGCGACGGCGCCACGCAATCTCATCGTCACCAACGACGGCCATGGCGTGTTCTGCACCGGCCTGGACCATCCCCGCGACATCTATCGCCACCTGTATCCCTACCAGGACAGCCATGTGTTTCGCATGCTCTGGGGCGTTTACGGCGGCGGCCCGCTGACGCTGCGCCAGGATTCGCGCTTCAGCGATTTGCGCGAACGCTCCGCAGCCGACGCCTACTACCCGCACGGCGTCACGTTTTACCGCTCGCTCAAGCGCTTCATGGAAGCCGGCGTCGATCCGCTGGCAGTCGTGCGCCAGGCGACCCGTGAATACCACCTGGAGTTGCACTTCTACTGCCGCATGAGCGCGTTCTATGGCCCGTTTCCGCACACCGAATGGACCAGTCGGTTTTTCACCCAGCATCCCCAATGGCGCTGCGTGGATGAACACGGCCAAACGCTCAACCTCATGAGCTACGCCTGGCCGGGGGTGCAGGATTACATCCTGGCGTACTTCGATGAACTGCTGGATTACCAGCCGGAGGGCCTGTGCCTGGCGTTTAATCGGGGCTTACCGCTGATGGTCTGCGAGCAGCCGGTGTGTGAGGCATTTGCCCGTCGCTATGGCCGCGCGCCCAAATTGCCCGACGAATGCGACCGCCCGGAAATGCTGGCGGTGCGTCATGAACTGCTGGCGGATTTCGTCGCCCGGGTGCGGGAGTTGACGGACCGGCGCGGGCGGGCGCTGTCGTGCATCGTGCCGCGCGATTTCGCGCACAATCGGCTCATGGGTTTGGACATTGATCTGCTGGCGCAGCGGCAACTCTTCGAGTCGATCCTCATCGGCGCGGGACATGGCGATGACCCGGCGCTCAACATGGACCTGACGCCGGTGCAGGCGCTCAAAGCCCACGGCAGCAAGGTCTACGCCGGCGGTTCTGCGGTGCGGGCGCATGGGGAAGCCTGGACCGCCAACAACCTGCCCGCCCGGGCACGACACATGGCGAACATCCTCGACGCGGGGCTCGACGGCGGCTGGTTCTGGGACGCCGAGTCGCTGATCGGACTGGAGTGGGAAGCCCACCGCCGCTTCGGCGAACGGGACACGCTCGAACAGATCGCCCAGCAGCGCTGGCCCACCATCACCCGGCACAACACCCGGCGCATCCATGACCTGGTGGTCGGCCGCTACAACCCGTGGCACGCCTATTGATTTCCCTGCAGCCTGATATGTTCCAGCAGTACCTTCATCTTGATTTCAAGGGCATGAATCCCGACGCAGCCGGCTTGCTGGCGTGGATCGAGCGGCTGGCGGCGTTGGGGTACACCGGGCTGGTGTTGGAATACGAGGATCGCATTCCCTGGCGGTCCTGGCCCGGGACCTTTCGGCCCGGTTACACGCTGGACACCTGGCAGCGCGTCTGGGCGCGGTGCGACAGCCTTGGGCTGGAACTGATTCCACTCATCCCGACGCTGGGTCATCTGGGCTGGTTGCTGCGCCATTCCGCCTATGCGCATCTGCGCGAAGCTGACGAAGTTTCCGAAGCCTGTCCCTGTCATCCCGAGCTGCGCCCGCGCCTGCTGGCGTGGATTGATGAAGTGCTCGAATTGCATCCCCAGGCCCGCTTCATTCATCTGGGGGCGGATGAGTCATTCTGTCTGGGCAGTTGCGCGACCTGCCGGGAACGCGCAGCCGCACCCGACGGCAAAATGTCGCTGTATCTCGACCATGTCGGCGCGCTGGTTCGCCATGTGCTGCAGCGCGGGCGACAGCCGCTGATCTGGGCGGATGCCTTCTGGGGCGACAGCCGCCGCGCCGGCGAACTGCCAGCGGAAACGATCCTGGTGGATTGGCAATACGGCTTTCTCGGCCCCACCGAGCTGACCGTTCGTGATGTCCCGCAGACGGTATGGGCCGCCAGCGGCGTACGCAGCAGTGATTGCTATGACCAGCGCTATCTGCTGGGGCCCCTGGAACAGCGGCTGCGTAACGTGCGGATCTGGCGTCGGCAACTGGAGGCAGGGCAACTGGGTGGATTGATCCACACGACCTGGGCGCGCGCGTCATCCCATGGCCTGCTGTATGGCCCGCTCGAAGGCTGGTGGCCGCTGGTCGAAGCCGCCGCCGACCCGGCACGTTTTGCTGTGCATCCGCTGGCGCCGCTGGTGCAAAGCGTGGATGCCGCCATGCATCCACGCCCGGGGGAACAGTTTGAGCCGGGGTTCATGCCGGAACTCGCGCCGCTGCTGCAACATCCTGATGAACAGGTTCGTCGCGCTGTCGCGTGGTGGCAACTGGCGCTCGACCACGCAGCCCTGGTGCGTCAGGTGGACGCCTGGGCAGCGCACGCCAGCAGCATGGCGCTGGTGCAGCGTCGGTTCGGCAGGGACGCGCACCTGCAGGCGAAACACCAGTCAGTACGCGCCAAGCTGCTCCAGCGTCTGCACACGACGCGCCAGCAAGCCCAGGCGCTGCTCGAGGCCTGGGCTTACAGCGACTGCGCCGAGTTTCTGGAATCACGCTTTGACCCGCTGCAGACCAGGCTGACCGCCACAGTCATGTAAGTTCGGAGATGCATCATGATCTTGCGCCGTTTCCCACGAATCGCCGGCGGGCTGCTGGCGCTAAGCCTGGCCTCCTTCGTCAATGCTGAGCCATTCATCATCGCGCAAGACGGCAAACCATCCGGGCCGGTGGTCGTCGCGCAGACAGCACATCCGGCCGTGCGTCATGCCGCCCAGGAGCTGGCGCAGAAGCTGTCGGCCATGCTCGGACAGCCGGTCGAGGTCACGGTCGGCAACGGTGAGCGCGGCATCGTGGTGGGTCAGCCCGGCGACTTTCCCAACCTGAACCTCATGACTGAACCTGTCGCCCCCGGCGATCTCGCCGCGGCGCAAAGCTACGTCCTGCGCAGCAGCGCCACGCGGCTGGTGGTGATCGGCGCCAGCGAAATCGGCGTGGAGTTCGGCATCTGGGACCTGCTCCACCGGTTGGGCTATCGGCAGTTCTTCCCCCATGAAGCGTGGGAGGTCATTCCCGACCTGAGCCGCGCGGAGGCAGCGCTCGAACTCGACACACTGGAAATCCCCGCCTACTTCGACCGCCGCATCTGGTACTCCTGGGGCGGCGACGCGGACCGCCAGCGCGAATGGAATTTCAAAAACCGCATGAATCAGCACGGCTGGCGCACGGACTTCCGCCCCGAACTGCCCGCCCGGTGGAAACGCACGCTGATTCAGAATCAGCACAACTACGGCGGGATCATCCAGTTTCACCAAGCGACCTTCGCCGAACATCCCGAGTACTACGCGCTGGTCAAAGACGAACGTAAAGGCAGCAAGCTCTGCATTTCCAACCCCGCCGTGCGCGAACTGGCGGCGAGCTTCGCCCGGGATTACTTCGCCAAACACCCGGACGAACTGAGCATCTCCATGGAGCCCACCGACGGCTACGGGTGGTGCGAGTGTGCTGCGTGTGCGGCATTGGGCTCCCCCGCCAACCGCATGATCACCCTCGCCAATCATGTCGCCCGGGCGCTGGAAGCAGAACATGGCGATAAATGGATCGGCGTGCTCGCCTACGCCCAGCATGCCGAGCCGCCCACGCTGGCGGTGCATGACCGCGTGATTGTCTGCTGCGCCACCAACCTCAGCGGCAAGATGCCCATCGAACAGCGTCTGGCGGGATGGGCGCAGCAAGCCAAAACGCTGGGCATTTATGACTACTACGCCATCCCGCAGTGGCATGTGATGATGCCCGGCCGCATGCAGGGCGGAAACCTGGAATACCTCAGCCACAGCATCCCCACCTTCCATGAACTGGGCGCGCGCCTCATGGTCGCGGAAGCCAGCGACTGCTGGGGACCCAACGGCCTGGGCTACTATGTGGCGTCGCGGCTGCTGTGGAATCCGCAGGAAGCGCGCCAGCTCAACCACCTCGTTGACGATTTTCTCGCCCGCGCGTTTGGTCCCGCCGCCGCGACGATGCGGCCGTGGTACGACCTGGTCGACAACAGCCGCAACGCGCAAACCGTTCCCGCGGGCGGCGCCAAACCGGGATCGCTTGCTTACTTTGCCGACCGCTACGCGCGCATGTACGCCATCCTGCTGACCGCTGAGGAACAAGCGCAGGGGCAGCCGGCCGTTCGCGCCCGGCTGGACCATTTGCTGCTGTACACCCGCTATGTGCAGCTCTGGTGCGATCACCGCCGCAGCGCTGCCGCACAGCCGGGCGAGGCGGCGCACGCGGCCGCCCAACGGCGCGCCGTGGCGCTCGAACGACTGGTGCGCTTCGCCTGGCGCATCCGCGACACCGGCATGGCGCACTGGGCCGGCTTCCGCGGCGTCACTGCCGGTGCGGGCAATGTCGACTTGAACGCACCGCCATCCTGGCTGACCCGCTCCGATCAGCTCAACCTCGAACTGGGCGGCCCCGAAGCGCTCGAAGCCCAGTTGGAAGCCCAGCAACAGGTGACCCCGGCGCTGCTGAAAGAAGTCCGTCAGGCAGCGCGGGATGCGGCAATGCCAGCGCGCCGGTGATTCGCTGCGGGCGCCTCTGAGCATCTGAATCATGTGCGCTGATTTGGCGCCTGCTCCCCGGGTGACCGAGCGTCTTTAGCCAACCTCAGCGCAGCCGCCCCCTGGCCTGGTGGTGAAGCAGCGCCGCAAGAGAGTTTGGGCCATGCGGGAAATCACCTGCCGCAGTCCGCCAACGCCTGCTCCAGAAATTCGTAAGCCGCCTGCCGCACGGGAGTGGGAAACGCGTGGCCGCAGTCGGGGTAGTGTGCTTCGATCCGCGCTTCTGGAGCAGCAGCCAGCACCGCCTGGATCGTCGCCTGCACGCCCACCATGGAAAAGCAGTCCTGCACAGGGGCGTTGATGAACGTCGGCCGGGGCGCGATGGCCGCCAGCACGTCCGTAAAATCCCACGGCATGTTTTCGGCGCGACTGTGGAACTGCTCGCGGATGCGCGGCATGTAGCGTGGACCGGTCCAGTCACTCACATCACCCGCCGGCCCACTGCTGCCCTGGCGATTCCAACGAAACCCGGTGAAGCCGCAACTGCTCACCACCGCGCGCACCCGTTCATCAAAAGCCGCCAGGAACAGCGCGTTGTGTCCCCCCAGCGAATGGCCGATGACGCCGAGGCGCTGCGGATCAACCTGCGGCAACTGGCTCAGGTAGGTCACGCACTGCGCATGATTCCAGATGCCTTTCATGGTGCCGCTGACGTAGCCACGGGCGTACGGATCGATGTGGTATTCGCCCAGCGTGGGATAGTCGGGGACCAATGCGATGTGGCCACGCTGCGCCAGCTCCAGCGCGTAATGCAGATCATCCCGGCCGCCCAGCCCCGCCGGCTCATCCTTGCCGATGGCGGTCGTCTGATGCAGACACAACATGGCAGCCTGTTTGGTTGTCAGCGCGTCCTCCCGCGCGGGAGTGAGCAGCCAGGCGGGACACCAGTCGTCGGGATCGACCAGCAGCTCCAGGCGCGTGTAGCGCACGTCCGCGCGGGTGAAGGTTTCGCCGGCACGCACCGTCGGCGGCGCTGAGCGCGCCGGCGGCATGTCGCCCATCACACGCATCATGCGCTGCAGGATGTCCTGACGGTCAAAGGTCGACTCAGCGGGATGGGGCATATGAGTTCGTCCGGTTGGCTGGGGGCTTTGCGTCACAGTGTGGACGGCATGGGTGATCGGGCCATCAGCTTAACCCACGACACCCAGCAGCGGCATCATAGCGGGCTGAGCACCGCCCCCTCCATTCCCCTGCATCAAGTCTTGACTCAGTTTGATTCATTATTTTTATTCTCAAAGCAATTATAAATAACTACTTAACGATTTTTGTTGTGTTTTGTATCCAAACAATTGATTATGATACACAGCTTTGTTACGATCCCGCCCGCAACGGAAGGACGCCGGCATGGACCATCTGGTCAGCGACACTCTGGTGGATGCGAAGCAACGACTGGCGCTGCGGCTGGGTCGACGTTGGCGCAGCGGGGATCGCCTGCCGCCTATCCGCGATCTGGCGCGACAGCTCCAGGTTTCCCACGCCACCGCGCAGCGGTCTGTCGCGGAACTGGCGCGCGGCGGGTTTCTGGTGACTCGTCCCCGGCTGGGCACTTTCGTTTCCGAGCAATACAGCGACGAGCAACTGCGCACGATCTTCGCGCGCTCCGCAGCCACGCCCACTCCCGCGCCTCGGCCGGTCCACAAACAGGCGCTGGTGATCGGCGACTCGCCGCACATGCGCCCGGCGGTGGATGCTCTGGAAGCAGCGCTGCTGGGGCGCGGCCTGGAAGTGCAATCTCTCAACAGCTTGCCAAACGACCGCGCGCCGTTCGTCGCCCCGCCGGCCGACGCCCTCGTGCTGATCAATCCCAGCAGCGCCTGCACCATTCAGGCAGCGCCCGGACAAGCGGTGCTGATCATCACCAGCGCAGCTGTGCATCCGCAGGTGGAAGGCGCAACGGTCGATCGCGTCTGGGTTGATCAGGAACAAGGCGGCGCGCTGGCAGCACAGCGCCTGCGGCAACTGGGCTGCGACAGCGCCTGCTTTGTCGGCGTCGAGCGCGCCCCGGCATACGGCCCGCCCTATCAGATGACTTCCATCCGGCGCCTGCGCGGCTTCGAAAGCAGTTGGGGCGCTCCGCTGCCGGCTGCGCACTGGCTGCGTGTCGACAGCCACTCCATGCTGTTCGGCGCTCGCGCCGCCACGCAATATGCCGCGTTGAATCCGCGTCCGCGCGGCATCTTCGTCGCCTGTGACGACCTGGCGATCGGCATGGTGCACGGGCTGGCGGCGCTGGGGATGGAGAACGGCCGGGACTATCACATGGTCAGCATTGACGGCTCCGAAGCGCTGCGGGCGTCGGGGCCGCACGCCGTGGCGTCGGTAAGCATTCCCGCGGCTTATCTGGGCCGCATGGGCGCGCACCTGCTGCTCAATCGCCTGGCGGACGCCCACTGGCCGGCCCAGGAAGTGACGTTGTCGTGCGACTGGTCGAACTTTCCCGCTTAACCCTTGGCCGGTTCGGCGTCCGGGGCAGGGCAAGGAACTTTATGATGCGGACGATCAATCCTGCTGCGGTTCGTCGTGGTTTCACGCTCATCGAGCTGCTTGTGGTGATCTCCATCATCACCCTGCTCATCAGCATTCTGCTGCCGGCGCTGGGCAAAGCGCGGCTGGCGGCGCAGGCGTCGCAATGCCTGAGCAACCAGCGCCAACTGGCGCAGTACATCATGACCTACAGTCAGGACTGGCAGGAATTCGTCCCGCCGCACATGATCAACGCCCCCGGTTCGCCGTCGGGCACGCACATCGCCTGGCTGGCGCGCCTGAACCTGGGCGGTTACACCACCGCGCTGCCGATGGCGTCAGGCCGGCTCGCCAGCGGACGCAGCGATGTGCGGCTGTGCCCTTCCGTCAATGAAAACCCCAAGGTGCAGGGCAATCACATCGGCTTTGGCCATTTCATGATGTCGCAGGATGTCACCGGCTACTACAACGGCAACGCCAATCCGCAGTGGTACTGGAACCGCACGCCCATGCGCATGGCGGACATCATCAAGCCCACCCACACCATGGCGACCGCGGACGGTTACTACTATCCCCCGACTGAAGAAATGTACATGTCCCAGCGGCTTTTCGAGCAAACCACCGGCATCGCGCCCAATGGTTACGCCGGCTACTACAAGTGCATGCCCGGGATGATCTTCGTCGGCGGCTGGGCGACTTCCCGCTGGCGGCACAACAACAACTCCACGATCTTCAGCTTTTTCGATGGCCACGCGGAAGTGCGCGCCTGGGATGCGGTTGATCCCTACGCCCTGCAACTGGGCGCCACCTACAACGGCGGCTTTGGCCAGTTGATCGGCCCGCTGCGCGGCTTCCGCTACGACAACTGAACTCCGCCAGCAATGGACCCCATGCGTGCGCGGGTCTGAGTTCAATATGACCACTCCCATCGCCATTGGATCGCGGCTCGAGCTGCTGCTCGACGATTTTCTCGTCGAACGACTGACCGGCTCGGCGACGCAGCGTCTGCACCACCCCGTGCCGCGCGAAGCGGCGCTGGTGACCGACCAGCCGTGGGAAGGCAACGGCACGTGCTACCTGACCGTCTTGCGCGACGCGGCGGGCTATCGCATGTACTACCGCTGCTGGCAACTGACGCCGGGGGTGGAACCGGAGACCGCCTGCGCGGTGGCGGTGTCGTTCAGCGACGACGGCAAGCACTGGCGTCGCCCGGAGCTGGGGTTGTACGACCACGCCGGCTCCACGCGCAACAACCTGGTGTTCATCGCCGCGCAACCCGAGCGCCGCGGCGAGCATGGCTTTTCGCCATTCGTGGATGAGCATCCGAATTGTCTGCCCGAACAACGCTACAAGGCCGTGGGCGCCGGGGCGCGGCAGCGTGCGGGCATCTACCTGTTCGGCTCCCCTGATGGTCTGCGCTGGCAACCGCTGCGCTCCGAGCCGCTGCTGCATGACGGCGCTTTCGACTCGCAGAATGTCGTGTTCTGGGATCCGCAGCGGAGCGAGTACCGGGCGTACTTCCGCGACTACCGCAATCCGGTCACCCGCAAGCGCGACTACCTCGCCGGCTATCGCTGCGTGCGCACCGCGACATCACCTGATCTGCAGCAATGGACCGCGCCGCAATGGCTGGAATATCCCGGCGTGCCGGATGAGCATCTGTACACCAATCAGATCACGACCTATCCCCGCGCGCCGCACTTGTTCGTGGGCTTTCCCACGCGCTACATCGAGCACCCCTGGAATGCCGCGGTGGAAGCGCTCCCGGAGCTGGAGCAACGACGGTTGCGGGCACAGTCGAATGTGCGCTACGGCAGCGCGGTGACGGATGGCTTGTTCATGTCCAGCCGCGATGGGCGCACGTTCAAGCGCTGGGGCGAAGCATTCATTCGGCCGGGGCTGCGGCCGGTGGGCAACTGGACCTATGGCGACAACTACCAGAACTGGGGCATCGTGCAGACCGCCAGTGATATCCCCGGTGCGCCCGCTGAGCTGTCGTTCTATCTCACCGAAGGCTACTGGCGCGGCAGCGCCACGGTGATCCGTCGCCACACGCTGCGGCTTGACGGCTTTGTGTCCGTGCAGGCGCTGCGCGATGCCGGCGAATGCCTCACGCGCCCGTTCACCTTCACCGGCAGTCGCCTGCTGCTGAATATGTCCACCTCGGCGGCGGGCTGGGTGCGGATTGAAATCCAGCATCCCGATGGCGCGCCGGTGCCGGGCTTCAGTCTGGCGGACAGCCCTGCGATGTTTGGCGATGCCGTGCAATACCAGGCGTTGTGGAAGAACCCGGCAGCGCTGGCGACGCTGGCGGGGCAACCGATTCGACTGCGTTTGGTGCTCAGCGATGCCGATGTGTACGCCCTGCAATTCACTGACTAAACCGCAGCCATTGGCTGCTGCTTGTACTGCTCAATTTCAGTCCCATGTCAGTTTGTGAAAGGCTGATCATGCTCGCAAAACACCTGATTCCGCTGCTCATTCTGTCGCTCTGCACGTTGGCGCCCGCGCAGGTGCTGCGCAGCGTGACCTCGGTGCCGGTGGATGTGCCCGCCACGCAGGCGAAGGTGCCGCTGAGCGTGCAGGTGTATCTCGATCGGGTGGTTTACACCGACCGCGATCAGGATGGCCAGGGTCTGGTGGTGATCAATCCGCCCGCACTGCTGTACGAGGGCAAGCTCGCGGAGCATCGCGTGCGCGTGGAGCTGCGGCCGACGGAAGGCGCTGCTCAGGAGCCGGCGCTGGAAGCGAGCGTCAGCGATTCGGATCACTTCGCGGTGGACCTGGATATGCCCAAGCTGGCGCTGGGCGCTTACCAGCTGGTCGCCACCTTGCTCGACCCGCACGGCCAGGTGCTGGCGACCGGGCAGGCGAGCTTGAGCAAACGAAAGGATGACACGCCGCTGCCGACCTTGCCGGTGGATGTGCCGCTGGTGCTGACGCAGGACCAGGCGCTGGTGAACTTCACCAATGTGCCGATCACCACCGGCATTCCGTTGCCCGACGGCCTGCTGCAGGACCCGCGGCAGGTGACCTTGCTGGAAGACGGCCGGGAGATTCCCTGTCAGGTCACCGTGCGTTCACGCTGGAGCCGGCGCGGCACCATCAAGTGGTTGGGATTGGATTTCCCCGCCCGCTATGAGAACGGCGTAGCGCGGAAGTACGTCCTGCGGCTGGGCGCGCCCGCCAAAGCCAAGCCCGCGCGCCCCGTGGAGCTGATCCAGACGCCCAGCGCCTTCATCCTCAGCAACGGTCTGCTGGAAGTCACCGTCAGCCGCAAGCGCTTTCGCTTGTTTGAATCAGTGCTGCTCGACCGCAACCGCGACGGCGAGTGCACGGAAGATGAAACCATTGTGCAAGCCAAGCCTCAGGATGGTCCCTACTGGATCAACGCGGAAGGCAAGGGTTTTTACGCCGCTCTGGACCCGAACCCACAGGTGAATGTGGAGGAAGCGGGTCCGCTGCGCACCACGCTGCGCGCCGACGGCTGGCTGACCGCCGAGGATGGTCAGCAGGCCGGCCGGTACACCACCCGCATCACCGTACAGGCGGAGCGCGCCCAGGTGGGCGTCAACCAGACCTACGTCATCACCTGGAACACGATGGACCGCGCCATGCGCATCCGCGACATGGGCGTGGCGACCTCGCCCGTCGATCTGCAAAAGGCGTACATGCTCGGCGGCCTGCAGCGCGAACTGCCGCAGGCGGGCACGCTCTACGCCCTGTGCGATCGCTGGGACCGCATGACCTTCGCCGAGTCCGAGAGCGGCAAAGTCATCACTTCCTTCAACAGCGACAGCTTGCGCTACAACGTCACCAACTGGATCAACAGCCGCCTGCCGCTGGCGTTTGGCGGCATGGGGCCGCGCGGCTACATCACCGTCGCCCAGCGCTATCTGGCGGAAAAATTCCCCAAGGAAATCAGCGTCGGACGCGATCAACTCACCTGGCACGCCTGGCCGGCGCATGGCTCGAACCATCTGCAGGGCGGCACCGCCATTGAGAACTACTCCAAGCTGTACTGGCTGCATCAGGGCGAACTGCTGGACTTCCAGATTCCCGAGGAATACTTCACCGCCGCCGAGGAATGGCGCAAGCTGTATCCCGACACCAAAGTCACGCTGCTGATGTACAAGAACCACGATTACTACGCCAGCGGCACCGCCATCACCGGCGAGTTGCTGTACGGCTTCGCCCCCGAAGCCGGCGGCGACACCGGACGCATCTGGAATCAGGCGGCGCCGCTCATTTTCGCCTTTGAATCGCACCCGCAGGCGATTGCTGATCCCCAGTGGGGGGCGCGCACCGATCTGCTGGAATTCGCCCCGCCGGTGACGCCGGAGTATCCCGAGATCGAGCGCGGCGTCGCGGAGCTGTACGACCGCACCATGGCGACCATTGACGACTTCCAGCTCTATGGCCAATTCCTCTGGCCCAACGGCACCACCTATCCCGGCGACAGCTACAGCGCCCTGCACCGCAATCGGCTCAACGCCCACCATGGCGCGGAGCTGACCGGCTGGATGCTCTACCTGCGCAGCGGCGAAGCGAAGTACTGGCACTACGCCAGCGCGTTGTCGCGCTATCTGCTGGATCATGCCTCGGCGACGTGTGATCCTTCCGATCCCAAAACGTCACCGCGCCCGGCGTGGGGCGTCTGGCCCGGCTCGGTCTATCACTGCCAGGGCATGGTGCCGTGGAGCAAGCGCGAGCCGGAGCTGGTGGGTCACATGTCCCCGCAGTGGCACGCGTGTCTGCTGTACTTCATGACCGGCGACACCCAGGCGCTGGACTTCGCCAAGCTGACGGTGACTTCCGTGCTCAAAGCATTCCGCACGGAGCAGGACTACCGCGTGCGCGAGCCGTACAAGGGCGAACTGAATCGCAACCCCGCCTGCGGCTGGGGCATGATGACCCACCTGTACGCCGAGTTGCTCGACCCACGCCTGCTCCGACCCATCGGCGACCTGGGCAAACAGATCTTCAATGGCGGTCCCCTGCTGCTCCATGGCGGCGCGCCGCCCGATGGCCAGAGCGGACGCTGGTGGTGGCACACCTACACCCAGCGCTGGCGCGATCCGGCTGCCATCAAAGCCATCACCGAAGTCAGCCCCTGGGGCGGCCAGAGTTTTGCCGGCTACAACACCTATCGCGCCCTGGTCACCGGCGATCCCACCCCGGTCTACGCCCTGTGGCTGGAA
Source organism: uncultured Phycisphaeraceae bacterium (assembly GCA_964605235.1). Lineage (GTDB taxonomy): Bacteria > Planctomycetota > Phycisphaerae > Phycisphaerales > Phycisphaeraceae > CAZSBB01. The sequence continues at coordinate 24,484 of CAZSBB010000045.1, forward strand.
ACGCAGGGCCTGGCGCCGCTGCGGCAATGGGGCATGGGCCATCCCGCGAAGTACTCGGCGTTTTCCCCCACCGCGGACAACTACCAGTTCCTGCTGCCCATGGTGACCGCCATGAAGCATTGGGGTCTGCCCGAGGTTCCGCAATTGCTGCCGATGGGCCACGCGCCTAGCGCTTACACCGTGTTGCATCAGGACACCGATGCCGCGTTCAACCTGTGCTTCTGGGGTCCGGTGTATGAAGGGCCCGAGGACCGCGCCAAGTATCCGCCGGTGACTTATGTGCTGACCGATCCCTCCGGGCGCAAGGTGCTTGAAGGTGAAATCGACCGCAAAGCCCTGGGCTATTCACCGCAGCGCGGCATCCAGGTGCCAGTGCCCGCCGATGGTCAGACCGGCGACTATGTGCTGCGGCTGACCGGCGGCGGCCCGATTTCCCTGGTCGCGCCGGTGAGCGATCTCGCCAAGGAAGTCTACGTCGTCCCCGCGGGCAACAACCTGACGGCCACCCACCTGTACTGGCGCTCCGCGCCGGGTGAAACCCAACGCGAGCTGCGCCCGCACAACCTGATGATGGGCGAGAACTACAGCATGCTGCTGCGGCTGGAACATCTCGACGGCAGTCTGGTGCAGGCCGCCTCCACGCCGCAGACAATCACGCTGAAGGTGCAGCCGGACACGATGTACTTCATGTCCACCTGCGTCGCGGGACAGACCGGCTACGCGTGGCGCTGGAAGGGCGTCATGGTGCCGGGGCTGCTGGTGTCGCCCGGCCCGGACATGGTGCTGGCGACGGAGCCTTCGCGCTGGTTCGCCCCCGCGACTTCCTCGGCAGGAAAGTGAGTGCGCTGTCATGCACGATCTGCGCTTTGAATTGCCCGAAATCAACACCTGGCGGCTGTGCCTCAAAGGTGTCAGTCAAAGCCTCGTGGAGGAAATGGTGCACGCCTGGGAGGCGGCGGGCTATCGGTTCGGCTCCGTCTGCATCGACGATGGCTGGACCGTCGACGGCCGACTGGGCGACTGGGAGCCGGACCCCCAGCGTTTTCCCGACCTGCGCGGCCTGGTCGACTGGCTGCATGGCAAGGGCTACGCGGTGCGGCTGTGGATCGCCCCAGCTCAGGTGCATCCCGGCACGCGCATCCACACGGCCGCGGCGCCCGAGGGTTTGCTCAAGGATGCGGCCGGCGCGCCGTGCTTTTACAGCGGGCTGGGAACCTACCGTCTGGACCCGCGACATCCGGCAGCGGCCCAGCACATTCGCCAGACCATGCAGCGGATCGTGCGTGAATATGATGTGGATGCGTTCAAGGTGGATTTCCCGCCGTTTTTTGAACCTTATGACAGCTTCTACCGCGCCAGCCGCATCACCCTGGAAGACGCCGACGTGCAGACGATGGTGCCGCGGATTTACGAGCTGATTCGCCGCAGCGTGGATGAAGTGAAACCCGGCGTGCGCATCTGCTGCGCCAAGGACCTGGCGGGTTGTCAGCCGTACATTGACGACACCATCTGCGGGGATTTCGTCGCTCAGGCGCGCACCGATGACCTGATCATCAAGCACTGCCAGCAGGTGCGCCGCTATGTGGGCGAGCATGCCATCACGCCGTGGCTGGAGATGGTCTGGGGCGGCGGCGGCGACACGCCGGTGAATAATCCGCAGTGGCACATCGGCTTTCTGGAGTTCATCGCCCATTCGATCAACTTCGGCTTGAAGCTCGAACACAGCTTCCAACCGTTCGACTATCCCAATGCCCAGCAGATTCGCGCCCTGACCAACCTGTATGGCCCGCGCAACCATCGCTACAAAGTGCTGGCGGCGGGGAGCAAGGTCTGGAGCGTCGACACATTGCTGGAATGGGGCGTGCCGATCGATCATCGCACGCGCTTCCTGGTGGCGCCGGAGTCGGACCTGCACATGACCATGCACACCGGCATCCTGGACACCAGTGCCCTGCAATGGCGCGCTCGGGATATCATCACCGGCCAGCCGCTGCGTCTGCGCCCGCGCAACGAATACTGGGCGGGCAACATGCGGGCGTGTCGGCTGGCGTTCGAACCCCAGGCCGGCCACGTGTATGAGTTGTGGCACGAAGGCGAACCCTGCGCGTACTACCGTCAGCTCTATGAACAGCACGTGCGCCCATGGCTGGACCGCACGAGCGCTAATCCTGATCCTGCTTCCTGACGTGAGCATCTGGCATGGCAATCCTCGAACGTTACATCGCCATCGACAACGTATGCGCCTGGCCGCAGGCTTTGCGACTGGCGGATGGCCGCATCGGCGTCGCCCTGTTCAACCAGCCCACGCACGGGCGTTGGGAAGGCACGGTGGACTTTCATGTCAGCAGCGACGACGGGCGCACCTGGGCTTACGCCGGCACGCCGGTGCCTCATGCGCCTGGGACCAATCGCATGAATCACGCGGTGGGACAGGCGCGCAATGGCGACCTGGTGGTGCTCGTTGCTGGCTATGGCAATCGTCCGGCGCCGGGGCAGCCGCCGTTGGAATCCACCGGCAACGACGCGCTGCCTCCGCTGGCGGCGCTGTCGAGTGATGGCGGCGTCACCTGGCGGCCGGCGGGGCCGATCCCTGTAGCCACGCCGGAGCGCAACCTGACTCCCTTTGGTCCGATTGTCGCGCTGGCGAACGGTCAGTTGCTCGCGTCGTTTTACGATTGGCCGGCCGACCCCGCTGCCCCCAAGGTCGGCCGCTCGCTGCTCTACCGCAGCTTCGACCACGGCCAGTCGTGGCAGTATCGCGCCTGCATCTCCGCGGAGAACGTCAACGAAACCTGCCTGTATGCCGTGAACGATCAGCGCCTGCTCGCGGCGGTGCGGACCTGTCAGCACCAGACGCTGCACCTGTATGTCTCGGAGGATGCTGGCGACACGTGGTCCATGCACGGCCACCTTGCCGGCGACTACGAGCACAACGGCCATCTGCTGCGTCTGCCCGATGGCCGCATCCTGTTGACCTATGGCGTCCGTCATCCGCATGATCTCGCGCTGGCGTGCCGCGTCAGCCCCGACGACGGCCGAACCTGGCGTCGTCCGCATCGCCTGTTGCAGATTGATGACACCGAACGCTACGACGGCGGGTATCCCTCCAGTGTGCTCGTCGGCGAAGATCAGGTGTTGACCGTGTACTATGCGCGCCGTTGTCCCAGCCATCACCGCTACCACATGGGCGCGGTGCTGTGGAACTGGCGCGAAGAATTCAACCACGGCTTTGATCGAGCCTAACCCCCCCCGGCCCCCCGGACCCCCGGACCCCCGGTCTCGGAATTGCCCCCGGAACATCCGGCCCCTGGACAGAAGGAGTTGTACCCATGCGAAATCCCACGGCCTGGTTCTGCAGTCTGCTGCTGGTGCTCAGCGCGACATGCTTCGGCAATGCCGCCCCCGAGCAGCGCGAGGAAACCATCGACGGCCACCGCGTCCTGGTGCTGGAAAATCAGCACATCCGCATGAAAGTGCTGCCCGACCCCGGCGGCACCGTGATTGAATTCCTCCAGAAGCAGACCGGCGTCAACCATGTGTACGGCGGAGACTTCGTGCTCAAGGGTCGCCTGGGCTTTGGCTGGAAGGATTACTACTGGCTCGAAGCCTTCGACAAGCTGGGCAAAGGCGTGTACAGCCTGCCCTATGCAGCGGAGTTCCGCAGCGGGCCCGGCTACCACGCGATCTACGTGACCTGCACCACCGAAGGTCAGAAGTTTGAACGCGAGATGCGCCTGGCGGATGACAGCGCGGAGCTGACCACCATCAGCCGCATCACCAACGTCGGCGCTGAACCCCGCCGCTTGCAGGTCCGCTGGCACACCTACAGCACGCTCGATGACCAGTTCGCGGAAAACTCCTGCATCATCGCCCCCGGCCCGCACGGCGAAGTCCGCAAGTGCTTCATCGGCTCCGGCTATGACCACCAGTTCATCACCACCGATGGCTACTGGATGGCGCTCAACTACGCCAACGGCTCGGGCATGTGGATCACCTTCAAGAAGGAACAGAACCCCAACCAGATCACCTGGACGGACTACAACTACACCCGCAAATCCCCCGCGCGCGGCGCCTACATCGCCGAGCCGCTCCCCCAGGCGGTGCTGGCGCAGCCGGGCGCGTCGGTGCTGGAACAGATTCAGCAGGCGTTCAATCGCCAACAAACCGGGAAGAAGCGCGTGTCGCTGGCGGATGTGATCGTGCTGGCGGGATGTGCGGCGGTGGAGCAGGCGGCGCAGAAGGCCGGCGTGAAAGTGACGGTGCCGTTCACCCCCGGCCGGATGGACGCCACGCAGGCGCAGACCGATGTGGAATCCTTCGCCGTGCTCGAACCCATCGCCGACGGTTTCCGCAATTACCTCAAGACGCGCTTCTCCGTGTCCGCCGAGGAATTGCTGGTGGACCAGGCGCAACTGCTGACCCTCACCGCGCCGGAGATGACCGTGCTGGTCGGCGGCCTGCGTGTGCTCAACGCCAACTTCGAGCAATCGCCCCACGGCGTGTTCACCACCCGGCCGGAGACACTGACCAATGATTTCTTCGTCAACCTGCTGGATATGAACACCCAGTGGCAGCCCAAGACGCCCGAAGCGCAGGAGTTTGAAGGACGTGAGCGCAGCACCGGCAAGCTCAAGTGGACCGCCACGCGGGTGGATCTGGTGTTCGGCTCGAACTCGCAGTTGCGCGCGGTGGCGGAGGTGTATGGCTGCACGGATGCCAAAGAGAAATTCGTGCAGGACTTCGTTGCCGCCTGGGCGAAGGTGATGAATCTGGACCGCTTCGACCTGGCATAAGTTTGCATCCACCAGCAGCGCGGCGGGCAGGTCAACGGTGCTCGCCGCGCTGGCTGGCAGGGACACCCAGGGGATCAGCGGTGGATCGACCGCATTGGAGTCGCATGGCGACGAACCTGCATCAACGGACGTGACGAGGAACGGTGCAGGGGCGGCCGGGGGCGCAGAAAAAGCATTGACAATCTGGGCCGAAGCTCTAGTATGGAACCTTCCATATGGGAGTTTGGCAATATGTCGCCCAGGGAAACCGGGACCGCCGCCCGGAAGCGCAGGCCACTTCGACCAACGCTGGCGACCATCGCCGATGCCAGCGGGTACTCCGTCTCCACGGTTTCGGCGATCCTCAATCAGCGGCCGGATTGCTGGGCCTCGCCGGCGACGCGCCAACAGGTCGAAGCTGTCGCCCGTCGGCTGGGGTATCGCCCCAATCTTGCCGCGCAGTCTCTCCGCGGTGGTCAAACCTGGACGCTGGGCCTGCTCACCGCCGCCCTGAACGTGGAAATCGCCACCGCCCGGGTGCAGGCGTTTGAAACCATCGCCCGTGAGGCGGGTTACACCACCATGATGGTGTTCAGCCCCAACGACGAGCCGCAGGTGGAAGACCAGCTCATCGAACGTCTGCTGGACCGCAGCGTGGACGGGCTGGCGGTCTATCCCACGGAAACCGGACGACATCAGACCTTGCGCCGCGCGCTTGAGCTGGGGGTGCCGGTGGTGACCATTGACGGCGCCGGCCGCGCCGAGTTGGATTGCGACGACGTGAGCATGGACTACCACGCCGCCGGCTGGATGCAGGCGCAGTACCTGATCGCCTGTGGCTACCGCCGGTTGGTGCAGATCTCCACCACGCCCAGTTGCTACACCAAGGATGAGCTGCGCCGCGGCTTTGTGGCAGCGGTTGATGCCGCGGGCCTGCCGACCCCGCAATTGTGGGACTTCGACCAGCCGCGCAGCGTGGGCAGTGTGCTGCATGAAGACCTGTGCGCTCAGATCGGCGCGCAGCTGCGCAAGCACCGGCACGCCATCGACGCCCTCGCCAGTTACGACATGGTTGCCGCCGGCGCGATGCGGGCCGCTTACCGCCTGGGCATCAGCGTGCCCGGTGAATTGGCGATCATCGGCAGCGACGGGTCGCCCACCGCCAGCAACTGCGTCATTCCCCTGACCACCATCGCCCAGCCGGTGGCCGAGATGGGCGTCGCGTTGTTCCGGCTGCTGCATCAGCGCATCGAGCAGCGTCAGTCACGCCCGGCAACTGCGGCTGCCCGGCGTTTGCGTCTGGCGCCTCAACTCGTCGTGGGTTCCTCCACCGCCACCCCTTCCTCCCCCGCAAGGATCACGCCATGAACCAGCCCGCGCGTCCGCCGCTGCGTCAAGTTCCCGGTTTCACGCTGATTGAACTGCTGGTGGTCATCTCCATCATCTCCCTGCTCATCGCCATTCTGCTGCCGGCGCTGCGGCAGGCGCGGCAGGCGGCGCAGAACACCCAGTGTTCCGCCAATGTGCGCCAGCTCGGGGTGGCGATCTTCACCTATGCCTCGGACTTCGACCAGTACCTGCCCGGGGCGGATTGGACCGTGACCACCTTCGATCCCAACGCCACCTCCGGCTCGACCACCGGCTGGGTCCCCACCAACTGGCCGCTGGCGCTCCGCAGCTACATCAACGCCAACCAATGCACCACCGCCGCCAGCGTCAACACCACCGCCGCCATCATGCAGTGCCCCACCACCTTCGTCGCCAACGCCAACATGTCCTACGGCATCAATCGCTATGCCGCCGGCAAAGCCAACACGCTGGAATGGAAGTACAACCGCAGCGCTCCCCGCACGCTCGACGACCAACTGATCGCGCGGTATTCCTCGCGTTTCCTCATCGCCGGCGAAAGCACTTTCAACAATCAGATCAGCACCAATCCCGCAGGCTATGGCTCGGCGCTCAACGGCGTCAAAACGCTCCACGGCGGCATCTATGGGGGCAATACCGTGCCCTCGCGACTGCATCTGGACCTCCGCAATTACCTGCTGGCGGATGGCCATGGCGAAAGCCAGCCACAGGATGGCCGGATGTACGTCATCAATGAAGGAAATGGCTCCGGCGTCACCACGCCGCAGGGCACCGGCAAAGTCCAGTGGGGACGCAATGACGGGGATCAGAACTTCTATAATTTCGGCGTGCTGCCCAACTGACCCTGGCGCCCGACCATTGACCTGACCAAGCTCATCATCAACCCGCATTCGACAAGGCTGCGCGCGCAGCGCGGATGCCGCTCAGGAACTGCTGCATGAACACTGGCTGGCTTACTGGCATCGTTCTGTCGACCGCGCTGCTGTCCGCGCCCCTGCACGCCGACGTGATCCTGGCGGAACAGGGCGCCGCGAAATGCGCCATCGTGGTGGTTGAGGGCTGGGCGGATGAAATGCAATTGCCGGCCGAATTGCCCAAGCTGGCGACGCGCGTGCTCAATGAGCGGCGCAGCATCTTTGTCGCGTCGGTCAAAGACCTGGCGCATTACCTGAGCTTGATCAGTTCGAGCAAGATTGAGATCGTCACCGCGACGCCGACGGATGGGCGCACGCCGATCTATGTCGGTGCTGCCGCCGCGCCGGTGTTTGGCGCAGTCGGCGTGAGCAAGGCGGGCCTGTACGGCTATCGCGTGGTGGCGGACGCGCAGCGCGGCGTCGGCTTGTACGGCGAATCGGAAGTCGGCGCCAGCTACGCCATCTACGAACTGCTGCACCGCCTGGGTTGCCGTTGGTTCATGCCCACGGATCTGGGGGAAGTCGTGCCGCGGCTGGCGAAATTGTCCATCCCGGTCATGGATGACCAGCTCGCCCCGGCCACCTCCGCGCGCGCCCGTTACAGCGGCGGTGCGGATTTCAACCGGCGCAATCGGCTCAGCGGCGTTCTGGGGCCGGTGGTCTGGCTGGCACAGGGCGATGGTTCTTTCCAGCGTTTCTTCACCAAGGAGGAAATTGCCGCCCATCCCGACTGGTCGCACGACGGCTACCTGCGGCTGGTGCATCCCGAAGTGGCGGAGCACATCGCGGGCAAGATTCTCGCGGAGCTTGACGCCGTGTATGAACCCATGCGGAAATTCGGCCTGCGCCCCGGCTATTCCATTGTGCCCAGCGATGGTCAGGTGCCCACCGAAGACCCCATGGCGCTGCCTCATGATCCCCAGCCGCGCGTGTGGGAACCCGCCGCCGGCCGGTGGTCCGTGACCGATCGCTGCATCCTGCTGCACAACCGCATCGCCCAGCGCGTGCGCGCCAAGTACCCCGATGTCGCCCTGGGCGATCAGGCGTATGTGAACAAGAGCTACCCCCCCGCGCGGTATGACGTGCCGGCGGACTTCCGCATCGTCATCTGTCCGATCGACTTCAACCGCTTCCACCCCATGGACTGGCCCAACCATGTGAACGAATACTGGCTGCGCGAGCTGGTGCAGGGCTGGGCGAAAACCGGGGCGCAGATCAACGCCTACTGGTACGGCATCAACCTCGCCGAGATCAGCGCGCCGTGCCCGTTCATCACCAAATGGAGCCGGGACCTGCGCATTCTGCTCGACAACCATCTGGAGGAATGGGGGCCCGAGTACATGAACGGGTGGGAATCCATGATGCCCGCCTACTACCTGTCGATCCGCATGGCCTTCCACGCCCACGAACAACCCGATGAAATTCTGACGGACCTGTGGAGCAAGTTCTACGGCTCCGTCGCCGCGCCCATGAGCCGCTACTGGAACCGCATCGACCGCGCCTATCTGGACGCCAACCAGTATGCCGGCAGCCCCTATGGTTACCTGAAAATCTTCACGCCCGAGGTCATGGCCGGCGCCCGCGCGGACCTGAACGAAGCGCTCGCCGACTGTCGCACGCCGCTGGAATACCGCCGGGTCAAGCTGATTGATGAAGCCTTCGCGCTCTTCGAAATGTACATGCAGATGCGCCAGAGCTGGGCGGCCGGCGAGCTGCGCGACCTGGATGAGGATTACGAAACCTGGCGCTGGGGCATCCGCAACATGCAGCGCATGTATCAGGTGCCCATGTCCGGGCGCGGCCGGTACACCAGCAAGGCGTACACCGGCGACGGCTACATCCAGGGACGCCACGGCAACCCGATGTGGAGCGATGTCATGTACAGCGTCGGCTACAAGGACGGCGCCCGCATGGAACGCGAGTTCGCCCGGCTGGGCAAACCGATGCTGGAATGGAAGTGGCAGCACAACCCCGGCGCGGAAGCCGACGCCCGGCCGTGGACCGCGGCGGATTTTGACGATAAAGCCTGGCCGACCACGCATATCGTGCGCGACACCTGGTCCTCTCTGGGCCATCATCTGACCATGACCGACGAGCCCTCCGGCCGCTCGGGGCGCATGGCTTACCGCACGACGCAGAAACTCCCCGCTCCGCCGGCGAACAAGAAAGTATTCCTGTGGATCGGCTCGACCGACGGCAGCGCCAAGCTCTATGTCAACGGCACGCACATCAAGTATGTCACGCCTGACAAAGGTGAAGAACGCGAGGCCTTCACCGGCTACTGCAAGGCCGCCCAGTTCGACATCACAGCAGCGCTCAAGCCCGGCGTCAACCAGTTCACCATCCTCTGTGATCGCACCCATCTCAATGAGCTGGGCACCGGCGGCTTGATGGGCCCGGTGGTGCTCTTCCGGGAACGCTGATCCGTACAGGAATTCAACCATGTCGGCTGCTTGCCGCATTGACGGATCGATCTGGTTTCTCCATCTGCCCGAACTGGTCGAAGGCGGCCTGACCACCACCTCACGCATCGGCGCCGGTTGGTTGGCGTTCCCCTTTGCCCTGGATCAGGTCGAAGGCGTGGGCCTGGCGACCGGCGCAGCGAGCCCCGCCGGCGAACTGGTGCTGAACCTGGGCCTGACCGGGCGGCATCGACTGCACCTGGCGCACAACCCGGCGCTGCGCGTCTGGCTCGACGGCGATACCGGCTACTGCGAACTGCCGGGCGATGCGTCGGCGATCCGCGATGTCGCGCTCCCCGCCATGGACTTCACCAATCGCCGGCTGCATGTGGCGCCGGTGCGCAGCTGCGACCGCAACCTGCCGCTGACGCTCTTCTACCTGCGCGCCGAGCCTGCCCCACCGGAGGCGACGGCGCCACGCAATCTCATCGTCACCAACGACGGCCATGGCGTGTTCTGCACCGGCCTGGACCATCCCCGCGACATCTATCGCCACCTGTATCCCTACCAGGACAGCCATGTGTTTCGCATGCTCTGGGGCGTTTACGGCGGCGGCCCGCTGACGCTGCGCCAGGATTCGCGCTTCAGCGATTTGCGCGAACGCTCCGCAGCCGACGCCTACTACCCGCACGGCGTCACGTTTTACCGCTCGCTCAAGCGCTTCATGGAAGCCGGCGTCGATCCGCTGGCAGTCGTGCGCCAGGCGACCCGTGAATACCACCTGGAGTTGCACTTCTACTGCCGCATGAGCGCGTTCTATGGCCCGTTTCCGCACACCGAATGGACCAGTCGGTTTTTCACCCAGCATCCCCAATGGCGCTGCGTGGATGAACACGGCCAAACGCTCAACCTCATGAGCTACGCCTGGCCGGGGGTGCAGGATTACATCCTGGCGTACTTCGATGAACTGCTGGATTACCAGCCGGAGGGCCTGTGCCTGGCGTTTAATCGGGGCTTACCGCTGATGGTCTGCGAGCAGCCGGTGTGTGAGGCATTTGCCCGTCGCTATGGCCGCGCGCCCAAATTGCCCGACGAATGCGACCGCCCGGAAATGCTGGCGGTGCGTCATGAACTGCTGGCGGATTTCGTCGCCCGGGTGCGGGAGTTGACGGACCGGCGCGGGCGGGCGCTGTCGTGCATCGTGCCGCGCGATTTCGCGCACAATCGGCTCATGGGTTTGGACATTGATCTGCTGGCGCAGCGGCAACTCTTCGAGTCGATCCTCATCGGCGCGGGACATGGCGATGACCCGGCGCTCAACATGGACCTGACGCCGGTGCAGGCGCTCAAAGCCCACGGCAGCAAGGTCTACGCCGGCGGTTCTGCGGTGCGGGCGCATGGGGAAGCCTGGACCGCCAACAACCTGCCCGCCCGGGCACGACACATGGCGAACATCCTCGACGCGGGGCTCGACGGCGGCTGGTTCTGGGACGCCGAGTCGCTGATCGGACTGGAGTGGGAAGCCCACCGCCGCTTCGGCGAACGGGACACGCTCGAACAGATCGCCCAGCAGCGCTGGCCCACCATCACCCGGCACAACACCCGGCGCATCCATGACCTGGTGGTCGGCCGCTACAACCCGTGGCACGCCTATTGATTTCCCTGCAGCCTGATATGTTCCAGCAGTACCTTCATCTTGATTTCAAGGGCATGAATCCCGACGCAGCCGGCTTGCTGGCGTGGATCGAGCGGCTGGCGGCGTTGGGGTACACCGGGCTGGTGTTGGAATACGAGGATCGCATTCCCTGGCGGTCCTGGCCCGGGACCTTTCGGCCCGGTTACACGCTGGACACCTGGCAGCGCGTCTGGGCGCGGTGCGACAGCCTTGGGCTGGAACTGATTCCACTCATCCCGACGCTGGGTCATCTGGGCTGGTTGCTGCGCCATTCCGCCTATGCGCATCTGCGCGAAGCTGACGAAGTTTCCGAAGCCTGTCCCTGTCATCCCGAGCTGCGCCCGCGCCTGCTGGCGTGGATTGATGAAGTGCTCGAATTGCATCCCCAGGCCCGCTTCATTCATCTGGGGGCGGATGAGTCATTCTGTCTGGGCAGTTGCGCGACCTGCCGGGAACGCGCAGCCGCACCCGACGGCAAAATGTCGCTGTATCTCGACCATGTCGGCGCGCTGGTTCGCCATGTGCTGCAGCGCGGGCGACAGCCGCTGATCTGGGCGGATGCCTTCTGGGGCGACAGCCGCCGCGCCGGCGAACTGCCAGCGGAAACGATCCTGGTGGATTGGCAATACGGCTTTCTCGGCCCCACCGAGCTGACCGTTCGTGATGTCCCGCAGACGGTATGGGCCGCCAGCGGCGTACGCAGCAGTGATTGCTATGACCAGCGCTATCTGCTGGGGCCCCTGGAACAGCGGCTGCGTAACGTGCGGATCTGGCGTCGGCAACTGGAGGCAGGGCAACTGGGTGGATTGATCCACACGACCTGGGCGCGCGCGTCATCCCATGGCCTGCTGTATGGCCCGCTCGAAGGCTGGTGGCCGCTGGTCGAAGCCGCCGCCGACCCGGCACGTTTTGCTGTGCATCCGCTGGCGCCGCTGGTGCAAAGCGTGGATGCCGCCATGCATCCACGCCCGGGGGAACAGTTTGAGCCGGGGTTCATGCCGGAACTCGCGCCGCTGCTGCAACATCCTGATGAACAGGTTCGTCGCGCTGTCGCGTGGTGGCAACTGGCGCTCGACCACGCAGCCCTGGTGCGTCAGGTGGACGCCTGGGCAGCGCACGCCAGCAGCATGGCGCTGGTGCAGCGTCGGTTCGGCAGGGACGCGCACCTGCAGGCGAAACACCAGTCAGTACGCGCCAAGCTGCTCCAGCGTCTGCACACGACGCGCCAGCAAGCCCAGGCGCTGCTCGAGGCCTGGGCTTACAGCGACTGCGCCGAGTTTCTGGAATCACGCTTTGACCCGCTGCAGACCAGGCTGACCGCCACAGTCATGTAAGTTCGGAGATGCATCATGATCTTGCGCCGTTTCCCACGAATCGCCGGCGGGCTGCTGGCGCTAAGCCTGGCCTCCTTCGTCAATGCTGAGCCATTCATCATCGCGCAAGACGGCAAACCATCCGGGCCGGTGGTCGTCGCGCAGACAGCACATCCGGCCGTGCGTCATGCCGCCCAGGAGCTGGCGCAGAAGCTGTCGGCCATGCTCGGACAGCCGGTCGAGGTCACGGTCGGCAACGGTGAGCGCGGCATCGTGGTGGGTCAGCCCGGCGACTTTCCCAACCTGAACCTCATGACTGAACCTGTCGCCCCCGGCGATCTCGCCGCGGCGCAAAGCTACGTCCTGCGCAGCAGCGCCACGCGGCTGGTGGTGATCGGCGCCAGCGAAATCGGCGTGGAGTTCGGCATCTGGGACCTGCTCCACCGGTTGGGCTATCGGCAGTTCTTCCCCCATGAAGCGTGGGAGGTCATTCCCGACCTGAGCCGCGCGGAGGCAGCGCTCGAACTCGACACACTGGAAATCCCCGCCTACTTCGACCGCCGCATCTGGTACTCCTGGGGCGGCGACGCGGACCGCCAGCGCGAATGGAATTTCAAAAACCGCATGAATCAGCACGGCTGGCGCACGGACTTCCGCCCCGAACTGCCCGCCCGGTGGAAACGCACGCTGATTCAGAATCAGCACAACTACGGCGGGATCATCCAGTTTCACCAAGCGACCTTCGCCGAACATCCCGAGTACTACGCGCTGGTCAAAGACGAACGTAAAGGCAGCAAGCTCTGCATTTCCAACCCCGCCGTGCGCGAACTGGCGGCGAGCTTCGCCCGGGATTACTTCGCCAAACACCCGGACGAACTGAGCATCTCCATGGAGCCCACCGACGGCTACGGGTGGTGCGAGTGTGCTGCGTGTGCGGCATTGGGCTCCCCCGCCAACCGCATGATCACCCTCGCCAATCATGTCGCCCGGGCGCTGGAAGCAGAACATGGCGATAAATGGATCGGCGTGCTCGCCTACGCCCAGCATGCCGAGCCGCCCACGCTGGCGGTGCATGACCGCGTGATTGTCTGCTGCGCCACCAACCTCAGCGGCAAGATGCCCATCGAACAGCGTCTGGCGGGATGGGCGCAGCAAGCCAAAACGCTGGGCATTTATGACTACTACGCCATCCCGCAGTGGCATGTGATGATGCCCGGCCGCATGCAGGGCGGAAACCTGGAATACCTCAGCCACAGCATCCCCACCTTCCATGAACTGGGCGCGCGCCTCATGGTCGCGGAAGCCAGCGACTGCTGGGGACCCAACGGCCTGGGCTACTATGTGGCGTCGCGGCTGCTGTGGAATCCGCAGGAAGCGCGCCAGCTCAACCACCTCGTTGACGATTTTCTCGCCCGCGCGTTTGGTCCCGCCGCCGCGACGATGCGGCCGTGGTACGACCTGGTCGACAACAGCCGCAACGCGCAAACCGTTCCCGCGGGCGGCGCCAAACCGGGATCGCTTGCTTACTTTGCCGACCGCTACGCGCGCATGTACGCCATCCTGCTGACCGCTGAGGAACAAGCGCAGGGGCAGCCGGCCGTTCGCGCCCGGCTGGACCATTTGCTGCTGTACACCCGCTATGTGCAGCTCTGGTGCGATCACCGCCGCAGCGCTGCCGCACAGCCGGGCGAGGCGGCGCACGCGGCCGCCCAACGGCGCGCCGTGGCGCTCGAACGACTGGTGCGCTTCGCCTGGCGCATCCGCGACACCGGCATGGCGCACTGGGCCGGCTTCCGCGGCGTCACTGCCGGTGCGGGCAATGTCGACTTGAACGCACCGCCATCCTGGCTGACCCGCTCCGATCAGCTCAACCTCGAACTGGGCGGCCCCGAAGCGCTCGAAGCCCAGTTGGAAGCCCAGCAACAGGTGACCCCGGCGCTGCTGAAAGAAGTCCGTCAGGCAGCGCGGGATGCGGCAATGCCAGCGCGCCGGTGATTCGCTGCGGGCGCCTCTGAGCATCTGAATCATGTGCGCTGATTTGGCGCCTGCTCCCCGGGTGACCGAGCGTCTTTAGCCAACCTCAGCGCAGCCGCCCCCTGGCCTGGTGGTGAAGCAGCGCCGCAAGAGAGTTTGGGCCATGCGGGAAATCACCTGCCGCAGTCCGCCAACGCCTGCTCCAGAAATTCGTAAGCCGCCTGCCGCACGGGAGTGGGAAACGCGTGGCCGCAGTCGGGGTAGTGTGCTTCGATCCGCGCTTCTGGAGCAGCAGCCAGCACCGCCTGGATCGTCGCCTGCACGCCCACCATGGAAAAGCAGTCCTGCACAGGGGCGTTGATGAACGTCGGCCGGGGCGCGATGGCCGCCAGCACGTCCGTAAAATCCCACGGCATGTTTTCGGCGCGACTGTGGAACTGCTCGCGGATGCGCGGCATGTAGCGTGGACCGGTCCAGTCACTCACATCACCCGCCGGCCCACTGCTGCCCTGGCGATTCCAACGAAACCCGGTGAAGCCGCAACTGCTCACCACCGCGCGCACCCGTTCATCAAAAGCCGCCAGGAACAGCGCGTTGTGTCCCCCCAGCGAATGGCCGATGACGCCGAGGCGCTGCGGATCAACCTGCGGCAACTGGCTCAGGTAGGTCACGCACTGCGCATGATTCCAGATGCCTTTCATGGTGCCGCTGACGTAGCCACGGGCGTACGGATCGATGTGGTATTCGCCCAGCGTGGGATAGTCGGGGACCAATGCGATGTGGCCACGCTGCGCCAGCTCCAGCGCGTAATGCAGATCATCCCGGCCGCCCAGCCCCGCCGGCTCATCCTTGCCGATGGCGGTCGTCTGATGCAGACACAACATGGCAGCCTGTTTGGTTGTCAGCGCGTCCTCCCGCGCGGGAGTGAGCAGCCAGGCGGGACACCAGTCGTCGGGATCGACCAGCAGCTCCAGGCGCGTGTAGCGCACGTCCGCGCGGGTGAAGGTTTCGCCGGCACGCACCGTCGGCGGCGCTGAGCGCGCCGGCGGCATGTCGCCCATCACACGCATCATGCGCTGCAGGATGTCCTGACGGTCAAAGGTCGACTCAGCGGGATGGGGCATATGAGTTCGTCCGGTTGGCTGGGGGCTTTGCGTCACAGTGTGGACGGCATGGGTGATCGGGCCATCAGCTTAACCCACGACACCCAGCAGCGGCATCATAGCGGGCTGAGCACCGCCCCCTCCATTCCCCTGCATCAAGTCTTGACTCAGTTTGATTCATTATTTTTATTCTCAAAGCAATTATAAATAACTACTTAACGATTTTTGTTGTGTTTTGTATCCAAACAATTGATTATGATACACAGCTTTGTTACGATCCCGCCCGCAACGGAAGGACGCCGGCATGGACCATCTGGTCAGCGACACTCTGGTGGATGCGAAGCAACGACTGGCGCTGCGGCTGGGTCGACGTTGGCGCAGCGGGGATCGCCTGCCGCCTATCCGCGATCTGGCGCGACAGCTCCAGGTTTCCCACGCCACCGCGCAGCGGTCTGTCGCGGAACTGGCGCGCGGCGGGTTTCTGGTGACTCGTCCCCGGCTGGGCACTTTCGTTTCCGAGCAATACAGCGACGAGCAACTGCGCACGATCTTCGCGCGCTCCGCAGCCACGCCCACTCCCGCGCCTCGGCCGGTCCACAAACAGGCGCTGGTGATCGGCGACTCGCCGCACATGCGCCCGGCGGTGGATGCTCTGGAAGCAGCGCTGCTGGGGCGCGGCCTGGAAGTGCAATCTCTCAACAGCTTGCCAAACGACCGCGCGCCGTTCGTCGCCCCGCCGGCCGACGCCCTCGTGCTGATCAATCCCAGCAGCGCCTGCACCATTCAGGCAGCGCCCGGACAAGCGGTGCTGATCATCACCAGCGCAGCTGTGCATCCGCAGGTGGAAGGCGCAACGGTCGATCGCGTCTGGGTTGATCAGGAACAAGGCGGCGCGCTGGCAGCACAGCGCCTGCGGCAACTGGGCTGCGACAGCGCCTGCTTTGTCGGCGTCGAGCGCGCCCCGGCATACGGCCCGCCCTATCAGATGACTTCCATCCGGCGCCTGCGCGGCTTCGAAAGCAGTTGGGGCGCTCCGCTGCCGGCTGCGCACTGGCTGCGTGTCGACAGCCACTCCATGCTGTTCGGCGCTCGCGCCGCCACGCAATATGCCGCGTTGAATCCGCGTCCGCGCGGCATCTTCGTCGCCTGTGACGACCTGGCGATCGGCATGGTGCACGGGCTGGCGGCGCTGGGGATGGAGAACGGCCGGGACTATCACATGGTCAGCATTGACGGCTCCGAAGCGCTGCGGGCGTCGGGGCCGCACGCCGTGGCGTCGGTAAGCATTCCCGCGGCTTATCTGGGCCGCATGGGCGCGCACCTGCTGCTCAATCGCCTGGCGGACGCCCACTGGCCGGCCCAGGAAGTGACGTTGTCGTGCGACTGGTCGAACTTTCCCGCTTAACCCTTGGCCGGTTCGGCGTCCGGGGCAGGGCAAGGAACTTTATGATGCGGACGATCAATCCTGCTGCGGTTCGTCGTGGTTTCACGCTCATCGAGCTGCTTGTGGTGATCTCCATCATCACCCTGCTCATCAGCATTCTGCTGCCGGCGCTGGGCAAAGCGCGGCTGGCGGCGCAGGCGTCGCAATGCCTGAGCAACCAGCGCCAACTGGCGCAGTACATCATGACCTACAGTCAGGACTGGCAGGAATTCGTCCCGCCGCACATGATCAACGCCCCCGGTTCGCCGTCGGGCACGCACATCGCCTGGCTGGCGCGCCTGAACCTGGGCGGTTACACCACCGCGCTGCCGATGGCGTCAGGCCGGCTCGCCAGCGGACGCAGCGATGTGCGGCTGTGCCCTTCCGTCAATGAAAACCCCAAGGTGCAGGGCAATCACATCGGCTTTGGCCATTTCATGATGTCGCAGGATGTCACCGGCTACTACAACGGCAACGCCAATCCGCAGTGGTACTGGAACCGCACGCCCATGCGCATGGCGGACATCATCAAGCCCACCCACACCATGGCGACCGCGGACGGTTACTACTATCCCCCGACTGAAGAAATGTACATGTCCCAGCGGCTTTTCGAGCAAACCACCGGCATCGCGCCCAATGGTTACGCCGGCTACTACAAGTGCATGCCCGGGATGATCTTCGTCGGCGGCTGGGCGACTTCCCGCTGGCGGCACAACAACAACTCCACGATCTTCAGCTTTTTCGATGGCCACGCGGAAGTGCGCGCCTGGGATGCGGTTGATCCCTACGCCCTGCAACTGGGCGCCACCTACAACGGCGGCTTTGGCCAGTTGATCGGCCCGCTGCGCGGCTTCCGCTACGACAACTGAACTCCGCCAGCAATGGACCCCATGCGTGCGCGGGTCTGAGTTCAATATGACCACTCCCATCGCCATTGGATCGCGGCTCGAGCTGCTGCTCGACGATTTTCTCGTCGAACGACTGACCGGCTCGGCGACGCAGCGTCTGCACCACCCCGTGCCGCGCGAAGCGGCGCTGGTGACCGACCAGCCGTGGGAAGGCAACGGCACGTGCTACCTGACCGTCTTGCGCGACGCGGCGGGCTATCGCATGTACTACCGCTGCTGGCAACTGACGCCGGGGGTGGAACCGGAGACCGCCTGCGCGGTGGCGGTGTCGTTCAGCGACGACGGCAAGCACTGGCGTCGCCCGGAGCTGGGGTTGTACGACCACGCCGGCTCCACGCGCAACAACCTGGTGTTCATCGCCGCGCAACCCGAGCGCCGCGGCGAGCATGGCTTTTCGCCATTCGTGGATGAGCATCCGAATTGTCTGCCCGAACAACGCTACAAGGCCGTGGGCGCCGGGGCGCGGCAGCGTGCGGGCATCTACCTGTTCGGCTCCCCTGATGGTCTGCGCTGGCAACCGCTGCGCTCCGAGCCGCTGCTGCATGACGGCGCTTTCGACTCGCAGAATGTCGTGTTCTGGGATCCGCAGCGGAGCGAGTACCGGGCGTACTTCCGCGACTACCGCAATCCGGTCACCCGCAAGCGCGACTACCTCGCCGGCTATCGCTGCGTGCGCACCGCGACATCACCTGATCTGCAGCAATGGACCGCGCCGCAATGGCTGGAATATCCCGGCGTGCCGGATGAGCATCTGTACACCAATCAGATCACGACCTATCCCCGCGCGCCGCACTTGTTCGTGGGCTTTCCCACGCGCTACATCGAGCACCCCTGGAATGCCGCGGTGGAAGCGCTCCCGGAGCTGGAGCAACGACGGTTGCGGGCACAGTCGAATGTGCGCTACGGCAGCGCGGTGACGGATGGCTTGTTCATGTCCAGCCGCGATGGGCGCACGTTCAAGCGCTGGGGCGAAGCATTCATTCGGCCGGGGCTGCGGCCGGTGGGCAACTGGACCTATGGCGACAACTACCAGAACTGGGGCATCGTGCAGACCGCCAGTGATATCCCCGGTGCGCCCGCTGAGCTGTCGTTCTATCTCACCGAAGGCTACTGGCGCGGCAGCGCCACGGTGATCCGTCGCCACACGCTGCGGCTTGACGGCTTTGTGTCCGTGCAGGCGCTGCGCGATGCCGGCGAATGCCTCACGCGCCCGTTCACCTTCACCGGCAGTCGCCTGCTGCTGAATATGTCCACCTCGGCGGCGGGCTGGGTGCGGATTGAAATCCAGCATCCCGATGGCGCGCCGGTGCCGGGCTTCAGTCTGGCGGACAGCCCTGCGATGTTTGGCGATGCCGTGCAATACCAGGCGTTGTGGAAGAACCCGGCAGCGCTGGCGACGCTGGCGGGGCAACCGATTCGACTGCGTTTGGTGCTCAGCGATGCCGATGTGTACGCCCTGCAATTCACTGACTAAACCGCAGCCATTGGCTGCTGCTTGTACTGCTCAATTTCAGTCCCATGTCAGTTTGTGAAAGGCTGATCATGCTCGCAAAACACCTGATTCCGCTGCTCATTCTGTCGCTCTGCACGTTGGCGCCCGCGCAGGTGCTGCGCAGCGTGACCTCGGTGCCGGTGGATGTGCCCGCCACGCAGGCGAAGGTGCCGCTGAGCGTGCAGGTGTATCTCGATCGGGTGGTTTACACCGACCGCGATCAGGATGGCCAGGGTCTGGTGGTGATCAATCCGCCCGCACTGCTGTACGAGGGCAAGCTCGCGGAGCATCGCGTGCGCGTGGAGCTGCGGCCGACGGAAGGCGCTGCTCAGGAGCCGGCGCTGGAAGCGAGCGTCAGCGATTCGGATCACTTCGCGGTGGACCTGGATATGCCCAAGCTGGCGCTGGGCGCTTACCAGCTGGTCGCCACCTTGCTCGACCCGCACGGCCAGGTGCTGGCGACCGGGCAGGCGAGCTTGAGCAAACGAAAGGATGACACGCCGCTGCCGACCTTGCCGGTGGATGTGCCGCTGGTGCTGACGCAGGACCAGGCGCTGGTGAACTTCACCAATGTGCCGATCACCACCGGCATTCCGTTGCCCGACGGCCTGCTGCAGGACCCGCGGCAGGTGACCTTGCTGGAAGACGGCCGGGAGATTCCCTGTCAGGTCACCGTGCGTTCACGCTGGAGCCGGCGCGGCACCATCAAGTGGTTGGGATTGGATTTCCCCGCCCGCTATGAGAACGGCGTAGCGCGGAAGTACGTCCTGCGGCTGGGCGCGCCCGCCAAAGCCAAGCCCGCGCGCCCCGTGGAGCTGATCCAGACGCCCAGCGCCTTCATCCTCAGCAACGGTCTGCTGGAAGTCACCGTCAGCCGCAAGCGCTTTCGCTTGTTTGAATCAGTGCTGCTCGACCGCAACCGCGACGGCGAGTGCACGGAAGATGAAACCATTGTGCAAGCCAAGCCTCAGGATGGTCCCTACTGGATCAACGCGGAAGGCAAGGGTTTTTACGCCGCTCTGGACCCGAACCCACAGGTGAATGTGGAGGAAGCGGGTCCGCTGCGCACCACGCTGCGCGCCGACGGCTGGCTGACCGCCGAGGATGGTCAGCAGGCCGGCCGGTACACCACCCGCATCACCGTACAGGCGGAGCGCGCCCAGGTGGGCGTCAACCAGACCTACGTCATCACCTGGAACACGATGGACCGCGCCATGCGCATCCGCGACATGGGCGTGGCGACCTCGCCCGTCGATCTGCAAAAGGCGTACATGCTCGGCGGCCTGCAGCGCGAACTGCCGCAGGCGGGCACGCTCTACGCCCTGTGCGATCGCTGGGACCGCATGACCTTCGCCGAGTCCGAGAGCGGCAAAGTCATCACTTCCTTCAACAGCGACAGCTTGCGCTACAACGTCACCAACTGGATCAACAGCCGCCTGCCGCTGGCGTTTGGCGGCATGGGGCCGCGCGGCTACATCACCGTCGCCCAGCGCTATCTGGCGGAAAAATTCCCCAAGGAAATCAGCGTCGGACGCGATCAACTCACCTGGCACGCCTGGCCGGCGCATGGCTCGAACCATCTGCAGGGCGGCACCGCCATTGAGAACTACTCCAAGCTGTACTGGCTGCATCAGGGCGAACTGCTGGACTTCCAGATTCCCGAGGAATACTTCACCGCCGCCGAGGAATGGCGCAAGCTGTATCCCGACACCAAAGTCACGCTGCTGATGTACAAGAACCACGATTACTACGCCAGCGGCACCGCCATCACCGGCGAGTTGCTGTACGGCTTCGCCCCCGAAGCCGGCGGCGACACCGGACGCATCTGGAATCAGGCGGCGCCGCTCATTTTCGCCTTTGAATCGCACCCGCAGGCGATTGCTGATCCCCAGTGGGGGGCGCGCACCGATCTGCTGGAATTCGCCCCGCCGGTGACGCCGGAGTATCCCGAGATCGAGCGCGGCGTCGCGGAGCTGTACGACCGCACCATGGCGACCATTGACGACTTCCAGCTCTATGGCCAATTCCTCTGGCCCAACGGCACCACCTATCCCGGCGACAGCTACAGCGCCCTGCACCGCAATCGGCTCAACGCCCACCATGGCGCGGAGCTGACCGGCTGGATGCTCTACCTGCGCAGCGGCGAAGCGAAGTACTGGCACTACGCCAGCGCGTTGTCGCGCTATCTGCTGGATCATGCCTCGGCGACGTGTGATCCTTCCGATCCCAAAACGTCACCGCGCCCGGCGTGGGGCGTCTGGCCCGGCTCGGTCTATCACTGCCAGGGCATGGTGCCGTGGAGCAAGCGCGAGCCGGAGCTGGTGGGTCACATGTCCCCGCAGTGGCACGCGTGTCTGCTGTACTTCATGACCGGCGACACCCAGGCGCTGGACTTCGCCAAGCTGACGGTGACTTCCGTGCTCAAAGCATTCCGCACGGAGCAGGACTACCGCGTGCGCGAGCCGTACAAGGGCGAACTGAATCGCAACCCCGCCTGCGGCTGGGGCATGATGACCCACCTGTACGCCGAGTTGCTCGACCCACGCCTGCTCCGACCCATCGGCGACCTGGGCAAACAGATCTTCAATGGCGGTCCCCTGCTGCTCCATGGCGGCGCGCCGCCCGATGGCCAGAGCGGACGCTGGTGGTGGCACACCTACACCCAGCGCTGGCGCGATCCGGCTGCCATCAAAGCCATCACCGAAGTCAGCCCCTGGGGCGGCCAGAGTTTTGCCGGCTACAACACCTATCGCGCCCTGGTCACCGGCGATCCCACCCCGGTCTACGCCCTGTGGCTGGAAACGCAGGGCCTGGCGCCGCTGCGGCAATGGGGCATGGGCCATCCCGCGAAGTACTCGGCGTTTTCCCCCACCGCGGACAACTACCAGTTCCTGCTGCCCATGGTGACCGCCATGAAGCATTGGGGTCTGCCCGAGGTTCCGCAATTGCTGCCGATGGGCCACGCGCCTAGCGCTTACACCGTGTTGCATCAGGACACCGATGCCGCGTTCAACCTGTGCTTCTGGGGTCCGGTGTATGAAGGGCCCGAGGACCGCGCCAAGTATCCGCCGGTGACTTATGTGCTGACCGATCCCTCCGGGCGCAAGGTGCTTGAAGGTGAAATCGACCGCAAAGCCCTGGGCTATTCACCGCAGCGCGGCATCCAGGTGCCAGTGCCCGCCGATGGTCAGACCGGCGACTATGTGCTGCGGCTGACCGGCGGCGGCCCGATTTCCCTGGTCGCGCCGGTGAGCGATCTCGCCAAGGAAGTCTACGTCGTCCCCGCGGGCAACAACCTGACGGCCACCCACCTGTACTGGCGCTCCGCGCCGGGTGAAACCCAACGCGAGCTGCGCCCGCACAACCTGATGATGGGCGAGAACTACAGCATGCTGCTGCGGCTGGAACATCTCGACGGCAGTCTGGTGCAGGCCGCCTCCACGCCGCAGACAATCACGCTGAAGGTGCAGCCGGACACGATGTACTTCATGTCCACCTGCGTCGCGGGACAGACCGGCTACGCGTGGCGCTGGAAGGGCGTCATGGTGCCGGGGCTGCTGGTGTCGCCCGGCCCGGACATGGTGCTGGCGACGGAGCCTTCGCGCTGGTTCGCCCCCGCGACTTCCTCGGCAGGAAAGTGAGTGCGCTGTCATGCACGATCTGCGCTTTGAATTGCCCGAAATCAACACCTGGCGGCTGTGCCTCAAAGGTGTCAGTCAAAGCCTCGTGGAGGAAATGGTGCACGCCTGGGAGGCGGCGGGCTATCGGTTCGGCTCCGTCTGCATCGACGATGGCTGGACCGTCGACGGCCGACTGGGCGACTGGGAGCCGGACCCCCAGCGTTTTCCCGACCTGCGCGGCCTGGTCGACTGGCTGCATGGCAAGGGCTACGCGGTGCGGCTGTGGATCGCCCCAGCTCAGGTGCATCCCGGCACGCGCATCCACACGGCCGCGGCGCCCGAGGGTTTGCTCAAGGATGCGGCCGGCGCGCCGTGCTTTTACAGCGGGCTGGGAACCTACCGTCTGGACCCGCGACATCCGGCAGCGGCCCAGCACATTCGCCAGACCATGCAGCGGATCGTGCGTGAATATGATGTGGATGCGTTCAAGGTGGATTTCCCGCCGTTTTTTGAACCTTATGACAGCTTCTACCGCGCCAGCCGCATCACCCTGGAAGACGCCGACGTGCAGACGATGGTGCCGCGGATTTACGAGCTGATTCGCCGCAGCGTGGATGAAGTGAAACCCGGCGTGCGCATCTGCTGCGCCAAGGACCTGGCGGGTTGTCAGCCGTACATTGACGACACCATCTGCGGGGATTTCGTCGCTCAGGCGCGCACCGATGACCTGATCATCAAGCACTGCCAGCAGGTGCGCCGCTATGTGGGCGAGCATGCCATCACGCCGTGGCTGGAGATGGTCTGGGGCGGCGGCGGCGACACGCCGGTGAATAATCCGCAGTGGCACATCGGCTTTCTGGAGTTCATCGCCCATTCGATCAACTTCGGCTTGAAGCTCGAACACAGCTTCCAACCGTTCGACTATCCCAATGCCCAGCAGATTCGCGCCCTGACCAACCTGTATGGCCCGCGCAACCATCGCTACAAAGTGCTGGCGGCGGGGAGCAAGGTCTGGAGCGTCGACACATTGCTGGAATGGGGCGTGCCGATCGATCATCGCACGCGCTTCCTGGTGGCGCCGGAGTCGGACCTGCACATGACCATGCACACCGGCATCCTGGACACCAGTGCCCTGCAATGGCGCGCTCGGGATATCATCACCGGCCAGCCGCTGCGTCTGCGCCCGCGCAACGAATACTGGGCGGGCAACATGCGGGCGTGTCGGCTGGCGTTCGAACCCCAGGCCGGCCACGTGTATGAGTTGTGGCACGAAGGCGAACCCTGCGCGTACTACCGTCAGCTCTATGAACAGCACGTGCGCCCATGGCTGGACCGCACGAGCGCTAATCCTGATCCTGCTTCCTGACGTGAGCATCTGGCATGGCAATCCTCGAACGTTACATCGCCATCGACAACGTATGCGCCTGGCCGCAGGCTTTGCGACTGGCGGATGGCCGCATCGGCGTCGCCCTGTTCAACCAGCCCACGCACGGGCGTTGGGAAGGCACGGTGGACTTTCATGTCAGCAGCGACGACGGGCGCACCTGGGCTTACGCCGGCACGCCGGTGCCTCATGCGCCTGGGACCAATCGCATGAATCACGCGGTGGGACAGGCGCGCAATGGCGACCTGGTGGTGCTCGTTGCTGGCTATGGCAATCGTCCGGCGCCGGGGCAGCCGCCGTTGGAATCCACCGGCAACGACGCGCTGCCTCCGCTGGCGGCGCTGTCGAGTGATGGCGGCGTCACCTGGCGGCCGGCGGGGCCGATCCCTGTAGCCACGCCGGAGCGCAACCTGACTCCCTTTGGTCCGATTGTCGCGCTGGCGAACGGTCAGTTGCTCGCGTCGTTTTACGATTGGCCGGCCGACCCCGCTGCCCCCAAGGTCGGCCGCTCGCTGCTCTACCGCAGCTTCGACCACGGCCAGTCGTGGCAGTATCGCGCCTGCATCTCCGCGGAGAACGTCAACGAAACCTGCCTGTATGCCGTGAACGATCAGCGCCTGCTCGCGGCGGTGCGGACCTGTCAGCACCAGACGCTGCACCTGTATGTCTCGGAGGATGCTGGCGACACGTGGTCCATGCACGGCCACCTTGCCGGCGACTACGAGCACAACGGCCATCTGCTGCGTCTGCCCGATGGCCGCATCCTGTTGACCTATGGCGTCCGTCATCCGCATGATCTCGCGCTGGCGTGCCGCGTCAGCCCCGACGACGGCCGAACCTGGCGTCGTCCGCATCGCCTGTTGCAGATTGATGACACCGAACGCTACGACGGCGGGTATCCCTCCAGTGTGCTCGTCGGCGAAGATCAGGTGTTGACCGTGTACTATGCGCGCCGTTGTCCCAGCCATCACCGCTACCACATGGGCGCGGTGCTGTGGAACTGGCGCGAAGAATTCAACCACGGCTTTGATCGAGCCTAACCCCCCCCGGCCCCCCGGACCCCCGGACCCCCGGTCTCGGAATTGCCCCCGGAACATCCGGCCCCTGGACAGAAGGAGTTGTACCCATGCGAAATCCCACGGCCTGGTTCTGCAGTCTGCTGCTGGTGCTCAGCGCGACATGCTTCGGCAATGCCGCCCCCGAGCAGCGCGAGGAAACCATCGACGGCCACCGCGTCCTGGTGCTGGAAAATCAGCACATCCGCATGAAAGTGCTGCCCGACCCCGGCGGCACCGTGATTGAATTCCTCCAGAAGCAGACCGGCGTCAACCATGTGTACGGCGGAGACTTCGTGCTCAAGGGTCGCCTGGGCTTTGGCTGGAAGGATTACTACTGGCTCGAAGCCTTCGACAAGCTGGGCAAAGGCGTGTACAGCCTGCCCTATGCAGCGGAGTTCCGCAGCGGGCCCGGCTACCACGCGATCTACGTGACCTGCACCACCGAAGGTCAGAAGTTTGAACGCGAGATGCGCCTGGCGGATGACAGCGCGGAGCTGACCACCATCAGCCGCATCACCAACGTCGGCGCTGAACCCCGCCGCTTGCAGGTCCGCTGGCACACCTACAGCACGCTCGATGACCAGTTCGCGGAAAACTCCTGCATCATCGCCCCCGGCCCGCACGGCGAAGTCCGCAAGTGCTTCATCGGCTCCGGCTATGACCACCAGTTCATCACCACCGATGGCTACTGGATGGCGCTCAACTACGCCAACGGCTCGGGCATGTGGATCACCTTCAAGAAGGAACAGAACCCCAACCAGATCACCTGGACGGACTACAACTACACCCGCAAATCCCCCGCGCGCGGCGCCTACATCGCCGAGCCGCTCCCCCAGGCGGTGCTGGCGCAGCCGGGCGCGTCGGTGCTGTACGAAAGCACGTTCTTTCCCTTCACCGCTGCCGATGCTCCCGCCACGATCCCGCTGGGGGTGCTGCAGGATGCACAGGAGCAGGCGCGGGCGCGCAGCTTCCTGCGGATGGTGCGTGAGAATGCCGCGGCGCTTGGGCCGTACACCATGACCCCCGGCGCGCCTCCCGGCGGCAACCTCGCTGGGCCGGATGACGCCAATCGCTTCAGCTTCAGCCATCGGCGGCGCGATCGCTTCGCCCTCCGGCCGTGGGGCATGCTCGACGCCATGTTCGATCTGCCCGGCGTGCAGCAGCAGACCATTCGCACCCGCTACTACGCCCAGCTCTTTGCCGGGGCGCAGCAGCCGCAGCCCGTGACCTTTCGGCTGCGCGTGCATGACTCCGCCCAGCGGCTGATCAAGGAGCACGTCAAGCAATTCACCCTCAACAGCACTGACGCGCGCGTGGTGGATGTCCGCGATGACATCAACATTGCGGACCTGCCCGATGGCACGTATCGCTTTGACCTGGAAGGTCTGGTCCCCGGCGAAACGGAACCCATTCACGTCTACAGCGACACGCAGCGTCTGGTGGGTCAGGCGCGGGAAAGCTACGATCAGAAGACCGCCCAGCGCGAAGCCGGCCCGCTGGCCGAGCGTCCTTTCGTCACGGCGCTGCGCGAGGTGGCACTGCCGAAGAATCAGCCTGGACAGGTCACGGTGCCCATCGGCGTGGAAGACGCCAGCGGCATCAACCGGACCAACTGGCCGGTGCGGCTGGGCGTGCCGTTTGCCCAGGGCATGGTGACCACGCAAATGCCGGTGGAACTGCTGACGCCGACCGGGCAGCGCGTGCCGCTGCAAACGCAGGTCATGGCGACCTGGATGGATGGCAGCGTCAAGTGGCTGCTGCTCGATTTCAACGCCGACGTGCCCGCCGACAGTCATGTGTTTTACACGCTCAAA
>CAZSBB010000046.1:0-48658 GCA_964605235.1 uncultured Phycisphaeraceae bacterium
GCGGGGGGGGGGGGGGGGGGGGGGGGGGGGGGGGGGGGGGGCGGGGGGGGGGGCGATGCGAGCGCTGACTTGTCGCTACCATGCCTGCATGATTGTCTACTGCTGCAGCGATTTGATTTTCGCCACCCGCATCCGCGCCACCGCCGAGCCGCTGGGCGTGGTCACGCGCCCGGTGCGGAATCCGCAGATGCTGGCGGATCGGCTGGCGCAGGTGGACGACGGCAAAGCGAACGAGCCGGTCAGTGCGTTGATGGTGGATCTCGACACCGGGGAGCAGGGGTTGGAGCTGATCCGCCAGTTCAAGGCGAGCGCCCCGGCGTTGCCCGTGGTGGCGTTTGGCGCGCATGTGGCGGTCGAGCTGCTCGCCGCCGCGCGGGAAGCCGGGGCGGAGCAGGTGATGCCGCGGGGCCAGTTCGTCACCGTGTTGCCGCAGTTGCTCCAGCGCTACGCGCGGTAAGCCGCCCTTCCCCCCGCAGGGGTCGGCCGGCGACCAGCAGTCATCACATGGGTAAGGGATTCAACCGCGCGCCGCCCGGGTTTTATCATGCCCCGCTGGCGTCCCTGAATTTCAACCGTGCTGATTGCCGCCGCCGACGTCCCGGCCCCGGAGTATTGCCTGGTGCTGCCCGAACCTTCCGCCCATCCGCGTCTGCTGTGCCATGCCGCCGACCTGCTGCCGATCCGCCAGCGTCTGGCCCAACCCGCCCTCGCCCCCGCCTATGCCGCCCTGCGCCAGTTGGGCGAACACCTGCTGGACCCGGCGCACCCGCAGTACCTGAACCATCACGACCATCAGCATGACCTGTGGGTGCACCGCCACGGCATATTCCAGGTGGTCAACGCCCTGGAAACGCTGGCGATCCTGCACCTGCTCACCGGCGACGCCCGCTATGCCGTCCACGCCCGCGACACGCTCATGGCGCTCATCGACCACGGCCTAGCGGAACAGCCGACCATCGCCTACGGCGAGCCCTACCCCGGCTGGCGCCGCTACCTCGGGCACGACAAGGGCAAACTCGCCCGCGCCTGCGCCTGGGTGTATGACACTTGCTTCGCTCACTTCACCGTCGAACAACGGCAACGCTTCGCGGCCTTCGCGCGCGAAAGCATCGAGATGGCGCAGGCGGTCGCCCGCGGCGACATGGACCAGGTCGCCAACAACCGCGGCGTGCGCGGGCTGCTGGTGGCGCCGTGGTACTACCTCGCCCTGGAAGGCGACGGCGATCTGCCCCAGGATCCCAAAGCAATCTACCGCACCGCCGAGAGCACCATCAATCTCCACCTGTGCCACACCATGGACGTGCACGGCGCGCCCTATGAAGGCGCCAACTATGTCGTGCTGGGCTGGCTGGCGTCGCTGCTCGACGCGCTGGAACGCCGCGGCCTGCCGACGCCGCTGCGCGACTGGCGCTTCGAACGCCTGAGCCACTATTTCCTCTATGAACTGCTGCCCGGCGGCGGCAGCGTCAACAACCTCAACGACTGCGACCATCCCGCCGGCTCCGCCACGCACTTCCTGCACCTGCTGGGCACTCCCGCCGGCGCACTCATTCCCTGGCTCACCCGCCAGCTGGATCTGCACCCGACCCGCAGCTCGGCCTTGACCGACGCCCAGCAGATCGACCCGGGCCGCTTCTGGACTTTCGCCCGCTGGTGGGATCAGGCCGCCCCCGTCCGCACCCCCGCCGAACTGGGCTTTCCGGTCGCACACCACTTCCCGCAGCGCGGCATCGCCTGCCTGCGCACCGGCTGGGACCGCGACGACCTGCTGGCGTCCCACTTCTGCGGCCGGCAGGAGCGCCGCTGCCATCGCCAGGGCGACTACAACCACGTCAGCTTCTACGCCCTGGGCGAGTGCTTCCTCGCCGACGCCGGCTATGGCCAGCTCAAAGGCGCGCGCGACATGACCCAGGCGGTCGACCGCTGGTACCAGGACACGCAGGTGCACAACTGCGTGATGCTCAACGGGCGCGGCTTCCGCACCGTCTGGCACGAGACCGGCTGGGGCGAAGGACAACAGCTCGACTTCATCCACACCGATCAGTTCGACAGCGCCCTGGGCGATGCCGCCGGCGCGGTGGCGGCCGCGCCGCGCGCCCGCCGGGCGCTGCGGCGCACCGTGCTGGTCAAAGCCGGCCCGGCGCGCTATCTGGCGGTGATCGACGTCAACGAACTGGACAATCAACCCGTCACCGCCCAGCACACCTGGCAAACGCTGCCGGGCCAGACCATCGCGCTGACGGACGCGGGTTTTGTTATTCGCGCCGGCGCGCAGCGCTGTGAAGCGGTGGTGTTCAGCCCGCAGAAAATCACCCGCGAACTGGGCGAAATCGTGCTTCCGCAGGTGCGGCTGAGCGCGACCGCGCCAGTGACGGAAATGGTGACGCTGTTCGTCCCCCGCCAGGCGGAGGAATTGATGCCGCGAATGACGATCGAACGCCTGGGCGTGGGTGAGTACGTCATCACCTGCGCGTTGGATGGGCAGCATTCCCGCCTGCACGCCAGCACCACGGTGGTGGGCCCGTTGCAGAAGCCGATGCCGATCACGCTGACCTGACGAGCCCGAAGCGTGAGCGCGGGGCTGGGCGCGGGGTCGCCGGGGCGGCTGTGGTGAACCATAAATTGCTTGGCAACCGGTGGCGTAGCCCGTCGCTGACGCTTCCGGCTCGTCAAGCAGATGCCCCGCGCTCTTCCATGGAACCTTGCCTGAACGAGCCCGAAGCGTGAGCGAGGGGTTGGGCGCGGTGGGCGGCAAAGCGTCGTTGGTGAACCACAAATCACATGGAAACCGGAGACGTAGCCCGTCGCTGACGCTTCCGGCTCGTCAAGCAAAAAACCGCGTGACGCGATGTCTGCTTATGCGTCTTCCACCAGCAGGATGTGCACCGCCGCCGGGCCGTGGACGCCGGTGATTAGCACGCCTTCGATGTCGGCGGTCTTGGATGGGCCGGTGATGAAGGAGATGCTCGAGGGCATGCCCTGAGCGCTGCGATCCACTCGGCTGCGCCAGAAGTCGATCATGTCGGGCCAGATCTGGCTGGCGCGCAGCACCGCGAAATGCAGCGGACAGATCAGCGACAAGCCCCGGCTGGTGTCGGCGCCGCTGGTGCAGACCAGGGTGCCGCTTTCCGCCAGCGCGCCTTGCACATCGGTGACGCCAGCATCGGTGTCGAACTGGCGATCGACGCCCGCCCGCCCGCGCCAGTCGATCAGCGTGAAGCCCGCCCGCTGCAACGACTCGCGCCACGGGCCGGTCGCCGCCAAGGCGTCGGAGAGCGCCACACTTTTGGCGCTGCCGACGGTCAGCAGTTCCGCCAGCAGCGCGGGGGCGTCCTGCTGCCGGGTGCGATGGACATTCATGCCCACCGCCTGGGCGCGCTGGGTGAACAGCACGGGCAAGTCATCGCTGGCGTGCGCCAGACGGGCGAGGGATTCATCCACCAGCGGAGCCGGCTCACGCGGGGGGCGGGTGGCGCTGCGCCCCAGCGCCGCATGGATCGGAGCAAAGAACGCAGCGCGGTCGGCTCCGGGGGTTCCGGGGGTGCCGGGAGTTTGTTTCGAGTGGGGAGCGGATTGGCTCATGCTTTTTCACGCTCCGACTGATGCTGGTCCCACCACTGGCGGAAGCCCTGCGCCGGCGGGGTGGGCAGGTCGCGCTGGCTGGTCCAGCCGGCGACGGGGCCGGGCATTTTGCTCACGTAGCCCCGGGTGCTGTAGGGGTCATCCTTGCGCGCTTTGCCCAGCAGGCGCAGGAAGATGCTGCTGAGTTTGCCGCCCAGTTGGTAGGTCCATTTTTCGCGGAGCATGATGCTCCAGACGCGGAAGAACAGGCGGTCGAACCATTTGTCGTGGCGTCCGCCGATGAGTTCGCTGCGCAGCTGGATGAGGTATTTGGGAATGTTGATGTGGACCGGGCAGGCTTCATAGCAGGCGCCGCAGAGGCTCGACGCGTAGGGCAGGTCTTTGTAGTTCGCCAGGCCGCGGAACATGGGAGTGATGAGCGCGCCGATGGGCCCCGAGTACACCGCGCCATAGGAGTGGCCGCCGATCTTGCGGTAGACGGGGCAGGCGTTGAGGCACGCGCCGCAGCGGATGCAGCGGAGCATCTCACGGGTTTCAGGTTTGAGGATTTCGCTCCGGCCGTTGTCCACGAGGATGATGTGCATTTCCTCGGGGCCGTCGGGTTCATTGGCGCGGCGCGGGCCGGTCATGAAATGGGTGTAACAGGTCAGCGGCTGGGAGGTGGCGCTGCGGGCGAGCAGCTTGAGCAGCACACCCAGGTGGTCCAGCGCGGGCACCATTTTCTCAATGCCGACGAACGCGACGTGCACCTTGGGCACGCTGGTGCACAGCCGGCCGTTGCCTTCGTTGGTGCAGATGACCACGCTGCCTGAGTCGGCGACGAGGAAGTTTCCGCCGGAGATGCCCAGGTCCGCCTGCCGATACTTTTCGCGCAGATGCTCGCGGGCGATGCGCGTCAGCTCGGCGGGGTCCTCGGTGTAGGGCGCGCCCAGTTCACGGGTGAACGCCCGGGCGACGGCAGTGCGGTCCTTGTGGATGATCGGCTGCACAATGTGCGATGGCGCGTCATCATCAATCTGCACAATGAACTCGCCCAGGTCGGTTTCCACCACTTCCACGCCCAGCCCTTCCAGCTCCGGCAGCAACTGAATCTCTTCCGTCACCATCGACTTGCTCTTGACGCACAGCTTGCTGCCATGCTGTTTGGCGATGGCGCAGCAAATGGCGTTGGCGTCGGCGGCGGTGGCGGCGAAATGCACCTGCGCCCCGGCGGCGGTGGCGTTGCCGATGAACTGCTCGAGGTAGTAATCCAGATGGTCGAGCGTGTGCTGCTTGATGCTGCCGGCGAGCTGGCGCAGGGCGTTGTAATTAGCGCCAAACGCATCAGGACAATTGGACCGGCGGTTGCGGTCGCGGTACAGCGCTGCGTTGTTCACGAAGCGCTGCAGGTGCTCATCCTGCGTGGCGCGGCCGGCCCGCTGCGACAGGTCATACGGCAGTGACGGGAACAGCAGATCGTGCCCATGCACGGTCAGTTCCACAGGCGTGTCCGCCCCCGGATGGGTCGCGGTTCCGGCGGCGCTGCCATGCGCGTTGCCTTGGGAACTTCCGGGGGCGGGGGGGGCGTGGTTAGTCACGGAGCACGCTCCTTTGCGCCGGGTCGGATTTTTCCAGCAGGCCCAGGCCCTCGGCAATGACTTCCGCGAGGCTGATGAAGCCCACATCCAGCCGCTCGCGCCGGCAGGCGCCCGCGATGTTCATGGTGCAGCCGGCGTCGTTGCTGATGACGGTGGGAGCAGCGGTTTCGCGCAGGCAGGTGATCTTGTCGCGCACCATGGTGCCGCTGATCTGCGGATATTTCATGGCGAAGGTGCCGCCGAAGCCGCAGCACTGTTCGCTTTTTTCCAGGGGGATGTAGTCAAGTCCTTCAATCTGTTTGAGCAGATTGACGACGGGCGCTCCGCCGCCGGGCACGCCGACGCCGCGCAGGTGGCAGGAGTAGTGGTAGGTGACTTTGCCTTCCCACTTGCAGCCTAAGGCGCGCAGGTCGACCTTGAGCACGTTGATCAGGAAGTTGATGAACTCGTGGGTGCGATGGACCACATGCTCAGCCGCGTGGGCGTAAGCGTGGTCATCCTTGAGCAGGTCGAGGTAGTAGTCGTGCACCATCGCGGCACAGGAGCCCGAGGGGGTGACGATGTAATCCTCATGCTCAAAGATGCGGACAAAGCGTTTGGCGAGCGCGCGGGTGTCGTCGTGGTAGCCGGTGTTGTACATCGGCTGGCCGCAGCAGGTCTGCTCACGGGGAAAGGTGACGGTGCAGCCCAGGTGCTCAAGCACCTTGACCACCGCGATGGCGGTGCGCGGGTAGAACTGATCCGCCAGACAGGTGACAAACAGGGCGACTTTCATCACCGGCAAGTTTAGGTTCGTCGGGAGCATCCGACAAAGCGCCGGGCAGGTTGATGCAGCGCTCACTACCATACGCCGCATGAAGCTGAGCGACTATGACGCGGTGCTGTTCGACATGGATGGCACGCTGTATCACGACACGCACCCGCTGCCGGGCGCGGTGGAATTGCTGCGCGAGCTGAGTCGGCGGGGGCAGCCGTTCGCCTGTCTGACCAACGCCGGCTGGCGCACGCCCGCGCAGGTGCTCGAGCGCGTGGCGGGCATGGGCATCGCGCTGCAGGCGCAGCAGTTGCACACGGCAGCGCAGGCGGTGTGCGATTGGATCATGTCGCGCTGGCCAGGGGGGCGGGTGTGTTGTTTCACCGGCAATGCGCTCGAGACCTTGCTGCGGGAAGCCGGGGCGACGCTGGTGACGGAAGCGAACGAGCCGTGCGACGTGGTGGCGGTGGCGGGTCACATGCATGTGGAGGGGACGTTTGATCTGCAGCGCTCGGGGATCGTGATCAGCCAACTCCGCAAGGGTTTGCCGATGGTGGTCACCTGCCGCGACCGGGTGTATCCGGTGCCCACCGGCTGGGCGATCGGCTCGGGCAGTCTGGGGGCGCTGTTCGCTTATGCAGGGAACGTACCCGCCGAGCGCATCACGCATGTGGGCAAGCCGAATCCCGAGTTCTTCCAACCGTTGCTGGCGCGGCTGGGCGCAGCGCCATCGCGTTGCCTGCTGGTGGGCGACAACCTGGAATCCGACATCCGGGGCGGGCACGCGGTGGGCATGCAGACGGCCCTGGTGCTCAGTGGGGTGGCGACCGCCGAGCAGGCGCGGGTGGCTGATCCCGCGCCCGATGCGGTGTTCGCCGACCTGGCGGAACTGCTGGCGCGGTGCGGGTGATGTGCCAACGGGGGCGAACGCGCTGAGCATTTAGCCCTGGGTCAATGACCCGGGGCTACGGGTCCTGCGGATCGAGCGTGGAGGTGCCGACGGCCGAGCCTTGGTTCGACCCAATCGGGCCAATATCAGGACCAAGCCGGCTCCGAACCCGCGATTGGCCCCCTCGGCGGTCTGACCAAACGTACCGCCGGGCCCGCCGGAGGTGATTTTCCTTGCTCGTGAGACTGGAACGAGGCTACGTTGACACTAGGCCCCAAGCCGGCGCTCTGGTTCATGCCGACGTGCTGCCGGGTAAATCAGGAGACCCGCCATGGTCAACCGTGCTCATCGTCAGGGATTCACGCTGATTGAACTGCTGGTGGTGATTTCCATCATTTCCCTGCTCATCTCCATCCTCCTGCCGGCGCTGGCCAAGGCGCGCATGGCGGCGCAGGACACGCAGTGCAAGTCCAACCTCCGCCAGATCAGCACCGCCTCGGCGCTCTACACCCAGGACCACAAAGACTACCTGATCGCCTCTTATCGCTTCGGCTCGATCGGCTGGGTCAGCACCAATCTGCAATTCGGCCTCAACGGGCTCAACTACATCAGCGGCGCCGCCAACCCCAAAGCCACCCAGTGCGCCAGCAACCCCATGCGCTGGCCCATCGACTATTTCCCCACCACCTACACCGTCAACCAGCAGATCCACCCCCAGGACCTGGTCAATCCCGCCGGCACTTTTCGCAATCTCAACGAAGTCAAATACATCCACAGCCGCGTGGTCGATTACCTCGAAGGCAACAACTATTACAACTACGCCGGCAGCACGGTCGCCAACCGCGATCGCGTCGCCACCAGCACCGCTCACAACGGCAACTTCGGGTACTGGCACATGGGCGGCTCCGATCCCTACGGCAAAGGCGCCGACGGAGCGTACGGCAACCTCGTCATGCTCGACGGCCATGTCGATGTCGCCACCCTCAACAGCTCCACCAACACCACCACTTCCGCCACCTTCGACCTGCACCGCAGCCGCCTGACCTTCTACTACAAGTAAACCCCGGCGACCGCCGGCCCCCCGCTTCATCCCGCCCCCGGCCCCCCACTTTCCTCGCCGCCTCCGCGCGCCTACAGTGTTCGCTTATCCATTCACCCGCATCCTGCAGGAGAGCGAACCCATGCCCGTGACCCCGGCCGTCAGCCCCGAACAAGCCCCCGAAGGCGTCAAGAAAATCTACGACCGCATTGCCGAGACCATCGGCAACGGCGCGGTGCCCCTGGGCTACCAGATGATGGGCAATGTCGAATGCTTCGTGCAGGACAGCTACATGAACTATCGCAAGTTCATCCACGACGGCACCGGCCTGCTCGACGCCAAACAACGCAAAGCCGTCGTGCTCGCCTCCAGCAGCGCCATGAACTGCGTGCACTGCGTCCGCCATCACGCCAAGGACGCCGTCGCCGCCGGCACGCTCACCGACAGCGAAGTCGCCGAGGTGCTCGCGGTCACCGCCACCTGCGCCATGTACAACACCTACTACCGCTTCCGCGACCTGGCGGGCGATGACGCCTTCAAAGCCATGACCCCCGGCCTGCGCGCCCACACCTTTCAGAAAACCAGCCTCGGCGATCCGCTGGTCGAACTCATCAACGTCGTGGTCAGCAACATCAACAACTGCCACATGTGCACCTCGGGCCACGTCATGAAAGCCCTCAAGCTGGGCCTCTCGCGCGAACAGATTGACGAAGCCATCCGCATCAGCGCGACCATGGCGGCGTTCAACACCTTCCATCGCACACAGTGAATCCGACCTCGTCCCCGCCAGCCCTGAACGCGCAGGCCAACTCCCGCGCCGGCACAAACCGGGCGTGAAGCATCTGCGAGACATGTAAGCATCCCCCGGATCGCGGAAATGTTCCCCGGCGCACTGTCTTCACGAGCCCGAAGCGTGAGCGAGGGGTTGGGCGCAGGGTCGCCAGAACGTCATTGGTCAATCACAAAACGCACGGCAACCAGGGACGCATCCCCGCCACCAACCCGCCACCCCCGCCGCTGACGTCGCTCAGCTCTGCGGCTCGGCGGCGGCTTGCCCCCCCAACCGCTGCAGCAGCGCTGCCGCCTGGGCATCGTGCGGGTAAAGCGCCAGCACCGCATGGATATGCCGCGCCGCGGCGATCTGCGCCGCCGGCTCGGCCGGCGCTTCATCAAGCAACCAGCGCGCTTCCGCCAGTCGCCAGGATGACGCCGCCGGTCCCAGTTCCTCACGCAAGGCCGCCAGGGCGCTCCCGGCGGCACGGGCATCTCCGGTGCGACAGGCCAGCGCCAGCAGCGCCCGCTGAATCGGCATCAGCCGGGGATTGCTCTGCGCCAGTTGCCGCCAACGGCGCAGCGCTTCCTGTTCGTCCACCTGTTCCCACACCCGGGCCTGGGCGCACAGCCAGTCCAGCCGTTGCTCGACATCGCGGAACAACGCCCACGCCGCGTCCGCGCCCTGGTCCGCCAGCATCTGCTCGGCCGCCAGTTCCGCCAGCGCCGCGCTCTGGGGCCAGCGGGTCCGCGCCTGCTCCAGCCACGCCTGGGCCATCTCGCCAGCGCCCGGCGTCGCCCGCAGCTTGCCAATCACCAGCGCCACCTCCGCTTCCGTCAGCGCGGCCGTGGTCGCCGGCTCCATCCAGTGCGCCGCCGCCTGCAGCACCAAACCGGGCTGCTCCTCCAGCAGCAGCGCCAGCAGTTCCCGCAGGTGCGCCGCGCGCGGGAGATCCGCCGCACGCCGGGGCAGCAGCGCCAGTTCAGCGGCGGCGCCGGCGTAGTCCTGCTGCCAGAGCAGGGTTTCCA
Source organism: uncultured Phycisphaeraceae bacterium (assembly GCA_964605235.1). Lineage (GTDB taxonomy): Bacteria > Planctomycetota > Phycisphaerae > Phycisphaerales > Phycisphaeraceae > CAZSBB01. The sequence goes on from CAZSBB010000046.1 coordinate 9,642, forward strand.
CCAATTGCACCCGTCCCGCATCCCAGCAGTTATCCACCTGCAGCGCGTGCCGCAATGCCGCGCTGCCGGCCGTCCATTCTCCCGCCCGCGCCCACTGCTGCGCCAACAGCACCTGAGGCAACACGTCGTCGGGATGCACCCAGCGCAACACCCCGGCACTCTCCTGGAGCTGACGCAACGGCGGCGCGGGCGTGGTCAACAGCGTCAACCATGCAGCCGCCACCGGCTCGCGCTCCGCCCGCCGGGTGATCTGCGCCAACGTCACCGCCGCCTCCGCCCCGCGCTGCAACTGCGTCAGCGCCAACACGCCGCCGCACAGCACCGGCAACGGCGCTGCCTGCGGATCACGCTGCCACCACTGCTCCCACAGCCGCACCAGCTCGCTGGTCTGCTCCGCCAGGTAAAGCGTCTGCACCCACTGCCGCCACAACGTCGGCTCATCCAGCCGCCACGCCAGTTCCGCCAGCACCCGCCCGGCGGCGGCGCACTGGTCATGACGACGCAACTGGGCCACGAGCAACAGCGCCAGTTCCGGGCTGTCGATGGCGGTCGTGGGCGTGTCCAGCAACGTGCGCGCCGCACCGGACGCATCGCCGGCCACCTCCTGTTGCAGGCTGGTCAGCAATGCCGTCGCGCCCGGCGGGAGCGCTTCGCGTCGCGCCACGTTCAGCAATTCACCGAGCAATTCCGCCGGCATCCCCGCCGCCTGGAAGGAGCTGAGCAGCGTCACCGTGCCCACCGGGTCCAGCGGGGCCTGGCGCAACAGGTGGTTGGCGCTGTTCCAGGCGGTGGGCCAGTCGTGGCCCTGCGCGGACAACTCGGCGTGCAGCCGCAGCACGCGCGGCTCCTCCGGGCGCTGGTGCATCAGGCGATCCGCCAACGCCAGCGCCGCGGCGGTCTGCCCCTGCTGACGCCAGATGGCGATCAGGTCCAGCGCCACCTGCTGATCCTGCGGCTGCAGGTCCAGCGCCCGGGTCAGACTCAAGGCGGCATGTTGCAGATGGGCGCCATTGGCTTGCGGCAACGCCAGCTGCGCCGCGGCAAAGGCGTGCAGCACCTGCACATCATCGGGATGGGCGCGCACATAAAAGTCCAGCAACTGCCGGGCCTCGGCGGGCGCGCCGAGATTGATCGCCGCGATGCCCTGGGCGCGAATCCATTGATGCCGGCGCGTCCGGCGCAGCTCGTGCCCCAGGCCCAGCAGGACCAGCAGCGCCAGCGTGACGCCCAGCGCGCCCAGCGCCAGCAGTTGGCGTCGTCGGGGACCATGCGGTCGTTTCATCATCGCCAGAGACTCTTGAGCAGCACCGCGAAGGTGCGGCAAATGATCATCAGGTCCATGCCCCATCCGCCGCGTTCGACGTACTCGATGTCGTAGCGGATCCATTCCTGGAAATCGAGACCTTCCTGCCGGCTGCGCGACACCTGCCACAAGCCGGTGATGCCGGGGCGCACGGAGAGGCGGGCTTCGCGCCAGGTGGGGCAGAACTGGTTTTCGCGGTTGGGGCTGGGGCGGGGGCCGACCACGCTCATGTCGCCCACCAGCACGTTGAAGAACTGGGGGATTTCATCGAGGTTGGTCTTGCGGATCAACCAGCCGATGCGGGTGAGGCGCGGGTCGTTTTCGATGAAGAACTGCGGGCCGTCGGCTTTGTTCTGGGCTTGCAGTTTCTGCTTGATGGCTTCGGCGTCCTTGCGCATGGAGCGGAACTTCCAGCACAAAAACTCCCGCCCGCCGAGCGTTTCCCGGGCGTGGCCGAAGAAAAACGGGCGCCCGTCCTCCACCCAGATCGCCAGCATGATCAGGGGATACAGCGGCGCCGTCAGCAGCAGTACCGTCAGCGCGAAGGCGATGTCAAACGCACGTTTGCTCCAGCGTTCGAGCTTGCCGCGCCGGCGGGCGTGGACCTGTTCGATATCCACGGACTCGGCGCGGCCCAGCGGACGCACCGGCTCGATCTCCAGCCAGCGCACCTGCTCAGTGTGCGGACGCATGGCCGGGTCATCCCAGAGCGCCACCGGACCCACCACCGGCGTCTGTGGCGGCACGCGCCGCCCCGCGCCGACCCAGACCGGCCCGACAAAGCGCGTGCGCGGGTCCACCTGAGCATCGGGATCCACCCACGCCGATTCGCCACGCTTGCGCACCCGGCGAATGCTGGCGTCGGGACGGCGCCAGGTTTCCACCAGATGACGCACGAACGCCAGCCGTTCCTCTTCATCCTGCCGATCGAACACCTGGCCCTCGACCGAACGCACCGCCCGGCGGGTGCGCGGCACCGCCTGGCGCAAAGCATTCCAACCCGCGCGCGGGTCGGCCGCCTGTTGCCAGAGCTGCGCCAGCCGCCGATCGGTGGTCAGCGCCAGCCGCGCCAGTTGCGTGTCGCTGCCGGCGTAGTGACGTTCGAAGCGCACGAAGCGGCCGCGGGCGTCGGCGACCACCCGTTCGCGGTAGCCGTGCTCTTTGTCGTCATGCAGACGCAACACGAGCAGCCGCGGCTGCACCCAGACCATGACGTTCGCCAGGCGGCGCAGGCGGAAGGCGGCAAGGGTGCGCGGGTCCGCCAGCAGGAACAGTTCGGCGGCGGGAGCGAGTTCGACGGCTTCGCCCAGGCGCACGACCTGCACGCCGCGCGACGCCCAGTAGTGGTCGTGCAACTGCGTCGGCGTCAGGCCGAACAGCGTCGGTTCATGCGGCAGGCTGGCGGCCAGACCGGTTGAGGTCTGGGGCGCAGCGCCGGTGCGGAATGCGTCAAGCTGTGAGTCCACGGCTGGCATTTCCACGGGAGTGTGGAGCCGTTGCGCGCCGGCGAAACCAGCAGAACCAGAGAGCGGTCAGGCCCTCTGGTCTGCGTGATGGCACGGTCGCGCGTCGACCTTTCCCTCCGTCCTCCGTCCGTCCAATCCATCCATCCATCCATCCATCCGGCGGTGGTTCACCATCCGATGTTTCCATTTAGCCCCGGGTCACTGACCCGGGGCTAAGTGAACCATGTCACCGCCGTGTTCCCCAGAAGGCGTCTCCTCAGGCGCGCTGCTTCACATCAGGAAGCGCGCGGTTTGTCGTCGTCGTCATCGTCGTCGGGCCGGCCGGACGCCAGATCGATGTCCGGCTCACTGGTGTTGGCGATGCTCCGGCCGAACGGATCACGGCTGGGGTTCGCCGAGACGTCCAGGTCATCCATGCCATGCGTGCGCGGCTCCGGCCGCAGCGAGCGCCGGCTCATCGACGCAGCGCCCGAGGCGATCATGTCGTCCTCGTCGGCACGGTTGAACACCATGCCCAGCACGCGGGCGCCGACCTGGCGCAGATGCTCGACGGCCTGCTCGGCGTGGAGGCGTTCCTCGCCGCGGGCCACGACCATCACCACGCCGTCGACTTCCGCGCCGAACATCGACGCTTCGAGGCTCGCCGGCGTCGGGCCGGTGTCCACGATGACCGCGTCGAACTGTTCGCGGGCCTGTTCCAGCACGCGACGCACGCTCTTGAGCGACAGGCGGCTGACGTCGTGTTCGTCGGCGTTGCCCACCGCGAGGATGAACAGGTTGGGGACTTCGGTTTCCACGGCACACTCGTCGAGCGGGCGGCCGGTGACCACATCGAGCAGACCACGCTCGGCTTCCCGCAGGAGCGTGCGGGCGCGGTCGACTTCATGACCGGCGAGATAGCCGGCTTCGGCGAGCACATCGACCAAGTCACGCCGCGCCAGCTCGGCGGTGGTGCGACCCTTTTCGAGTTGCCAGGCTTCGATGAGACCCGCCCGAACCAGAGCGTTCTCGCGCCGGGTCGGGGTGATCGCCGCCACGCGGCGCGACAGGCCGCCGGCGACCAGGTCGGCGTCGATGAGCAGGGTGCGCGAGCCGGTGCCGGCGAACGACAGACCCAGGGCGTGGCTGAGGCTGGTCTTGCCGCTTTGCGGGCCGGAGCTGGTGATGCTGAAGACCGCGCGTTCGTCGGTGCGCCCGATGGCGATCTGCACCATGGTGCGGATGTTGTGCACACAGTGGGCGGCGGCGGCGTAGTCCTCTTCGTTTTCCAGTTCGGTCGGCAGCACCGGCAGGAGGCCCAGCACGGCGGTGTCGTCGATGGTGGCGCGGGCGTCGTCGAAGCTCTTGATGGTCGGGTCCATGAAGCCGACGAAGGCGACGATGCCAAAGCCCACGACGAAGCCGAAGAAGCCCAGGGCAAACAAGCCCAGCTTGCGGTTGTCGGTGCTCGGCTCGTTGGGTTTGTCGGGATAGCTGAAGACACTGAGGCGGTCACGGAAGGTGGATTCGACATCCAGGGCATACATACGGTTGCGGATGTCGACGAGCTTCTGGTCCATTTCCTTTTCGCGGGTCAGGAGCTGATTGACTTCCACGCCGCGCCGGCCCAGTTCCTCGGCTTCCTTGCGCACTCCTTCCAGGATGGCGCGGATGCCTTTTTCCTGGCTCTTGAGCCGGGCGATTTCATCCTGGCGCTGCATGGCGCCGACGGACATCTGGAGCTGCTGGAGGTGGAAGTTGATGTTGTCATTGACCGCCGCCAGCATGTTGCGCTGCTCGCGGACCAGGCGGTGTTCTTCGCCATAGTGCGTGAGCATGCGGGTGATTTCCTGTTCGATCATGAAGCGCTGCTGGAGGAAGTTGCGCAGTTGGATGTCGTAGGACGCCAGGCGGGTGAGCGCCACGGTGGGGTTGCTCGCCTCAGTGGTTTCCTGCTGGCGCAGGGCGGTGATGGAGCTGAGCACGAAGTCCAGTTCCTGCTCGAGGCGTTCCATGCGGCGGAGCTTGATGCTGTAGAGCTGGGTGACGGAATCGGCGCCGAGCTGATCGGTGGCGTCGAGGATTTCATGGCGCAGGGTGTTGAGCTGTTTTTCGAGGTCGGCTTTTTCTTCCTGGAGTTTTTCGAGGCGGCGAAACTCGCTGGAGGCTTCCTGTTTCTTGGATTCGACCATGAAGGCGTCGAACAGGGCGCTCAGGGCCGCCTGGGCGTGTTCGGGGGAGGGATCGCGGAAGGTGACGGTGAGGTTTTCGTTGTTGCGTTCGTTGACGATCTTGAGGCTGCGGCTGAAGCGCAGGCGCGTGCCGATGCCGCTGCCTTCGCCGGTGGCCTGCCACTTCTCGTTCTCCATCGCTTTCTGGATGGTGTCGGTGCTTTGCAGGAGGGCGATCTTGGACTTGACGTACTCCTCAAAGCGATCGGTGATCTTCTTTTCTTCTTCTTCGAAGAGCACCTTGGGCAGTTCGGCGTTGATGCGGATGATGCCGGTGCTGGTGTAGTGCGGGGTGGGCAGGATCCAGCCCAGGGCGCCGCCGATCACCATGCCCACCAGGCCGCAGAGCAGGGCGCGCTTCCAGCGGCCGCGCATGGCGCGGAGGGTGGTTTCGAGGCGTTCCCAGCGTTCCATCCGTTCGCGGTCGATGGAGCTGGAACCAGCTTTGGGGTCATAGACGTTCTGGGCAGTGGCAGCGTTCATGGCTTAGTCCCCCTCCTTAACCACCGTGCGCAGGAACGGCGCGACGGCATGCAGGAGTTGATCAACAGTCAGAGCCTGCTCCACCGGAGCAAGCTCGCCCTCAAGCGCGATGTGGATTTGGGCGGCGCCCAACAGGCGGCGCACGTGATGCGAAGCGGTCGCCGCCAGCCGGTGAATGTCCGGAGCGACGCCGTCGGCGGAAACCAGGAAGTTGTAGACGCGGCGCTGGCCCATGCCCGGGCCGCCGACGCGCAGCAGCGCATAACTGCGGGCGCTGATCGCCAGGCCGGCGACGTTCAGGTCTTTGGGGCCGGCATCGTGCAGCACCCAGCCGTTGCTCTCATACCAGGGCAGGCTGTAGTCGTCCGCCAGGTCGCGGGCATCGCGGCGCCAGGTGAGCGCCAGCAGCGCTTCGCGCCCGGTCGCCAGATGGACATACCGCCGGCAGAAGCCGTGCTCCGGGGCGGGCGCGGGCGTCACCGCGGCGTCATCCAACGCGGCGGGCACGCTGACCCAACCGTCGAACTGCTGGGGAATGCCCGCCAACGCGGCTTCCACGCGCTGATAGCGCTGCGCCACGTCCACCGGCGGGACGTACAGCGTCTGCTGTTCGGCTCCCATGGCGGTCAGCAGCAGCACTGCCAACAAGGGCGTCGCGAGTTGTGGCGCGCGGATCTTCATGCGTTACCCATTGACACTTGAAACTGTCATCGGTCAATCCCAGGCGAGAGTAAAGCGACGCATGGGAACTAACGCCCATTCCAAAACGATGAGCAGGCCCCATAAAGCCGCCAGCCCCACTCCCACGCCCAGCCAACCCAACAGGGTGGCGAGGTTATCGGTCCAATTCGGTTGCCAGTCCTGCGCCGCCACCAACAGCGTGGTCCGCGCCACATTGCCCGCCACCGCCAGCACCGGCGTCACCACCAGCAACAGCAGGCGGCTGCGCTGCCGCAGCGGCAACGCCAGCGCCAGCGTGTAGCCGGCCAGCAACAACGCCAGCAGCAACTTCACGCTGCTGCAGCACAACAACGCCCGCTGCACCGCCTCATACAACGGCAACGGTTCCGGGCCGCCCAGTTGCGTCACGCCCAGGGCTTCAAAAATCAAGTGCGTCGTCCGGCTGACCACTTCCTGCAGCGGCGGCTCGATGGCGGTCCGCACCACCCCCGGCGCCGGCAGCAGAAACAGCAACGCGGTCACCGGGGCGAGGAAGCGATACAACAGGTCGCCGCCGAGCACCGCGGTCACCGCGCCCAGCACGGTCAGCAGCGCCCCCAGATGCCACGCCAGCACGATGCCCAGCCGATAACCGCCGCTGCACAGGATCCACCCCAGCGCGATCAGCGCCACGCCGACCCATTGCTGCCGCAGAGCACACTGCCGCAGCCGTTCGCGGCGGACCCACGCCAGCCACACCAGCGCCGCCGGCGCCAGCAGGACCTGGCTGAACCAGCCGCCGCGCAAGGTCTGGTAAGCAATGTCGGTCCACGCTTCCCAGGTCACCGCCACCGCCAGCACGCCCAGCAACCACGCACCCCACAGGTGGGTGCGGCGCCAGCCGTTGCGTTGGAGGTAGCGGGGCAACATGGTAAGTGGCAGCTTCCTTTACGAGGTGCGATAGGTTCCGTGGCCGGCGTTGGCGCGGGCGTTGGACTTGCGTGGTGAAGTTCCGGGGGTGGCATACACGCGGTCGACGATCACGGTGTCATGCGGCACCACGGCATCGCCGCAGATCAGGCTGCGGGCGACGATGGCGCGTTGTTCGATCACCGCCCCGCGCAACACCACCGCATGGTGGAGGCAGGCGCTCGGATGCACCTGGGCGCCCGGTTCAATCAGCGCCAGAGGCCCGCTGCGGGAATGGTCGGGGGCAATGCGCCGGCCGTGCAGGCGCAGGGCATGGAGGTACTCCGTCAGCGACCGCGTGGGCAGGCCGGTGGCGCTGTGACGCCGAACGACGGAGACTTCATGTTGCAGAGCAATGCGAGGCAACGCCTGTTCCTTCAAATCGACAAAGCCGATGCGGGGGATGTCGCGCAAGCAACCGCAGCGCAGGAGCATCAACCCACAGGGCACGCCGTCTTCGTGAGCGATCAGGCTGGCGTCGGCGCCGGTTTGCGCCAGTTCATGCACCAGTTGATCAAGCTCTTCCATCAACACCTGCTTGGCGCTGGCGACCAGCAAGGCGTCACGATCATGAAACCGGCTGGCCAGGTCATGCAGCACGCCAGCGGTGCCGCGCAGGTCCAGCGGGTCCTTTTCGATTGTCACCGGCGCCGTTTCGTCCACCTGCGCGGACTGCGGAGCCGGGCTGTGGGCGTCGAGCATGACGCGAATCGGCAGCCGGGGCAGGTGCAGCTGACGCGCCAATTGCCGGACCTGATCCTGCCAATGATTCAGGATCGTCTGTCCAGCGGTCAGCGGCAGATCGAGCGTGCTGCGCCCGCTGTCCGTCTGCAGGGCTCTGGGGCGAACCGTGCCCGCCAGCAGAACCACTTCGCGCAAATCGCGCGCCACTTCCAGCCGCGCCAACGCAGGCGCAGCCAAAACCTTTCGCGAGGCCATGGCGTCTCCCTTTTCGTGCGTTCCACGCAAGTGGATCAGCCCCCGGCAACGGTTCGTCCCTCCACGAACCGGCGCCGGACGAAGCTGATCCAACCCTCCGCCACCAGTAGACCCCGGGTTTCTCCGCAGGCAAGAAACGGCGGAAGATAATCAGACATGACCCGGCCCGCAGAGCCGATGGCGCAGGCTGGAGGCGAACAACACCGCCGCGAAGGGCAAGCCTTCGAGCAGATATCGCCGCGCCAGCCGCCGGGGCTCCTGCACCAGCCGGTGTAACCATTCCAGACCCAGCACCTGCAACCAGCGCGGGGCGCGCTGCACCTGTCCGCACAGAAAGCTGAAGCTGATGCCGACGCCCAGCCACCACACGCCGGGGAAATCCTCGGGGAAGCGTTGCCGCAGCAGCGCGGTGACTTTTTCCTGTTTGGGTGAGCCGAGCGCCACGAACACGATGTCCGGCCGGGCAGCGCACAGCCGAGCGCGCAGCTCCAGCATCTGCTGTTCATCCCGTTCAAAACCGAACGGCGGGCAGTACGTGCCGGCAATGCGCAAATGTGGATGCCGCGCGGTCAGCACGGCCGCGGCGGCCTCGGCGGCGCCAGGATCACCCCCCAGCAGAAACACGCTGCGCCCGGCGTCCGCGGCGGCGTGCGACAGACTGCTGATCAAATCCGAACCCGCCACGCGCTGAGGCAACGGCGTGCCCTGCAAGCGACTGGCCCAGATCAGCGGCATGCCGTCGGCGACCATCAAACTCGCATCGCGGTACAGCTCGGTCGTGCCCGGCTCGCGCCGCAAGCGGCGCAGGTGATCGAGATTGGGCGTGATGACCCACCCGCCGCGCCCCTGCGCCAGCTCCGCAAGGATGTGGCCGATGCACTGGGCTTCGGTGATGGCATGCAGTTGCACGCCGCACAGGTTGATGGTTTGCAGGGTCATGGCGATTTCTGAAGTCAGCTCAATACTCACCACAGAGGCACAGAGGACACGGAGTGAAAGCACTAGAAGCTGGTCGATCCCATATTTCTCTGTATTTCTCGGTGAGCATGACTCGGTGTTCTCTGTGCCTCGGTGGTGATTGCTTTTTAGAGATAGTCGTTCAGGAAGCTCCAGCCACCTGCCAGTTCACCGCCGGCGCGGGACGATCCACCCGCCAGGCGGATTGCTGGCGCTGTTCGATCCATTGCACCGTGCGCACCTTGCCGCGCCACAGGCAGCTCCATTGATACGCCCGCAGGAACCGGCGGAACTCGGGGTCCTCGTAGCGCGGCATACCTTTGATCCAACTGCGCACAAAGCCCCACCAGATCGCCAGCCCGCCCATCACCCACGGGCGCTTGGTCATGCGGAAGAGCGCACTGACGGTGAGGTAGGTGAACGAGCTGCCCATGAAGTATTGGCCATAACCCCAGCGGGCCCGGCCGTGCAGGATGTTCTTCTGACTCGAACCCATCGGGCGCAGGTGAGTGAAGTTCAAATCCGGCTCATCGAAGCTGCCCACGCGCCAGCCCAGCAGCCGGCAGCGGTGGTTGTCGATGCCGTCCCACATGACCTGGCGCACGAACCCGCCGATCTGCAGGAAGCAGCCGGTGCGGTAGAACTTGCTGGCGCCCACGGAGACGTCGTCGCCGATGCCTTCGGACACCAGCGCGCCGTCGCCGCGCACGTAGTACGCTTTGCCGCTGCAATTGCCCAGACGCGGGTCGGCTTCCATGCGCTCCATCAATCGCTCGAAGTAGCGCTCGGGCAGAATCAGGTCCAGATCGAGCTTGCACACGTAGTCGTACTGCGACAGGTCCACGCCCGCCAAACCGGCGTAAAACGCTTCGATCACGCCGGGGCCCACGCTGCGCCCGCCGCGGTCCTCGCGGCGCACCACGCGGATGAAGTCGTACTTGGCGGCATACTCGGCGAGAATTGCCGGGGTGGCGTCCTTGGAGCCGTCGTCCACAATCACCCACAGCGCGGGGCGCACGGTCTGCGCCGCCACACTGTCAAGCGTTTTGCGGGCGAACTCGGCTTCGTCGCGGCACGGCGTGATGATTACATAGCGGCGCATGCTGACCCCTTGCTGGCGTAGCCTTGCGGATGAGCCTGATGCCATCGCCAGGCGGTGGCGACGGTGTCCACGATGTCCACATAACGCGGCCGCCAACCCAGCTCGGCCTTGAGCTTCGCCGGGTCCGCCACCAGCGCGGGGGGATCGCCGGGGCGACGGTCCACCACGTCATAGGGAATGGTCGTGCCGGTGACCTTCTCGCACGCCTGGATCACCTGCAACACGCTCTGCCCGTTGCCGGTGCCGACGTTGAACACGCGGCCCGTGCTGGGCGTGGTCGATTGAATCGCCAGCCAATGCGCGCTGGCGAGGTCTTCCGTATGGATGTAGTCGCGCACGCAGGTGCCGTCAGGCGTGGGATAGTCGTTGCCGAACACTTTGAGCTTTTCGCGCTGGCCCAGCGGCACCTGCAGCACCAGCGGGATCAGGTGCGATTCCGGATCGTGATCTTCGCCGAACTGTCCGTCTTCCGCAGCACCCGCCGCATTGAAGTAACGCAGCAGCGTGAAGCCCAGCCCATACGCATGGGCGAAGTCGCGGATCATCCACTCCACCGCCAGCTTGGTGCGGGCATACGGGCTGCACGGGTCCTGCGGGGTGTCCTCGCTCATCGGCACTTTGGGGGTCAGCCCATAGGTCGCGCAGGTGCTGGAAAACAGCATGCGCTGCACCCCGGTTTTCCGCATGGCGTTGAGCAGATTCAGCGTGCCGGCAATGTTGTTGCGGTAGTGGTATTCGGGATCGTCCACCGACTCGCCCACGCAGGTGGCGGCGGCGAAGTGCATCACCGCATCCGCGCGATGCTGACGCAGCGCGGCCGCGAGCGCCTCGGCGTTGGCGAGGTCGCCTTCGATCAAGCGCCCGGCGGGCACCGCCTCGGCGTGACCCTGGCACAAATTGTCATACGCCACGGCATCGCAGCCCTGGCTGAGCAAGTAACGCAGGCAGGCGCTGCCGACATAGCCGGCCCCGCCCGTGACGAGAATTCTCATGGCTGATCCACCTCCACAAAGCTTTGCTGCAAGATCCACTGCGCAGCCGACCGCACATCGTCAGCCACGTGATTCACCGTTTCATTGGGCAAGGCGACCTGCGCTCCATGCCCGGTGCGCACCAGCACACTGCCCCGGCAGCCGGCATTGCGCCCCGCGCCGGTGTCGCTGAGCATGTCGCCCACCATCCACGATTGCGCTAAATCCAGATTCCACTCCCGCGCCGCCCGCAGTAGCAGGCCCGGACCTGGCTTGCGGTCAGGGTGTTCCACCGCGGCGCGATCGCCTTCACGCACGGGAGCATGCGGACAGTGGTAAATCGCATCCACATGCGCGTCCGCCTGCGCCAGCAGTTCGTTCATGCGTTGATGCACGCGCGCCAGCCCCGCTTCATCCAGCAGGCCGCGCCCGATGACGGATTGGTTGGTGACCACGAGGCACAGATAGCCCGCTTCGTGCAGCAGCCGCAGCGCCTCGGCCGCGCCGGGCAGCAGGCGCACGTCGGCGGGATTCGTCAGGTGATGCACCTGGGCGATGAGCGTGCCGTCGCGGTCAAGGAACACCGCCCGCTTCATGACGTCACCATCCAGTCCGCTTCGGCTTGGCGCAGCGCTTCGGGGGTGCCGATGTCGCGGTGGTAGCCGTGCCACACCCAGCCGCGCATCCGGCCGACGAAGCGCGGCAGCACATCAAAGCCCAGGTCAAACGCGCCCAGCGCGGCAATCTCCCGATACGCAGCGCCATCGAGCACATAGATGCCGCCGTTGGCGAGATTGCTCTGCGGCTCCCTGGGTTTCTCCACGAATTGCACGATGCGCTGCTGCCCGTCGAGCGTGGCGATGCCGCAGCGCTGCGGATACTCCGTGTGAAAGAGCATCATCGTGAACGGGTCGGCATGCGTTTCATGAAACGCCAGCAGCGCGCCCAGGTCCACATCGCTCAGGTTGTCGGCATACACGATCAGGCAGCGCTCATCCTCCGCCACATAATCCGCGTTGGCGGTGATGGTGCCCGCCGAGCCCAGCAGCTTGGGTTCATACGTCTCGCTGACGGCAAACGAGCCGGTGGCGTTCTGCTGAGCGATGTACGACCGCACCGGGTCGGGCAGGTGGTGGGTGTTGATGCGCACGTCGCGCAGGCCGGCGCTGGCGAAGCGTTCAAACCAGTAATCCAGCAGCGGTTTGCCGGCAATCGGCACCAGGCACTTGGGGGTGTGATCCGTCAGCGGCCGCAGGCGCGTACCGAGCCCGCCGGCCAGCAGCAGGACCTTCACTCCCTTCCCCGGAAGTTTTTCAACTGGGCGCGCCTGGGTCGTCATGATTAGCTCGCTACCTCGCGCACCACGTTGAGCGCCGCCATCTGCCTGGCGCAGTGATCGAGAATGCCGTCGATGTCGTCGGCTTCGCGCAGCCAGACCAGGTAGGCGTCCACGCTGTCGTAGACATCACGCCGGGGCTGCCAGCCGAGGCTGCGCAGCTTGGTCACGTCCGAGCAGATGTGGCGGGTGTCTCCGAAACGGTACTTGCCGCTGATGCGCGGCTGATAGTCCTTGACGCCAAACACCTCCGCCACCACGCGGGCGAAATCCGCCACCGTCAGCGGGCGATCACCACCGACGTGGAACATCTCGCCGTCCGCGCGACTGTCGCGCAGCACCAGCAGGTTCGCCGCCACCACATCGTGAATGTTCACGAAGTCGCGGATCTGCTGGCCGTCTTCATAAATGGTCGGCTCCTGGCCCTGGAAGAAGCTCAGGCAGAACACCCGACACGCGCCGCTGTAAGCGTTGTAAAAGCTCTGGCGCGGCCCCTGCACGATGCTGTAGCGCATGGCGACCGAGGGAATGCCGTAGCGTTTGCCTAGACTCAGCGCAACCTTTTCCTGGGCGATCTTGCTGATGCCGTACTGGTTCTGCGGGTTGGCGACAGTCTCCGCCGTCGGTCGCCATTGCAAGGGGCCGCGGTGGCCTCGGGGGGCCTGCACTTCCCACACGCCGCGGGCGAGCTGCGCGTCTTCGCGGATGTCCGGCAGCAGTTCCTTGCCGTCGGCGTCGACATACAAGCCTTCGCCCAGCGTCGCCTGGCTGGACGCCACGATGACCTTGCGCACGGGCAGCTTTTCGCGCACGATCAGTTCGTAGATCAGCGCGGTGGAGGTGACGTTCACATCAAAGTACCGGCTGAACACCGGCAGGTAATCCTGAAACGCCGCCAGGTGATAGACGACATCGCAGCCGCGCAGGGCGGCGAGCAGGGTGTCGGGATCGCGCACATCGCCCTGAACGCGCTCGATGCGCGGGTCGAGGTATTTGGGCCAGTTCGGCTGGGGATGCACCGGGGCGGTCAGCGCGTCGAGCACGCGCACCTGCCAACCCTCCGCCAACAGGGCGTCGGCGGTGTGGGAACCGATGAACCCGGCGCCGCCGGTGACTAGAGCGCGCATGCCGCTTTCCTTTCCGCCTGCAGCCTGGTGCGCAGGCCCTGGGCGGCAATGTGGCCGACCGACAGGTGCAGGTCTTCGATAATGCCGTAGTTTTCGCTGGGGACGTGAATGTTCACATCGCACATGGGCTTGAGCTTGCCGCCGCGGAAACCGGTGAGGCCCACGATGACCAGGCCATGGCCCACGCCCCACTCGCAGGCGCGCAGGATGTTGGGCGAATTGCCCGAGCAGGTGATCGCCACCGCCACATCGCCCGGCTCGCCGTAGGCCGCGAGCGGATAGCGGAACACATCGTCATAGCTGAGGTCGTTGCCCACCGCGGTGATGACGCCCATGTTGTCCGCCAGGCTCATCACCTTCAGGTGCGGGGCATCGTCGAGGGCGGCGGTTTTGAGCAGGTCCAGCGCGTGATGGCTGGCGGTCGAAGCGCTGCCGCCGTTGCCGAAGATGAAAACCTTGCGGCCGTCGCGCCAGGCTTCATGCAGCAGCCCGACGTAATCATCCAGCGCCAGCGGATTCATGAGATTCATCACCGCAGCCATCTCCGCCAGATACTGGCTGCCGTTTGCGCAGATTGTTCCCGCCATGTTGCGTCTCCCTTTTCCCTCGCGTTGGAGTTGGTCTCGGCCGCCCATCCCTCCCAGGCGGCGGCCGAGCGCTGGTTACAGTTGCTGTCGATCACTGACGAAAACAATTCGACTGCCGCGCCGATCAATGGCGAAGTTCAATTCCCGCGGATGACCGAGCGCGGCCCGGATGGCGTCGTGCTTATCCACCGGCGCCATCAGCAGCAGGAAGCCGCCGCCGCCAGCGCCCAGCAGCTTGCCGCCCTGCGCCCCGGCAGCCCGGCCGGCTTCGTACCACTCGTCCACCAGCGCGTTGGTGATGCCAAAGCCCAGCGAACGCTTGAGCAGCCAGCCTTCGTGCAGCAGTTCGGCAAAGGCATCCATGTCGCCCGCGCCGGCAATCACCTGCCGCATGCGGTCCGCCAGATCGCGCATCGCCAGCAGTACGCTCATGCGGTCGGCGGTGCCTTCGCTTTGCTTGCTCAAAATGGCGTCGGCGTCGCGGCGCTGGTTGGTGTAGAACAGCAATGTGCGCTGCTCCAGTTCCGCCAGCGTGGCGGCGCGACACGGGACGGGTTCCACATCCACGGTTTCGTCGGGATTGAAGCGGATGTAGTTGAGCCCGCCGTAGGCCGCGGCATATTGGTCCTGCTTGCCGATGGGCTTGCCCAGCCGCTTGATTTCAATGTCGCACGCCTGACTGGCGAGCGTTTCCTGGCTGACGATGCGGCCGGAGTACGCGTACAGGGCGTGCAGCAGGCCGACGGTCAGCGTGCTGCTCGAACCCATGCCAGTGCCGGCGGGAACGTCGCCGATGGTGGTGATTTCCAGATGCCGATCCAGTCCGGTCAGTTCGAGCGCCGCCCGCACGATGGTGTGCTGCACGTCGGCAACTTCCTCGGCGATTTCCGTTTTGGAGTACGCCACGCGGATGCTGCGGTCGAAGCGCGCGCCGACGGTCACGTACATGTGCTTCTGCAGCGTGACGCTGAGCACCGCGCCGAATTGCTGGCGGTAGAAGGCTGGCAGATCGGTGCCGCCGCCGGCGAAGCTGACCCGATATGGCGTCTGGGTGATGATCATGCCGGCTCCGCTGCGCGTGACTGGGGTTGGGATGAGGTGGCCGCCCGCGGCGCGGGTGCCTTGCCGGGCTCGACCGTTGAGATGCTCTGCGCCACTTCCGGGGGCGGGGGCAGGGGCAGTTGCCGTTGAAAGCGCTGAATCAGCGGCGTCAGGCAGTTGGTCAGATCGAATCGTTGGTACAACCACGCGCGTCCCTCTTTCGCCAATTGCTGCGCCAGCGTCGGGTCCTGGAACAATCGTTCGATCGCGTCGGCGAGCTGGGCGGGGTCTTGCGGCTCCACCAGCAGGCCGGTGCGTTCATGCACGATCAGGTCGGGGATGCCCACGAGCCGGGTGGAGATGACGGGCAGACCACACGCCAGCGCTTCCATGAGCATCTGGGGCAGGCCGTCCACGTCGTTGTCGCGGGACCAGACGCACGGCAGGCAGTAGACGTCGCCCTGGTGCATGAAAGCGGGAATCGCCTCCTGCTTGAGCATCTGTCCGGTGAGGCTGACGCAATCGTCCAGCCCCGCCGCCGTGACCTGTTGCCGCAGTTCTCCCTCCAGCGGGCCGTTGCCGCCGATGATGCAATCGAACGCCACGCCGCGCTCCTTGAGCAGACGGCACGCTTCCAACAGAACCCCGAATCCCTTCTTTTCCACCAATCGCCCGGACGCCAGCAGACGTGGACGCACATTGCGGACGGGTTGCTCGGGCAAGTGAAACTGGGCAAGATCGATGCCGCAGTAGACGACCTGCAGCTTGGCGTCGTCGGCTCCGAGCTGGCGGAAGAAATCGCGGTGGAACTCGGAGATGCAGATGATGAACTTGGCGCGGCGAACCTTATCCCGCAGCGCCACGCGATCGCGGAACAGGTCGGCCGCGTGCCCGGTGAAGCTGAACGGCTTATTGAGCAGCCACCCGCCATACATCCCCACGGTGCCGCTGGAATGCACCCATTGGCAATGGATCAGGCTCATCGGCTCATGCCGCACCTGCCGCGCCCAGTGACAGGCGACGAAGAAGTGCGCCAGCGCCGCCAGCCGCGCCCGCAGATGCTCGCGTTCGCCGAACAACGCATTGCCCAATGCCGCCCAGAAGCGCGTGCCAAACAGCAGCGGCGCCAGCAGGACCGACACCAGCAGACCCACCGGCGGCAGCGGGTAAATGCCGCGTGTCGCGCGGTCGAGTTCCTGTGCCCACGGCGAGGCATGAAACGTCGCCTCAGGCTTGCGCAACGCATGCAGCGTCACCGGCACGCCCGCCTGCCGCACGTGCAGCAGCTCGTTGGCGACCCAGGCGTTGCCGATGCCGTTGGTGGTCATGTAGTGAATCATGGAATGAAGCGTCCCGATGAATGACGAGCCCCGACCGTGAGGAAGGGGTTGAATGGGGTGTCGACAGGCCAATCGTTATGCGGCTACGCCGCAACCGCTTGCTGACGCGCGCGGCTCGTTGCCGAAGCGTCACCCTCAGCCTCACGCCGGGGCCTGGGCAGCCTTGTATTCAATGAGTTCGCTGCGCTTGCCGCGCCAGCGATTGAGCTGATATTTCCAGATGCCCAGCGCCTGCGGATACTTCGCCAGCAGGCAGAACCAGGCGTACAGCGCGCACTCGCCCCAGCCTTTGCCGCGCCGCCGACGGGTCAGCGCCATGCGCGCCAGCCACAGCAGATGCAGCAGCACCAGAGCGCCCGCCGCGGCCGCGAAACCCCAGTGCCACAGGGACAAACCCAGCAGCGCCAGCAGCAGCGCCGGCATGGCCGCGCCCCAGATGACGCTGCTGCGCACCGGCTTGCGGTTGTAGCGCTCCGGCCCGGCGCCGTGCAGATGCGCGCCCTCGGCGTAAGCATGGCCGGCGCGGAGCGTGCGCTTCCACCACTGTGAAAACCGCGCCATCGCGGCATCGTGGCGCGTCATCTCCGCGCCCAGTCGCAGAAAGCGCCAGCCCCCCTGCCGCAGCCGATAGCACAGTTCGCCTTCCTCGCCGGCGATCATGCGTTCGTCAAAACCATTGACGGCCGCGAACGCCGCCACGCGGAACATCGCATCGCCGCCCACCGCCGCCACCGCGCCCACCGGCGTATCCCACTCCATGTCGCACAGCCAGTTGTACAGCGAGGCTTCGGGATGCCGCTCGCGCCGCCGCCCCGCCACCGCCGCCAAGCCTTCATCCGCCGCCAGCGCGGGCAGCGCCGTCGCCAGCCAGTCGTGGTCCACTTCGCAGTCGCCATCGACAAACTGCACGTAGCGCGCGGCAGGCGCCATCTCGCCGAGCTTGCGGAAGCCGGCGTTGCGTCCCCGCGCCATGGTGAAGGGACGCGAGAGGTCCAGGTCCACCACGGTCACCCCCAGCGAACGGGCGAACGCCACGCTGCCGTCGGTGGAGCCGGAGTCGACATAGACGATGTGCGCCGCCTGCCCATGCAAGGAGAGCAGACAGCGTTTGAGACGCTCGCCTTCATTGCGGCCGATCACCACGGCGCCAAGTTGTTCGGCGGCTGCATTCATGCCTGCACCGGCGTCTCACTGAGCAGTTTTTCCGCGCTGGTCAGCCACGCCCGCACAATCGGCAGCTCGCTGTCCTTCAGGAAGCCGTCGCGCACCAGCGCCTCGTAGCACACGCTGACGCTGCGGAAGAGGTCCCCGCCGTCGAGCGTGAGTTTTTCCAGCGTCCGGCGAATCGAATCATTGTGGAGGTAGCCCGACACCTCATCAGCGAAGTCACGCATCAGGTCGTGCTCGTTGCGCTCCTGATACACCGTCGGCGCGCGGAAGATCACGCCTTCGCCCAGCTCCCACAGGCAGCGCTGGGCGACGAAGCTGCGCCAGATGTCGGTCATGCGGAAGCTGCACGTGGCGGGCAGATACAGCAGCGGGAACACCGCGCGCCGCAGCAGCGTGGCCTGCGTGTTGAAGGGACACCACACGCCGGGCGCGAGCATCACCGGCCCACGCTCCGCGTTGAAGTTGATCGGCAGCGGACGGGTCAGCCGGTACACCGCGTCGACGTCCGGGTTCTCATCCGCGAGATCCTGCACGATCAGCGGCGTGCGCGTTTCCGCCTTGAGCGCGGTGGTCGGCTCCGCCTGCACGTACTGCAAGGGCAAGCCCCTGGGCCAGATCACTTCATCGCTGAACAGGCGGTAGACGTTGAACCACGGGTCATCGCAGGTGAGCGTGTCCACCGGCAGTTGCTCGGGCACGGCAGCCCAGAACGGCTGGCGGGGAATGTTGTCGTCATCGGTTTCCTGCACCCACTGCACGCCGCGCGCCATCGCCACGAGATAGCCCACGTTCTTGCGGGCGTAATGCCGGGTGGGCAGCACGGCACACAGGTCCGCGTACTCGGCGACCTGACGCTCGATGCTGTAGTACTCGCCCACGCCGGCGTAAGCCGCGTCAGGCGTCTTGGTGTCGCCGACCACGATGAACGGCCAGCCGCGCTGGGCAGCGCCGGCCGCCAGCGCCTCCACCACCGCATTGGGGTTGAAGATGGTCGTGATGATGAGCGCACGTTCGGACATGAGCGGGTTCTCCCTGGGTCGTCGTTGATTCAAGCAGTCAAACATGTACCACCGATACACTGCGTCCATTTAGCCCCCGGCGACGCGCCGGGGGCTAAGTGAGCGCTCACCCGCCGCGCGCCCGCGCCTGGGCGATGCCGGCGAGGATGCGCTGGGCGGTTTGCTCCCACGAGTAGTTGTCGAGCACGAATTTCTGCGCGGTCTGACCCATCGCCACCACACGCTGCGGATCGCGCGCCGCCTGGCGAAAGACCTCGGCGATGGCGGTGGGCGTGGGATCATCAATGCAGAAGCCGTGGGCGCCGTGGTTGGTCAGTTCGGGGATGGAGTTGCGGTTAAGCCCCACCACCGGCAACCCGCACGCCATGGCTTCGAGATACACCAGACCCCACGGCTCATTGCGCGAGGGCATGGCGAAGAGCGTTGATTCATGGAACAGACGCTGCAGTTCCTCCTTGGCGATGTGCCCATGCACGCTCAGGCCCGGCAGCTTGGGGAGCTGATCCTTGTAGCTCTCCTGGCCGACGATGTGCAGGCGCAGGTTCGGGCAATCCTGTTGGGCGAGCTTGAAGGCGTCGAGCACCAAGTCGCCGCCCTTGTCGGCAAAGCGCGCCTTGGCGACGAACAGCACGGTGACTTCATCGGTGCGTTTGCTGCCGGTGAAGGGTTCGATCCAGCCGCGCCCGGTGCCGACGCTGCTCAAGCGCGCCGGGTCGACGCCGTAGTGTTCGATGAGGTTCTGCTGTACGTACTGGCCGATGGTGAAGATGTGCGTCATCTGGCGGTACGCCTGACCTTCGCATGCATCCGCATCGCGCGCCAAGCGCGGCTTCCACCGGCCCTGCTGCGTCGAACGACCCGACCACAGGTTGAAGGTGGTGTCCAGCAACAGGTAATGCCGCCGCCCGTCGCCCAGCTGCGCCAAGGGCAGATGACCCGCGCCAAAATGCAGCACATCGGTGTCGCCGGCGGTCAGGCTGCGCTCGGTGTGGCGCGCCCGCAGATGGCGAAAGATCTTGCCGCGCTCATGCTGATAGGAGCCGCCGTACCACAGCAACGACGCCAGCTTGGCGAGCTTGCGCGGCAGGCGGCCGACAGGCACGTCAGCGCTGATGGTGTGGCCCAGAGCGTGCTGGGCCGCGAGAGCCTTGCACACTTTTTCGGGGGTGCCCGACCAGGAGCGCGGGTCCAGCGGATCGCCGAACTCGCACACCGCGGTGACCAGCGCGGCTGCGCTGGGCGCTTGCGGGCGCTGGCTGCGGGATGCGGAAGCGGGATTCATTGCCAATGACGCGGCCATGCTCATGCGCTCTGTTCCTGGGGTTGCTCGTGGGGGGCCGCGACGGCGCGACCGGCAAGGATGTCGCCGATGAAATCGGCATAAGCGCGGGCGATGCTGCTCCACGCGAAACGGCGCTGCGCCAATGCCCGCCGCGCCTGCTGTTGTTCGGCCTGGTTTTGCGTCAGCGCGTGTTGCAGCGCGGCCGCCACCTTCCGGGGGTCGCCGGTGTCAACCAGCAGGGCCTGGTCTTCAAAGGTCCAGCGGGTGACGTCGCGGTCGTGGGTGACGATGGGCAGGCCGGTCGCCAGCGCTTCGATGTACGCATTGGCGCTGGGCTCGACCTGGCTCATGTGCAGCATGGCGTCGGCGCAGCGGTACAGCTCGGGCATCTGCTGGCGCGGCACGGTCAGGCGCTGGAAGCGCGCCCCCAGCAGTCGCCGGCCGGTGTCTTCCACCTCGCGGCGCAGGGCGCCGTCGCCCGCCACCACCACATGCACGTTGGGCACCAGCGCGGCCGCTTCCACGCCTTCCACCACGCGCTTGGTGCGATCCAGCGCGCTGACCATCAGCACCACCGGCACATCCTCGGGCAGGTTGAACAGCGCGCGCTGGCGCGGGCCGGGGGTGAAGCGGCGCGGGTCCACGCCATTGGGAATCAGCCGGGCGGGCCAGCGGTCACAGTTGCGGGCGAAGTATTCCGGGTTCGTGCAGACGAGTCCATCGCAGTGAAAACGCTTGACGGGTTTGTCCGGGCAGTAGGCGGGGAAGTCGCCGTTCTGCGTGACGTACAGATGCGCCGGGCGGCGACCGCGTGCGCGCCGGCCGCGCAGCAGCCAGTTCATGTAGGGATAGGTGCAGGCGACGGTCACGTCATACGCGCCGGGCTGGTAGCGCCACAGGGCGCCAGGCAGGAAGGTGATTTCCTCATAACCGCCATGCCCGCGCAGGCGCCGGATTTCCGGAATCCATTCCAGCTTGTGGCGACAGATGCACGGGCTGCGCAGGAAGCGGTACGGCTCCTCAGCGCGGGCTTCTCCCGAACCGAGCAGCGTGACCTCAAAGCCATCGAGCCGGGCGAGTTCGCGGGCGACGGATTCAAACGCCGTCTCCGCGCCGCGATTGATGCGATGCAACCCCGGCAAGGCAAACAGCACGCGCGTCCCCCCGGAAGCTGGGGGGCGGATGCCAGTGGCCTTAGGTTGGGCGAGCAGACTGGTCATGCGAATAGTCGTCCCGTCAGCAGGCCCACCACGGCGCGGGCATCGGCATAGCGATCCGTCGCGTGGCGCAGGCGGTAACACAGCACGCGCGCCGACCACACCACGATGTCCGTCAGCCGCAGCGACCACTCGGCGACGTGGCCGTAGCACTTGCGCTGCACCAGGTAGCGCGCCTGCCAGGCGAACTTGCTGCGGAGCTGGCGCGAGAGCTTGGCGCCGTCGCTGGACTGAGCGCCCAGATGGGTGATCCACACGGTCGGGTCATAGCGGCGGCGGTAGCCGGCGCGGGCGATGCGGTAATTCAGTTCCACATCTTCGCCATAGAAGAAGAAGTCTTCGTCCATGGGACCGATCTGGCGGAGCAACTCGCCGCGCACCAGCATGAAGGCGCCGCCGATCCATTCGACATCACGGGCCTCGGTGTTGCGGTCCCAGCCCAGGTCCTGCTGATCCGCCCAGCCGAACAGGCGCGGGAAGCGCCAGGGCAAGCCCAGGGCGCAGGCGAGGCTGCGCGCCGGCGTGGGGGCTTTGCGGGCGGTGGTCTGCACGGTGCCGTCGCCTTCAATCAGCTTGCAGCTGAGCGCCCCGATGGTCGCGTCGGCGCGCATCTGCTGCACGAGATATTGCAGGCTGCCCGGCTGAATCAACGTGTCGCTGTTGAGCAGCAGCACGAAGTCCGCTTCATCGCGGTAGAGCTGCCAGCCGCGGTTGAGCCCCCCGCCGTAGCCATGGTTCCGCGGCAGGGCGAGGACTTCGCAGCAATCGTCCCAGCCGGCGTCGGCAATGGCTTGCGTGAGGCGCGGCACGGAGTCGTCGGCGGAGTGGTTGTCCACCACCACGGCGCGGCTGTCGCCGATGGCGCGCAGCTCCGGCGCCAGCGACGCCAGGCAGTCGCGCGTCAGGTCCGGGGTACGGAAGTTCACAATGACCACGAGCAGATTCATGGGTCAGCGCACCTTGGCTGTGGGAGCCACCGTGGGACGTCGCGGGCTGCCGCCGCGCCCCCCGGCGCCGGGACGTTTCATCACGCGGCCGCCGACCAGCCACGCCAGACGCTGGAACCAGCCATAGCCATCGCCGCGCGCCATCAGCACCTGGCTGGCGGTGGTGGTCAGGCCGCCGGCGGCGACGAGGTAGGCGGTGGTGTGCATGGCGTTGAACAAGCTGTCGACCACGAACACGCAGCAGGTCACGGCGACGATCGCCACCGGGGCGATTTCCGCGCGTTTCCAGTAGCGGACGGGATACGCCTTGAGCGCCAGCAGCACCGGCAGGAGGAACATGCTGGTCCACGCCGCCAGGCCCACGATGCCGAACTTGCCCAGGGCGGTGATCCACAAGCCGTCGGGAATCGTGCCTTCATTGACGAAGTACCGACCCCATCGGCCCCAACCCAGCCACGGTCGGAGCATCGCCTTCTCGGCGATCTGGGTTTCGTTGAACAGACGCGTCAGCAGCGAGAAGGAGCGCTTCTCGCCGAAGATCGCCACCGACCAGTCGTAGAGGATCATGCCGTCCCAGTAGCCCCCGCCGCGGAAAAACATGTACAGCGGCGGGAGCAGCGCCAGCAGGAAGATCGGCCAGGGTTTGCGCAGGTGCCGCATCAGCCACAGCACGCCCAGGCCCAGCAGCAGCAGGGTCAGGGCGAAGGTGCTCTTGACCAGGATGGTGGTCGCCAGGCAGATGCCCACGATCATCCACATCGGCACGATCCACAGCCGGCGCAGGCCGCGGGCATACCACATCCACACCGCCGCGATGGTGCCGCAGGTCATCCACAGGCCGACCATCAGGCCGTGGTTCATGAACACCACCGGCCGCCAGCCGCCATAGCGTTTGGCCTGGAAGATGTTCGCCTGGGAAAAGCCATAGAACATGCGGTGGAGCTGCGGGCTCATCTTCATCTCATACCAGCAGAAGGGCATGTAGATGAGCGCCCCGAGAATCACGCCCACCGCCAGGTCGCGCATGGCTTCGAGGTCGGTCAGATACAGCCGGCCCAGGAAGTAGGGGATGCCCCAGATGACCGCGTTTTCGAGGATCGCCGAGATGCCGTCGTACGCGCCCAGGTCGTTGCTCAGCGAGGTGAAGAACGGGCAGATGCACCAGATCAGCGCCGGGATGTCGTAGGGCAGGAAGCGGAAGTTCACCAGCCGCTTCCAGTCGAACAGGATCACGCCCGCCAGCAGGCAGTAGGAGATGGCGCCCAGTTTGTCGTAATCGGGCAGGCCGGCGAAGTGGAAGACGTGATTGGGCAGGAACAGCATGCCCAGGATGCTGGCGGCGATGACCGCCCGGCGGGCCGGGAGGATCAGGAACAGCGCCAGTGTGAAGGGCAGCCAGCCGCCCATCACCATGACGCCGAACATGGAAAGTTTGCTGCTCATAACGACGGCATCCTTCAGTCGCGCCACCGCGGGCGGCGCGGGGTTCCCTCAAGCATCCTCACACCAGCGCCGGCTGCGCCAGGCGCGCCAGCACCATCTCCGCCCGGCGCGCGCCCACACACCGCCAGGTCAGTTCCGCAGCGCGTTGCCGGGCGTTCTCGCCCAGCGTGCGCCGCAGGTCCGCATCCTTCGCCAGCAATTGCAGCGCCGCGATCCACGCTTCCCGGTCGTGCGGATCGCGCACCAGACCTTCCACGCCGTCGCGCACCACGCCGCCGCCGCCCATCGGCGACACCAGCACCGGCAGGCCGCACGCCATGGCTTCATACACCACCAGCGGGCTGCCCTCTTCCAGCGAGGGAAAGACGAACGCATCGGCGCTGCGGTACACGCCGCCGATGTCCTGCACATGGCCCGGCCGAACGACGTCGGCGCGGTTGAGCGCGTCGGCGCAGCGCTGGGCGATGTTGGCGTCCATGCGCCCGGTCAGCACCAGCCGGCCCGTCACGCCCGCCGCCGCCCAGTAATCCAGCAGCAGCGGCGCGCCTTTGCGCACGCCGACCTGCCCGACGAACAACGCGGTGAAGCCGGCAATCGGCTCAAGCGCCTTGCTGTCGCCGTGGAAGCGGGCTTCGTCCCAGCCATAGCTGGTGGTCAGCACTTTCGCCGCGGGTACGCCGTGGTCCAGCAGGCTTTGCGCCACGAGCGGGCTGGGGGCGAAGATGTAATCCGACAGCGCCAGGTTCTCGCGTTCATGGGCAATGTGGTCATCGGTGATGCCATGCTCGGCGGGCCAGCCCAGGCGGTCGTACTCCGCCTCCAGAATGGCGCGGCCGGTGGCCTGGTGGGTGTTGATGCGCTCGTTGAAAATCGTCACCCCGCGCCGGCGCAACTGGCGGTACACCTCCAGCGCCACGCCCGGCCAGAGGTACGCCAGGTCGCCACTGCCGAGCCGACGGACGAACTTGCGCTGCACGCGCGGCTTGCTGTCTTTGAAGAAGCGATAGCTCGCCCACTGCAGCGGGCGACTGATGGCGACCTCGACGAACGGCTGGCGGGCGCGCGGGGCCGCCGCCGGGACCGTCAGCGTGACGCGCAGGTCGCCGGTGTTCATCGCGCCGCACACCGACAGCGGGATGTGGCTCAGCCCGCCGCCGGAGAGATGGCTCGGATACAAGGCGCGCAGGTGCAAGCTCATGCCGAGGCCTCCCGCAGATGCCGCCGCAGCCGCCACAGCAGCGGCAGCCAGAAGATGCTGCCCAGGGCGACCTGCAAGAGCATCACTTCCCACAGTTCGCCGCCCTGCCGGCGATACCAGGCGCTCAGCGCCAGCGTCGGCAGCACGCTCAGCGCCAGCCACGCGGTCAGCCAGGCGTCTTCGCCGAGCACCTTGACGCGGTAGCGCCACAAGCCCAGCGTGACCACGAGGTACTTGGCGACTTCCGAGACCGACAGCACGCCGACCACGCCGAGCATGCCCCAATGGGAAAAGACCAGCAGCACGCCGGGGATGAAGACCGCCAGCTTGGCGATGTTGCTGGCGGCAAGCCATTTGCTGTTGCCCAGCGCCAGCAGCGCCGGCCCGCTGGTGCCGGTGAGCACCTGGAACCACACGCCCACGCCCAGCAGTTGCAGCATTTCGCCCGCCCGGGCGTAGCGGTCGTCATAGAGCAGGCCGACCATCTCCGCCCCCACCAGCAACAGCATCGCGGTCAGCCAGCCGCCCAGCAGGCAGATCGGCCGACGCACCGGGTTGACGGTTTTGCCGATGCCCTCGCCCAGATCCTTGAGCCGGGCGTACACCGGAAACAGCACCACCTGTCCCAGCCGCAGCAGGGTTTCGGTCGGCGTCACCGCCCACACCAGCGCGATGCTGTAGACCCCCAGCTCCTCCAGCGAAACCAGCTTGCCCAGCAGCAGGCGGTCCGCCTGTTTGGAGGCGAAGGTCAGCAGCGTGGAAAGGAAAATCCATTTGCCAAAACCAAACAGCGCTGCGGCCGCTTCGTGATCCCACAGCAGGCGATTGCGCGGGCCCTTGATCAGCGTGTGGCTGACGATGAGCTTGAGGGCGTGTCCCGCCAGCGAGCCGGCGACCAGCGCCCAGACGGAGGGCCAGAGGTACGCCCAGACGATCATCACCGTCACGCTGACAAACTGGCTGGCGAGGTTGAGCGCGTTGCTGACGCCCAGGGCGAGGTGGCGGTTGAGCGTGGAGAGTGACGTGGACTGGAAACCCAGCACGACGGTGCTCAGGCCGGCGATGGGCATGACGAACAGCAGCGCCGGCTCGTCGTAGAACCGGGCGGCGGGGTACGCCAGGACGCAGCAGGCGATCCAGAGTCCCAGGCCGCGCAGGGCGCTGATGGTCCAGGCGGTGTTGAGGAAGCGGGGGTCGTCGCCGCGTTTGTGCTGCACGATGCTGGGGGTGATGCCGATGTCGCTGAACATCTGGAGGCCCGCGAGGATGACGCTGACCAGCGCCATCAGGCCGAAGGCTTCGGGGAAGAGCAGGCGGGTGAGGATGAGGTTGCTGCCCAGGCGCATGGCTTGGCCGGCGCCCTGGGCGAGGATGGTCCACACCGAGCCGCGGATCGCCATCTGCTTGAGCGATTTGCGCGCCTGCTCTTTGCAGGGACCGGTCGGCGCGGGCGGCGCTGCGACCTCCGCGCTGGCGTTGAGATTCATGAGCTGGGCGGGTTGGCTGGTCATGCGGTCGGCTGCGGCGCCATGGGGGCGGCGGCAGGCGTGACTCCGGTAGCAGACGCGACTTCGGGTTCGGACAAGGGGGGCACCAGCGCATCGAGCGCCTCGAGGTAGGCGGCGGCGACGGGACGGATGGCGCCGAACTGCGCCTGCTCCAGATGCCGGGCCTGCTTGAGCACCCAGTCCAGATGCCGACGGTGCAGTTGCTGCACGTTCAACATGCGGCCACCGAGGCTCAGTTGCCCGGTCTGTTGCAGCTTGGGCGTCAAGTCGCGCAGCAACTGCTCGTACCCGCCGATGGACATGAAATGCGGCAGCAGCGCCAGGTTGTTGAACTGCGCCGGCAGCCGACGATCATTCTGCTGCAGCATCACGTACTGACAGATCATCTGGCTCGGATGCACCATGTCGCGCATCTGCGCGGGGGCGACGGCATGCGAGCCGGCGCGGCTCTGGGCGTACAGGAAGGTGTCGAAATCCACGCTCCGCCCGCGATGCATGCAGACATGGTTGAACAGGTCCAGCGGGCGATGGGTCCGGCGGACGTGGGTGACGTCGAAGATCAGCTCGAAGGTGGTCGCCAGCTCATCACTGGGCAGCACGCCGTTGCCTTCGTACCAGCGGACGCCGAAGTAGGTCGCGCCTTTGTCGAGCGCCTGCGTGTAGCGCTGCTCGATGAAGTCGGGCGCGAGCAGCATGGCGTCAAAGTCATGCAGCATGGCGTGGGCGGTGCGGGTCTGGCTGATGCCGATGGACCAGCTCAGCCAGGAGTTGACCCAGCCCCAGCCGATGCGCTGCGTGACGCGGCGCTGCTGGGCGGTGTAGTAGCAGAAAGTCAGCGGCAGTTCGGGAAACCGCGCCTGGCAGTCGGCTTCGACATCGACCGACATCTCGCGGCGCGGGCGATCGAGCACCACGATGATCTGCCGCACGCTGCGCAGGTTCAGCTTGCTGAGGCATTGCAGGTTCGCCGGCACGAGCTGGGGCAGATCGCCATGGGCGCCGATCAGCACCGTGCAGCCGGGCTGCGGATCAGACAGCGGCTGCCAGCTCACCAGCGGCGCGATCATGCGGCGGAGCACCGCGCGCTGAGCTTTGACCGCCAGATACCGCAGCGGATTGGTGTATTTGCCTTGCATCTTTACTCTCCACCCTCCGCTTAGCGTGCCTTGGTCCACATGGACAGATCGCGCCCGAGCAACTGCGCCAGCTCGGCAATGTCATCGGTGAACAATGGCAGGTAGCGCTCTTGCCACTGGGGCAGCAACCGATCCGGTCGGACGCGCGGCAAGAGATGCGGCGCGAGCTTGTAATACGCATTGACCAGCGGGCGCGGCGTCTTGCGCAGCAGTTGCCGCAAACCGTGATGCCGCATCGCCAGCCGCTTGACGCCCAGGTCCGCCGCCGTCATCGGCTTGCTCTTGCGATGCTGCTCCAGCGACGGCGTGAAGTCGGCGTCAATCTCCAGGAACCGCAGCAACGCGCGGTACACGCCCAGCGTGTCGCGCTTCAGATCATCAAACAACACCACATGCACGCGCTGCGGGCCGAACAGGTCGTAGAACCGCTTGACCTGCGCGGCATAACGCGCCATGTCCGCGTACACCATGCAATCCGGGAACCGCGCCTGCGCGGGCAAGTCCTGTCCCGCCCGCCGCCGCTCTCCCGCCTCGACCGCAGCGGGGAAATTTCGCAGGTTCTCATCGCCCGTGGTGAGAAACTCGTAGTGCAGGGCGTACATCATTTCCACCGGCTGCCGCAGGCTGATGATGATGCGAGCGGCGGGGTTGTACTGATGGATTTCCTCGGCCGCCTGCGTGCTGGGCAGGTACCACACCGATGCTTCGCCGCGCACCGGTTGCCCCTGCGCCGGGGCGTACAGGTGGGCGTACTCGGCGGGATCGAGCACCGAGCAGTGGGCGGCACAGCGCAGATCGCGCCCGAAGAAGTACGGCTCCTTGGGCTCGGTCATGAAGACCTGCGGATGCTGCTGCAGGTAGGCGTGCAGCGAGGTCGTGCCGCACTTGGCGGCCCCGACGATGATGCAGTTGGGGCCGGCCGCGGGCGGCAGCAACTGCGTCAGTTGATCCACGTGTGAATGCATGGCGGTGGCGATCATCCGTTGATTTCCTGCGGGGCTTGGCTGACCTGCCGCAGGTGGTCGATGCGGCGGGCGAAGGTGGCTTCAAAGGTGTGCTCGGCGGCGAACGCCAGGGCGTCGAGTCCCGCCTGCCGCAGCCGATCACGTTGCGGCGCGAGCCTGGCGATCTGCCGCGCCAGCAGCGCGGGGCGATCCAGCGGCGTCACCCAGCCGCAGCCGCTCTCGCGCACCACGCCGGCAAACGCCTGGTTGTCGTAGCCGACGATCGGCACGCCGCAGCCCATCGTTTCCAGATAGGTGCACGACGGATCGCCCTGGCGATGCGGACAGACGAACAGGTCCGCCTGTCGGCGCACCAGCGGCAGCAGCTGGTGATGGAAGTCGAGGTTGCCGTGGAAGTGCACCTGCTGTGTGACGCCCAGCCGCTGACAGTCGGCCTGCATGCTTTCGCGCAGCTCGCCGTCGCCGCACAGGTGCAGATCAAATGCGATGCCCAGCTTCGCCAACTCGGCAGCCACGGCAGGGAGATGGTCCACGCCCTTGATGCCGGTGAACCGGCCGGAGAAGAACAGTTGCAGGCGTTCGCTGGCGCGCTGCGTCACATCGGTCGGCTTGGCTAACTCATCGGCGCGCACGCGGGTGTCGAAATACAGCAGCGGCGCGGGATTGATGGCGCGGTATTCCTCGAACGCCGGCGTGCCGTTGCACTGGATGCCGTCGGCGATGGCGATCGCCTGACGATGCAGCCGTTCCTGCCGCAGATGCCACCAGGTCCGCCGCATGCGCAGCACGGGATTGCGCGTGCCGGCCCGCACCATCTGCTTGCGGGTCAGCAGCGAATGCTCGGCGACGTACACGCACGGCGCACTGGCGGCGCGGCACAACGCGCTGACATGGTTCTGCGTCCAGCCGACGCTCGCCAGCACCACCGCTGCGCGGGGGAGCAAGGGATTGAGCGTCTGCGGGCTGCAATCGCCCAGCGTCAGGCGGAAAGGCAGTTCGCCGTCCACAGCCGGCACGTGGTCGAGATTGTTGTCGGCTGCGCCCTTGAGTTCCATCACCACGTGGATCGGACCATCCCAATGCCGGGCATACTCCGCCACACCGCTGACGAACTTGCCCGTCAGCACGGGGCGGCCCTGTGCATCGCGGAAGGCGCGCAGCATCGGCAGAATCAGCAGGGTGTCGCGCACCGTGGTCATCCCAAACGCTCCAGCAAGGCCTGTTCCATCAGCTCGGCGGAGTGGTCCCAGTCGAACGAGCGGGCTTTGAGGTAGCTCGCTTCGCTCATCTGGCGCCAGGCGCCGTCGCTCAGTTCGAGCACCTCCAGCAGGCGCTCCGCCATGGTTTCGTGATCGCCGACGGGGACGAGATAGCCCGTCTGTCCATCGACGACGTAATCCTCCGGCCCACCGCAGCGGGTGGACACCACCGGACAGCGACACGCAGCGGCTTCGAGTCCTGGCATGCCGAAGCCTTCGCTGGTGGAGGACATGATCCAGACATCCGCCATGCGATAGAGCTGGGGAATGCGCATCTGGGCGGGACGTTTTTCAAAGTGCATGTTTTCGGGCGGCAGCGGAATGGCTTTGAGGCAGCTGGAGCCGAAGCAGATGACTTTGAGTCGGGGCAGCCGGCGCTGCGCCAGGCGAATGGCGGCAAAGGCGGTGTCGATGCCCTTCCAGCCGGAGTCGCTGTAGACGACGCCGACGGTGGGCGTCGGTTGCTTGCCGCGCGGCGGGGCGTCGAACTGGCTGCGGTCGACGCCGTTGGGCACCAGGCGGGCGGTGGGATCGTTGAACTTTTCCGCCATCAGGCGCTGGAGCCAGGTGGCGATGCAGAGCTTGAGCGAGGGGGCACGGTACGTCGCATCGACGCGCGCCGGATCGCCGCCGAAGGTTTCATAGTGGCGGATGAAGTAGGCGTGGATGCCTTTGCGGGCGGGCCAGTGCTGCACCCATTCCATGGTCGCCCACCAGGTGGCGATGGTCACGTCGGCATCGGGCACATCACTGGAGCGCACCTGCTGACGGTTGATGGGAATGAGGTTGGTGCTGGAGAACATCATGTGATGGGGGGCCGGCCGGAGCGCAGCACGGACGCCATTGACCGCGCGCCGGGCGAAGCGCCGGATGCGCAGCGGGCTGGGCCAGGGCGGCAGCGCGGTGATGAACGCCATGTTGATGCGGTGCCCCCGGCGCTGCATCGCCTCGGCGATCAGCCGGTTGGACTTGGTCCCGCCGGAGAGTCCCGGCCGAGGCATCACCCAGTTCAATGTCAGTTTCCGACTCAACGGCGTCTCACTTCCCCAGCCTGGGTACGAAAAACTTCAGCGCGAGTTGGCGCGCAGGAACAACACATTGAGCTGCTCGGTCACCTCGGCGGCCCGCAACGTTCGACCGGGTTGGCCGGCTTCGGTCAGCTCGTAGCCGACGAAGCCCGCGCGTTCCCAGTGGTCAAAGATTTCCGTCACGCCCGGCGCGCCGCCGATCCAGCGCGGGGTGACTTCCACCACCCCATGGTCGATGCGCTCGGCGAGCATCCGCGGGATGCCGCGCAGCACCGCCGGCTCACTGCCTTCCACATCGAGCTTGAGGAATACGCGCCCGGTGACCGGCAGCGGCAGCAGGACGTCATCGCCCACGCGCAGCTCGACATTGACTTGCGTCGCCTGCTCGGCGGCGGCTTCCTCCCGCAGCGAAGCGGTGCCGGTGCTGTCGCCGGCGATGTGCAAGGCGCACGCGCCGGCGTGATCCGCCAGGGCGAAGGGATGAATCGTCACATGTTCCAATCCCTGGTTGTGGCAATGGGCGGACACCTGCTGCGCCAGCTCGGGATTGGGTTCAAAGGAATAGACGCGCCCGGCGCTGCCGACGAGGGCGGCGCTGAGCGTGGTGATCTGGCCGACGTTGCAGCCCACGTCAATCACGGTGTCGCCCGGCTTGAGGTGATTGCGCAGGTAGCGTTCCAGATCGCGCTCGTACAGCGTGCCGAACCAGTAGGGCAGGCGATGGGTGTAGACATAGGGATTGCACAGCACCCGCACCGGCAAGCCGCGCAGCGGACGGGCGGTGAGCTGACGGGGAATGATGCGTTCATCCAGCAGGGCGCGGCCCAGGCGCCAGCCGAATTGCGTTTCATGGAGGCCCGCCGGCAGACTGGCGCCCAGGCAATCGAGCGACCAGGCAGCCAAGCGTTTAAGTGGCAGGGTGGGATTCATGGTGGTGCTGTGCATGGCGTCTTTCGTTTTCCCGGGCCAACGTTGCAGGTCTGGGCTCCGCCCACGTCAACCGCACACCAGACGCGCGCGGCGACTCCCAACTATCCGCTTCTCACCGCCTCGCACGGCTATGGGCCGGGAAGCGGTCGCCGCGCCTGAGCCGGGGGCTCACGCCAGCGGTTCGAGCAGTGCCGCGTCAATTTCCACGGCACAGGCCTGCCCCAGCACGTTGACGCTCAGGATGAGACGTTCCATGCTGGAGCGGGATTCGACCAGCCCTTCCACGCCGCGCAGGGGTCCGCTGCGCACGGCCACGCGCACGCCCTGCTGGAGGAAGGGATAAGGATCCACGACCAATTCGCTCGCCAGGGCGGCGCGGATGGCGGCCAGTTCCTGTTCGAGCTGAGCTTGATTCGTCACGTCGATGATGTGCGCCACGCGCCCGGTGCGGTCGGCTTCGTACAGCTCTTCGCGGGAGCCGCGCAGGAAGAGATAACCGGGAAAAAGCGGAGCTTCGATGATTTCCTTGCGGCGACCCCAGAGGCGTTGCTGGCGCACCAGCGGGAGAAAGTGCTCGCAGCGCATGGCGGTCAGGGTTTGCGCCAGGGCTTTTTCCTGGCGGCTGCGGGTGTGCAGGACATACCACAACGCCGGGGCGGCTTCCCGAACGATGGAAGCCGGCGGCGTAGGCAATGACACATCCTGGACGGCGCAGACCGTCATGGGCAGCTTTCTCCCTTGGGTCAGTTTCACAGCCGGACTGGTGGCATCATCGGACCCACCTCAATCATCGGCCAATGCCCTGAGCCGATCGATTCTACCCCCCGGTTTTTGCGGGTCGGAAATGATTGGAGCAACCTTAACGCGATTCACACAGCGATTAGAACGGGCGTTTGGTTGGGCGAGCATGGGCGCTGTGTGCGCTTGGCGCCGGCCGTGGCGCCTGGGCCGGCTGTAGCGGTTGCGCCGGGGGCGGAGGCGTCAGGCCGACGGTCAGCAGCCCCCCCGCCGCCGCCAGCCAGATGGTGTTGAAAGTGGGATTGAGCAGATTGTCGAGCAGCGCCAGCAGTAAGAGCAATACCGCGGTGGGAACTTCCAGGCCCGGAAGCTCGCGCGGATGCTTCCACCAGGCGCGCCATCCCAGGGCTCCGGGAAGCAGGAGCAAAGCCACGGACAGCAGCACCGCCGGCGCGCCGTACTGGCCGAGGGTTTGAATCCACAGGCTCCAGGCGGGACGCTGGGCGTCGGACCACCAGCGCCAGTCGCTCGTGCCGCGCCCCAGATGCGCCCGCAGCAAGGGGAGATGCTCTTCCGCCATCGCCAGGCGATAGCCCAGCGACTTCGCCCGTGCGACGCCCCGCAGTTGGTCAATCACCTCGGCCGGCAGCACCCGCTGGGCAAACCGCACCGGCCCACCGCTGACCACCGTGCCCACCAGCGCCAGCGCCAGCACGATCACCAACGCCAAACCCAGCGGCTTGAGCCAGGCACGCTTGCGCTCGGCAATCACGCCCAGCGCGAGGGCGCCCAGCGTCAAAACAATCGGCCCGACACTCTGACTGAGCAGCAACGACCCGGCGCACAACGCCACCAGCGCGCCGGGCTTGAGCCAGCGCGCCGGCGAGGTCAGCTCCCCCGCGCGCCACAGCAACCATGCCGTCACCGTGCCCCCCGCCAGCCAGATGCCCAACTGGTTGCCATGTTCCAGCAGCACCAGGCCGCGTTGCCCGACAAATCGCTCCACCCCGTCGGCAACATACGGATGGAAGCCGTAAACCCAGCTGTACAGCCGTGGCCCGAGCAACCATTCCAGCACGATCACCGGCGTCAGCGCCGCGGTCGCCCACACCAACGCCACCCCCCACTGCCGCAAACCGTTGCCGCTGCCCAACAGCGCCCGGCCCAACCAATACGGCCCACCCCACGCCAGCAGCAGATACACGCTCTGCCACCCCGGCGACAACGCGTCGGGCGCATTCGACTCCGCCCGGCCCAGCCCGCAAACCAATGGCCAGGCGATCCACGCCACCATCAGCAGGTCCGCTGGATGCCAGCGCACCGTCAGCATGCGCCCCGGCGCCGCCAGCAGCGCCCCCAGCAAGGCGGCCCCGCCCAGCACCGTGGCTTTGGTCCACAGGTAATCGCCGGGCAAAGCGGTGCAGAGAATGGCGTAACCAAAATCCGCCGTCGCGGCGGCGTCGGAAAACCACGCCACCGGCAGCAGCAACCAGCCAGTGAGCAAAGCGGTCAACAGCGCGCTGCGCAGCGGCAGCAGCCAGTAGCTCGCCAGCGCCAACAGCGCCCAGCCGCCGAACACGATGGGGATCAGTGCGGACACGAATTGGATTATAGGAAGCGGCATGGGACGGCGAAAGAAAAGGGATAAGTACATTTTCGGGCCGCTAAAAAATGTACTTATCCCCTTTCTTCCGGCGCTGCGGCTTGAGTCGCGCGGAGGGTTTGTAGCGATTGCGGGGATTTATCCAGTCATTCGGCGGCTCTGTTGGGGCTGGGGGCGAATCCGGCGCTACGTTGGCGTGCGGCAGCCAGTAGACTCGCCGGGCAGCAGTGCCGCCGTGCAGGAGTGAGCGCACCATGGACGCCAAAACCGCAACCTGGCTGATGGGCACCCTGGCGTTTGCCGGGGCGATGACGGTCTGTCTGTTTGCCGGCGTGGCGGAACGCCTGGGCGAGCTGCGGCATCGACGCGGCATGCACCCGGTGACGTGGTTTGTGCTCGCGGCGCTCAACGGCCTGATGCTGGTGGAAATGCAGAAGGAGTTCCGCTGGATGCTCGTGGACGCGGCGCGGCAGCAACTGCGCGACGGCGGCGTCTACGAACAGCGCCGCCAGTGGCAGGTGCTGGCGCTGGTGGCGCTGGGCGCCCTGCTGCTCATCGGCGGCGCGGCGTGGGCGTGGTGGCGCGGGCTGGCGAAGGGGCCACTGCGCTGGGCGCTGCTGGGCACGCTCGGGGCGCTGGGCCTGTTCCTGCTCGAACTGCTCTCCCTGCATGGCATCGACAAGGCGC
Source organism: uncultured Phycisphaeraceae bacterium (assembly GCA_964605235.1). Lineage (GTDB taxonomy): Bacteria > Planctomycetota > Phycisphaerae > Phycisphaerales > Phycisphaeraceae > CAZSBB01. The sequence continues at coordinate 44,263 of CAZSBB010000046.1, forward strand.
TGCATTTCCCGGTGGTCGCGCCCATGGTGATCGCCTGGCTGTGGGCGGCGTGCGCGACCTGCTGCGTGGTGGGCTTCTGGCAGGCGGTGGCGCAGCGCCGGCGGGACATGATCGCCCGCAGTCGCCATGAAGTGGTGATGAGCCCGCGGCTGGTCAAGTCGCGCCATGGACACGCGTAGCGGCGTGCGGCCGAGTGATCCGGTGCGGGGCGGCGGCAACGGCGCTGCCGATTATGCCGGCGAAAAAGCACAGCGGCGGCGCGGGGCGATCCGATAATTCATACGGGCTTTGCCGATTTGCCGATGTTCAGCCAGGGCTGGGCGGGCATGATCCTGCGCGCCGGAACCCTCGTGGTAAACTGTTGAGATTGTGCACCCAGGCAGGAGGCAGTGCGGTGACCACGCCAGGCGGGCTCTCAAGGCGACATTTTGTGTTGGCGGGACTGGGCGCGATGGTCGCCGGCTGTGTGGATTCGACCAGTTCGATCACCAGTCGCCCGCGTCCGGCCTGGCCCAGCGAGCTTTCGCACCCCCAGCCGGACACCCCGGTCCTGCTGCCGCGCACGCCGGCGTACAGCAGCGCCCCGGCTCCGACCTACACCCCGGCCCCCACCGCGCCGACCCCGCAGCCGACCGCTCCCACGCTGGCGGGGCTGAACATCGTCCCACGTTCCTCGTGGACCAATGTCGCGCCGATCCGCAATCGCCTCAATCCGCTGAGCGGGATCAATCGCATCACCGTGCATCATGAAGGCTGGAAGTCGGTGTGGTTCGACGACTGGGCGCAGACGGCGGCGCGGCTGCGCGAAGTGCAGACCTCGCACATGAACGGCGACCACAACTGGGGCGACATCGGCTACCACTTCATCATCGACCGCGCCGGCCGGGTGATCGAAGCCCGCCCCCTGACCTACCAGGGCGCCCATGTCAAGAACTACAACGAAAACAACCTGGGCGTGATGGTGCTGGGCAATTTTGAACAGCAGTCGCCCTCGAACCCGCAGCTGGCTTCCGTGCGCACCACGGTGCAGGCCCTGATGCGCCGCTTCAGCGTGCCGGTGCGGCAGGTGTTCACCCATCAGGAATTGAACCCGACCCAATGCCCGGGCAAGAACTTTCAGCCCATCATGGTGGCGATGCGGCAGCGCGGGTACCTGGTGGGGTGATGAATAGATTGAATCCGGTTACCGCCACCCGGAAAAAGTTGGTTCTGAAGCGTGACCTGTTGATCTGATGGACTGCGGGTGCAGCCATGCGCTATGCTGTCAGGTTCAAACCCCGGGCAGAGAAGGATATTGAGCGGCTGCCCCACAACGAAACCCTGCGCATCCTGAGCAAGCTTGAGATGCTGCGGGATGACCTGGCCGGCGACGTTAAACGACTGACCAACTTCACCCCGGAGTTTCGGCTGCGTGTGGGCAAGTATCGGGTATTATTCGAGGTGCAAAGCACGGAAATCATCGTGTATCGGGTGGTGCATCGGCGCGAGGCATATGAGCAGATGTGAGGCTTCCATGATTCAACTCCACCCGGAAATTCTGCGGAAACACGGCAAGAACGAATTCGTCGTGCTGCCCTATGAAGAGTTTGAACAGCTTCAGGAATTGCTCGCGGATGTGCAGGATCTGCTCGAACTGCGCGCCGCCAAGGAGCAGGAAGCCCAGGCGCCGACCCGGTCATTGGATGAACTCAAAGCGAAGTTTGGAATGTCCTGAGGCTCCTTTGATTTCGGCGGCTCGGCTTCGTCATCTCCGCGGCTCACCGGCTAATATTCTCCTTCCCGCAATCATCCCACCATCCTCTTTCGCTCCCGACCTCTCGTCCCGGAGCAGGAGTCTCTCGCGTGCGTGATCCCATGCTCGACAAACTGGCGGATGTGCTGGTGCGCTACAGCACCGAAGTGAAGCCCGGCCAACTCGTGCGCCTCAGCGGCGACCCCATCGCCCTGCCGCTGATGGACGCCCTGTATGAAGCGGTGCTCAAGGTCGGCGCCCACCCGCAGGTGCGCCTGGCGCCGGACCATCTGCAGGAAATCTTTTATGAGCTGGCCAACGAAGAACAGCTCAAGTACGTCAGCCCGCTGGTCAAGCATGAGTACGAGACCATCGACGTGTCCATCGGCATCTGGGCGGAAACCAACACCAAGGCCCTGTCGCGCGTGGACCCCAAAAAGCAAGGCCTGGCGTCGGCGGCGCGCCGGGACATCATGGCGATCTTCATGAAACGCGCCGCCGCCCGGGAACTCCGCTGGTGCGGCACGCTGTTTCCCACCCTCGCCAGCGCCCAGGACGCCGAGATGGGTCTGCGCGATTACCAGCGCTTCGTCTATCAGGCGGGCCATCTCGATCAACCCGATCCGGTCAAAATCTGGCAGCAGATCGAGCAGCGCCAGCAGCGCGTGGTCGAGTACCTCACCGGGAAAAAGCAGATTCACTTCCAGACCGGCAACGGCACCGACCTGACCGTCAATGTCGAGGGCATGACCTGGATCAACTGCTGCGGCCACGAAAACTTCCCCGATGGCGAAGTCTTCACCGGGCCCAACCTCAAAGCCGGCGACGGCGGGGTCAACGGCGTGGTGCGCTACAGCTTCCCCGCGGTCCACCACGGCCGGGAGGTGCAGGACATCGAACTGACCTTCAAAAAAGGTCGGGTCATCAAAGCCACCGCCAGCAAGAACGAAGACTTCCTGCGCTCCATGCTCGAACAGGACGAAGGCGCCAGTCGGCTGGGCGAGATCGCCATCGGCACCAACTACAACATCACCAGCTACAGCCGCAACACCCTGTTCGATGAAAAAATCGGCGGCACCTTCCATGCGGCGGTCGGCTCGGGCTATCCCGAAACCGGCAACGACAACCAGTCGGGCCTGCACTGGGATATGGTCTGCGACCTGCGCCCGGGCGGAACCATCACCGTCGATGGCGAGATCATCAGCAAAGACGGCAAGTTCGTGTTCGACGGCTGGCCGGGGCGCGAGTAGCGCCGGCCCGGTTGAATCCATCCATCATCATTATCAGCAACAGCAGGGAGTGAACACATCATCGGCGGATGTGGTTGCTGCATGCGCGCTCGCACCCGCCGCTGCGCAGCGCTCATCAGCGGCTTGGCGCGGGGAAAAGCAGGGTTTCATGGCGGGCTGAGCGCAAAAAAAAATGGGCCCGACGCGCCGAAGCGTGTCGGACCCGGAGGCTGGCCGAAGTAGGAAGAAAAAGTGGGGACTCGGCCCGGGTCCATGCAGGCCGAGCCCCACAGGCTGGCACGACTGGATAAGCGTCGTGACGGGGGGACGAACTCAGTAGCTCATGCTCAGGCCGATGGTGCCGATGACTTCGAAGTTGTCGTCGTTGTCATTGATGAACTCGGTGGTGTCGCCCAGGAACAGGCAGTGGACGCCGGTGGTGAGAGTCCAGGAGCCGTAGGCGGCGGGCATGAAGGACAGGGGCATGGAGAAGTCGAAGCCGACATCGACGTAACCGAAGGCGTCGTCGTCATCGGAGATGCCGTTGCCGGTGCGGTCGACTTCGTAGTAGTTGTCACCCAGGCCGATGGTCAGGGGGATCGCCAGCGTGACGGGGTAGCGTTCCGACTGGATGAGGGTGAACTCAGGCGCGATGCCGAATTCAAAATAGGTGTCCGAGCTGTTGTTGAAGGTGTCGGAAGCGCCGGCGACTTCAAAGGCGACCAGGAAGTAAGGCTGGAGACCCGAGAAGCCCGGGATGTTGACGCCTTCCCACCAGCAGCTGTCGTCATACGCGATGCTCAGGTCGATTTCCTCGGCAAACTCCTTGGCGCCGGCGGCGCGGCTGGGGGTGTCCAGCAGGATGTAGGAAACGTCGAGGGAGAAGTTGGCGGGCAGTCCGATGCTGAAACCGGTGAAGATGTCCGCTTCGTACCAGGCTTCATCGGAGCCGGTTTCCTTGCTGTGCACCGAGTTCCAGATGCCCAGGTACCAGTCGACCGACTTGATGAAGCCGTCGCCGCTGTACAGGGCGAAGGTGGCGTCGGCGTAGGGCTGAATGATCAGCCCGCCGTCTTCCTGGAAGATACCGCGATAGAAGTACTGCGTGGTGACGTCGAAGCCGAGGTTGAACGACACCTTGCCCAGGTTCGGGCCGGCGTCGGCGGCGGCTTCTTCACCTTCGGCGCGAGCCACGCTCGGCACGCTCGCCAGCGCCCCGGCGAGGGTCAAAGCCACCAGGCCCTGACGCGCAAAACGCGAAAAAAATCCCATTTGCATCTCTCCTTGCAAAGTTCCAAAAAAAACGCGGACCAGCCTCAGACCCATGGACCCGACGGCTATGCACGCGATAGCAGTCTGCAAAACCTGCATTGCAAGGCGTGTGCCAGACTCGTCAACGCCTCCGGGCGGGTTTGCATACCTGCATGAAATAACG
>CAZSBB010000047.1:0-48153 GCA_964605235.1 uncultured Phycisphaeraceae bacterium
GTTCTACTCCTCGACTGGACAAATCACCGTGGAGGGCGCGTGAGCCCGGAACGTAAAAGGTTCAGTTGCCGGCCGCCCGCGGAAGCGGACTCCCAACCGACAACACTATTCTCCATCGCGGGCGTCGCCGGTCAACTGCAGCCGCTGGTTAGGCCCGGCGCGACGGCACGTTGTGCGAATGGTCGATAACGATTATCTGGCACTTCGAACAATGCCAAGCCGGGTTCTCGCGGAAGGTCCACCACGCAAGCGTATTTTGGAGTGCATTGCCGATCCAATTCCAGCGGAGCGGCTTTTGTGCTTCCGTCCGCCATTGGATTCCATGAGGAGCCCGCGTATAACCAGGCGTGAGGGGCTGGCCGCACTTCGGGCAGTCTGGTGTGTCCATTGGGGCCTAACGTATTCGATCTCAGTGGCATAGCCGCAGGCTATGTCCACTGCAGGGAGTGGTTCCGGGACACGTGCCCGGAGATCGGGCATGCCCGGGGAAAGAAAAGTCCGTCACAGCGCGCGGAACAACTCGATACGGTCGCCGCTCGTCGTTGTTCAGCGTCGCTAACACGCGAGGGGCGACCGTATCGACAGTGTCAAGTCCCGCACGCTTTGGCAACCGTGTTCTACTCCTCGACTGGACAAATCACCGTGGAGGGCGCGTGAGCCCGGAACGTTTGAGTTCAGGGGCGCGGCGCGGCTTTATCGCGCAGCGTCCCCTGCAACGAGTGGTTAGGCATTCCTGCATTCTTGGTCAATTTGTTCAGCCAAGTTAGAAAGACTATTTACAGTTAATGTTGGCTCGATTCCCCACGGATCGAATAATGCGTCAGGGGAACGTTTAATCCATGCAGCCCGCATTCCTGAGGAAATGGCTCCAATTACATCGAATGGATTGCTTGATACAAGCCAAGCATTAGCTCCCAAAGCACCAGCCCTTCTCAAAAAGTGACTATATACGCCGGGGTTTGGTTTGTAAGATTTCATTTCATCAACACTCACCACGCCGATAAAGTAGTCTCGGATGCCTGCATTCTTTAGCAATGTCTCTACCGCATCGGCGCTGCCGTTCGAGAACGCGAACATTCTAAAACCGGCTTTCTTTGCCCGAGCCAACCCATCCTCTACATCGTCGAACGCTGGCAGTACTTTATATGCGCCCAAAAGTTCTTCCTTCTCTTTCAGGCTAAGCGGGACTTTAAAGTATGAACTCGCGTAATCGAGAGCATTGCTGGTACATACGGAAAAGTTTTCATAATTCTGCATTAACCCACGACGAAATGAATATTCGAGTTGTTTCTCACGCCAAGTACGAGAAAATTCAGAGGCTTTATCGCCAACATGTTTTTCCAACGCAACGATAACGCCATGCGTATTGATTAGAGTTCCATAGACATCAAACGCAAGTGTAATAGCCATGTGATTCCTTTCCATTATTTCCATACTAGCTTGGATGCCTAACTATGATTCACATGCGCCACCATCCGGATGACGTGCCCGGAAGAATTGGCGACGTTTGCGACATTGTGCATGGTTCTACTTGACCTGTCAAGATCCACCTGCAATTATTGGATCGAGGTATTCTTGCGCAGGAGACGCCTGTGAAGCTGATGGAACGGATGGAAACAGTGGGCAAGCGGCGGCATCTGTCGCCGCTGACAATCCGCTGTTATCAGTCGTGGGTCCGGGATTTTCTGCGCTTCCATCGTGAAGACGAAGCCGCCGGGGGCGGGGGCGGGGGCGGGGCCGGGGCTGGGAGCGGGTCCGGGGGCGGGTCCGGGGGCGGGGGCGGCCGGTGGCGGCATCCGCGCGAGCTGGCTGAGCGGGAGGTGGAGGCGTATCTGACTTATCTGGCGGTGCAGCGCAAACTCAGCGCGTCGAGCCAGAACCAGGCGACCAATGCCCTGGTGTACCTGTACAAGCAGGTGCTGGCGGATGAGTTGGGCAAGGACCATCTGGGCAAGTTCGCAGCCGAGCGCAGTCGGCGGCGGGGGCGGCTGCCGACCGTGCTGAGCGCGGCGGAGGTCAGGCGGGTGCTCGAGGCGATCGAGGGGCCGACGTGGCGGCTGATGACGGAACTGTTGTACGGCACGGGCATGCGGGTGAACGAGTGCTGCACGCTGCGGGTGCGGGATGTGGACTTTGAGCGCCACCAGATCATGATCCGGGCCGGCAAGGGCGACAAGGACCGGATCGTGATGCTGCCGGCGCGGCTGCGTGAACGGCTGGAAGCGCAGGTCGAGCAGGTGCGGGAACGTCACCTCTTGGATATGGCTGTGGACGGCGGTTACGTGCCCGTGCCCGACAGCGTGGCGAACAAGGTCCAGTACGCCCAGCGGGACTGGCGGTGGCAGTACCTGTTTCCGTCGGCGGTGATGCGACGCGATGAAGCGGACCGAGGATTTCGCTGGCATGCCGACCCGGGGGCGCTGTCACGGGTGATCACGGTGGCGTGCAAGCGCAGCGGCGTGGGCAAGCGGGTCACCCCGCACACGTTCCGGCACAGCTTCGCCACGCATCTGCTGGAGCATGGCTACGATGTGCGTCAGGTCCAGCAACTGCTCGGGCACGAGAAGCTGGACACGACGATGATCTATACGCATGTGATGCACCAGCCGGCCGTGGCGGTTCAAAGCCCGCTGGACCGGCTGGGGGATTGAATCGGGGTGACTGGCGTCGTTTGTATTGCTGCTGCGGGCGTTGGCCGAAGGTGGTCGGAGGAGGAGCGTGCCCGCTTGCCCTCGGCGATGCTCACGGCGATGGAAAGAGCGGCGCGGTACAACTGGTCGACGAGGAAGTAGCAGCCGCGAGGCAACGCCTCAGTCAGTCGAGCTGCCTGGTCCACCAGATCAACGGCCTACTGGTAGACCTGAAGGTTCTCGAACATGAAGGGCATTGTCCATCCCTGAAAGACTTGAGCAGGAGAGCAGGTGAACAGGAGACCGCAGCGAAGCGGGTTCCTGGCGACCCGAAGCCTGCTTGCCTTCTCCTGATCTGCTGTTCTACTGCTCCACTGCTCTATTTTTCGGCCCCGGCCGAAAAATCGGGGTGACAGGATTTGAACCTGCGACCTCTGCGTCCCGAACGCAGCGCTCTACCAAGCTGAGCTACACCCCGTGGTGTGAAATCAGACCGAAAAGCATACCACAAGTCCCGGCCGGGACAAATTGCCCGTTCAACCAGCCGGCTCGGTCGTAAAGGCGCTGGCTGCGGTGCTGGGTTGCTCGAGGCGCCAGCGGAGTTCCCCGCCGTGGCAGTGGATGTGGGCACAGAAAAAGCTGCCGCGGTAGCGCCAGAACAGCGGCCAAATCACCTGGCGATCGGTCTGGGGGATCGGCAGCGCGTCCACCTGTTCCCGGGTGAACCATTCGAGCGTGCCTTCCTCGAACTGCTGGCGGGTCACCTGCACCGGGCGCTGCACTTCGTACAGGAACATCAGCCAGTGCATGGCGTCGTCGAAGCCGGCTTCGGAGACCAGGCCGGTCAGGTGCAGATCGCCGGGGGTCAGCGTCAGGCCCGCCTCTTCGCGGATCTCGCGCACGGCACAGGCGGTGGGGCTTTCGCCGACGCCCTGCTCCAACTTGCCGCCGATGGGTGAATACAGCTCCAGGTTCGGCGGGCGACGTCGGTGCAGCAGCAGCACCCGCCCCTGCTCATCAAACAGGTAACACAGCACGGCAATCCGGTACGGCAACGGCGTGGTCAGGTCAGGCATGGGCGACAGTGTACGTCCGGGCGCGGCCGGCGGATAAAAAAGGGGATAAGTACATTTATTGGTCAAAAATAAATGTACTTATACCCTTTTTTCCCGCCTCGACTCCCGGCTTGGCGTGCTGGTCCTGGCTGGTCGCTGCGCTACAATGATCCTGCGGACACAGCGCGGCCGCCGGAGTTTGCCATGCCCACTTACGTCTACGAATTCATCATGGACGACGGCCTGCCGGGGGCGCGCTTCGAGGTGCGCCAGAAACTGAGCGATCCCCCGCTCACCGAGCACCCCATCAGCAAACAGGCGGTCCGCCGCGTCATCACCGTGCCCAACCTCGGCGGCAAGTACAGCGAGAGCGCCATCCGCGACACGCTCAATGATCACGACCGCCTCTCGCGCCTGGGACTCGCCAAGTACCAGCGCACCGGCGACGGCAGCTACCTGCGGATGAGCGGCGAAGGCCCGCGCGAACTGGACCCCCAGCAAATTCAGGACGGGGATGATTAACCCCCGGCACCCGGACCTCCGGATCCCCGGACCTTCGGCCACCCGGACCTCCGCGTCCGCGCGGCCGACGTTCCCGCCATGCTCCATCACAACGAGCCGGAAGCGTCAGCGACGGGCGCAGCGATCTGCCACCGTACCCTTCGTGCAAACAGTTTGATCCATCGGATGAAATGAAGTTAAGCGCCATCAGCGCCTACGTGCTCGTGCGCGCTTCACACGTCATCAGACCGGTTTGCAGTGTATCCCTGGGCGTAATCTGTTGGCACTGATGCTGTGGCGGCAGCACGCGGCGCCCGTCGCTTACGCTTCCGGCTCGTTGGGGCAAGCGCTAATGCTTACGCGCTGTCCACCACCAGCTACGCCTATTTGCTCGTGCGCGCTTCACACGTCATCAAACCTGTTCGCAGTGCATCCCTGGGCGTGATCTGTTAGCACTGATGCTGCGGCGGCAGCACGCTGCGCCCGTCGCTCACGCTTCCGGCTCGTTGGGACAAGCGCTAATGCTTACGCTGCCCACCACCAGCCACGCCTATGTGGTCATGCGCCCCACATGTCATCACGCCTGTTCGCAGTGCGTCCCTGGGTGTGATCTGTTGGCACTGATGCTATGGCGGCAGCGCGCTGCGCCCGTCGCTCACGCTTCCGGCTCGTTGGGGTAAGCGCAAAATGCTTACGCGCTGCCCACCACCAGTCGGCGGGCGCGTTGTTCCAGTTCCGCCACGGCGGTCAGTTCGCCGGTTGCCGGGTGCGGGACGAGGCGGTTGTCCTGAATGTGCTGTTCCATGCGCTGGGCAGCGGTCACCACGGTGGAATGGCTGGTGCGCTTGAGGGCGGTCCCCAGTTCCGGAAAGCTCATGGTGGTCAGTTGCCGCGTCAGGCGCACCACCAATCCACGGGCGAGCACCAGGTCGCGGTGGCGGCTGGCGCTGAGCACGCGTTTGGGTTCCATGCCCAGCAATTCGCAGACGGCGGCGAGAATCTGCTCGAAGCGCACCGCCCGGCGTGGAGTGGGGCGCTGTTCGCTTTGTTCGAGCCGACTGACCAGCGCCGGGCCGATCACCAGCGGGCGCTGCGCTTCGGGCAGCAGATGCCAGAGCGCGTGCAGTTGGGTGAGCATGCCTTCGATGTCGCGCACGGAACCGAAGCACCGTGCCGCCAGCAGTTGCACCGCCGCTTCATTGAGCGGCAGGCCCCGGCGGGCGCCCAGTTCCTGGAACAGCTTCTGCCGGGTGGCGACATCCGGCGCGCTGATCTGCGCCACCATGCCGCGCACACACCGGCTGACGAGCGCTTCGCTGAATTGATTGATCGAACGTGGATGGCTGTCGCTCGCCAGCGCCACCCGCGCACCTTTGAGGTCCAGGGCGTCAAAGCAATGCAGAAACTCGCGCTGGGTCGCCTGCTTGTTGGCGATGAAATGCACATCATCGATCGCCAGCAGATGCAGCCGGCGGATGCGTTTGCGGAAGCTTTCGATGCGGTTCTCGCGCACGGAGGCGAGGAAGTCATTGGTGAACTGCTCGCCGGTGACGTAGAGCACCTGGGCGTCGGGCTGCTGGCGGGAAAGCTGGCGGCACAGGCCCTGAAGCAGATGGGTCTTGCCCAGTCCGCAGCCGGCGTGGAGGAAGAGCGTGCGGCTGCCGGGCTGCTGATCGTCGATGAAGCTGCACGCCGCCTGGAAAGCCAGTTCGTTGCTGGGGCCGAGGATGAAGTCGTCGAGAGTGTGCCGCAGCGCCGGGCGGCGCAGCGCTGGCCGGGCGGAGGCGAAGCCGACGGCGCCGACGGGCGCGGAATCGCTGGGCAATGCGGGGGCGGTGCGCGGGAGGATCGGCGCGGGCGTTGCGTCGGGCGCTGCCGTCGGCGCGGCGGGTTCATCGAGTGCCAGTTCGCCGGCGTCGGGGAACGCCTGGGGTTCGATCAACAACTCGAAGTCGATGGTTTCGCCCAGTTCACTGCTGGCGACGGCGCGCAGGTCCGCTTCCAACCCCCGGCCGATGCGATCGGCGACGAAGTGGTTCTTGACCTGCAGCTGCAATCGGCGTTGCCGATCATCAAACCGCAGGCGGGCGGCTCGGGGAAAGAACATCCGGTAGCGCCAGGGGCCCACCGATTGTTCCAGCCGATGTTCGATGCGTGCGCAGAGGACATCTGCCGAAGAGGTCGCGGTCACGATCTCTCCCAACCGTTATCTATGGTCATGACGGCGAGCGTCAATGACGATGCGTGAAGATGAACCAGTCAAGCTCGCCGTCGAACTTGACCACGGATAGGGTCCATCCGGCTTCGACTCCCCGACGTTACCCGCACCCTTGCCATTGACGACCGTGATGTGTTGGTCGAGGTTGTTGCGTTTCCGCAGGCGCGTCCGTCCAAGCCGACGCAGCAGTCCTTTGCCACTGCAGCCCAAGATAAATAGCGCGCTGCCGACGAGCAACCGGGCTGGCGCTCATCACGCGCTAGCGCAGCAAAAACTATGCATTCATCAAGCACTTGGGCGCATAAAAAAAGTTGTCCACGCACGCATGTGGAAAGTGATGGGATATTGTGGACAACCACACGCCGCGCACCGTCATTCACGCGCGCTTCACCTGAGCTCAGCTGTGACTGCCGCTTCGCGCATACGTTATGATGCGCGACCTCAGGTCATCCCCTCGGCTACAGGAGGCCCGCGCGATGAGCGCCGCCAAACGCATCACGGTTCGCAATCTCGACTACACCCACGACGGCGTCGCGCTGCAAGGCTGCTTCGCGGTGGACAGCGCCCAAACTGATGCGCCCGCGAAGAAACGTCCGGGGGTGCTGGTGGTGCATGAATGGTGGGGCTTGACGGATTATCCGCGGCAGCGCGTGCAACAGCTCGCCGAGTTGGGGTATGCCGCGTTCGCGCTGGACATGTATGGCGTGGGCAAGACGACGCTCGACCACAAGCAGGCGGGCGTGCTGGCGACGCCGTTCTTCCAGAACCTGGCGCTGATGCGCGCCCGCGCCGCCGCCGGCCTGGCGGTGCTGCAACAGCAGCCGGAGGTGGACCCGACGCGCGTGGCGGCAATGGGTTACTGCTTCGGCGGCACGGTGTCGCTGCAACTGGCGTACAGCGGCGCCGAGCTGCGCACCGCGGTGTGCATCCACGGCAACCCCATGCCGCCGGATGCGGAGGACCAGCGGCGGCTCAAGGCGTCCGTGCTGGTGCAGCACGGCGCGGATGATCCGCTGGTGTCCGAGCAGACGCTCAGCCAACTGCAGGCGGCGCTGCGGCAGGCGAAAGCCGACTGGCAATTGCTGATCTACGGCCGGGCGGTGCATGCCTTCAGCAACCCCAAAGCCGACGGCAGTTGGAATCCGGGGGTGAAGTACCACCCGCAGACCGATTGCCGCGCGTGGGGCCATTTATGCCAGCATCTGGCGGAGCAACTGCGCTGAATGAAGCCCGCGCTGAGGTTGTTCCGCCGCTCCACCGCGTTTCTGATTCGTCCCCGGCTGCCGCGCCCAGTGTGCTGGCGGGGCACGCGGCCGCGCTGTTGTGCGCGGTGATCTGGTCCGCCAATTTCATGCTCATCAAGTACGCCCGCGCGGAAGTCAGCGCCACCACTTTGTGCGTGCTGCGCTACACCTTCGCCCTGGGCGCGGTGCTGCCGGTGTGGCTGTGGCGGCGTCCGAACCTGCGCGCGATCACGCGCAAGCAATGGCTGGTGCTGGCGCTGCTGGCGCTGCTGGTGCATCCGCTGTACCAATTGCTGCTGATGTTCGGCATCAAGGGCACGGGCAGCGGGCTGGTGGGTTTGCTGGTCGCCACCCAGTCGCTGCATCTGAGCTGGCTGGCGCCGCTGATCCTGAGCGAGCGCATGACCGGCCGCGATGGGCTGGCGCTGCTGCTGGGCGGCATCGGGGTCACGCTGCCTTTGCTGGGACTCAATGACTGGTCGATGCAGAGCCTGATTTACCCGCTGGCGATACTCGCGGCCGGGGCGCTGGCGGGCTTGAACACCACCATTCCCCGGCGCATGCGGCATCACCTGGCCCCCACCGATCTGATGCTGGTGGTGATGACCCTGGCGATCGGGCTGACTATGTTCATGGCGACGCCCACCACCGTGCGCGCGGCGGTGAACGCCAGCGGCAAGACGCAGCTCATCGCGCTCTGGCTGGGCACCGGCGGCATGGTGCTGGCGCAGGCGCTGTGGTACCGCGCAGCTCGCGCGGTGCCCGCCGGGGCGCTGGCGGTGTACTTCTTCGTCATGATGAGCCTGTCCACCTTGTGGGGCGTGCTGCTGATGGATGAGCGCTTCACCTGGCGCGAAGGCAGTGGCATGGCGCTGGTGGTGGTGGCGCTGCTGATCAACAGTCCGCACGGGCGCGGCGGCAACGGCAACCCCCAGACAACGTGAAGTGAAAGGCGCTGCAGGGGCGCGGCGGACAACGTACAATCAGGTCCAGTATCCATTCCTCCGCCGAATGGGGCGTTTCGGAGTCCTCGCGCAATGGCTGAAAGTGAAGTCGCCTCTTCCCGCATTCCGCGACCCAACCGCCAGGGCGCGCCCGGCCGACGCGGCGCGCCCCTGCTGATCGAAATCGCCTGGGAAGCCTGCAACAAGATGGGCGGCATCTACACCGTCCTGCGCTCCAAAGTGCCCAGCATGGTCGAGCACTGGGGCAACCGCTATCTGCTGATCGGTCCGGCGGTCGAATCCATGATGGCGGTGGAGTTCGAGGAAGCGCCGCTGACGGGCGGGGTCGGGCAGATCGTCAAGCAGATGCGCGACCAGGGCATCGGGGCCCACTACGGACGCTGGCTGGTCACCGGCCGGCCCCATGTGGTGCTGATCAACTACCGTGATCTGCTGCCCCGGCTGGCGGAAGTCAAGTACCGCCTGTGGGAACACCATGACATTTCCTCGCCGGCCCATGATGAGTTGATCGACAACTGCATCGCCTTTGGCGAAGGCGTGCATCAGTTCCTGAGCCTGCTGGGCCGCCGCGAGGCCCCGCGCCGGCCGCTGGTGGCGCACTTCCATGAATGGATGGCGGGCGTGGCGGTGCCGATGCTGCGCCACGAACGCTGGCCGGGCGCCTGCGTGTTCACCACCCACGCCACCCTGCTGGGGCGTTACCTGGCGATGAATGACGAAGGCTTTTACGAGCACCTGCCGCATTACGCGCCGCTGCTCGAAGCCCGCAAGTTTCAGGTGGAGCCGCAGTTTCGCCTGGAGCGTGCCGCCGCGCATGGGGCGCATGTCTTCACCACGGTTTCCGACGTCACCGCCGAGGAATGCCAGCATCTGCTGGGCCGCAAGCCGGACCTGGTGCTGCCCAACGGCTTGAACATTCAACGCTTCGCCGCCATCCATGAGTTCCAGAATCTGCATCGCCAGTTCAAGGCGCAGATTCATGAATTCACCATGGGGCATTTCTTCCCCAGCTACAGCTGGGACCTCGACAAAACGCTCTACTTCTTCACCTCCGGCCGGTATGAGTACAAAAACAAGGGCATGGACCTGACCATCGAAAGTCTCGCCCGGCTCAACTGGCGCATGAAGCAGGCGGGCAGCGACGTCAAGGTGGTGGCGTTCATCATCACCAAGAAGCCGTTCAAATCCATCAATGTGCAGGCGCTGTCCACCAACGCCCTGCTCAAGGAACTGCACACCGTCACCGAGCAGATCAAGAACCAGTTCGGCGAAGCGCTCTTCCATGCCGCCGCCGCCGGGCGCGTGCCCGACTTCAACTCCCTGATCGAGGAATACTGGCGCCTGCGCTTGCGGCGCACCCTGCAGGCGTGGCGCCGCAGCGACATGCCCGTGATCGTCACCCATGACCTGTGGGACGACGCCAAGGACGAAGTGCTCAACCAATTGCGCGGCTGCCAACTCTGGAACCAGCCGGACAACCCGGTCAAAATCGTCTATCACCCCGACTTCGTCAGCCCGACCAATCCGCTCTTCGGCATGGAGTACGACGACTTCGTGCGCGGCTGCCACCTGGGCATTTTCCCCAGCTACTACGAACCGTGGGGCTACACCCCGCTCGAGTGCATCGCCCTGGGCGTGCCGGCGGTCACCAGCGATCTGGCGGGTTTCGGCTCCTACCTGATGCAGACTTTCCCCGATCATGCGGACAAAGGCATGCAGGTGGTTCGACGCCGGCATGTGAGCTGGGACCAGGCGACCGAAGACCTGGCGAATCATCTGTTCCGCTTCACGCAGACCAGCCGGCGCGAGCGTGTGAACCTGCGCAGCCAAGTCGAACAGTTCGCCCAGCATTTCGACTGGAAACAGTTGGCGGAGTACTACCACCTGGCGCATCAGATGGCGCTCGATCGGATCGGTTGACTTAACCCGCAACCGCTGGCTTTCATGCTCCCTCCCCGCCTGTGGACTGGATCGGCGTCATGCCCGCGCCCTGCATTCATGTGATCGCCCCGGCAGCCTTGGCGTCCGACCTGGAACAAGCCGCCGCCGAACTGGGCTTGGACCTGCAAACCACGCTGCTGTCCCCTGCCGATGCGCCTGACGCGGCAGCGCTGCACGCGCGTTTACAACAGGCGATCGACACTGCCTCCACCGGCGGCAGCACCAGCCAGATTGTGCTGCTGTTCGGCATGGCGCAGCAGGCGACGCTGGACCTGCGCGCCCGGCATGTGCCGCTGACGCTGCCCCGCCTGCATGCCGACCTCGCTGCGTTTCTGGCGGCCGATCCTGAACCGCACAGCGCTGACCGCCCTGAATCCACCCCTGCCGCACCCACGCAACTCACCGCCCCGGAGGCCGCCGACGCCCCCGCGCTGACTGCGTTTCTGCAGGACTGGGAACGCTACTACCAGCGCACCGCGTACCTGCACGCCGTCACGCCCGAGCAGCGCCAGCAGGCCCAAATTGCCGCGGAACTCGCTGCGAAATATGGCTGGCAGCGCGCGACGACTTCCACCTGTCATCCGCAGTTGCGCAAGCTGATCACCGCGCTGCGCTCCGACCATGATGTGCTGTGCGTGCCGCCGCATCATGTGACGCGCCTGCATCCTGACCACCCCGGGTTGCAGGCGGTGCCGGTGTGGCGGCTTGATCCACATGATGCCGCGGCGCAGGATCAGGTCATTGAATTCGGTTTGGCAGATGCGACTGACGATGCAACGATGCCAGCTACCGGGGAAACTTCCGGGGGAACTTCCGGGGGATCTTCCGGGGGCGCGCGGCTGGGGCTGGGCATTGACGCCGGCGGCACGTACACCGATGTCGTGCTGTATGACTTCGCCCAAGATCGCGTGGTGCAGAAAGCCAAAGCCCTGACCACCAAGTGGGATTACACCATCGGCATCGCCGCCGCGTTGGATCAACTCGATGCAGCGCGACTGCGCCAGGTCGATCTGGTCTCCGTCTCGACCACCCTGGCGACCAATGCCGTCGTGGAAGGACGCGGGCAGAAGGTCGCGCTGTTCATCATGCCGCCCTATGGCTTGTTCGCCCCCAGCGACATCCCCCACCGCCCCCTCGCCATCGTGCAAGGCCAACTGGAAATTGATGGCACCGTGCGTGCCCCGGTGAATCCCGAGGAAATCCGTCGCCTCGCCCGGCAGATGGTCGAGCGCGAACAGGTCGGCGCCTTTGCCGTCACCGGCTACGCCAGCCACGTCAATCCTGAACATGAGATCGAAATCCGTCAGCTTCTGGAAACGGAAACCGGCCTGCCGGTCACCTGTGGGCATGATGTGTCCGAAGGACTCGACTATCGCATCCGCGCCCAGACGGCTGCGCTCAACGGCCGGATCATTCCCATCCTGATCGCCTTCCTGCGTGAAGCAACCGACTGCCTGCATGCCCGCGGCATCACGGCGCCGCTGATGATCGTGCGCAGCGATGGCTCACTCATGAGCGTCGAAACCGCCCGGCAGCGCCCGATTGAAACCATCCTCTCCGGCCCGGCCGCCAGCGTTGCCGGGGCGCGCCATCTGACGCAAGCGCCCAACGCCATCGTCATCGACATCGGCGGCACCACCACCGACACCGCGCTTATCCGCAACGGCGTTGTGCGCACCGCCAAGCATGGCGCCAACGTCGGCGGCCGGCAAACCCACGTGCAGGCGCTCGACATGCGCACCTGCGGCCTGGGCGGCGACAGCCTCATCACCAGCAGCGACGGCAAGCTGCGCATCGGCCCGCGCCGGGTTCATCCCATCGCCTGGCTGGGCGCGCAGCAGGTCAACCTTGAGCCCTGCTTCCAGTGGATTGAAACCCACCTGGAACGCTATGCCGTGCTGCCGGAGCTGATGGACCTGTACCTGCTCAACCCGCACGCCCGCACCAGCGCGCTCAGCCCGCACGAACAGCGCATCGTCGCCGCCCTCGCCCACCGGCCATACACCGGCCACGAGCTGTCCAAAGCGGTGCTCGAACACTGGTGGGAAAACCTGGACCTCGAACGCCTCGACGGCCAGCACCTGGTGCTGCGCTGCGGCCTGACGCCCACCGATCTGCTGCACGCCGCCGGCCAGTTCACCCGCTGGGACACCGCCGCCGCCACGCGCCTGCTCAACCTGATGAGCCAGGCCCTGGACACCACCCCCCAGCGTTTGATCGAACAGGTGCAGACGCATTTCGTGCATCGGCTGGCGCTCGAAGCGCTCAAGAAACAGCTTGATGAACAAACCCCCGCCGATGCGTTGGAAACCACCGCCATCGGCCGCACGTTGCTGGACAACTGGCTCCATGAGCGCGCCACGGGTTATCAGGTGCGCATCGCGCTGGATCAGCCGCTGATCGGCATTGGCGCGCCGGTGGCGCACTACCTGCCCGCAGCGGCGAAGCTGCTGCAGACCCAGGCCCTCATTCCCGAGCATGCCGACGTCGCCAATGCGCTCGGGGCGATCACCAGCTCGGTGGTGATACGCCGGCAGGTGGAAATCTGTCCCGACATGCTGGGACGCTACGGCGTATATGGCATGCCGCAGGCGCCGACCTTTGGTGAGCTGCATCACGCCCGCGCGGCCGCCATCGCCTACCTGCGGGATTATGTCAGCAGCGCGGCGCAGGCGGCAGGCACGCGCCACGGGCGCATGCAATTTGTGGTGCATGACAAAGTCGCCCCGCTGGCGGATGGGGTGCAGGTGTTCATCGCCCAGTCCATCGAAGCGCGGCTGACCGGCCGGCCGGAGCTGTCGCCGCCGGTGAAGTAACCGTTCCCCGCGCACTCAGGCGGCTTTCGCGCCCAGCGTTTCGTGGATGCGCTCGCTGAGCATTTCCGGGGTGAACGGCTTGACGACGTAATTGTTCACGCCGGCTTTGATCGCTTCGATCACGCGCGATTTCTCCGCCTCGGTGGTGACCATGATGATCGGCACCTGGGTGCCGTCCTTGCGCACGGTCTTGAGGAACGTCAGGCCGTCCATGTTGGGCATGTTCCAGTCCAGCAGGATCAAATCCGGCAAGACGGCTTTGAACTTGCTGAGCGCGTCGATGCCATCGCCGGCTTCCACGATGTCGGTATGGCCCAGTTGAGCGAGGATGCCCTTCTGGATGTTGCGCATGGTGCGGGAATCGTCAACAAGCATGATCTTCATGGTGATGTACTCTCCGATTACGCCTGTCGCGGCGTCTTGAGGATCAGGTGCGCCCAGAAGTCGCCGCAGTCGCACACGCAGGGCATGGTCCAGGCGATCTGCGTGGCGCTGTTGAGCCATTGGTGCTGCGCGCCGACGAACACCGACGGACAACTCAGCATGGCGTGCCGTTGACCGAACTGGGCTTTGGCATTGCCCGCGACAATGTTGACCAGTTCGCCCAGCGCGTCGGCGAAGTCCGCCGAGTCAGGCAGCACTTCCGCGCCGGCGAGCAGGCTGGCGATGCGCGTGGCGGTCTCCCGGTCCAGGCTCAGCGCCACCGCGCCCACCACGTCGCCGCTGAGTCCCACCAGACAGGTGACATCCGCCTGCTGATGCGCTTCAATCGGCTGCGGCGGCTCCACCTGCACCGGCATCTGCAGCATCATGGGAATCACCTGCACCAGGCTGTTGGCGATGGCGTCCAGCAGCGGGCGCGGGTCCTGAATGGTCGGGGTTTCCAGCATTACTTCACTCCCTTGCAAAACGGTTAACGCTTACGCGGCTCGCGCGACGCGGGCCTGGCCCACCAGCGTGGCGACATCCAGGATCAGACTCACCCCGCCGTCTTCACGGATGGTGGCGCCATTGACCGCGGCGCAGCCGGCGAAGCTCTGCCCCAGCGGTTTGATCACCACTTCCTGATAACCCAGCGGTTGATCGACCAGCAACGCCACGCGCCGATCCTCATGCCGCACGACCAGGGCGAAGCGCGGCTGGGTCTCCCGCTCGCCCAGGCGTTGCTCCAGATCCACCGTCGCCAGCACCTGGTCACGCACCCGGATGACGCCCGCGCCATGCACGGTGGTGCACTGCACATCCGCCAGCCGCACGATTTCCTCGACCTTCAACAGCGGCACGGCATAGCGCGACCGCCCCACCGCAATCATCATCGCCGGCACGATCGCCACGGTCAGGGGGATCGAGATGGAAATGGTCGTGCCCAGGCCGGGGGTGGAATCGACCACAATCGTGCCATTGATGCGGGCGATGTTGGTGCGCACCACATCCATGCCCACGCCCCGTCCCGACAGGTTGGTCACCTGTTCCGCGGTGCTGAAGCCGGGCAGGAAAATCAGGTTCAGTTGCTGGCTGACGCTCATGGCGTCAACCTCCTCGCGCGTGATCAGCCCCTTGTTGATGGCGTGCTGCGCCAGCCGCGCCGCGTCGATGCCGGCGCCGTCGTCGACGATCTGGATCAGCACGTGATCGCCTTCGTGGTGTGCCCGCAGACTGATCCGCCCCACCGGCGTCTTGCCCTGCGCGGTGCGGCGCTCGGGCGTCTCCACGCCATGGTCCACGCTGTTGCGCAGCATGTGCACCAGGGGATCGCCCATGGCTTCCAGCACGGACTTGTCCACTTCCACGTCCCCGCCGACGACTTCCAACTCCACCTGCTTGCCGCAGGTGCGGACCAGGTCGCGGATCAGGCGGGGGTAACGATTGAACAACTTGCTCAGCGGCTGCATGCGGGTGCGCATCACCCCCAGATGGATTTCGTCACTGACCCGATCCAGGTCGCTGGCCATCTGCCCGATTTCGTCCTGCAGCGCGCGGCCATGGTCGACGGAGCGAACCCGCTTGGCGAGCGCCAGCATGCGGTTCTTGTAGAGCACCAGTTCACCCACCAGATTCAGCAGCGCATCGAGCCGATCCACCGAAATGCGAATGGTTTGATCCGCGGATTCACCGCTGGGCGTCCGCGCTTCACCGCTGGCGGATGTCGCCTCGGGCGCGGGCGCCTGGTTGCCGGGTTCCGCCGTTGGGGCAGGAGTCGGCGCGGGTGCGGCGGTGGGCGCCGGCGCCGGCGTGGCGACAGGGCCGGCCTCCAGCGCAGAGCCCCCCAGCAGCGCGCGCAGTTGCGTGACTGTCGAACGCTCGCCCGCAGGCAGTTGACGCAACTGGCGCGCCGCTGCACTGCGTTCGCGCAGCAGCTCGATCAGTTCCGTCGCGCCCTGACAGAGCGCCACGCGCTTTTCCACCGGGGCGCTGACCATGGCGTCCACCGCATCATGCAGCAATTGGACTTCCGCGCTCAGTTGCTCGATGGCGAAGAACCCGACGCTGCGGATCAGTTCAGCGGTCTGTTCGGGCGCCGCCCAGTCGGCGGGGGGAGTGGTCTGCACCACCGCATCAATCGCCTGCGCAATGTGGTTCAGCGATTCCTGCAGATCATCCACCATGAAGGGCAGCAGGTCGCGTTTTGAAGCGGGCAGGTTGAGAATCAGGGACGGGTCGGGCTCAGCGTTGCCGGCGGCGGACGACGCGGCGGGCGTGGCTTGTTCACAGGCGACACTGCGCAGCGATTCAATCAACGCCTGGGGCGGTGCGTGCAACACGGCGCCCGCGGCCACGGCCTTTATCTGCCGGCGCAGCACATCGGCGGCCTTGAGCACCTGATCCATCAGGCTGGGGCTGAGCGCCACGGCGCCGTTGCGGACCAGATTCAGCGCATCCTCAGCGGCATGGGCCATGCTCTCGACGGGCGGTATCGCCAGAAAGCTGGCGCTGCCCTTGATGGTGTGCATCGCGCGAAACACGCGCTGGATGAGCGATTCGTCGGAAGGATGCAGTTCCAGTTCGATCAGGTCCTGCTCGAGCTGATCCAGCAGTTCCGTACTTTCGGCGACGAAATCCGCCAGGACTTCAGGATCATGCGACCCGCTGGACATGGCTCCCTCCTTTGCCCACCGGCCAATAGGCGAACGCGTGCGCTTCGCGGCGCGGCAGGAACTTGGCTTCGTTACGCAGCGTTTCGCTGTGCCCGATGAAGAGCGTGCCGTCGGGCTCCAACTGGTCATGGAAGATGCCGACGCAATGGTCTTTCATGGGATCATCAAAGTAGATCATCACGTTGCGGCAAAAGATCACATCCCACTGCCCCAGCCGGCGCGCCGCGGAGATGTCCTTCAGATTGAGCTTGGTGAAGCTCACCAGTTTGCGAATCTCTTCGTCCACCACTTTGCAGGCGCCATCCACCCGAAAGTAACGCTGCATGACCAGCGGCGAAGTGGTGCGGAAGGCATAGTCGGGATAGCGCGCCGACTGCGCCACCAGCAGGGCCTTTTCGGAAATGTCCGTGCCGAGGATTTCGATGCGCCAGTCGCTCAGGCGCAGGCCCAGCGAGCGATGCAGTTGAATCCCCAGCGTGTAGGGTTCCTCCCCGGTGGAGCACCCCGCCGACCAGATGCGCAGTTGCTTGCGGGTCCGGCGTTTTTCCAGCAGGGCCGGCAGCACAGTGGTTTCAAACACCTGCAGCTGCGGCTCGTTGCGGAAGAAGCTGGTTTCATTGATGGTGATGCGGTTGAACATCTCCTGAAACTCATCCGCCTGGTACGGGCCGATGGTCAGGTAGGTGCAGTACTGGTCGTAGCTGTCCATTTCCAGTTCGCCCAGGCGGCGCGCCAGCCGGCTTTCCAGCGCGTACTTTTTGCTGTCGGCGAACCAGATGCCGCTGCGGTCGTAGACGATCTTGCGCAGGCGGTCGAACTGGGCCGCGCTCAGGTTGAGGGCGGCGGACGCCTTGGCGGGGGTCGCCGGAGTGCTCGCGGCGGACGAGTCGGATTTGGCATTGACCATGGTCATCGGCGTCATTCCCCAGCGGCCACAGGTTCGACGGCATCCGAAACCCCGGCGGCGGCCTGCCTGGCGGCGGCCTGATCGAACAGCCGACCGAGGTTGAGCAGGATCAGCAGCCGATCCGGCAGCTTGCCCACGCCCTCGATGTAGTCGGCGCTCAGCCCTGACGCCATCGTCGGCGCCGGCTCAATGATCTGACTGCTGATGCGCATGACCTGGCGCACGCGATCCACCAGCAAACCCAGCACCAGACCGTGCACTTCCACCGCGACGATGCGGCTGTCCTTGGTCGGCTCGGTGGTGGGCATGCCCAGGCGGCTGCGCAGGTCCATCACGGGAATGACCTTGCCCCGCAGGTTGACCACGCCCGCCAGATGCGGCGGCGCTTCGGGCACATGGGTGATGGCGCTGAGGCGGTTGATGTCGCGCACCGCCAGGATTTCGACGCCGAATTCTTCCTCACCGAGTTGGAACGTCACCAGTTGACGATCCGGCTGGCCGGTGACGCGGGGATCCGTGGCTTGGTCGAAGGTCGCAAAGGTTTGTTCAAGTTGTGCCGGCATGTGGAGTCTCTCCGCACAGACAGAAGGTTCAGAAGATGCAACAACCGGCTCAGCCCCGGGCCGAGCCCTGAAGCTTGAAGCCGCCCACCAGCACGCGCAGCCGCTCGGACATGGCGCTCAACTGCGTGGCGGCGGTGGCGGACTGCCCGGCGCCCTCGGCGGACTGGGCGCTGGTGTGGTTGATCTGTTCGATGCTGCGCGAGATTTGCTCGGCGGCGGCGGACTGCTCCTCGGCGGCGGCGGCGATGGACTGGATCATGCTCGCCACATTGCGGGCGCCGTCGACGATGCTGCCCAGCGCCTGCCCCGCCTGTTCCGCCAGCTCGACGCCGGTGGTCACCTTGCTGTTGCCTTCGTTCATCTTCTGGACCGCCGAGGCGGTTTCGCCCTGGATCGCCTGGATGGAGGCGGCAACTTCCTCGGTGGCTTGGGTGGTGCGTTCGGCGAGCTTGCGCACTTCGTCGGCGACCACCGCGAAGCCCCGGCCATGCTCCCCGGCGCGGGCGGCTTCGATGGCGGCATTGAGCGCCAGCAGGTTGGTCTGGTCGGCGATGTCGTTGATGACTTCGATGATCTGGCCGATCTGTTCGCCGCGCTTGCCCAGTTCATCCACGGTGGTGGCCGACTCGCGGACCACCGCGGCGATGGCGTTCATGCCGTCGATGGTTTGCCGCACGACCTCGCCGCCGTCGGTCGCCTGTTTGCCGGCGGATTCGGCGTTGCCCGCCGCTTCGGTGGACCGCCGCGCCACTTCCACCACGGAGCAGCTCATTTCCTCGACCGCGCTGGAGACCTGCCCGGTCTGCGCCTTCTGTTCCTCGAGGTTGCGCGACATCTGCTCGCTGGAGGCGGCGATTTCCGTGGCGGCGCCGGCGACTTCATGCACCGCCGACGCGACCTGCGCCACCGTGTCGTGAATCTTCTTGACAAACGTGTTGAACCACCGGCCCAACTCGCCCAGTTCATCCTTGCGGCTTTCATCGACGCGCTGGGTCAGGTCGCCTTCGCCCTCGGCGATGTCCTTGAGGCGATCCACCATGCCGCGGATCGGCCGGGTCAGCGAACGGGAGCTGTAGACGCCCAGCACGATCGCCAACACCACACCGCCCGCCAGCACGCTCAACGAGATGATCGTGCCCAGGGTCGCGGCCTGGTGGCCGGCCTGGTAGCTTTCCTCGGCGCTGTTGGTGTTGATGTCGACCAGTTGATCCAGCAGGGCGCGGGCTTGCTTGCCCACCTCATTGCACGCGTGCAACTGCTGCTGCTGCGCCTGATGCCACAAGTCGCCCACGCGCTCACTCTCTTTGGTCATCCGCTGAAGCGCCAGCGTGGCGGCATTGCAATTGGGTTCGAACTCATCACGCAGAATCCGGATCGCTTCTGCTTTCTTGTCTTGCTGCGTCAACTGCTTGATCTGGGCGACCGCGGCGTGGTACTTGCGATGCGGCTCGCGCAGGACATCCACCGCCGCCTTGACTTCGGGATTGGCCGAATTGGTGGTCGCCAGCCATTTCCCCAGCCGGCAAACGGTGTGGTCATCGCCGCCGTCAAACTGATCCTGGTCGTACAGCAGTTCGTGCACCTGCAGGCGCACCCGCTCGTGATCCGCCTGGAATGTCTGGACCATGAACTTGAAGCCGATGGGATCGGTGATCTGGCTGTCATCCATGGCCTTGATCATGGCCATAAAGGCGTTGTTGGCTTCGATGTACTTCTGCCAGACCGACTGCAACTCCGCCCAATTCTTGGCTTCCTCCTCGGTCTTGGGCAACGGAGCATAGATGTCCCACGATTTGCGGTACTTCTCCCGGGCGCCCGCCACGCGCTCCATTTCGTAATCATGCTCTTCGGGGCTCAAGCCGGGAATCAGCAGCGTGCGCAGGCTCATTTCCAGCACCGCCAGCTGGCTGCGGACCACCAGCAGATGCTGCACGCCGGGCAGGCGCACCTGGCCGACGTCCTGCAGGTCAGCCATGGTGTGCCGCAGACTCAGCACGCCCACGACGCCGACCACCAGCGTGATGAACGCCACCGTGAGGAATGAACAGTTCAATCGGGTTGAAATGGACATGCTCCGTCTCCTGTGCTAGGTCAAAAGACCATCATTTCTTTTATTTTTCCGCCAATGCCACCCAAGATCGGTCAAAAAACCGAGCAGGTTAATCCGGGATAAAAAGTTTCCGCGCAGAGATTGCGCCGCAGCCGGGGATTATCACTGCGTCGATCGGCGTTAAAACGCGGTGCCGGCTCAAGTTTGCTTCAGCCAAAGTCGATATGCGAGAGGGAGATATCCGATGAGCGCCAGGAAGGCTCAGGCATGACGACACCGACCAGCGTCATCCGCGCTTTGGTGGTCGATGACTCGGCGTTCATGCGCCGCGCCATGAGCCATTTGCTGCAACACAGCGGCGAAGTGGAAGTGGTCGGCACCGCGGAGAACGGCCAGGACGCGATTCAGCAGGCGACCCGACTCAAACCCGATCTCATCACCCTCGACCTCGAGATGCCCGTGCTCGACGGGTTGTCGGCATTGCCACGCCTGAAGGAAGCGTGCGACGCAGCGGTCCTCGTGGTCTCCAGCCTGACCCAGCCCGGCTCCCACGCGGCGCTGGCGGCGCTGCAGCGCGGGGCGGTGGATGTGATCGCCAAGGATTTCTCGCAGGTCTCGCTGGATGTCGGACGCATCGAGCAGGACCTGATCGCCAAGCTGCGCCTGATCGTGCTGCAACGGCGCGTCAGCGGCGGCCGAGCGCTGCCGACGGTGCGCCGGGGGCCGACGGTCGCCGGCTTGACGCTGTCGCCGGCGAACCTGGATGTGGTGTTGATCGGTTCGAGCACCGGCGGCCCTCCCCTGGTGGAACAACTGGTCTGCGCGCTGGGTGAGAGCTTCCCCCTGCCGATGGTGGTGGCGCAGCACATGCCGCCGACGTTCACGCAGGCGATGGCCGAGCGCCTGGACCAGATGGCTCAGGTGAAGGTGGTGCACGGCGAGCACGGCTTGCCGTTGTTGCCGGGGCATGTCTACATCGGGCGCGGCGGGCAGCATGCGCGCGTCCGGCGCGTGGTGGGCAAACTCAAACTCGAGATCAGTCCCAAGCCCACCGAAGCGTTGTACAAACCCTCGGTCGATGAACTATTCCGCTCGGCAGCGGAGGCCTGCGGGGCGCGGACGCTGGCGTTCATTCTCACCGGCATCGGCAACGACGGGCTGGAAGGGGCGCGCCCGCTCAAAACCGCCGGGGGAACCATCCTGGCGCAAAACCACGAAACCTGCGTGGTGTACGGCATGCCCAAAGCCGTGATCGAAGCCGGGCTGTCCAGCGCCGAAGGCACGCCCACCGAGTTCGCCGCCCTGCTGCGGCGCCTGAGCGCCATGCGGGCGCCCGCGCCTGACGCAAAGTCGACCGCGCTGCACCGGCAGTGAGCCCGGTATACTCCAGCAACCGCCAGCGCCGCCGGGCGCGGGTCTCCGGTGCTGGAGTGATGCCCATGGCTGGTCGTGTGGTGCTGGACCTTCCCCCTTCCGCTGCCAATCCCCGCAACAGCGAAGGCGCAATGGCGACCCTGCGCGACGGCCGCATCTTCTTCGCCTACACCCGGTACACCGGCGGCAACGCCGACGACGCTGCGGCGGACCTCGCTTGTCGCACCAGCGACGACGGTGGGCGCACCTGGTCGTCGCGCGACCGCCTGCTCGTGTCGCGCGGCCGACACCTGAATGTCATGAGCGTCTCCCTGCTGCGGCTGCAGGACGACCGCCTGGGCATGCTCTATCTCCGCAAGGACCGCATCGCCGGGCAGATCGTCTATGCGCCGCTGTGGTGCACCAGCAAGGATGAAGGCGAAAGCTGGTCGCGTCCGGTCAGCATCAGCAATGCATTGGGCGCGTACGTGGTCAACAATGATCGCGTGGTGCAGCTCCGCAGCGGCCGGCTGATCGTGCCCGCAGCCCTGCACCGCCTGCGCACGCCGACGCAGCCGGACCCGGCGAACCCGCGTCGGCATACGTTCGCCCAGCCGGGCTTGATCACTTTCTTCCTCAGCGATGACGGTGGAGAAACCTGGTGCGAGTCGGCGCAGAGCTTCTACGAATGCTTTCCCTCGGGTCTGGGCTTGCAGGAGCCGGGTGTGCTGGAGCGGCGGGACGGCAAAATCTGGTGCTGGAGCCGGGCGGGTCGCTATCTGCCCGACGATGTGCGGGGCCATCAGTGGGAAGCTTTCAGCAGCGATGCGGGCCATCACTGGACAAAGCCCAAACCCAGTAAAACCTTCACCTGCTCACCCGGCGCCAGCCCGATGTCGGTCAAGCGCCATCCGCGCACCGGGCAATTGCTGGCGTTGTGGAACGACCGCAGCGGGCGCTTCGGCCCCGCCAGGCCGCGCCCCAGTTCGTGGGGCCGCACGCCGCTGGTCAGCGCGGTCAGTGATGACGACGGCAAAACCTGGCGTGCCTTCCAGCGGCTGGAAGGATCACCCGACCATGGCTATTGCTACATCAGCATTCACTTCGTGGCAGCCGACGACGCGGTGCTGCTGGCGTATTGCAGCGGCGGCAAAGGCGACGCCGGCCGGGTGCTGGATCGGCTGCGGGTGCGGCGGGTGAGTTGGCAACAGCTCAGCGCGGGGTGAAGCGGGCGCGGAGAGTCCGCGATGAGTTCCCGCAACAGCCCTGGCCGTGAAGCTTGGAAATTATCTCAAAACGCACCACAGAGGCACAGAGAACACCGAGAGCAAGCGTGAGGAGCTGACTTGTCCGCTGGGTTTTCCCGCATTCTCGGTGAGCATTTCTCGGTGATCTCTGTGGCTCTGTGGTTTCTATTCATTTGAGATAGTTTCTTACCGGGTCGCATCGACCCCATTGAGCACCGACAGTGCCGTGCCGGCGCGCTCCCGCAGCGCCAGCAGGTCCGCGACATTTTTCAGGCGTTTGCTCGCGCCGGGGTCGGCACAGATGGCGCGAGCCTGGGCGAGCGCCTGTTGCTGGGCGGGGGTCAGGTTCGTTGCGGTCTGCAGTTGGTTGACCTTTTCGCGCAGCATCCAGAAGAGGGTGTTGTCTTCGAGGGCGTCGCGGAGGGCTTCGAGTCCCAGGGAGGAAAGCAGGCCGGTTTCATGGGGCCAGATGAGGGTCGCCGAGAGGTTGCCCACCCCGCCGTCGCACCAGAAATCCTCATACCATTTGGCGACGGCGTGCCATTGCTTGATGGTCCAGAGGTAGGTTCCGGTGAAGCCGGCTTCCCAGAAATTCAGGTATTTGGGGCGAATCAGCCACGGCTCGATCTCGACCACCTGCGGAAAAGCGTTGACCCTCCAGAAGCGGTCGCCCGCCGCCATGCGTTCCCTGATCCACGCCTGATCGCTGACGCTGCGGCAGTAAATGTCGATCAACCCGTAAAGCTGACGCGGCTCATCGTGGTAGTACGTCTCCATGATGGGAATGCTGCTGATCGCCTTCCACGCGGCGCAACGTTCCTGAATCTGATCGAGCAGATCCGGGCTCGCTTCATCGAAGCCGGCGCGGACATAGAAGTGATCGATCCAGCCTTTCGCGCGCAGGTAGCTTTCGACCTTGGGAATGTTGGCGGCATACTGGGGCAGCAGTTTGGTGATGTTGCCCAGGAAAATTTTGGTCGCCCCCTGATCCACGTAATGCTGCATCACGGGTTCAAACTTCTCAAAGTTGAGCGCCAGCAGATGGTTGGTGATGCCGGCGTCACACGGCGTCAGGCGGTACTTCAGGTGGAGGTCCACCACCGCGTCGAGCAACTGCGGATTGGTCAGCGGCTGACCGTCGGCGCCCCGCACCACCACCCCGCCGGTGGCGATGCCCTTGAGCGAAGTCGGCGTGTCCATCCACGGATTGGAGCGCGGCAAGGTGATGTCCCACACTTCCATGGCCACGGGAATCTTCACCGTGGCGCTGTCCCACGCCAGTTCCACCTCGCCGCGGTATTGTCCCGGCGCGGCGTCGGCGGGCACGTAGTACGTCATCACCAGCGGCACATTGATCTGCCCCGCCAACTGCAGCGACTGCGTAGGCAGCAGGCCCTCGCGGTAGGTGCCGATGCGATAGCTCGCGTCATAGCGGGAAGGAATCGAGGTGTTCACTTCGAGCAATTGATTGGCGCTGTCGCAGCGCACGCGGGAGCCATCGGGCCCGAGCAGGTCGCCGCCGCGCACGCGCACCTGCGCCGGCGCGGCCGCGGTGGGCGTGAGCACCAGTTGCACGGACTCATACTCATTACGGCAGGCACGCAGCAGGGCATCCCCATCCGGCTGGGGTTCGCAACGATCCTCCGGAAACACACGCATCCCTGCGCTGGCGGCGTACACCGACAGAGCGGGATGCTCCAGGACGCGCGGCAAGGTCAGCCGGCGCGGCTGAATCCGCAACAAGCGATCGCGGGCGGTCCCCTCCGACGCATAAACCACCTGTGGCGTGATGGGCGCGCCGACCACCAGCGGGATCACCACCGGGCGCGTATCGCCGATCGGCGCCCCCGGTTGCCAGGCTGCCCCCGCGTGGGTGAAGGTCAGGCGAAGCTGGTAGTTCACATTCGCCGTCAGTTCGACGGGCACGCTCTGCCGCACCACGGCTGCGGGATCGAGCTTGCTGAGGGCGAACGTCGCGGTGTGCAGCGGCTGGTCCGGCGCGTCCACTTTGCACAACGTCGCGGTCACTTCCACATCAGCAATCGGCTGGGGCGCGGTGAAGTCCAGTTCCAGTTGCCGGGTGTCGGCCGGCAGCCCGGTCGGATGCGGCGAAGCGCCCACCACCAGCAGCGGGCTGGCGTAGACAATGTTCTGCACCGGGGCGGTGAGCACCATTTCATAGCGCAGGGTCTGCGTCTGGCCCGGTTCGATGAACAGCGGCGCCGCGATGAACTCCTGAGTACAGAAACTTTCCAAGGCGCGATGCCAGTTGAAGACTTTGAGCAACTCAGCGGGCGACAGAATGCTTACCAGCGTGTTGGAGCCGGTGCCCTCCAACTGGGTGACGCGGCTGGTCCAGTTGCCGGCGGGGAAATAGTGGTTGTCCCGGCGCGGGTCCAGGTCCGGACGCCCAGGAACCGGCCGACCCGACAGGTAAGCACCATGGGGGGTCATGTGCGCTTCCTCGGGCTGGGCTTTGAGACCCCGGTTGAGCAAGTTGCGCACCCACGGCATCAGGGCGAACGCTTCGGTCCCTTCGTTACGCAGCGTCAGCGTGCAGCGGATCCGGCCGCTGTCCGGGACCAGGGTGTAGGTCTTGCTGACGGTGGCGGCGACGGGATTGTCGTCATCGGCGGGCGCGGCGGTCACAGCGGTGACGGTCGGCCCGGACGCGGCCTGCGCGTCGTACGTCAGGAGGTACTGGTTCTTCAGGTCGCTGTGATTGATGACGCCGTTGAAGCGCACTTCGCCCAGACCGCCGACGTAGGGAGTCATGCGCACCTGCTCCCCGCCGCGCAGCTTATCGACCACACTGACGATGCGGGCGCCGACAGGCGTGACTTCCACGCGCAGGTATTGATTCTCCAGCACCACATTGGCGGGTTCGGGCGCGCTGGGCGCATCGGCGAGACAAGTCGTGAGCAGACAGAGGGTCAGGATGGAACAACAAAGCAGGCCCATGGGCATGAGAACGACTCCAAAATCGAAAAAGCATTGCTCAGGTTCAAGGCACTCACGGCGCCGGGAGTTCCCGGACCACGCCGGCTTCATCGGCTTCCATGATGGTTGCGGTGGGATCGGCGGCTTTCGCTTTGTCGGCGGGCAGCGGCGTGCCGTCGAGGCCGAAGGCGGTCAGCAGTTGGTCAAGCGAGTTTTCCTGTCCGGTCATGCGCGGCGCGGCGGCGGCGAGCGCCTGCAGCCTGGGGTTCGGTCGCCGCCCGGGCGCCCCCAGCGCCGCCCACGCGCGGTAATTGACGCTGTAGCGCATGACGTTGCCGGCGTCGACCGCCAGCGGATGGTGCAACGCCAGCTCGCGCATCATCAGATGGTTCAGGTCCAGCAACAGGTTGGCGCGTTGGGCGTCATAGGACTCCCGGGCTTCGGCCTTGGCGGCCATCTGATTCAGTTGCAGGCGCAGCTCGGTGAAATTGAGGCCCAGCCGGAGGAAGTTGATCCGCGCCTGCACCGCCGCATTCGTCGCGGCGAGGGCGTCGGCCTCGGTCAGCAGGGCGCGCAGTTGGGGCAGCACCGTCAGCTCGGCCTGCTGCGCTTTGGCGGCGCGATAGCTGGTTTCGGCGAGGACGAAATATTGCCGCACGGGTGACGCCGCGGCGCCAAAGCCGGTGGTGCAGAAGTCGTCGAGCACCTGGTCGTAGGTGAGCTGCGGGTTCCATCCCAGCCGCACCGCCATGTAGTAGTTGAGTCCAAGGGTCGCCCAGGACCCGGTGATGCAATCCATGTCCAGCGCCAGCATGCCATCCTGCGCCAGGGTGTGCATGGTCTGCGCCATCTGCTGAGCGTAGATGTTGAGCTGCCCCTGCTTGGTGCCCGAGAGCAGGATGTTGGGACGCCAGTACATCCGCTGCGCGCCCGCCTGTTTCCAGCCCGCCCATTCGTCGGCATCACTGGGAACGTAGCGCAGCAGCAGATTCGGATGCAGCTTCTCGCGGCGAGGCGCGGTCGAGTACACCGAGTAGGCATCCACCAGCAGCAGCAGGTTGGGATACGTCGGGGCGACGCGCTGGGCGATCTGGTTCCAGAACCACACATAGCGATCGGTCAGCGCCACATGGGTGATTTCTTCACGCTGGCCCTGCCCCACCTTGGCGAAGCGCAGCAGCGTGATCTGCGGGCCATCGGGCGCGTCGAGCGCTTCGCAGGCGGGACACATGCAGAAGCTCGAGTAGCCGCCGTCGTTGGGCGAAAGGGAAAAGCTCAGCCGCTGGGGATGGGCCTGCATCTCGGCGTGGATTTCATCCACCACCGCCTGCACCAGGCCGAGGTTGGACACGCACAGGCGGGCGCGGTTGGGCACCTTGCTCTGGTCGCGGGTGCCATCGACCTGAAGGGCGAACCACTCGGGATGGGCTGCGCCCCACTTGGCCCACGCATCGCCGAAGGCATGCCCGCCGAGGATGCCCAGCTTGCCGCCGTTGCGCTGCCACTGCAACCAACTGAAGTCGGCGGAACCCTGGTAGCGCGGTGCTTCGACCAGCCGACCCGCCTGCGTGCTCATCGCCTGGTTGATCGTCTCCGCGGCGCTGCCGTCGTCGAGGTCCAGTTGCCGCCAGCCTTCCTGGGCGCGCGGGGTCAGAGAAAACCAGCGGTAGTTGCGCTCCAGCACGGTCGGGTTGTAGGTGCGGTCCAGCTCCGCCAACGCGATGCTGCGGCGCTGCGGCACCACCTTGCCCGTCTCGCCCGGCCAGAGGTAACGACAACCCAGCGCTTCAAGCAGTTCCACCACGGCGGCACGCAACCCGCCGCCGTCACTGTGCGGGTGCGAAATCGCCGGATGGCCCAGCAGCACCAGCGCGTTGGGGAAGGTCTTGATCCGCAGGCCGCCCATGGTCAGGTCGTCGGCGGTGACGCCCAGGGCGCGGGTCAGCGGCATGTCGCCCAGCAGGATGAAGGCGCCCGGCGCGGCGGCGGCGGCGTTGTCCACCACCACGCGCCCGTCCACCACCTTCGCCTCCCCCAGCTTGCTGTCGGGGAAGATGGGCAGCAGGGCGCCGGACATCTGCAGGAAGTTGGCCTGCAGGCAGCGCGCCGAATGATCTTCCACCATGATGGTGTGGCTCTGCGTTTTCCAGTCGCGGTTGCCGGGGACGACGATGACCGCCGCCGGCTGCCCCTCACGGACCAGGGGCAGGGGTTCAGCAGCGAACAACGGACTGACCAGCGCGACGAGCACTGTCAGCATGGACCGGCATTGATGGAGCATGGGTTGATTCTCGGAAGCTGGGCTGCGCCAGCAGCAGGAGATGAACTGAACCAGCAAGCCCGGGTGCGGCTCGCAGACACCGGTGATGACCGGACTGAGCCTGATTGTGCTGCACGGGTCATGCAGCGCCATCAGTTGATCGAATCGCCAGCGCGCAAGCGCGGCCCGCCCCAGTCGGGGCGCACGATGACCTCGATGTCGATGAGTTGAAAATAGCGCAGGTCCCAGCTGTCCCAGGTGGTGGGCTGTTCTTCATTGGGCGCCTGGGCATTGGCGTGACCATCGACGAAGTACATGTTCTGCGCCCCGAGGTGCTTGATGTAAGCGCCGTCGCGGCGGCGGCCGGCGGTCCAGCCGGTGGGCGTGCCCCAATGCCCCTGCAGGTAGAACTCGCGGTTGCCGGCGATGACCTGACCGGCGCTGCACACCACGGCAGCGGTTTTGGCGGGCAGCGGGACGCCGCTGGCTTTGTCCGAGTTGTACAGGTTCTTGCCCAGGTAATCCCAGATGGTCACGCCCGGCTGCGGCCGATCCTCCAGATGCTGATTGGCGGCATAGGAGCCCTGGGCGATCTCGGCATTGCCCTGCGGCGGCAGCAGCGCGCCGGGGCAGTGGAAAATGGTGCTCTGCCGCGCCGCTTCGGGCAGCGTGCGGAAGTCGGTGTAGTTGGTGTTGTTGTACTGGTAAATGGAGCGAGGCAGGGAGTAGGTGATGCCGTTGGTGGTGACCTGATAGCTGGTGGTATGGGAGAACGGGCCGATCTTGAGGGTGGCGAAGATGATGTCCGGGAAGGCGGATTTGTCGTTGTCGTAGCGAGGGGGATGGAAGCCTTTGTTTTCGCTGGCGTAGACCTCGATGCCCAGGCCGATCTGCCGGAGGTTGGACAGGCACTGGACGCCATGCGCCGCGGCGCGGGCTTTCTGCAGCGCCGGCAGCAGCAGGGCGACCAGCAGCGAGATGATGCTGATCACCACGAGCAGTTCGATGAGGGTGAAAGCTCGGCGCGGCGAGGATGCAGCCAGGAGCGGGGTTTGCATGGCCAGTCTCCGAAGAAGTCGAGGATTCAACCGACGCAAGGCACGAGCTCACCCAACCGGCGGCGCAGCGGTGCTGCCGTTGAGTTGCAATTGACAGGGCAGGACGCAAATCCGGGGGTGGGCGGGATCCAAGTGCTGCTGGGCGGCTTCGAGCAGCAGTTCCACGACCCGATGACCCAACTGCCGGCGCGGCGCCTCCACCACGCTCAGGCGCGGATAGCGCGGCGTGACGTTGCTGGTGAAGCCGATGACGCTTAATTCATCGGGCACGGAAATACCCAGTTCGGCGGCGACTTCCAGCAGCGCCGCCGCCACCGCGCCGTTGCCGGCGAACACCGCGGTGGGCCGGTCCGCCCGGCGCAGCAGCGTGCGGCAGGGCAAGCGCGCTGCTTCGATTTCCTCGGTGTTCGCGTGCAGGGCATCGTGGGGAGGCGGCGTCAACCCCGCGCAGCGCAACGCCGCCAGCCAGCCTTCGTACTCGGCGGTCAGCGCATGCGGCGAGGGCAGCGGGCCGACAAAGGCGATGTGGCGATGTCCCAGGTCCAGCAGATGGCGGGTGGCGTCGAACGCTCCGCCGATCTTGTTGATGTACGCCCGGTGGTGCGGCGGGAGGTTGTGGTCGTCATAGCCCGCGTGGGTCTGCATGACATACGGCACGCGCTGCTCGTTGAGCCATTGCAGCAGCGCGGGATTGCGCCGACTGAGCAAAACGCAGCCCTGTTCCTGGCGCGGCGCCTGGGGCCAGAACATTTCGTCATAGTCGGTGCGGGCATCGTCCCAGTAGACGAAGCGGGTTTTGATGTCGTACAGGTCGAGCACCTCGGTGTAGCCGACGAGATACTCCTGCATCAACCATTGCAGCGACTCCTGCAGGTGGGCGGGGCCTTGCAGGAAATTGATGCAGCGCAGCGGCGCGGCCGTCACGGCGGCAACGCCGGCGCCCGCCTGATGCGAAACGCGCACCGCGCCCCCGCCGGGCAGGCGTTGCACCGCGCCGCGCTGGGCGAGGTATTCCATCGAGTTGCGGACTGCATGGCGTGAGACGCCCAGCTCCTTGGCGAGTTCGCGTTCGCTGGGGAACACGCCGGCGGCAGCGCCCTGCGGTCCGGTCGCCTGCGCGGCGAGGATGCGGCGCGCCAGCTGGTCCACATCCACCGAGCGGCGCGTCGGCCGGGGTCGCGGCATCAAGGATGAGGTGAGTGAAGTCATGCAGTGCCCTGTTGCCAGCCTGCAGATTTGCCGAGTTCACCGTTCACATCAACCGATGGTTGATTATGAAAATCGTATTGCAACCAGTGGTTGAGGTCAATACAATTTTGCGCTGCAGGCCACAAGCATTGTCCATTACATGGTTTGTTGTAATAGCCACTTGCCGCCGAAGCGTGCGACCACCCCGCAGCGCAGCCACCGGGCGGGGTTCCAGGAAGTGCTGGTGTATGAAACCAGGGGATGTCAGTCACAGCGAACGCCGCGAATGGACCGACCCCGTCACGGGTCGGCGGATGGTGCAACTGACGACCGGGTCGGGCCATGATTACCCGCTGTACTACTACATCCCATCCTTCACTGCCGATGGACAGACGCTGCTGTTTCACCGGCTGCAGGAGGGTGAAATCCAGTATCACCGCCTGGACCTGGCGACCGGTCGGACGGTTTGTCTGACCGGCGCGCGCACACCCAACGCGCTGTGGCGGCCGTGGCTGCAGCCGCCAGCCATCGGCGTCCGCGAGTTTCTCGGTGCGTTCAATCAGCTGACCCACGAACTGATCTACTTCGACACCGATCAGCTCCGCGCGGTGCATATTGACACGCTCGCTGATCGACTGGTCACCTGCGTGCCACCTGGCCGGGCGCCCTGCGGCCTGACCGGCATCAGTCCCGACGGGAAGCATTTCGTCTATCCCCATGCCGACCGCGCCTGGTGGGATGCCCACCTGGCTGCCGGCCCGGACCGCACCAGCGCCCAGGCGGTCGCGCTGGAAGTCGTCAACCTCGCCACCGGCGAAACGCACACCGCCCTGCTCATCAACACCTGGGTCACCCACACCCACTTTTACGACAACCAGCGCATCCTCTTCAGCCATCCCCCCACCGAGCATGGCATCCTGATCACCGACCTCCACGGCCATGGCTACGCCTGCCTGCGCCCGCAAACCGCACACAACACGCAAACTTGCCACTACCACGCCACCGAGCGCGGCGTCATGTATGAACTCAACCGCTACGCCCCGCCCATCGACCGCGGCTGGGGACAAATGGGCATCGTCGATCCTGACACGCGCCACAGCCGGGAGTATCAACTCAACGCCCGCATCACCCACATGGGTCACGACCCCGCCGGCTGGCTGTGGTTCGGCGAACAACTGCTTGACGCGCCCAACGCCCCGCGCGTCATCGGCTATTGCTCCCGGCTCGAACCGGATGTCATCAACGACTTCATCCCCCTCACCGAACCCCTGCTCACCTGCGGCGACCAACGCCTGCAACGCGCCCACACCCATCCCACGCTCATGCCCGATCGGCAGCACATCCTGCTCACCGTCGGCGACCCGCGCACCCAGACCAATCACCCCTGCCTGCTCGATGTGTCCGACCTGACGCACGTGCGCAGCGAAGTTCAGCCGGTGCAGTAAGCAAGCATCTCAAAAACCACCACCGAGGCACAGAGGCCACAGAGGACTCGCATGAGAAACTGACTTGGCTCTGAGTATCCTGCAATTCTCTGTGAGGATTGCTCGGAGCTCACTGTGCCTCTGTGGTTACTGTTTTACAATCGTTGCTTAGCTCAATCACCTGCTGCCCCCTTGCCGATTTGGCGGGTAATTCCCCGGAGTTTTTCATGCTTATCCATGCCGGCTTCAACAAGGCGGAAATCGGCGACCAGGACGTCATCGTCCACGACGGTTGCATTCACCTGTTCCATCTGTCGCTGCCTTCGCATGACCGCGTGGCGCATCTCACCTCCACCGACGGCATCAACTGGACCGCCCAGCCCCCCGCCCTGCTCACCGGCAACCCCGGCGACTTCGACGACGACCACATCTGGACCATGGGCGTTTGTCGGCATCAGGGCAAGTTCTTCATGCTGTACACCGGCTTGTGCGCTGCCGAGCGCGGCAAGGTGCAGCGCGTCGGCGTCGCGGTCTCCGACGACCTCTTCCACTGGACCAAGCATCCGGGCAATCCGGTCGCCTGTGCCGACCCCCGCTGGTACGAGGCGACTGCCGACGCCACCTGCCGCGTGGACTGGCGCGATCCCAAACCCTTCGTGGAAGACGGCGTCCTCCATGCGGTCATCTCCGCCCGCAGCAATCAGGGCCCCGCCAATCGCCGCGGCTGTGCCGGCTACTTCACCTCCACCAACGGGCTGGACTGGGAAGTCAAACCCCCGCTGCATGTGCTGGGCACCTGCTACGACTTTGAAACCCCCGCCCTGGGCAAAATCAACGGACGCTACTACCTCACCGGCATCCATGGCCAGAACCGCGACCATCAGCAGCCCGATGTCTACCGCGTCGCGGAGCAATTGACCGGCCCCTACCGCCGCCTGCCGCAGGATCAACTGCTGCCAGCAGGCAACTTCGTCTTCAAGCCCTGCGTCTGGGAAAACCAGACGCTCTACTTCCACAACCTGCGCGGCATTGCCGACTGGCCGACCGGCCAGGGCCAGGCGATCACCAGCGTCGCCCCGCCCAAACTCGCCCAAACCACTCCCGACGGCGAACTGATCCTCCGCTCCTTCCCCGGCTGGGCGAAGCTGTCAAAACAAAGGGGTCAGTCAGAAAAAAGGGGTCAGGATTCATTTTCCGCGGCCGGGCAGGGCTGGACTGCTCCGCAACTGGTTGAACAGGGCAGCATCACCCACGGCCAGTGGCGCGCGGACCATGGCCAAATCCGCGGCGAAATCACCCCCGGCCTGGGCGCGCTGCTCCTGCCGGGCGAACACGAATGCTTCACGCTCGATTGCGAACTGGAGCGTCAGAACGCCTGCGCCCTGGGCCTGGTGTTTCGCGCCGACGATCACGCCGACTGCGGCACGTTCGTCAATCTCCTGCCTCACCAGCAGCGCATCGAGCTTTACACGCTGCAGGACTACCGCAAGACCCCCCACGCCGGCGTCACCTACCGCTGGCGCGGCCGGCGCATCGTGCAGGACTTCCCGCTCCCGGAAACCTGCCCCCCACATCTGCACCTGCGCCTGATCGCCTTCGGCCCCTACGTCGAAGTCAGCGTCAACGGCCGGGTCCTGCTCAGCGCCATCACCCTGCTCAACCCCGCCGGCCGCGTGGGCGTCTTCGCCGAGGACGGCTCCCTGACCATCCAACAACTCAAACTCACGCCCCTGCCCCGCCCCGCGGTGATGGATACGTGCTGTTGAGCGCGGCAGCAGAACTCGGCGCCACCACGCAGCCAACGGCATAACGAGCCCGAAGCGTGAGCGAGGGGTTGGGCGCGGGGTGGTCGGAGCGGCGCGGTTGAATGCGTTGGCGCAAGGTGGCTGATGACGCTTTCCGTCGCTTACGCTTCCGGCTTGTTGGATTGGGATGCCCTCCGCAACGAGCCGGAATCTCCCACCCCCGGAATCTCCCCCCGGATTCCCCCCGAAACCCCCTCGGTTTCACGCTTCCCCACCCGCGATGCGTTCGATCATCAGCGCCGTCACCATGGACGCGAACACCGCCCCGGCAAACACGTACAACCCCACCTGCGGCCGGGCGTCCATCAACGCTGCCGCCTTGGTCAGCACCACCAGGATCGCCACCACAAACACATCCAGCATCGACCACTTGCCCAGGTACGACAGCCAGCGCAGATAAGTCTGCCGCCGCTGATCATCCAACGGCCAAACCCACACCCACCCCAGCATCACCAGCTTGACAATCGGAAACAGCACCGAAAACAGAAAGATGACCACCGCCAGGAAATACTCGCCCTCGGTCCACATCGACCCGATCGACTGCAGCAACGAATACTCGCTGGCGAAAAACACCAGCTTCTTGATCTCCATGAACGGCAGCAGATAGCCGGCCGCCAAAAGCAACGCGCAAACACCAAGCAATGCCGGCACGTCAATGCGGCGACGATGCCGAGCCCAGAGCGAGGTGGGCGTGGACGCCATACGGGAATGATAGGCGAAGGGCAAGGGCGGGCTCAGGGCAAGGTGGCAAGTATGACGCACCTGACGGCGGCGCATAAGCCATCATGAATATTCATCCTGAGACCTTGGGCTTGCCCACCTTTGGCTTGCCTTATCCGCAGATGACGCAGATGACGCAGATTAAAAAGCAAGCATCATCCATGTCTGATCTGCGCCAATCTGCGTCATCTGCGGATCAATTCGTTTTTCTTCCGCCGATACTGGGCGCAGATGGCGCGCCAGGCGAGCTACTAATTCATCCTGACACCTTTGCAGTCCCCGTCCTGACACCTTTGCAGTCCCATCCTGACACCTTGGGCTTGCCGCTCACTTTCGACTCAACAGTTCGCGGACACCATGAATCAGCCAGCCCAGCAGCAAACAACCACCCGAGGCCAGCAGAATCCAACCCAGCCAAAGTGAGCCGTTGGGTTCGTTAGCAGTTGATTTCAGGGGCATGGACAGCCCCCCACCGAACAGCGTCAGCCCCAAACCCCAAACAGGGTCACGCCAGAATGGACGGTTTTGGAAGGTGGGGATGCGCATGACAATTGTCGCCCGCCGCATCAAGCAACATGATTCTCCTGAGAGGTCGGCACTGGCGGGAGCAAGGTACTGCCACGGTGGATCATGATCGTGGCCAGCAATCGAGCCACTTCAAGCAACATCGCCAGGATGATGAACATCGAATAGCCCGCGGCCAACCCCGGTAATGTCGCCAGTTTGCTGATGAAGCCGAAAGTCAGCAGGACGAAAACCAGGCGGAAGGGAAACTGCACATAGCTGAGCACCATCGCCCACCGTCGGCCCAGCCACAAGCCCACCGATGAAAATGCGAATGAAGCCAGAAGCACCGGGCGGCATATTTCCAGCAGGGCCGCCCAGAGCGGAAGCATCCCGTCGAACACCCGAGCCGGCCAGGCCAACTGGTGAAAAAAACGCACCAGCAGCAGGGCATCGAGAAATCCGAATGCCAGAAGCAACATACGGGTATGCGACTTGAGGATCATGGCACAGCCAAGCAAGCTGGTGGTCAATCCCCCGGCAGCACATCCGCCGGAATGGTTGCCAGTATCGGCCTGCGGGGCGAGAGCGTCAATCAGGATTTGCTCGTGTCCGGCGTAAGGTAGTGTGGCACAAGTCAACCCGCGTTGAACGAGCCGGAAGTGTCAGCGACGGAAAGCGTCGCCAGCCACCCCGCGTCAACCCATGCAACCGCGTCATCTTGACCACACCGCGCCCAACCCCTCGCTCACGCTTCGGGCTCGTGATGCCCTCCGCAACGAGCCGGAAGTGTCAGCGACGGAAAGCGTCGCCAGCCACCCCGCGTCAACCCATGCAACCGCGTCATCTTGACCACACCGCGCCAACCCCTCGCTCACGCTTCGGGCTCGTGATGCCCTCCGCAACGAGCCGGAAACGCCAGCGCGGGCAGCGTCGCCAGCCACCTCGTGCCGACGCATGCAACCGCGCCATCTGACCACCCCGCGCCCAACCCCTCGCGCACGCTTCGGGCTCGTTGGCGGATGGGTTGACAGGCGTGGAGGGTTGTCCGGCAGTGGGTGGTTGATGCGAAGAATCCCCCGGCAGAGCCGGGGGCTAATGGGGTGCGTATCCGTTAGCCCCGGGCTCTGCCCGGGGATTTTTCGGGCCAGGTTGAGCCAATAAAAAACCCGCTCGGGGGAGCGGGTTGGGGGTTGCTTGCCTGGGTCGCCGACCGTGGGGTTGCGCTGGGCAACTTCCGGGGGCCGGGGGCCGGGGGGGGTTACCACGCGAAGTGGCTGAAGGCTTTGTTGGCGTCGGCCATGCGGTGGGTTTGTTCGCGGGTGTTGCAGGCTTTGCCTTCGCCCTTGGAGGCGTCCATCAGTTCCTTGGCGAGGCGGACGTACATGGGCTTGCCTTTTTCGCTGCGGGCGGCCGCGAGGATCCAGCGGAAGGCGAGGCTTTGCTTGCGCTTGGACTTGACGCTCATGGGCACCTGGTAGTTGGCGCCACCGACGCGGCGGGAGCGGACTTCCACTTCCGGGCGGACGTTTTCGAGGGCTTTCTCGAAGACTTCAATCGCGCTGGGCGCGCCCTTGGTGCGCTTTTCGATTTCATCGAAGGCGTCATAGACCACGCGCTGGGCGACGGACTTCTTGCCGTCGTACATCAGGCAGTTGATGAAGCGCGACAGCGTTTTGCTGCCGTAGCGGGGGTCGGGCTGGAGCTGCGATTCGGAATGGGTGCGGCTGGACGCCATGTGCAAGAGCCTCGAAAGTTGCTTAATGGTTTGCGGGAGTCGGGACGTTGCGTTTCACATTGCCGACGGGGTTCACTGAACGCCCATCGGAGGTAGTTGATTACTTGCCGCGCTTGGCGCCGTACTTGGAACGGCCCCGCTTGCGGCCGTCGACGCCGAGGCAGTCGAGGGTGCCGCGCACGATGTGGTAGCGCACACCGGGAAGGTCGCGGACACGGCCGCCGCGGACCAGCACGATGCTGTGTTCCTGGAGGTTGTGGCCTTCGCCGCCGATGTACGCGGTGACTTCCTTGCCGTTGCTCAGGCGCACGCGGGCGACCTTGCGGAGCGCGGAGTTGGGCTTTTTGGGCGTGACGGTCTTGACCTGGAGGCAGACGCCGCGCTTCTGGGGGCTGGCTTCCAGGTCCTTGACCTTACTCTTGGCCTTGGGAGCGAGCCGGGGGTTGCGTACCAACTGGTTGATCGTGGGCATAATGCTGATCGCCTCGAAAACAGGTCCGTGGTTGTCGCCGCGCTGGTGCGGAAGCCCCGTATTGTAGAGGAAACCGGGTGGGGCTTGCAACCGGGGGTGCGCTGGGGAGAAATCGTGGGCGGCGCGGGAGGGTCAATGGTAGTCGAAACGCGGGTTGGATGCGGAGGCGCAAGCGTGGTTGGGGGTGGTGGACGTGTGCGGAAGTGACATGGCGTTCAGTGGAAGGTGACATGCGGGCGTTTGATGGTAAGTCATTGCGTGGATAGTGGTAAGCGGCGTTTACAACGTGTCGCTCGATGTCACCCCCGGAAGCAGGTGGCACTGGCAAGCATCTGGTATTTCAGTGGTTGCGCGATTCTCCCACGCGATATAGGTGACATGACATCGGGATGATGGCGCCAGCGCAGGGGCTGTCCCCGCCCCACCGCCGTCGCGCCGCCGTGACGCCGCCCGTGCGGGCGTGGTTTGTCACCGCGACCTTTGCCCGTAGAATGCCGTTGGCTTAACCAGAGTCTCACCATGGCGCAACCGCAACT
Source organism: uncultured Phycisphaeraceae bacterium (assembly GCA_964605235.1). Lineage (GTDB taxonomy): Bacteria > Planctomycetota > Phycisphaerae > Phycisphaerales > Phycisphaeraceae > CAZSBB01. Next base: position 37,231 of record CAZSBB010000047.1, read on the forward strand.
GACACCCCAACAATGCGGCCTGACGGTCGAGCGGCACGGCGGCATCACGCTGGTGCGCTTCGAGCACGACACCTTTGACCGCATCGAGGTCGAGCACATCCGTGACGCCCTGCGGCAACTGGTCAAGGCCTCCAGCGCGCCACGCTTCGTGCTGGACTTCATGCATGTCAAGTTCATGTCTTCGATGATTCTGGGCGTGGTGATGGGGCTGCATCTGGAGTTGTGCCGACGGAACGGGCAACTGTGCCTGTGCGGGCTCACCCCGCCGATCCGCGAGGTGTTTCTGCTGATGCGGCTGGACAAGATTCTGACCATTCATCCCACGGCCGCCGAGGCGCTGGCGGCTTTGAATTGAGTATGCTGCGGCGCATTCCCGCCCCACCACCTGCCGCGCCGACGGCAGCGTGGGTGTAACTGTCAGGAGTTGATTCGATGGCTGGGCAACCCACCTCCCCCACTGCCGGCGCGCCGCTGGTGGGGATCATCATGGGCAGCAAGTCGGATTGGCCGACGATGCAGCAGGCGGCGGCGATGCTCGAGCGCTTCGGCGTGGCGCATGAGTGCAAGGTGGTGTCCGCGCACCGCACGCCGCAGTGGATGGCGGAGTATGCCAGCGCCGCGGCGGCGCGAGGTTTGAAAATCATCATTGCCGGCGCGGGCGGCGCAGCGCACCTGCCGGGGATGGTGGCGGCCCAGACCACGCTGCCGGTGCTGGGCGTTCCGGTGCAGAGCAAGGCATTGCAGGGGCTCGATTCGCTGCTGTCGATCGTGCAGATGCCCGGCGGGGTGCCGGTGGGCACGCTGGCGATCGGCGAAGCGGGCGCGAAAAACGCCGGCCTGCTGGCGGTGCGGATGCTGGCGACCAGCGATGCGACGCTGGCGGCGAAGATGCAGCAATTTCTGGATGACCAGCGCGACGCGGTGCTGGCGGAGCCGTTGCCATGAGTCAGCCGTTGGCGCCGGGCGCGATGTTGGGAGTGCTCGGCGGCGGGCAGTTGGGGCGCATGTTCGCTCTGGCGGCACGGCGGATGGGCTACCGGGTGGCGGTGCTGGTGCCGGAGGAGGAATCTCCGACCGGGCAGATCGCCGACCTGGAAATGCATGCCGACTATGACGATCTTGATGCCGTGGCGCACTTCGCCCAGCAGGTGGCGGTGGTGACGTTCGAGTTTGAAAACGTCAGCAGCGCCGCGACGGAAACCGCCGCCCGCTTCGCCCCCGTGCATCCTGGCGGCCATGTGCTGCACACCACGCAGCATCGGGCGCGCGAGAAGCAATTCGTCCGCAGCGCCGGCGTGCCGGTGACGCCGTTCGCCATTGTCAATGACGAAGCCGAGCTGACGGCAGCGCTCACGACCATCGGCCTGCCCGCGGTGCTCAAGACCGCCAGCTGGGGTTACGACGGCAAGGGGCAGGTCATGCTGCGTCGTGCCGAGGACGCCCCCGCCGCGTGGGAGCGCATCGGCAAACAACAGGCGGTGCTCGAAGCCTTCATCGACTTCGACCGCGAACTGTCGGTGGTCGGCGTGCGCGGCCAGGACGGCAGCTTCACCGCCATCGGCCCACTGGACAATGTCCACGTCAACCACATCCTCGACCTGACCACCTGCCCCACCACGCTGCCCGCCCAAACCGCGCAGCAGGCGGTCGAGATCACCCGCACGCTGATGGAAAAACTGGAAGTCGTCGGCGTGCTGTGCGTCGAGTTTTTCCATAGTCCAAGCAAAGGACTGATGGTCAACGAGCTGGCGCCGCGCCCGCACAACTCGGGCCATCTGAGCATCGAAGCCCACGTCACCAGCCAGTTCGAACAGCAGGTCCGTGCGATCTGCGGCCTGCCGCTGGGTGATGCCACCCAACTGCGCCCGGCGGCGATGGTCAACCTGCTGGGTGATGTCTGGCAGCACGGCGAGCCGAACTGGGCGGGGCTGGCGGCAATGAATGACGTGAAGCTGCATCTATATGGCAAACTGCAGGCGCGGGCGGGACGCAAGATGGGCCATCTGACCGTGCTGGGTGAGGACGCGCAACAAGCTGGCGCGCGGGCGCTGGCGGCGCGCGATGTGCTCAGGCGAGCGCGGGAGTGAGGGGCGAAAGGCGGTACGTCCGGGCTGGACCGGACACGATTGCTGGATCGAGCGCCCAGTTGTCCGCGCCAGCCCGGACCTACCACAGACGTGCAGCCCAACGCGCCCCGGCCTGGGCATGCCTGGACTCACGCTAACCCTGGTCTTGATGACCAGGGATTACTCGGAACCCGTCGATGGATTTTTCGTTGATCGTCAACAATCTGATTGCCGCCCCGATCCTGTTTTTCTTTCTGGGCATGCTGGCGACGCTGGTGCGTTCGGACCTGGAGATTCCCCAGCCGGTGGCGCGGTTTCTGTCGATTTACCTGCTGCTGGCGATCGGTCTGCACGGCGGGGTGGAGCTGGCGCACAGCGGGTTGACCGGGCACGTGCTGGCGACGCTGGGCACGGCGGTGGCGTCGGCGGCGCTGGTGCCGGTGGCGTGCTTCTTTGTGCTGCGGCTGAAGCTGGACACCGCCAACGCGGCAGCGATCGCGGCGACGTTCGGCTCCATCAGCGCGGTCACCTTCATCACCGCCTGCAACTTCCTGACCGACCAGAAAGTGCCCTTCAGCGGGCACATGGTCGCGGCGATGGCGCTGATGGAAAGCCCCGCGATCATCGTAGGCGTGCTGCTGGCGCGGATGTTCGCCAGCGGGGACGATCCCGAAGCCGGCAAAGCCTTCGACTGGAAACATCTCCTGCGCGAAGCCCTGCTCAACGGCGCGGTGTTCCTGCTGCTGGGCAGTCTGGTGATCGGCTACTTCACGGCACACAAGGATTGGGAAAGCCTGCGCCCGCTGGTGGACCAGCCGTTCAAAGGCGTGCTGTGCCTGTTCCTGCTGGACATGGGCCTGGTGGCGGCGCGCCGGCTCAAACCCCTGCGCCAGAGCGGTGCGTTCCTGATCGGGTTCGCCATCATCAGCCCGTTCTGTCAGGCCCTGCTGGGCATCGGGCTGTCGAAAATGCTCGGGCTGTCCCCGGGCGACGCCCTGCTGATGGCGATCCTCTGCGGCAGCGCCAGCTACATCGCCGTGCCGGCGGCGGTGCGCCTGGCGATCCCCAAAGCCAATCCCAGTTTCTATGTGCCCCTGGCGCTGGCGGTGACCTTCCCCTTCAACATTGCCGTGGGCATTCCCCTGTACTTTTCTCTGATCCAGAAAGTCTGGTAATCCGCCATGTCGCACGCCACCTGCAAGCTGGAAGTGATCCTCGACGAAGTCCACCTCGCGCCGCTGCTGCAGTTCCTCGACCGCCATCATGCCCCGGGCTACACGGTCATCCCGCGCGTGCGCGGCAAGGGGCAGCGCGGCGAACAGCTCAATGACGACCTGACCAACGTCTTCGCCAACTGCTATGTGCTGGTGGTCGCCGAGGATGCCTGGGTGGACCATGTGCGCCCGGCGCTGCGCAAACTGCTGGCGGCGTACGGCGGCATGTGCGTGGTCAGTCCGTGCCAATGGCTGTGAAGCGCGCCCGGGCTTTCCCGTTCCCGCGGCAGCGCGGCGCCCAAGGGGAAGCCAGGGGGTGCTTTCCTGGACAATTCCCGGTATAGTTACGTACTACCTTCAAGCCGCGCGTTTGTGCCGCCGGCGTGCCTTTCTGGTGTTGCAGGCTGGTCATCACAGGAGAAGTTGCATGCGCCTGATCCCGCAGTTGGCTCGACTCGTTGGTGTATGGTCATTGGTTCTGGCGACGCTGGTCGGCGCGGCGGCGCAGGGCGAGGAGACGTATGTCACCGGTGGGCCGCTGGCGGGCGTGCGGTTGCCGCGCTATCCAACGGTGCTGGGCGAGGAGCCGGGTTATCCCGGTTGCGTGCCGGAGCTGGCGCGGGCGGCGGCGGGCGATCGGGCCCCGGGCCCCGACGGCAAGTTCACCCCCCAGGGCAATCAGCCGGTGCTGGAGCTGCGCCCCGGTTCGCCGGAAATCTACATGGCGTACATGGACAAGTACACGCCCACGCGGTCGTTCTTCGATCGCGCCAGTCTGATGCAACTCTGGGAAGCGCAGGAGTTGGCAAAGCAGACTGAACAATACGCGGCGCCGTTGTACTGGGTGTCGCGGCATGGCTCTGGCGAGCCGACGGGCAAGCACTGGCCGGCGCAGCCGATCGCGCGGCTGGCGGTGGACGGCTCCCCGTTCAAGCTCACCACCAGGACGCTGCCCATCGGGCTCTACTGCGTGAAGGTCGTGGCGGCGGTCCCCACCGAGCAGTTGCAGACCATGCGCCTGCCGATCATCGTGAAGCTGACCGTCGACGACGGCCCCAACGGGCAGCCCAGCACCTATCACTTCCGCACCGGCTATGTCGATGAGTTCTACAGCGTGGCGGAAATCTACTTCCACGCCAATGAGCCACGGGCTTACCACCTGGAAATGTCGCTGGCTGCGGACTCCAGGCTGCCGCTGCTGGTCAACTGCGTGGAACTGCACGACACGCTGGCGAACATTGAGGTCAAGTCGTACAAGACCCGCGCCACCCTCTGCACGCCGGAGGAGCGCGCACTGCTGCGTGCCGCCCACACCGACGCCAAAGTGGCGGCCGACAACGATCAACTCAAGCTGATTCACAATGAACTGGAACTGACCCCCGAGCAGCGCTGGGAGCGCGATGCGGTGCTGTGGAACGGCTGGTTGCCGCTGAACGCCCAGCCCGGCGGCGCCTACGGCCCGGCGCGCGGCTATGCCCCGGAAGTCGCCCTGGGCGTCAACGGCCAGGACGCCCAGGCCATCCAAGAGCAATACGGCGGCTGGAACGTGCCGTATATGACCTATCAGAACGTCGCCGCCCCAAACTGGGACGTGCTGGTGGTCAACGGCAAACTCAAGCTCAGTTACACGGTGGCTGACTACCTGGCGGGCAAACCGCTGCCGGATCCCTATCCCTTCAAGGACACCGGCCCGGGCATCTTCACGCCCGCCCAGGGCGAGCAGCCGGCGCAGCATTACGCCCCCATCGCCGAGGGCTTCATGGGCCGCGGCGCCAACTACACCAGCCTGCTGCTGCGCACGCTGACGCCCTCCTACCACTACGCTGGCAACCAGACCGCCGGCCGCGATGCCGCCATCATGCTCGTGCGCCTGGCGTATGACTTCCCCGCGCTCGATTCCGCCAACGCGCTCTCCGCCCTGGTGCGCGTGCCCGGCGGCTGGAACCGCGATCTGCACTGTCGCCAGCGCGCCACCGACTGGTACAACTGGCCGTGGTACACCCAGTATCACGACTTCAGCGTCGCTTACGATCAACTGTACGACCTGATCGCCGGCAACGAAGACCTGGCGAAATCCATTCAGCGTTACATCCCCTGGATCAAGTCCTCTCAGGACGTGCTGGCGCTGCTGGATGCCTACCTGCTGCGCACCACCGCCAAGCGAATTCTGCGCTACAACTGGATCACCGGCGAAATGAAGATCGCCATGCTGGCGACCATTCAGGACGACCGCACCCTCACCGATCCCTGGATGCACTGGCTGTTCACGCAGACCTGGGTGTACCCGCTGCCGCCGTCGGGCATCGCGGACCTGATGGTCACCGCCTGCGGCCGCAACGGGCCCGAGTACATCGCCTCCACCTACTACGCGATGGGTGAGAACGCCTTGAGCAAAGCGATGGAGCTGGAGCCCTACCTCCGCGCCGGGGGCAATCCGCAGTACAGCCTGTCGGACGCGGCGCGCTTTCCCAAGCCGGTGATGATGTGCTACTGGCCGCTGGATATTTCGGTGACCGGGCGCTACGCCCTGCGCATCGGCGACGTCGCCGGCCCGGACAAGGGCTACGGCTATCGGCTGGACGACACCAACGAGCACTTCCGGCAAGGTTGGAAGTGGACGCGCGATCCGCAGTTCGCCTGGATGGTGCAGCATGAACTGGGCCGCAGCAATGAAACCGATGAGCAGTGGAAAGCCATCACCGATGCCGCCGCCACCGTGCAGCGGGCGCCGTACCTGACCAATCCTTCGCGCGCCCTGGCGCAGTGGGCGTCGATCCTCGAAACCGGCCGGCAGCATGATGACTACCGCTTCCGCCGCGCGGTGTATGTCCGCACCGGCATGGGTTGGGGCCATCATCACAACGACTCCTTGGACCTGCAGGTGCAGGCGCACGGGCTGCCCATGACCGTCGACGGCGGACAACGCCCCGGCTACTCCAAGCCCGGCGACCGTTCCACCCGCATGCACAACCTTGTCGAAATCGACGGCCTGACCGGCGCCGATGGCCAGTGGCTCAGCCATTCCTGGACCAAAACCCTCGCCGACACCACCGGCAGCCAGTACATGCAACTGGAAGCCAGCGCGCCGACCAATCAGCCCAACGTCAAATTCCACCGGCGTCAGGTCGCGCTCATCGATGTGGACGAAGGCCAGGGCTCGCAGCCGCTGAAGCCCGAGCAACTCAAAACCGGCGTCAAGCTGCCCACCGGCATCACCACCGCCAACTCCTACGTCGTCGACATCGTGCGCGTCAACGGCGGCAAACGCCACACCTACTGCTTCCATGGCGCCATCAGCGATGAAGTGACCACCAACGCCACCGGCGTCGCTGCCTTCGAGCAAGCCGGCGCGAAGGATCAAACCTACCTCAGCCGCTTTGCCGGGGAGCGCTCCGCCGGCGACGCCCCCGCCGACCTGACCGCCACGTTCCGCATGTCCATCGAGCGGCAAGGCAACGCGTTCGGCGAAAAAGCCATGCTCGGCGCGAACTTCGACCCCGACGCCGGCCGCAAGTTCACCCGCCTCCATCTGCTGGGCGTCGAAGGTCAGCGCGTGCTGCGCGGCGCCCTCAACTGCGTGAAATGGGAGTACCAGATTCCCATGGTCTACGTGCAGAAGCGCGGCCCACGCGAAGACGCCACTGAAGGCCCCTTCGATCTGCAATCGGTCTATGCCGCCGTCATCGAACCTTACGTCGGGGAGCCGATCATCACCGACCTGAAACGTCAGGCCGTCACCCCCAGCGATGACAGCGCCCTGGCGCCGGTCGCGCTGCAGGTGACCACCCGCAACGGGCATCAGGATTTCATCTTCGCCGACGGTCAGGCGGGCACGCTGCGCACCATCGGCAGTACCCAGGTTAACGGCGAGTACGCCTACGTCTCGCGCGATCAACAGGGCCTGCGCCAAGCCACGCTGGTCGGGGGCACGCAACTGGTGGCCGATGGTTTGACGATCAAGCTCGCCGTCGCGCAGCGGGTCGGGCAGGTCCATGAGGTCAACTACCGCACCAAGACCATGACGCTCGAAGGCGTGTGGCCCATGTTTGCCGCCAACCGCACCTTTGAAATCGGCACGGCGGATCACTGGACCACCTACACCGCCACGGCCGCCCAGGCGCGCAAATCCGGCAGTCAGGTCACGGTGCGCGGCGGGGCGGATTTCTACCTGTCGCGCGTCGTCGGCGTGGATGCCGAGAAACGCATCGTCTCCTGCGCCCTGAGCCTGGCGCAGGAGGAAGGCCGCCCCGCCCCCGGCATCGATAAGCACTGGGTCGCCTCCGATGAAAACGCCACTCGCTTCTGGCGTGCCGACTACCTCGGCGGCGACCGCAGCCTCGGCCGGTTCGACTTCCAACTGGATAAGGCGGTCAGCCCCGAGGACTTTGGCGAAAACGGCGCCCTGCGGCTCTGGGAATACGGCGTGGGCGACACCGTGCGCCAGAACACCATCGTCAATCTCCGCCGACTCGACGACGGCAGCTATGAACTGACCGCCGATGCCGACGTGACCCTCACCCTCAACGGCAAACAGCACCAGATCACGCTCGACCAGTTGCGCCAGACCGGCGGCGTGGTGGTGTTGAAATAACCGCAGCGATGGCGTTGCCGGCGTGATGATGTCACCCCCATTAGCCCCGGGTCAATGACCCGGGGCCAAGTGCACCACGGGAAATATCCGACGCCACCAGCGTCTCCGCGCCGGAACGCCTATAATGCTGGGTGTACTGCGTTTTCCACCGCGGGGGATGTTCCTTCCCGGTCGTGAAGTTGCACGCGAAGCCTGAAGAGGAGATTTCATCATGCGTCAATGCCTGGGACTGATCGTGCTGTTGACGGTGGGCCTGCTGCTGACCGGCTGCGGCAAGAGCGAAGAGCCGGCGGCGCCCTCCATGGAGAGCATGGGCAAGCAGATGGATGCCGCCGCCAAGGACGCCGCCAAAACGGTCGAGAAGGAAGCGGATAAGGCGATCGCCGCTCCCCCCACCACGCAACCGACCAGCGGCCTGAACCTGGGCGACCTCGCCAAGACCCCGATCGTGGTCAACACCAAGTGCCCCGTCGGCGGCGAACCGATCGACCCGAAGGACCCCAAGCTCATCAAGTTCACCTACAAGAACGTGAGCTACGGCTTCTGCTGTGCCGAGTGCCTGGACCCCTTCAAGAAGGATCCGGAAAAGTTCATCGCCAAGCTCACCACGCACTGAGCCGGCGTTCCACGAAACGATCCCACAACACCCGCTTTCACCGGCGGGTGTTTTTTTTCGCGCCCTCGCTAAGATCGCGGCGATGGCTTGGGCGCCCAACATTCTGCTGATGATTGCCGACGATCATCGCGGCTCGGCACTGGGCGCGCTGGGCATTGAGCCGGTGCATACGCCAACCATGGATCAACTGCTGGCGCGCGGCGTCTGCTTCACGCAGAATCGGCACACCGGCAGCATCCACGGCGCGGTGTGCGTGCCCGCCCGCGCCAGCCTGCACACGGGTTTGACCGCCGGCAGCCTGATCTTCCAACCCCCGCATCAACCGGCGCAAGGCGGGCAGCGTCTGCCCCCGGCGCTGCCTACGCTGGGCGCGATGCTGCGACAGCACGGACATCACGCCTTTGCCGTGGGCAAGTGGCACAACGACGAGGTTTCCTTCAACCGCAGCTTCGACGACGCCCAGCGGATTTTCTTCGGCGGCATGGCGGACCATTGGCAAACGCCGGTGCACGATTACCAGCCGTCGGGACGCTATCCCCACGAGCACGCCCAATACACCGGCGAGCATTCCTCCGAGATGTTCGCCGACGCCGCGATCCGTTTTCTCCAGCGTCCCGCCGCCCGGCGGCAGCCGTTTTTCCTGTACGTCGCCTTCACCTCCCCGCACGACCCACGCACGGCGCCGCATCCGTGGGACGCCTGGTATGACCCCGCGCGCCTGCCCCTGCCGCCCAACTGCTGGGCGCAGCATCCGTTTGATCTGGGGATCCATGATATCCGCGACGAAGTGCTGGCGGCCCAGCCCCGCGAGCCGCAGGAGGTCCGGCAGCATCTGGCGGATTACTACGCGATGCTCAGTCATCAGGACCAGCAGATGGGGCGCATCCTCGCTGCGCTGGACGAAGCGGGCGTCCGCGACCAGACGCTGGTCATCTACACCGCCGACCATGGACTGGCGCTGGGGCAGCATGGCCTGCTGGGCAAACAGAACCTGTACGAGCATTCGCTGCGCGTGCCCCTGTTGCTCTCAGGACTGGACCTGCCCGCCGGGCGCCGGTGCGACCCGCTGACGCATACCTGCGATCTGTATCCCACCGTGTGTGAAATGCTGGGCATCCCGACGCCCGCGCATGTGGAGGGGCAAAGCCTGCGTCCGTGGTGGCGCGGCGCGTCAGCGGCGCCACGCCGCGCGGCCGGCGCGTTCTACGCGCGCCTGCACCGCTGCGTGACCGACGGGCGGTGGAAGCTCATCCGCACCTGCCGCAATCCGCTGTCCGGTCGCGGCAGCGATCACTGGCAACTGTTCGACCTCGCCCATGATCCGTGGGAAATGCGCAACCGCGCCGGCGACCCCGCTTGTCAAGGTCACTTCGCGGCGTTGCGCGCGGAACTGCATGCCTGGCAGCAATCCGTGGGCGATCCGCTGGGGCCGCTGTGGTGATGTCCGCTGGCGGCATGACGAGCACTGCCGTTATGCTGCCGCCCCATGATGTTGCTGGCGGAAGCGACGGAGCTGTGGATGCGTCTGGCGCGGGTCGCGCCCTTCGCGGCGGTGCTGGCGTTGTTCGTCACCGCCATCGCGGTGCTGCGTTCGCCGCGCGCCAAGCTGTTGTTGTTCTCCATGCCGGTGCCCTTCACGTGCGCCTACCTGGCGAGCGCGCTGCCGGTGAACGCGACACACGTGACGGCGCTGGGGCTGACGATGGGATACCACTGGCTGGTGCTCGCTGGGCGTCGGTGGTTGCCGTTGCCGGTGGCGATCGCATTGGCGGTGGGCGTGTTCGTGCTGGGGGCCAGTGCGCTGCGTGGGGTGGCGGACTGGTCGCCGGTGTGGGTGTTCATGGGGATGTGGGTGGGCTGGGCGTGGTTCGCGTGGCGTTTTGTGCCCCGCCCGCAGCAGGCGGTGCGGCAGGTGGCGCCGTGGTGGATCAAGCTGCCGGTGGTATTCGCGCTTGCCTGTGCCATCCTGCTGCTGCGCGACCTGCTGGCGGGCGCAGTGACGGCGTTCCCTTATGCCGGGGTGTTTGTCAGCTATGAGATGCGCGGCGACCTGCGTTACCTGGCGGGTCAGTTCACCATCAACATGCTGGGCATGGCGACCATGGTGGTGACCATGTGGATGTGCCTGCAACTGGGGCTGCCGCACCCGTGGGAATTGATCCCCGGCTGGATCACGCTGCTGGTGGTGCTCGGAGCGCTGCACCGGGCGGGACTGGCGCAGGTGACGGCGGTGGCGCAGCGCGATGGGTGATGGATTGGCGGGAAGGCTGGCCCAATCCCCGGGCCGAGCCCGGGGCTAACGGCGTTGCCCCATTAGCCCCCGGCTCTGCCGGGGGATGCTCCCCTGACACCCGTGCTACGCGCAGCGGCAAATGACCGTCCGTTGTTGAACTCCAATAGAAATGACAGGGCTTGCTTTCAATAGAAGTGTCACCT
>CAZSBB010000048.1:0-45705 GCA_964605235.1 uncultured Phycisphaeraceae bacterium
CGCTGCCGCCGCAGGTGGAACTGGGTTCGATGAAATGGGAAGAGCTGGGCCTGACCAAAGCCCGCGCGGTGATGCAGTTGAAGGTGACCAATCCCAACGAATTCGGCTTCCATCTGGCGGAGATGAGCTACCGGCTGGGCTTGGCGGGCGCGGAAGTGGCGGATGTGAAGGTTTCGCAGCCGGTGCGTTTTGCCGCCGGCGCCGCCAGCACGGTGGAGGTTCCCGTGACCTTCGCCCCTACCAGCCTGGGCGCCGCGGCCCTGAACATCCTGCGCGGCAGCGGGGCGTCCTATTCCCTCAATGGGCAGCTCAAGGCCGACACGCCGTTTGGGCCCATGGCGATCCCGTTGCAGCGAACCGGGCAGACGCAGTTTCTGCGCTGACCAACCATTTTACAATCACCACAGAGGCACAGAGAGCACAGAGTCAAGACAAGCGAGAAGGATGAACGAACTGCTTTTTCTGTGGATCTCGGCGATTCTCGGTGTGATCTCGGTGCCTCGATGGTTACTGCTTTTTTTGAGATGATGTTTACAGCATGGCGCTGAACTGTCAGCGCGCGGCACACGCTGGCGGGGGCGTCGGCGATATCCTGCGCAGGCAAAGGAGCGTCCATGTCCACCGAGCAGACCGCCACCGGCCGCGCTTACCTGACGCGGGTTCATGCCGCCGATCAATCACTTCATGCTTGGCGCGGCGAGGAAGTGACCGCGTGGCAGACGCAGGCGCGCCCCGCACTGGCGGCCACGCTGGGGTTGGAACGCTTGGCGCACGACAACGCCGGCTTCACGCCTGTGGTGCAATTGCAGGACACCGCGCCGATCGCCGGCTGTCGCAGTCAACACGGCTTGATCGAAACCGAACCAGGCATTCGGCTGGCGCTGCGCCTCCTGCTGCCGGCCGGCGCGGGGCCGTTTCCCGTGGCGCTGGTGCTGCATGGGCATGACCCCTTCGGCGTGGACACCGCGGTGGGCATCGACGGTGGGCGGCCCAGCCATCGCCAACTGATTGCACATGGCTACGACCTGGCGGTGCAGGCGGTCGCACGCGGCTACGCGGCGGTGGCGGTGGCGACGCGCGGGATAGCCGACGGTTTTTTCCACGACACCACGCAGATGGCGTCAAGCCATTGTCGCGCGCACAACCTGGCGGCGATCGCGGCAGGGCGCTGCGCCATCGGCGAGCGCGTGTGGGATGTGCAGCGCACGCTCGACTGGACGCTGGCGCAAAGCTGGGCGGACCCCGCCTGCGTGCTGACGGCAGGCAACTCCGGCGGGGGCGTGCTCACGCAATTCGTGGCGGCGCTGGATGAGCGCGTCACGCTGGCGATTCCCTCCTGTTCGTACACCGCTTTTTTCAGTGCCGATGGCGGCATTCAGGTCTGCTACTGCAATCTGGTGCCGGGCATTCGGCGGTTCGGCGAAGCCTGGGACGTGTGCGGCCTGATCGCCCCGCGCCCACTGCTGGTGGTGCATGGCGATGCCGACGAAGCCCGCACCGGCCCGCGCGTGGAGCGTGATTTCGCCCGGCTCCGCGCCATTTATGCCGCCGCCGGCGCGGACGCGCGGGTGACGCATCGCTGCGGCGCAGGCGGGCATCGGCTGTATCCCGAACTGATGTGGCCGTGGGTGGAGCGGTGGGCGACCAGGTGAAGTTGGCGGCGGCGCGCAGTCAGCGCGTCCTGCCTCGGTTCAGGAAATCTACGGCCGGCTCAAGCCGAGGTGTTCCACAAAAGGATCGAAATCGCGGTCGCTGTACAGCAGCGGCATCTGGTCGAGTATGCAACGGGTGGCGATGAGGTTGTCGATGGTTTTGCGCACGGTGATCCCGCGCTGGCGCAGACAGCGATAATTTTCCGCGGCTTGCAAGGCAACCCTTCGGCCGGCGATGGGCGCCATGGGCAAGGCGCTGAGCAACTGCCGCGCCCGGCGAAACCGGCTGGGCGTGCTGAACCCCTGCAACACTTCGGTCAGGATCAGGTCGCCAACCGCCACGGGTTGGGTGCCCAGCAGCAGGTCCAGCAGGTCGGTCTGCGCGGTCGCGGCGCCGTTGAAGTAATCAATCCAGACGCTGGAATCGACGAGGATCACTGGTCGGTCCTCATGTCGTCCAGATCACCTTCCCACGGCAGTTTGCCTCGGTATTTGCGGATGCGTTCCTGCTCGGCCAGACGCAGCAGCGTGCGCAACCCCAGTTCCACCGCCGCCCGTTTGGTTTTCAGGCCGGTGGCCCGCAGCGCCTGTTTGATGAGCTGGTCATCGATGACGATGTTGGTGCGCATGGGTGTATGCTCCGCGTGAATCATACACATTATAGCACCGGGTCGGCGTGGGCTGCGTCGTCAGGCGCTGGCGCGGTTGTCATCCCTTGGGCCTTCGCTATCCTATTGGGCTGTCCCTGGCTTCGGCGGCAGTCGGAGCGGGAGGCTGAGGCGACGTAGCTCAGTTGGTAGAGCAGGGGATTCATAAGCCCCGGGTCACAGGTTCGAGTCCTGTCGTCGCCATTGGTTCGGTTCGACTGCACGTCGAACCCTCAGCCGGGAAACCGGCCCGCTTTGCATCATCATCCGCCATGTCGAGGGAGATTGTCTTCATGACCGTTGCCACGAAAGCGATCCGTTACGCCCTGGTCGGCACCGGCGGCCGGGCCACCATGTTCACCAACCCGATCGTCAAACGTTTCCAGCAGGACGCCGAGCTGGTCGGCTTGTGCGACATCAACCAGGGGCGGCTCGACTACTACCAGAACCTGCTGGTCAACGAGCACAAGTACGCCAAAGTGCCCACCTATCTGGCGGATGACTTTGACCGCATGATCAAGGAAACCAGGCCCGATGCGGTGATCGTCACCACCGTCGACGCGCTGCATGACAAGTACATCATCCGCGCGATGGAACTCGGCTGCGATGCGGTGACTGAAAAGCCGATGACCATTGACGACGCGCGCTGCCGGGCGATTCTTGATGCCGTCAAGCGCACCGGGAAGAAGCTGCGGGTGACCTTCAACTATCGCTGGACCCCCGGCGCCACCCTGGTCTACAAGCTGCTGCGCGAAGGCGCCATCGGCGAAGTCATTCACGCCGACATGGAATACCTGCTCAACACCAGCCACGGCGCGGATTACTTCCGCCGCTGGCACCGCGAGAAGGACAAGAGCGGCGGGCTGATGGTGCACAAGTCCACCCACCACTTCGACCTGGTCAACTGGTGGCTCGATGCCGTGCCCCAGACCGTGTTCGGCTTCGGCAAGCTGGCGTTCTACGGCCGGCAGAACGCCGAGAAACGCGGCGAAAAATACAGCTACGACCGCTACACCGGCGCGGACGTCAAGAACGATCCCTTCGCGCTCAAGCTCGAAGACCGCGAAGGCCTCAAGAAGCTTTACCTCGACAACGAGAAGTACGACGGCTACCAGCGCGACCGCAATGTCTTCGGCGACAACATCACCATCGAAGACACCATGAGCGTGCTGGTCAAGTACCGCACCGGCGCCACGCTCAACTATTCGCTCAACGCCTACCTGCCCCGCGAAGGCTTCCACATCGCCTTCAACGGCACCAAGGGCCGCCTGGAGTTCCAGGAAATCCACGGTTCGCACATCATCGCCGGCCAGAGCGAAGAGGAACTCGCCGACGAGATGAAGTGGGAATCGCAGTGCATCCTGCATCCGATGTTCGGCAAGGCGCGCAAAATCGAAATCCCCACCGCCCAGGGCAGCCACGGCGGCGGTGATCCGCTCATCCAGGAACAGATCTTCAGCGCCAACCCGCCCGAAGAACTCTACCACCGCAACGCCGGCCACGAGCAGGGCGCCGCGTCCATCCTCATCGGCATTGCCGCCAACAAGTGCTTTGTCACCGGCCAGCCGGTGCAGATTGCCGACCTGTGCCCGCAATTGCCGCCGCACGCCCACCTGAGCGATCTGGTGTAAACCTGTTTCGCCCGCACATGCAGCAACTCACCGCAAGCCGTGGACGACCTCCGCGGCTTGTTTTTTTGCCGGGGAAAGTTGCGCCTGATCAGACGTGCGGCGCGAGCCGTTGTCCCACCACGCCCGCCAGCAGGTGACTGCTGGGCGAATAGCCATGGGGGCGCGCCCGATAGTAGGAACGCGGGCCGTAATCCGTGCCGCGGCAGAAGGCGCACAAGCCGCCGCGGTAGCACAGTTGCTTCAGGCCGCGCAGGGCGTGGTCGATCATGCCCGCATGGGTCTGGCTCAGCAGGCCCGCCTGGCGCAGTCGATCATGGCAGAGCACAAAGGCGGCGGCGCTGCTGGTCTCAAGGCGGGTGGTCGGTTCGTCCAGCAGATTGCGCCACACGCCGCGTTGCGGATCCTGATACGCCGCCAGACCATGGAAAGTGGTTTCCAGCAGTTCGAGGAACCACGCCCGCCGCGGATGCGTCGGCTCCATCTCCAGCACGGCAAAAGTCAGCCCCAGCACCGGCCAGTAGGTGGCGCGGCTCCAGGGGCCTTGACGCTCGCCCCGGTGATTGACCCAGTGCGCCCAGATGCCGTCGGGCCGCAGGCAGTGCTCCGTGACCTCCCGGGCGATGCGCTCGGCGGCCTGTCCCGCCGCCCGATGGCCCGCCAGCCGTTCCAGGGCGCACAGCCCCGGCAGGGCGAACAATTCCTCGCTGAAGAAGCCACGCCCGTTGACATTGGAATGCACCTGCCCCCGGGCGGCATTGTGGTCGTACCAGAACTGCGCCAGCTCGAGCCCCCGCGCCACATCCGCCGGCCGATCCAGCCACTGCCCGGTGCACAGCAGCAGCCAGCCGAACAGGATGACATACGGTTCCACGATGCCGTCGATCTGGGCGCTGATCCGCTTGTCGGTGCGCAGCAGATCGGCAGCGTGCTGGCGCACGTTGTCGAGGATGGGCCGCAGCAGGTCCAGATGCGCCTGATCGCCCGCCGCCAGCGCGCCCAGGGTCCGTGACAGCAGAGCGAACGCGTCCGGGTCCGACCAATGGTCCCACGGCTGGGTGCGGTAGGGGGCATAGCGCGTCTGGCTGTCGGCGCAGATGTCGGCGGCAATCGACCGCAACGGCCGGTGCGCCAGCGTGTGCAGGAAGTCGGGTTCGTGTTCGGTGACCGCCGCCTGCAGCACCATCGCGCCGATGTGCTGCATCATCACGTCCCGGCCGTGGAACGACACCGGATTGACCGCGTGATCCACCTGGTGCAGCGGCGCCGGGTCGACCGGGAAATATTTCATGTACGGCACGAAGCCCCCGCCGCGGATGAAAGCGTTCAGGTCGTGGTCATACTGCGCCTTGACGCTCTCCGGGAACAGGCACGCCTGATAGGCGGACAAATCGCGCGGCGGCACGCGCGGCAGATGCCATTGCGCGTCCAGTTCCACCGCCACCCCCAACTCCAACAACTGAGCCGCCAGCGACAGGGTGTTCCCGTCCTCCCGCTCCGGCGGCGCCAGCACCAGCACCTGGGGCCGATAGCGTCCAACGGGAGAAGCCCATTCCTCAGCCGGCTGCGGTCTGGCGTCAGCCGGGGTGGTGGGGGTGGCCGGGGGCATGCGGGGCTCCTGGGCTGAGAAAACAGCATGATGCCGGTTCCGGCCCGGGCTGGCAGATGTCACGCCGTTGCGTTACCCCGCCTGCGTGGGCTGGCAGACCGGGCTAATGAAATATTTCACCAAATCATGCATTATTTCTTGAAGCGGGTGAAACCACCCCTATGATGTGTTTAGCGGCAGCCACGAGTTGGTCACCACGCCATCGAGCTGGCGCGTATCCGCCGGCTGCTTCGGTCGAGCGTTTGCACCCTATGGCCCGTACCCGTCCAACCCGCCCGCCTGCTTCACGTCGCGTACGCGGCGATGCCGTCGCGGCAGGGGGCGATTCCACCATCACCGATGTCGCTCGCCAGGCGCAGGTGTCCATCGGCACCGTCTCGCGGGTGATGAACCACGCCCCCAATGTGGACCCCGACCTGCGCCGGCATGTGCTGCTCACCGGCCGGGCGCTGGGCTTCGTGCCCCGCCGCGCCCAGCGCTGCCTGGCGATCGTCACCGGCCGGCATTCTCCCGCGCTGCCCATCGGGTACGTCAGCGTCCTGACCACCTTGCTCTGGCGCATGCTCGCCGAGCGGGATTACGTGGTCGAACTGATCGATGTCGAACATCTCGACGCCGCCTATCACGCCCACGTGGAGGGCATCATCGGCGTGGTGTTCGACCCGCGCTTTGCCCGCCTGTGCGACATTCCCAATCTGCCGCTGCTGACCATCAACAAGCCGCTGACCGAGCTGGGCATTCACAGCGTCTGCGCCAACCACTTTCAGCAGGCGTATGACGCCACCTGTCATCTGCTGGCGCGCGGGCATCGGGAGATCGGCTTCCTGGCGATCGAGCCGGAGGAGTGGGGCAGCAGTCAACGCCGGGCGGGTTATCTGCAGGCGCTGGCGGATGTCGGCCTGACCGCGCCCGAGGGCGCCATCCGCTATTCCACCCAGCAGCCGGTGTATGACATTCTCACCCGCTGGGTCGATCGCGGCTTCTCGGCGGTGCTCAACCTCAGCGAAGACGTGGCGCTCGAAGCGCTGCACATCCTCGCCAACGTGCTCAAGCTGCGCGTGGGTCAGCAGATCGCCACCATCAGCCTGGAAGACTTGCCGATCTATCAGCATTTGTCTCCGCCGCAGACCACCATTCGCCAGCCGCTCGAGCAACTGGCGCAGCTCGCGGTGACGGAAATGCTCGACCTGTGCGACCAGCAGCGTCAGCACCGGCACACCCGCAAGCCCGCACGTCCGACGCCGGTGCGCCAGCACCTGCTCGCCAGTGAACTGATCGAGCGTGATTCGGTCGGGCCGGGTCCTCATGCGCCATTGTCCCCCGGGGAGAAAGGTTCGTCGTCATGACGTCGCTCCCAATCCACCCTGCGTCGCGGCGGGCGTTCACCCTCATCGAACTGCTGGTGGTCATCAGCATCATTGTGCTGCTGGTCGCCATTTTGCTGCCGGCGCTGAGCAAAGCCCGCAACGCCGCCGCCGCCATCGCCTGCGCCAGCAACCAGCGGCAGGTGATGATCGGGATGGTCAGCTACGCCGCCGACAATCGCAATCGTCCGCCGCATCAACTGGTCGTCGATGCCGCGCTGCCGTATGGCCGGATGGACTGGAGCGGGTACATCGGCCCGTACATGAATCACAACCAGGTCAGCAAGGACGCCGTGGGGAAAGTGACCGCTTTCGCCTGTCCCAAGGATGAGGTGGAGCGTCTGATCTGGGTCGCCAGCGCCATCAAGCGCAGCTATGCGATCAACAACACCGCCTGGCAATATCTGGGGCAGGGGTACAAGTCGATCTGGCCGCGCTACGACACCGCCACCGGCGCTGCCTACAGCACCGACGCCCATGGCAACGCGCTGAACCTGCCGCTGCCGCGCCCGCTGGAGGATGTGCCCAACCACGTGCTGGTGCTGGGCGAAGTCTGGGATCGGCTGGTGCCCAGCATCAACCAGTGCATCGTCGGCTGGGTGGAATATGAAGCCCTGGAAAATGCCGTCGGCGTGCAGCACCAGGAGGGCGGGAACTACGCCTTTTCCGATGGCCATGTCGAAATGCTGCGCAAGGTGGATATCGACGCCTACCGCGCGGACACCGATTACGCCGGCGACAAGGGCGATCGGTGGAAGTGGAAATGACAGGAGGCAGCGCGCTTCACGAGCCCCGCGCGTCAGCAAGGGGTTCTTCGCATCAGGCGAGTACAGTGCGGCTGCGCCGCAACCCCTTGCTGACGCGCGGGGCTCGTTGCGAAATCGGTTTTCTGCTATCCGTCCATGACAGGAGAACCCGAATGCGGACGATGACACTCGTGCTCGCGCTGCTCTGGCTGACCGCCACCACGCAGGCGGCGGATTTGGGGCGGCGGGTGAGTATGGACCTGCGCCTGAGCACTCCGGCGCAGGTGCAGGCCGCCGACGGCATGGAAGCCGGGCTGGCGCAGGGAACGCTGAGCATTCAGGTGCGGGACGCCAGCTATGGCTGGGTGACCTGCATGGCGGCGGTGCCGGTGGTGGAGGGGATGACGCTGACGCTGGCCGCCGACGCGCTCACCGGCGGCAAGCTGTCCGCGCAGGCGGAATGGTTTGATGCAGCCGGCAAATTCCTCACCCACTCCGATCTGCTGGCGCTGACCGAACCGACTGCCGAGGCGCGGACCGTCAACCTCTCCCCGCCCGGCACCGCTGCCGTGCAGGTCCGCCTCAAGCTCTGGTTGGAAGGCAAAGGCGCCGCGGCGCGTTTGACCCAGTTCACCCTCAGCTCCCCGCGCGCGTTTCGGCAAACCAAGCTGCAACTGGTGGACGCCTGGCGCGGCTCCGACGAACTGGCGCCCTCCGACGACGGCAAACTCGTCGGCTCCGCGGTCGGGCCGGACTTGTGCCTCACGCTGACGCCCGACACGCCTTACGCCGGCCTGGCGCTGAGCAAACGCCTCGCCCTGACCAACGCCGATGTGTTGCTGCTGGATGTATTGGAAATCCACGACGGCGTCATCACGCTGCAGATGCTCTGCTTTGATGAGAACGGCAAATACCTGGCGGCGGTCGATCTGCTCAAGGACATCGACCGCCCGCTGCTGGCGGAAGTGCGCTGGGACCTGTTCCGCGAAATGATTCCCGCCGCCACGCGGCAGGTGAGCGCCAAGTTCTGGCTGGTGGGCAAGAGCACCACCGCGCGGGTCGGCGGCGTGTTCGTGGGACGACAGCCGTGAGCGCCGGGCGCTGCAGTGGCGTCCTCGCCGGCGGGTTGCTGTGGACAGCCCTGCTGTGCGGTTGCGCTCCCCAATCATCGACTTCGACCGCCACCCCATCGGTGCAGTCGGCGCCCATTGCCGCCGGGCCGTGGAATCTGCCCGGGCAGCCGCCGCATCTGCTGGCGCATTACCTGCCGTGGTTTGAAGTGGAACGCAGCGCGGCTGATCCGACGCTGACCTGGGAACACTGGCGCTGGGCAGGGCCGGGTCCGACGCACGATCCCACGCAGACGGTGGGCGCGCGCGGCCGACGTGATGTCGCGGCCGTGGCGGCGCCGTTGATCGGCCCGTATGCATCGTGGGATCCACAGGTCATCCGCTATCACCTGGCGACCGCCAAAGCCGCCGGGATCGTCGGCTTCATCGTGCTGTGGTATGGGCCGGGCAACGCCATCGACGCGCGGCTGCCGTTGCTGCTGGATGAAGCGCAGCGGCAGGGGATGAAGCTGGCGGTGTGCTATGAGGAGAAGCTGAATTTCCCGCCTTATCGCACGCCCGACTCACGCGCCGCGGTCATCGCCAGTGCGATGGCGGACCTGCGTTATCTGCTGGAGCAGTACGCGCATCATCCCGCCTATCTCCAGCGTGGCGACGTGCCGTTGATCTGTCAGTTCAACTACTGGGGCGCCGGTGCGATCGGCCCGAATTATCTGCTGCCGCAGGAATGGCGGGAAGTTTTTGCCGCGCTGGGGCAACCGGTGTTGTACGCGCGGAACAACCTGGACCTGCCGTTCCATCCGACGGTGGGCGGGGCGTATGTGTGGTGGTCGGATGACGATTGGCCGGCGCGTTTTGCCCAGCAGGCGCGGGAACTGGTGGAAGCGGGGCGGCTGACCTTTTTCATGGGCATGGTCGCGCCGGGCTTTGACGACAGCGGCGTGTGGGGCTGGGGCGGCGGGCCGCGGCGCAGTCGGCAATATGGCTTGCCCGTGCTGCAGCGCACGATGGACCAGGCGCTGGCGGGCGCGCCGGAACTGGTGCAGGTGGTGACCTGGAATGACTTCAATGAAGGCACCGGCGTGGAGCCGACGCTGGAGCACGGCTACACCTTCCTCGACGCCATCGAGCAATGGTGGGGCAGTCAGACCGGCCGACCGGTGAACCTGACGGACAACCGCGCCCCGCTGATGGAGTTCCTGCGCACCTGCCGGGAGGCGCAGCGCGAGCGGTTGCCAGTGGGGGTGGAGCAGTGGGGTACGGTAGCTCAGTGAGGGCAGACCTATCACTGTCGCGCAGCTCGCCTGTGCTCACAGGGGCAAAACCCGCACCCGGTTGCGGTTTTCGCCAACGATGACCAGCGCACCCGCCGCCAGGTCTTGCTGATGTTGTGCCAGTGCCGCCAGCACGGTGGGCGCGAGTGCCTCGGGCAACACATTCTGGACGCGAACCTGCAAAACACTTGGCCCCTGCGCGTGA
Organism: uncultured Phycisphaeraceae bacterium; assembly: GCA_964605235.1. Classification (GTDB taxonomy): domain Bacteria; phylum Planctomycetota; class Phycisphaerae; order Phycisphaerales; family Phycisphaeraceae; genus CAZSBB01. The sequence goes on from CAZSBB010000048.1 coordinate 10,196, forward strand.
GTCAGCGCCAGGATGATGGCAAAATCCAAATCATGGGTGAAAACCACATGCTGATGTGCCCGCGCCCACGCCATAATGGTTTGGTCAGCAGCACGGGGGTCACCGACAGTTGACCAATGCACCGCCGACCAACCATGCGCCTGCAGCACGATCGCCCAGCGTGGCGAGAGATTCATGTCGATCAGCAGTTTGATGCTCATGCCGATGCCAGCGGAACTTCCCGCTCATCCACGCGCCACGCGGCATACGTCAGCGCCTGTTCAATATCCTGCGGTTCCAGGTAGGGGTAAGCCGCCAGAATGTCCGTTTGGGATTGGCCAGCAGCCAGCAGCCCCAGCACCATGCCAACGGTGACCCGCAGTCCACGGATGCATGCTTTGCCGCCCATGACCGTCGGGTCGAGGGTAATGCGGTCGAGATGATTGCGTTTGGTATGCATGTCTGGTTTTCCGCCGCGCTGGTCATTTACCATCATAGGTTCAGCCCGCCTGCATCAGAAGACCTTCCTGTGGAATTGCCGACAGATTGCCCTGCCGAACGGTTGGTCTGAGGATTTCACCTCCTGCTGCGCCGCCTCTGGCCCCCTTGACTATAATCCTGCCATTCATCAGCCGCGGGCATGCGGCCGGTTTTCAGGAACAGACTTGTGGCGCACCATCGAATGGTTGGTTTCCTTATCGCCGGGATGATCTGCTTAAGCTTCAACCTGCTGAGCGTCGACTTGGCGCGCGGCGAGGAGCCGGTGGGCTGGCGCGCCGACGGCAAGGGGCAGTATCCGCAAGCCACGCCGACGCTGCACTGGACCGACCTGCACAATCAGGTCTGGTCCAGCACCATGCCCGCAGCCGGCAACGCCACGCCGGTGCTGGTCAAGGACCGTCTGTTCCTCTGCGCCGAACCGAGCACGCTGCTGGCGGTCGATTGCTACACCGGCCAGATTCTCTGGCAGCACGCCAACGACTATGTCGACCTGCTGGGCGATGAAGCCTGGACGAAGGTCGAGGATGAACTCAAGGGCAAACAGCCGGAGATTCGCCAGCTCAACGGCATCGCCCAGCAGATCTGGATGCTCCAGCAGCAGCTTCAGCAAAGCCCGCAGAACGCGGACAAACTCAAAGCTCAGCTCGCCAGACTGACCACGCAGCGCCAGCAGCTCAAGGACGCCATCGGCCCGGCGCTGAATTATTCCCTGCCGCCGACGCACAGCGCCCTGGGTTACACCTCTGCCACGCCCGTCAGCGATGGCGAGCACGTTTATGTCGTCTTCGGCACCGGTCTGGTCGCCTGCTATGACCTCGACGGCCAGCGGCGCTGGCTGCGGCTGGTGGAACGCCCGGACAATCCCAACGGCCACACCGCCAGTCCCGTGCTGGTGGATGGCCATCTGCTGGTCCACTTCAACAACCTGATTGCCCTGGACCCCGCCACCGGCGCGGAGCGCTGGCGCGCCGGCAGCGCGGCGCGTTGGGGCTCGACCGTCGTCAGCCGCATCGGGGGCGAGTCGGTCGCCTTCACGCCCAGCGGCGACGCGGTGCGGGTGAAGGATGGCCAGGTGCTGGCGCGGGAGCTGGGCGACGCCACTTTCAGCACGCCGATCATTCAGGGCCAGCGGATGTATTTCGTCGATCAGGAAGTGAAAGCGGTGGCGTTGCCCACCGGCCTTGAAGCTGGCCAACTGGAAGCGAAAACGCTCTGGTCGGTGCAGTTGCCCAAGGATCGCTACTGCGCTTCGCCGCTGTTTCATGAGGGCCTGCTGTACGCCGTGACGCAGGGCGGGGTGCTCACCGCGCTCAATGCCGAGAATGGCGCGGTGCTGTATCAGGAGAAATTGCCGGTGGGCGGGCGGGTGTCGCCGAGCATCACGCTGGGGGGGCAGTGGATTTACGTGGGGGATGAAGCCGGCCGGATGCAGGTTCTGCAACCGGGGCGGGAGTTCAAGGTATTAACAGAGAACCTGCTGGAGCCGCACCGCGCTTCGCCGGTGTTTGCTCGGCAGCGCATGTATCTGCGGGCGCTCAAGACGCTCTACTGCATCGGCGGCGACTGGGCTCCCCCCGCGCCGGGTGAAGTCCGCGCTTCGCCGGTGTTCTAACCTCCCAGCGGTCGGGGCGGCGTGCATGCGCCGCGACCGGCCGTGGAAAGGCAGTCATGACGGTTGCGCGATGCGCCCGGCAGGCCTTTACGCTCATTGAGCTGCTGGTGGTGATCAGCATCATCGCGCTGCTCATTGGCATCCTGCTGCCGGCGCTGGCGTCGGCGCGGACCTCGGCGCGGCATATCGCCTGCGGCAGCAACCTGCATCAACTGGGCGTGGGGCTGGCGGCTTACAGCGCCGATCACGCCGGCTACCTGCCGCATGGCCCCATGTCGCCGCAGACGCTTTTCAGCTTCTTCGGCGCCAACTGGAACGGCCAATCCTGGGCACAAGTCGCCACCAACCAGACCTGGGCGAGCCCCGGCACCAGCGATCTCTCCGCCGTCGCGCCCGCCGGCATGACGCTGGGCCTGGGCACGCTCATCGACCAGTACCTGGAAAACCCGCAGGCGGTGTTCTGTCCCGCCGACGACACCAGCGATCCGGTGGAAGAACTCGCCAAGTTCAAAGCTCGTGACACCGTCATGAGCGCCGACGCCTACAGCAGCTACTACTACCGCCAGTACGACCAGACCACCGGCTGGCGGCTGGAAGACCTGGGCGACAACAGCGCGGGCAACACCGCCCGCGCGCTGGTGCTTGACGCCAACAACAGCGATGACAACCCGCAGTTCCAGCGCACCAACCACGAAGGCAAGCTGGTTAATCTGGTGTACGTGGACGGCCATGTCGAGCGCGCCAGCAACGCCGGCGACTGGCTGAGCATCCGTGCCGCCGACAACGCCAGCTTTCCCGACATGACCGCCACCCTCGCCCGGCTTGACGCCATTCTCATCACCGCCGACTACATTGAAGGCAACAATGACCCCGCCGCCGCGCCCGTACCTTGATTCCGCGACCCACACGCTCTCCCGCGCTGAGGAGCCAGTGCCCATGACCACCGTGAAACGCTTTTCCCTCCCTGCTTCCTCTTCATCCCCGCTTCATCCGTGTTCATCCGTGGCAAAAATGGTCTTCGGCCTGCTGCTCGCGCTCACGACCATCGCCCACGCCGGCCCGGTCACCGGCTGGCTGCAATGGCGCGGCCCGCAGCAGACCGGTGTCAGCACCGATCCCCATCTGCCGACCGACTGCGAACCGGCGGGGCCCAACCTGCTCTGGACCTATGACCTGTGCGGGCGCGGCACGCCGGTCGTCGCCCAGCAGGCCGACGGCTCGCAGCGGCTGTATGTCATCGGCTACCGCGGCGAAGGCGAAGCCCTGCGCGAGATCGTCGCCTGTCTGGACGCCGAGACCGGCGCGCTCATCTGGGAACACACTTTCCCCGACTTCATGAGCGACATCATTTACAGCCGGTACAGCATCGGCGCGCCGTCAGTCGATGCCGCCACCGGCCAGGTGTACGCCCTGACCAGCGCGGGCGTGCTGGTGTGCTTCACCGCCGAGGGCAAAGTCCTCTGGCAGCATTCGCTGATGGAATCGCTCGGCCGGCTGACCTTCCCCAATGGACGCACCGGCTCGCCCACGCTCGACGGCCTGGGCCAGGTCGTGGTCAACGCCATCACCAGCAACTGGGGGCGCGAAGGCCCCGCCCGCAATCGCTTCTACAGCTTCGACAAGGACACCGGCCAACTCGTCTGGTCCAGCTCCCCCGGCGTCGGCCCGCCGTTCCTCAAGGACAGCAGCTTCTGCACGCCCACCTTCGCCTGGCGCGACGGCGTGTATGTCATGTACGCCACCACCGGCTGCGGCAATGTGGTGGCGGTCAACGCCCTGACCGGTCAGCCGCTCTGGCGTTACCAGATGTCCGTGGGCGGCATGAACAGCGGGGTGGTGCTCTTTGGCGACACCGTGATCGCCCTGCATGACAAGGAAAATGTCGACGACACCGGGCGCGGCCGGATGGTCGCACTCAAGCTTGGGGCGCAGGCGAAGTCCGCCACGGAACCGGCGGTGCTGGACCGTTCCGCCGAGGTGTGGCGCAATGATGAGGTGGACATGTTCACCAGCAGCCCAGTGCTGGTGGGCGACCGGGTGTATCAGGTCACTTCCGCCGGCGTGCTGCACTGTGTCGACGCGAAGACCGGCCACAGCCTGTGGCGGCTGCGGCTGGGCGCCGACCAGTTGCATGCGTCAGCGCTGTATGGTTCGGGCCGGCTGTATGTCCCGACCTGGCACGACGGCTTGTACATCATCGATCCCAGCGGAACCGAGCCGCAGGTGATTCAGCGGGTGACCCTGGCGGGCGAATGCCTGGGCTCCCCGGCGGCGTGGGACGGCAAGCTGTTCGTGCACACCACGGAAAAGCTCTACGCCTTCGGCAGCAAGGAACGCTCCGGCCCGGTCGCCATTCTCCCGGCGCCGGAACTCAAGCTCCCCGCGCCCGGCGCGCCGGCGGCCTTGCAGATCGTGCCCAACGAAGTGCTGCTGCGCCCCGGCGAAACAGCGGCTTTTGAGCTGCGCGTGCTCGACGCCCAGGGCGTCACCGTGGAAAAAATCCCCGGCAGCAAAGCCCAGTGGAGCAAGTGGATTCCGCCCACCGCCCGGGTCAAGGCGGAACTCGACGCCAGCTTCAGCAGCGATGGCACGCTGGTGGTTGCCGCCGATGCGAAGCAGTCCGCCGGCGCGTTTCGCGCGGTGCTGGAACTGCCTGGCGGGGTCAAGCTCATCGGGGAAGGCCGCGGCCGCATCCTGCCCGGCCTGCCGATCGCCGAGAACTTCGACGAGTTTGCGCTCAATGAAAAAGACGCCGCCGGCGGCGCCTTCGCCTATCCGCCGCTGCCGTGGATCGGCGCCCGGCTCAAGTGGGATGTGCGCCAGCGCGACGGGCAGCAGGTGTTCGTCAAGACACTCGACAACATTCTGTTCATGCGGTCCATGGTGTTTCTGGGTCATCCTGACGAACGCGACTACACGGTGGAAGCCGACGTCCTGAGCGACGGCAACCGCCGGCTGATGTCCAGCGTGGGGGTGATCAATCAGCGCTACATCGTGATGCTCGACGGCAACGCCCAGATGCTCAAGGTGGTCAGCAACTACGACCGCCTGGACGTGGGCGTGCCGTGCCGTTGGCAGGCGAATCAGTGGTATCGCCTCAAGGCGCGGGTGGAGCCGGGCGCCGGGGAAGGGGACACCACCGTGATCCGCGCCAAGGTTTGGCTGCGCGGCGAGGCGGAGCCGACGGACTGGCAACTGGTGCACGAGCATGTGGATGGCCATCGCCAGGGCGCGCCGGGATTGTTCGGCTTCTCGCCGGCGAGCAAGTTCGCGGTGTGTGTGGACAACGTGGTGGTGACGCCCAATCATTGACCGACAGCGGCAACACGCGGCCATAAGCCGCCCTGGTTTGAGGACAAGAACATGCACAGCTTCTGGAACTGGAAAACCCCGGCCGCGCTGACGGCGGCTTTGCTGACGACGACCGTCATGACGCTGCAGGCGCAGGATTGGCCGATGTGGGGCCGGACCACCGCGCGGAACATGGTCAGCCCGGAAAAGAACCTGCCGGTGACCTTCAAACCCGGGGTGGTGGACTTCAACACCGATCAGGTGCAGATGGACACCACCCAGGGCGTCAAGTGGGTCGCCAAGCTCGGGTCGCAGGCGTATGGCAATGTGACCGTCTCCGGCGGGAAGGTGTTCATCGGCACCAACAACGCCGCTCCGCGCGACCCGCGTTTTCAAGGCGATTACAGTGCCGTCTACTGCTTCAATGAAGCCGACGGCAAGTTCCTCTGGCAGCTCATCGTGCCCAAGCTGGGGGCGGGCAAGGTGGGCGACTGGGAGTTTCTGGGCATCTGCTCGAGCCCGGAAGTCGAGGGCCAGCGGGTGTACGTGGTGACCAACCGCTGCGAGGTGGTGTGCCTCGATGTGCAGGGTCAGGCCAACGGCAACGACGGCCCGTTCACGGATGAAGGCCAGTACATGACCGGCTTTGGCGACCAGACGCTGGAGGTTACGCCCACGGATGCCGACATCATCTGGCGCTACGACATGGCCAGTGAACTGGGCGTCTTTCCGCACAACATCACCAGCAGCAGCGTGCTCGTGCTGGGCGACAAACTGTTCGTCACCACCAGCAACGGCGTGGACTGGTCGCACAAGAACATGCCCAACCCCATGGCGCCGGCGCTGATCTGTCTGGACAAGAACACCGGTGCGCTGCTGGGCGAGGAAGGTTCCAACATCGGCCAGCGCACCATGCACAGCGCCTGGTCCAGTCCCGCCGCCGGCGTGGTCAACGGCAAGACCCTGGTGTTTTACGGCGCCGGCGATGGCTTCCTCTATGGCTTTGATCCTCAGCCGGTCAAGGACGCCGACGGCTACGGCATCCTGCAGGAAGTCTTCCGCTACGACTGCAATCGTCCCGAGCTGCGCTTCGATGAAGCGGGCAAACCCCGCCGCTACGCCACCGCCAAGGGCCCCAGCGAAATCATCGCCACCCCTGTCTTCCACGACGGCAAGGTGTACATCGGCGTCGGGCAGGACCCCGAGCATGGCGATGGCATCGGCCAGTTCAATTGCCTCGACGCCAGCGGCGCCGGCGACATCTCCCAGACCGGCCAGGTCTGGATGGCGCCCATCGACCGCACCATCTCCACCGCCGCCATTCACGATGGCCTGCTCTACATTGCCGACTACACCGGCCATGTCTACTGCTTCGATGCCGCCACCGGAAAAGAACACTGGCGCCATGACACCAAAGCCCACATCTGGGCGAGCACCGTCGTCGCCGACGGCAAGGTCTACGTGGGCAATGAGGACGGCATCCTCACCATCCTGGCGGCCGGCAAGGATTACCAGTTGCTCGGCGAAATCGAATTCGGCAACAGCATCTACAGCTCCGCCGTCGTCGCCAACGGCGTGCTCTATGTCGCCACCCAGTCGCATTTGTACGCCATCACCGGAGCACGCCCTTGACCGAGCCCCGCACGCCCGCCCCGGCCGCCTGCTCGACCGAGCGCGACTGCCGCTGCGCGACCCATCGCTGTCCCATGCGCTGGATCGTCTGGGTCATCGCCGCCGCGCTGTTCCTGCTGCATCAGGATTGCTGGAACTGGGACAACGCCAGCCTGGTCCTGGGCTTCATCCCCGCCGGGCTGGCGTACCACGCGCTCTTTTCCGTGTTCGCCGGGGGGCTCTGGCTGCTGGCGTCACGCTACGCCTGGCCGACCGATTGGGAAGCGTGGGCGAATGAACCGACTGCAGACGCCCAATCGCCGGAGCAGCGCCCATGATCACTCCGCCGCTGCTGTTTACGCTCGCCCAGGCCGCCGGCCCCGCGCCGGTTTCCGCGACCCCCCTGTGGGTGGTCATCGCCTACCTCGGCCTGCTCCTGCTGCTGGGCGTCGTCAGCCATCACTTCTTCCGCGGCACCAGCAGCGACTTCTTCGTCGCCAGCCGATCCATCGGCCCGTTCATGCTGCTGATGAGCGTGTTCGGCACCACCATGACCGCCTTCGCCCTCGTCGGCTCCACCGGCAAAGCGTTCACCGACGGCATCGGCGTCTATGGGCTGATGGCGTCGTGGTCCGGCCTGGTCCATTCTGCCGTCTTCTTCCTCGTGGGCATCCGCCTCTGGGCAATCGGCAAGCGTGGCAACTACCTGACCCAATGCCAGTTCTTCCGCGATCGTTTTGAGTCCCCGGCCGTGGGCTATGTCCTCTTCGTCGTGCTCGTGCTGCTGATCGTCCCCTACATCCTCATCGGCATCCTCGGCGCCGGCGCGGTGATGCGCGGCATGACCGTGGGCATGTTCCCCGACCTCTTCCCCGGCATCCCGCATCCCACCAAGCCCGGCGCGATGATGTTCGTCGGCGCCGTCCCGCCCTGGCTGACCGGTTTGATCATCTGTGCCGTGGTGCTGGTCTATGTCTTCTTCGGCGGCGTCCGCAGCACCGCCTGGGCCAACACCTTCCAGACCCTGGTTTTCATGATCACCGGCGTCATCGCCTTCTGGATGATCGCCAAAGCCATGGGCGGCCCGGTTGCCGCTTCCGAACAAGTCCTCGAAAATTCCCGCAAACATCTGGTCCGCGAGGGCACCATCGGCCACTGGCAGTTCTTCAGCTACTGCTTCGTCCCCCTGAGCGTGGGCATGTTCCCCCATCTCTTCCAGCACTGGCTCACCGCCCGCTCGGCGCGCACCTTCCGCCTCACCGTCGTGCTCCACCCCATCTGCATCATGATCGTCTGGGTGCCCTGCATCCTCATCGGCATCTGGGCCGCCGGCGCGGGCATCAAAGCACCCGGCGGCAATCCCAACGCCCTGCTGGGCAAAATGGTCGCCGACCTCGTGCATTCCGACATCCTCAGCGGCCTGCTCGCGGCGGGCGTGCTGGCGGCCATCATGAGCTCGCTCGACAGCCAGTTCATGTGCATGAGCACCATGTTCATCAACGACGTGGTCCTGCGCCTCCGCCGCGGCGCGCCCCCCAGCGATCGCCAACTGCTCTGGCTGGGGCGCGGCTTCGTCTGCGTCATCGTGCTGGTCATCTACCTGCTTTCGCTGGTTTCCTCCCAGCACATCTTCGACCTGGGCGTCTGGTGCTTCAGCGGCTTCGGGGCGCTGTTCCCCATCGCCTTTGCCGCGGTGTACTGGAAACGCACCACCAAAGCCGGCGTGCTGGCGTCCGTCTTCGTCACCGCCGGAGCCTGGCTGTACTTCTTCCGCGCTTCGGGCTGGGGCGATGAATCCCTCCTGCTGCCGCAGCTGTTCGGCAGTGAAACCCGTCCCGATGGCGTGATGCCCGTCGCGGTGCTGTTTCTCATCTGCACCGTCACCCTGGTGCTGGTCTCCCTGCTGACGCGCCCGCCCCAGTCGGCGACGCTGACGCGCTTTTTCCCGGGTAAACCTGATGCCTGAAGCCGCGCTCGCCCAGCTCGATGAACATGTGCGCCAGATCATCCACTGGCATTTCTCCGCCGAGACCGGCTGCCCCTACTGGCTCAACTGGGCCAAACAGCACAAGGTCAACCCCCGCAAGCTGGTCCACAGCTATGGCGATCTGCTGCGGGTGTTCGAGCCGTTCCCCGACGAGCCGCTGCGCGACCTGCCCCATGAAGTATGGATTCCCCGCGCCTACCGCGGCCGGCCGTACCTGATCTTTGAAACCGGCGGCACCACCGGAAGGCCCAAGCAACGCATCAGCTGGGAAGATCATCTGATCGATTACACCGAGTTTTCCGCCGGCCTGGAAGATGAATACTTCCCGCGCGGCGGCAACTGGCTGATGCTCGGCCCCACCGGCCCGCGCCGGTTGCGCCTCGCCATCGAGCACCTCGCCAACCTGCGCGGCGGGAGCTGCTATTTCCTCGACCTCGACCCGCGCTGGGTCAAGAAATGCCTCGCCGCCGGCGATGTGCAGCACGCCCGCGCGTATCAGGACCATGTCATCACCCAGGCGCTCGACATTCTCAAGCATCGCCAGGTCAAGTGCCTCTTCACCACCCCGCGCCTGCTCGAAAGTCTCGGCGATCGGCTCGACGTCATCCGCGCCGGCATCCGCGGCGTGTTCTGCGGCGGCACCAGCATGACCCCGCAGGTCATCCGTTTCCTCTGCGAAGAAGTGCTGCAGAACAAAGCCCGGCTTGTGCCCACCTATGGCAACACGCTCATGGGTCTGGCGGTGTCCCGGCCGGTCGGCTTCAAAGACGGCTATGAGCTGACCTACTACGCGCCGCAGCCCCGCGCCGTGCTGCGGGTGGTCCAACCCGACAATCCGCAGCGCTCCGTGGAGTACGACCAGTGGGGCCGGGTGGAGCTGACCACGCTCACCCGCGAGCTGTTCATGCCGCGCCTGCTGGAACGCGATGAAGCCATCCGCCGCCCCCCGCATGGCCGCTTCGCCTGGGACGGCGTGGGCGACGTGCGCCCGCTGGGCTTCACCAGCAAGCCGACCATCGAGGGCGTTTACTGATTATCGTTTCGAAGAATTACCACCGAGGCCCAGAGAGCACCGAGGATCAGGACATGGGTTTGTGATGGCATGACATGATTGAAAGCATGCTCCATTCTCAACTCTGTGTTCTCTGTGCCTCTGTGGTGAATGTATTTTTACGCGAGCGTTGAAACGCCCATGCCCGTGCCGCACCTGCCCATCCTGCGTTATGGCGCTGTCTACCACAGCCTGGACACCACGCCGCTGCGCGATCCGCGCGACGGCAGCGTGATCGCGGAAATGAGCGTCGCCAATGCCGGGCTGATTCGCCGCGACCTGCGCGAGGCGGCCCGCGCCCGTGCCGTGCTGGAACAGATATCCACCCAACGCATGCTCGACATCTGTGCCGCCGCCGCCGAGTTGTTTCTCCTGGGCGAGTTGAGCCTGGCGGGGAACCTGCGGCAGACCCCCGGGCAATATGTGGAAGCGCTCTCGCGCACCAGTGGTTTGCCGCATGAATTGTGCCGGCGCAACATGGCGAAGGTGCACACCGTGCTGGCGGATATGGCCACCATCCTGCGCGGGCTGACGCGCGGACTGGACCTGGACGTGCTCGACGCCGGGCATGGCCAGCAGGCGGGCGTGCCGGTGAGTTTTCACGCCCTGACCGATGTGCTGGGGGTGGTGCTGCCCAGCAACAGTCCGGGGGTCAATTCCATCTGGCTGCCGGCCGTGGCGCTGCGGATTCCCGTGGTGCTCAAGCCCGGCCGGGAGGAACCCTGGACCCCGCTGCGGCTGATTGCCGCGCTGCGCCAGGCGGGCTGTCCCCCGGAAGCTCTGAGCTTCTATCCCACCGATCACAGCGGCGCCGATGAAATCATGACCGGCAGCAGCCGGGCGATCATCTTCGGCGATGACCGCACGCTGGCGCGCTACGCCAACAACCCGGCGGTCAACCGCCACGGCACCGGGCGCAGCAAAGTGCTCATTGGCGCTGACCTGGCGGATGACTGGGAAAACCTGCTGGACTTGCTGGTCGCATCGGTGGCGGAGAACGGCGGCCGCAGCTGCATCAACTGCTCGACCATTCTGATCCCGCGTCACGCCGACGCGCTGGCGGATGCCCTCGCGCGACGGCTGGCGGCGCTCGAGCCGCGCGCTATGGACGACCCGCAGGCGGTGCTCAGCGCGTTTGCCAATCCGCAGGTCGCCGCGTGGATCGACCAGAACCTGACAGAGAAGCTGACCACGCCGGGCGCGGTGGAGGTGACCGCGGCGCACCGCGACGGCCCGCGCCTCGTGCGCCGCGACGGCTGGACCTATCTGCTGCCGACGGTGCTGCGCTGCGCCACGCTGGACCATCCGCTGGCGAACACCGAATATCTGTTTCCTTTCGTCAGCGTGGTCGAGCTGCCCCAGGAAGAAATGCTCGAACGCATCGGCCCTTCGCTGGTGGTCAGCGGCATGACCGAGGACCCGCGGTTCATCCGCGCCTTGCTGGCGAGCCCGGACATCGAGCGTTTGAATCTGGGCCGTACGCCGACCTGCCGGGTGCAGTGGGATCAGCCGCACGAAGGCAACCTGTTCGAGTTCCTCTACCGGCGGCGGGCGATCCAGTATGCGTGAGTGGGACCGTTTCGAGCATTGGCGTCAGGTGACAGCCGCGCCGACGCAGGTTCGGTTCGGGGCCACCACGCTCAATCTCATCGGAGAACTGGCTTGTGATCTACGTGCCCAGCGGGTGCTGCTGGTGACGGACCCCGGCGTGCTCGCCGCCGGCCATGCCGCGCGAGCGCAGCAGGTGTTGCAGGATGATGGGCTGAACGTCGCGGTGTTCAGTCAGGTGCGGGAGAACCCGGACACGGACGATGTGGATGCCGCGCTCGCGGTCGCGCGGCAGCAGCGTCCTGACGTGCTGGTGGCGCTGGGCGGCGGCTCCGCGCTGGACACCGCCAAGGGCGTCAACTTTCTGCTGACCAACGGCGGCCGGATGGCGGATTACCGGGGGATCGGCCAAGCGAGCAAACCGCTGCTGCCGCTGATCGCCATTCCCACCACCGCCGGCACCGGCAGCGAAATGCAGTCGTTCGCCCTGATTGCCGACGCGCAAACGCATCAGAAAATGGCGTGCGGAGATCGGAAGGCAACCCCAAGCTGGGCGGTGCTGGACCCGCAGCTCACGCGCAGCATGCCGCAGCGTGTGGCGGCGTGCACCGGCATCGACGCGCTGGCGCACGCGCTGGAGTCGGGCGTCTGCACCAAACGCACCGAGGCCTCGCAGGCGCTCAGTCGGCTGGCGTGGGAGTTGCTGTTTTTCAACCTCACGGTCGCCGTGTTGATGCCGGAGGACGAGTCCGCCCGCGGCGCGATGCTGCTGGGCGCTGCGGCCGCGGGCCTGGCGATCGAGAACAGCATGCTCGGCGCCGCCCACGCCAGCGCCAATCCGCTGACCGCGCACTTTGGCGTCACCCATGGGCAGGCGGTGGGCGTGATGCTGCCGGCCGTGGTGCGCTGGAACGCCGAGCATGCGGACTACGCAGCTCTGACCGGGCGGGACGGCGTGTCACTGGCGGAGGAGTTGACGCAACTGCTGCGCACGGTGGGCTTGGCGACCCGCTTGCGCGAGTTGCCGGTGACGGAAGCGGCGCTGGAAATGCTCGCCGATGAAGCTGCGTTGCAATGGACGGCGGGTTTCAATCCGCGGCCCTTGAGCGCGGATGATTTTTTGGCGCTGTACCACGCGACATGGTGATGCCCGGCCGAGTCCCCCGGCAGAGGCGGGGGCTAATGAATCCCAAGATCCGTTAGCCCCGGGCTCTGCCCGGGGATTCTCTGGTTGGGTGTTGGTCGGCCATCAAAAAACCCGCCCGCCCTGTTGGTTGTATCAGGGCGGGCGGGGATGAGAACATCCGCGTTTTGCGGGGGATTTTGCGGGGGTTATTCGCTGCTGCGTTTGCGGCTGGTGCGGGTCTGGCGGTTGGCTTTGCCATCGCGTTCGACGGCGCCAGTGGTCTTGGCGGTTTTGGTGTGGCCCTGGTTGTCGGTGGTGGTGCGTTGGCCGGTGTAGCTGGCGGCGCCGTTGCCGGTGCGGTTGAGTTCGCCCTGGCGTTGGGTGATCCATTCGCGGCCGTTGCTGTTGGTGCCGTTGGTGGTCAGGTCCCAGCGTCGGCCGGTGTCGGTTTTGGTGATGGTGCCGGTGGTGTTCCACTGACCATGGACGCCATTGCTGCCGGAGCGATCGCCGGCGGCGGTGTAGGTTTTGGTGCCATCGCCGTTGTCGACGGTTTGGCCGGTGCGGGTGGTGGTGGCGGACTTGCCGTTGCTGCCAGTGGTGGTGGCGGTGGTGGAAAAGTCCCGGCCGCCCTGATTGTTTTTGGTGGACTGTCCGGTGCGGTCGGTGGTGAAGGTGTGGGTGTTGCCTTTGGCGTTGGTGGCGCTGCCGGTGGTCTGGCTGGTGAAGCTGCCGTTGCCGTCGGCATCACGGGAACCCAAGCCGGTGGTGGTGGAGGTGAAGGTGCCGCCGTTGGAATTGGAGCCGGTGGTGGTGCGGGTCCATTCCTTGCCGTCTTCGGTTTTGGAGACGGTGATGGTTTCCTCGACCGTGCGGGTGACGCCGGTGTCTTCGTTGGTGACGGTGTGCTCGCGGGTGACGGTTTTGCCGGCGTCCTCGGCGGGGGTGGCGTCGTCGGCAGCAAGCCCTGCACCCGGGGAATACAGCAGCGCGATGGTGAGGAGGGCGGTTAGGCGAAGATATTTAGCGCTGAGCATGTTTGGTTCCTCGCGGTGGTGGAGCGGGATGGTCTGGGAGAGGAACGAACGGAAGCTGGGCGTTATTGCATTACGGAATTCAACGGGCGCGACAACCCCCGGCTTCGCTGCGCTCCGCCGCGGCTTGGGGAAGGGAGTGAATGAGAGTTACAGGATGGCGGCGTTGTCGAAACGCTGGGCGATGGGCATGCGGCGACCAAAGCCGAACGCCCGGCCGGTGATCTTGAGCCCCGGGGCGGCCTGCTTGCGCTTGTATTCGTTGCGATCGATCAGCTTGACAAAGCGCAGCACCAACTCGGGGTCGTAGCCTGTTTCCGCAATGATCTGGCGGGCGGGCTGTTCCTGCTCGACGTAGCGCTCGACGATTTCATCGAGCACGGGATACGGCGGGAGCGAGTCCTGGTCGGTCTGATTGGGCCGCAACTCGGCGCTGGGGATTTTGTCGATGGAGCTTTGCGGGATGACCGGCCCGCCATATAGCCGGCGCAGGGGGGAATCGGCGGCGTCGTTGATCCAGCGCGACAGCTCCCACACCAGCGTTTTGGGCACATCGCTGAGCACCGCCAGCCCGCCGCACATGTCGCCGTAGAGCGTGCAGTAGCCGACCGCCAGTTCGCTCTTGTTGCCGGTGGTCACCAGCAGGGAGCCGAACTTGTTGGAGAACGCCATGAGCAGCACGCCGCGCAGGCGCGCCTGCAGGTTTTCCTCGGTGATGTCGGGGGCGAGTCCCGCGAAGCTCGGCGCGAGCATCTGTTCCATGGTTTCGTGGGCGGCCCCGATGGGAATGCTGTGATACGCGATGCCCAACCGGTGCGCCAGGTCGGCGGCGTCATCGCGCGAGTGCTCGGAGCTGAAGCGACTGGGCATCGACACGCCACGGACGTTTTCTTTCCCTACCGCCGCCACCGCCAGAGCGCAGGTGAGCGCCGAGTCGATGCCGCCGCTGAGTCCCAGCACGATGGATTTGAAGCCGCATTTGCGCATGTAGTCGCGCAGCCCCAGCACCAGCGCTTCGTACGCGGAACGCAGGCTGACCAGCGGCTGCTCGGTGCGATTGTCCGCCGGGTGCGCCAGGTCCACGAGCAGCAGGTCCTCGGCGAACCCACAGGCGTGGGCGATCAGCTTGCCATGCGCGTCCAGCGCGCAGCTATGGCCATCGAACACCAGTTCGTCGTTGCCGCCGACCTGATTGCAATACAGCACCGGGCGCTGATGCTTGCGGGCGGTGTTCGCCAGCAGTTGCAGGCGCAGCTCATGCTTGCCCAGCACGAAAGGCGAAGCGGAGCAGTTGACGATGATCTCCGCGCCGCTCTGCACCAGCCGGGTG
Source organism: uncultured Phycisphaeraceae bacterium (assembly GCA_964605235.1). Lineage (GTDB taxonomy): Bacteria > Planctomycetota > Phycisphaerae > Phycisphaerales > Phycisphaeraceae > CAZSBB01. The sequence goes on from CAZSBB010000048.1 coordinate 25,266, forward strand.
ATCGGGTCGTCGTGATAAAGCTGGCGCGGCAGGGCGATTTCGTCGGTCCACAAATCCTCGCAGATGGAGACGCCGATGACAGCCCCATTGACCGCGCCGACTTCCAGCGCCCCCGGCACGCGGTAGCCGGGTTCGAAATACCGGCGTTCGTCGAACACGTCATAGGTTGGCAGCAGGCTCTTGATGAACCGCTGGACCTGGCGCCCATCGCGCAGCAGGGCGGCGGCGTTGTACAGCGCCAAACCCCGCGCCCCCTCGGCGGGCGCGGGATAGCCCACCAGCGCGGCAATGCCCTGACAGCAGGTCGCCAACTGCTGCACCGCCGCCTGCGCCTGCTCGATGGCGGCCGGCTTGAGCAGCAGATCCTTGGGGGGATAGCCGATGATCGACAGCTCGGGGAACACCACCAGCTCGGCGCCGGCGGCGCGGGCTTGCTCCACCGCGCGCTGGTGCAATGCGAGATTGCCCACCAGGTCGCCGACGGTCGGATTGATCTGCGCCAAGGCGATTCGCATGGAGTGACTCCGAAGCCGGGCATTGTAGTGCGGCGCGAGCGCCAGGTGCAGTCCGCTACAATCCCCGTGGAAGATCCCGCCGGATCATCCGTGGATTCGCTGCGCTTTTCAGGAGTTTCCCGTGAGCAAGGTCCCCGCCGACGCCAGACCCGCCAAGGACAAAGTCACGGTTCGTCGCTGGCGGCAGCGCGACATTCCGCGCATTCTCGCGGTGCAGCACGCCGCCTATGCCGGGCTGCCGCCGCACCAGATTGGTGACGAGCGGTTGCTCAAGCTCCAGCTGCGCGCGTTTCCTGAGGGCCAGTTCGTGGCGGAGCTTGATGGCCAGGTGGTCGGCTACACCTGCACGCTGATCGTGCAGTTGGAGGACGAGAACACGCTCTATTCCTTTGCCGAGATCACCGGCGACGGCACCTTCACCACGCACAATCCGTCGGGCGACACGCTGTACGGCGCGGACATCGCCGTGCATCCCGACTTCCAGCGGCGCGGCGTCGCCCAGGCGCTGTATCAGCGGCGCAAGCAGTTGCTCAAGCAGTACAACCTGCGCCGTATGGTCGCCGGCGGGCGCATCCCCGGTTATGCCGCGTTTGCCGGCAAACTCACCCCGGAGCAGTACGTCGCCAAAGTTGTCGCCGGCGAATTGCGCGATCCCACGCTCAGTCCGCAGATCAAAGCCGGCTACCACGTCAAAGGCGTGGTCATGGAATACCTCGACGACGCCCAGAGCCTCAATTTCGCCACCTACCTGGTATTCGACAATCCGCGCTACGACGCCGCCCGCCGCCGGATCGCCGCCAGCATCGCCCGGCGTCCGGCGCGGAAGGTGCGGCTGTGCGCCGCCCAGTATGAGATGAAGCGCATCAACACCTGGGAGGAGTTCGAGCAGCAGGTGCAGTACTTCGTGAGCTGCGCCAACGAGTATCACTGCCACTTCCTGCTGTTTCCCGAGCTGTTCACCGTGCAGCTCTTTTCCATGATGGATCCGCATCTGGAGGCGGTGGAGCTGATGGGTCAACTGGCGGAGTTGACCGAGCGCTACACCGCCATGTTCCGCCGCATGGCGCAGGAGACGGGCATTTACATCATCGGCGGCTCCACGCCGGTGGTCATCAACGGCGAACGCCGCAACTGCGCCCACCTGTTCTGCCCCGATGGCCAGGTCCACCTGCAGGACAAACTGCACATCACGCCCGACGAACGCGAGTTGTATGGCCTGGTGCCGGGCGAAGGTCTGAAGGTGTTCGACTCGCCGCTGTGCCGGTTCGCCATTCAGGTGTGCTACGACATCGAGTTCCCCGAGACGGCGCGCCTGCTGACGCTCGCCGGCGCGGAGCTGTTTTTCGTGCCCTTCAGCACCGACGACCGCAAGGCCTACCAGCGCGTGCGTTATTGCTGCCAGGCGCGGGCGGTGGAGAACTACATCTACGTCGCGGCGGCGGGCAACGTGGGCAATCTGCCCAATGTGGCGAGCTTCCTGATCAACTACGGGCAGGCGGCGGTCTTCACCCCCAGCGATTTCCCCTTCCCGGTCAACGCCATTCAGGCCGAGGCCGACAGCAACACCGAGACCGTGGTCATCACCGAACTGGACCTGACTGACTTGGTGCGCCAGCGCGAAACCGGCAGCGTGCGTCCGCTGCGCGATCGGCGCGTGGACCTGTACAGCCTGCATGGTAGAACGCCGGTGGAACTGGTGCGGCTGGGGTAAAAAAGGGGATAAGTACATTATTATGAATGAAAATAATGTACTTATCCCCTTTTTTATCCCCCGGCGGGCGTGCGGGTGTTGACGAGCTGCGTCTGGGTCAGCACCTGGTAGGTCGAACAGCGGCCGAGCAGTTGTTCGTGCGTGCCCTGGTCGACGATCTGGGCTTGATCCATCACCACGATCAGGTCCGCATCCACCACGGTGCTCAGGCGATGGGCGATCACGAAGATGGTGCGGCCCGCCCGGAGCTGGCGCACGGCCTGGTTGATGCGGGCTTCGCTGTCGGCGTCGATCTGGCTGGTGGCTTCATCGAGAATGAGAATGCTCGGGTCGCGCAGGATTGCCCGGGCGATGCACAGCCGCTGGCGCTGTCCGCCGGAGAGCCCCACGCCGCCTTCGCCCAGCAGCGTGTCATAGCCCTGAGGCAGCTTGCGGATGAACTCGTCGGCGTGAGCGCGTCTGGCGGCGTCCTCAATCGCAGTACGCGGCGTGTGCTGTCGGCCGTAGGCGATGTTCTGGGCGATCGATCCGCCAAACAGCACGCTCTGCTGCGTCACCACGGCAATCTGTCGCCGGATGCTGCGCAGGTTGACGCTGCGCAGGTCGTGCCCGTCGATGCTCACCACGCCTTCCTGCGGATCGAGCATGCGGGGCAGCATGCTCAGCAGGGTGGATTTGCCTGAGCCGTTGCCGCCGACCACCGCCACCACCATGCCGTGCTGGACCTGCAGGGAGACGTCGCGCAGCGCCGGCTCGGTTTTGCCGGGATAGGTGAAAGTCAGATGGTCGAAGCTGACGGATTGATGATGACGCGGCAGCGTGGGTTTAGCGAACCGCGCCTGGGCGCCCACGGGTTCAATGGGAAAATGCAGCAGTTCCAGCACGCGGTCGGCGGCGGCGGAGGATTCATGCACCTGATTGTGCAGCGTGGAGAGCGGCTTGAGGCTCACCGCGCCGTTCGCCAGCGCCACCAGCACGGTCACCAGTTCCTCGGCGGGCACGTTCTGACGGAACACCGCCCAGGCGGCGGCGCTCGACACCAGCACGATGCCGATCATGCTCAGCGTTTCGACGGCCGGGGAACTGAGCGCCCGCGCCATGCGCATGCGGACTTCCTGCTGATACATCTGGCGGTTGAGCCGACTGTAGCGCCGGCGTTCCTCGCCCTCGGCTTCATGGCTCTTGACCACCGCCAGGGCGTCGAGGGCTTCGTGCAGCTTGCCGATCATGCGGCCGCGGAAAATCATGCGGTTGCGCGTGGCGCGGCGAATCACTTTGCCAAACTTGCGCAGCACCGTCGCCAGCACCGGCGCGACGATCAGCGCCACCAGCGTCAGCCGCCAGTTGACGTAAAGCGCCAGCAGCAGCGCTGCTCCGCCCTTGAGGATGTCGCCCACCGCCCGGCCCAGAATGGCGCGATGCCCGTTGGCGAGCACATCGGTGTCGGCGATCAGCCGGGCGATGTGGTCGCTGTTGGGACGCTGCAGCGTTTCGAGCAGCGGCGCCTGGATCAGCCGGCGAAACATGCGCGAGCGGTAGCGCATCGCCCCGCGCATCACGATGGTCAGCGTGGAAATCTCATGCAGGAATCGGCCCACATTGCCTACCGCCGTCAGCACCAGGATCACCGAGAGCAAGGTGAAAAACGCCCAGAACGGATCGGCGGGCAATTGCGCCGCAAGACTCGCCAACTGGGGGACGATTTTCTCCAGTTGCGGATGCGCGTCCTGGTACTGCTGGAGCAGGTCCGCCAGCGTGATGCCTTCCTGGAACTTGGTCAGCAGGGTGAACGCCGGGTACACCATGCCCAGCCCTGCGCCGAAGCAGGCGGCATTGAGCAGCGCCCCCAGCAGCGCCAGGGCCAGCAGGCTGCGGTAGCGCAGCAGATCACGGGTGGTGGTCCAGAAGGCGTTCTTTTTCATGACGGAGATGCGCCAACGCGCCGGCGGTTTTCACGGGCGGTCCGCCGCCTGGCGCAAGCGGTCAAGATACTCGAAATAGTCGGGGAAGGTCTTGTTCACGCAGGCCGGGTCCGCCAGCGTCAGCCCGTCGGTCAGCTCAGGCGCCGCCAGTCCCGCGACGGCGAAACTCATCGCCATGCGGTGGTCGTCATAGGTGGCGATCACCGTGCCCGGCTGCACCTGCAGTTGGCCGCCGACGGGGGGTGTGATGGTCATGTCGTCGCCAGCAATATCCACCTGCGCGCCCAGCTTGGTCAGCTCATTGCGCAGGGCGGCCATGCGGTCGGTTTCCTTCACCCGCAGGTTGCCGATGTTGCGGATCACCGTCGGACCCTCGGCAAAGAGCGCCACCACCGCCAGCGTCTGGGCCATGTCCGGCATGTGGTTGAGGTCCACATCAATCCCGCGCAGCTTTTCGCCCTTGCTCAGCCCCAGCACGGTGATGGCGTCGCGCTCGCAGATCACCCCCGCGCCCATCTGCTGGAGCAGCATCGCAAAGCCGGTATCGCCCTGCACGCTGCGGAAGCCCAGGCCTTGGACCGTCACCTTCGCCTCCGGCAGCAGCGCGCCCAGCGCGAGAAAATAGCTGGCGGCCGAGGCGTCCGGCTCAATGTCGTACTGCTGGGCGACATAGCCCCCGCGCGGCACATGCACGCAGGTGAACGCCGGGTCCACTTCGCACGTGACGCCGAACCGCTCCATCACATTGAGCGTCATTTCAACATACGGCCGACTCGTCACCGGGCCGTCGAATTGCAGCGTCAAACCTTCCTGACAGTACGGCCCCACCTGCAGCAGCGCGGAGATGTACTGGCTCGACAAGGTGGGTGGCATGGTCAGCTCGCCGCCGCGCAAGCCACCCGCCCGCACGCGCAGCGGTGGACAGTTGGCATCGCCTAGATAGTCGATGCGCGCGCCCAGTTGCCGCAGCGGTTCGACGAGCTGCGCCAAGGGACGCTGCCGCATGCGCGGCACGCCATCAAGCGTGTACTCGCCATCGCCCAGACACACCGCGGCAGTCAGGAAACGCACGGCCGTGCCCGCGTTGCCCAGGAACAATTCCGCACTGGAACGCGGCAACCGCCCGCCTTGGCCGGCAATGGAGACGGTCTGGCGCTGCGGATCATGCTCGAGTGCAAAGCCCAACGCGCCCAGCGCCTGCCGCATGTAATGCGGGTCGTCGGCCTCAAGCACGCCGGTGAGCGTGGAGACGCCATCCGCCAATGCCGCCAGCAGCAGGGCGCGGTTGGTCAGGCTCTTGGAGCCCGGTGGGCGCAGCGTCGCCCGCAGCGGCGTGGTCAGCGGCAGAATGGTCAAGGTGTCGGGCAAGCGTGAAACTTTCTGCTTAACGAGCCCCGACCGTCAGGGAGGGGTTGCCGATTGGATTGACGGATGACTGCCTGGCGACCAACCCCTTGCTCACGCGCGGGGCTCGTTGCGATGCCACGCAGAACATTCACTCGACTGCATCGGCTTTGCGGAACACGGCGACGATGTTCTCGACCGGCACCACAAACAAGCGGTTGTCGCCTTCAAAGTCGACGGGGATCGCTTCCTTGGGATTGAACAGCACGCGGTCGTACTGCTTGATCGGATAGTTGGGATCGTTGGCGACTTCGGCGCTGACGGTGACGATCCGGCCGGTGAGCGTGGGGATTTCGATCTTGTCGGGCAGGTGGATGCCGGACTTGGTTCGCTTCTTGTCCTCGTCTTTGCGGATGAGGATGCGCTTGCCGATGGGCTCGACAACTTCCAGCTTGGCGGAGCGCTGGGTGGAATTGCTCATGAGACTTCCCTCCTTGGGGGATCAACGGTGAATCAGTGCCGGCCGCGCCAAAGCACGCGGTATTCCTGCGGCAGAGCCAAATACAGTTTTCACCACCGAGGCACAGAGGGCACAGAGAGATTGCCATGGAACATGGCGCCTGGCGAAATCATTAACTGGTCCACTGTTTTGTTTTCTCTGTGTTCTCTGTGCCTCGGTGGTGATGTTTTTCTAAGCGTTTTCCAGCGTCGGCAGCGTCAGGGATGATAGCGTGCCCGGGCCGGTCAGGACACTGTTGCGCGCCGGGTCCGCCGGGGCGAACAGGCTCATTTTCCCGTTGTGCGGCAAAATGCGTGGCCAATCGCTGCTGCTGAGCACCAGACACACGCGACTGCCCACGGGAAACTCGTACGCCGTCGGCTGCAACCGCACGGTGAGGCGCTGGGGCGTCCGCGCGGGCATCGGCTCAGGCCGTTCAAAGCTGTGGCGATAGCGGCAGCGCAGCGACCCCAGCGTGAGGATGATCGTCTGGCCATCGGGCTGCTGCACGCACAGGCGGGCGATGAAGTCGGTGTCGTCGGCGTCGGTCTGCACATGCAGGTCCAGCGTCGGTTCGCCCACCAGCACCAGGGGTTGGCTCAGAGGCTCACTGCGGTACCACAGGCAGTCGCCGCGCTGTCCCAGAGCGTCGATGTTGACGGGGCCATAGGGATCGAGGTTCCAGTAAATCGGCCCGCCGGTGGTCGGCACGGGGTTGGCGGGATCATGCGTGAATTCGTCGGCCGAACTGGCGGCAGGCGTTTCCCGTTGCAGGCGACCGCTGCCGGCGGCGGTGGCGGCATGTCCATCCGACGCCAGATGCCATTGCACGGGTTGGGCGCTGGGCGCGGGCCAGTCGGGCAGGTCCAGCCATTGATTGCGTCCCATGAGGAAGCACTGCACACGCGGCTGTTCGAGGTAGTGGTCGTCGATGCCGCAGAGGTGGAACTGGAGGAACTGCAACTCGCGCTGCATCACATTGAAGCTGGCTGCCGCGCCGAAGTTCCACGAGCCGTAGCTCTGTTGGGTTTCATTGGTCCGGTGGAGATTGAGGTGTCCCCACGGGCCGATGAGCAGACGCTGGTGCAAACGGGCGAGGTCGGTCTGACCTTCCTGCTGGAGGTTGCGGTAGGCGTCGAACTGGCCGCGGGACAGGTGGTCGAACCAGCCGCCGACGTGGAAGCCGGCGGTGCGCAGTCGCCGGTGCATCAGGCGCTGGTCGAGGTTGCGCCAGTAGCCGCCGTCGGTGTCGTGCAGCGCCCAGAGGCGCAGGAAGCCGGCGCGCAGGCCGGTGTATTGCTCGAGGTCTTCGATCCGGCGATGGCCCCACAACACATTTTTATCCCAGTGGTGACGGGCGGGGCGGGTGCGGCAGGTAGCGTGCTCCATGGACCACCAGACATTGTTCGCCCAGGCGAAGCAGCCGTCGTAGCGGAGCCAGTCGTTGAAGAACGAGCCCGGCGCCACGGACGGACAGATGGCTTTGAGCGCTTCGTGGCCCCCGGCGGCGGCAGGCGCCTGCACGATGCCCAGGTAGCTCGGTCCCCACATACCGATGTGGCCGTTGCACCAGGATTGGTTGGCGATCCAGTCGATGGTCGCCTGGCCGTCGGCGGCTTCGTCGACGAGGGGTTCGAACCGGCCGTCGGAGTCGTACTTGCCGCGCACGTCCTGCATGGCGTAACCCATGCCGCGCTCGTGGAAGAGCTGCGCCCGGCCGAGCATTTCACCCTTGGCGTAGGGCGTGCGGGTGAGCACGATGGGATAGCGTCCCGGCCCGGGCAGATAGACGTCCGTGGACAGCTCCACGCCGTCGTACGACGGGACCCGTTGGTTGAGCAGCAATTTCATGACGGGGCAGTATGGCGGATCAAAGGTCCGGTCGCCAGCGGGATGCGTGAGCATTTGCAGGTCCGGGCTGGCCCAGACATGAATCACACGTTTGGCGTCAACCTGTCCGAGCCAGCCCGGACCTGCAAAGACAGCAAATGGGGCAACGACAAAAAAGCCGTCGGCCGCGGCGGCAGCGGGGAGCGCTGAGCCGCGGCACGACGGCGGTGGGGGGTGTAAGGGATTACTTGACTTCAATCTTGCGGGGCTTGACCTCTTCGCGCTTGTTGAGGGTCAGGTGCAGCACGCCGCTGTCGAGTTTGGCGGTCACCTGGTTTTCATCCACGGTGTTGGGCAGGGAGAAGCGGCGCAGCACACGGGTGAAGCGGCGTTCGTGCAGATGATGCTCGCCTCTGGCGTCGGTCTGCTGCTTGCGTTCACCGCTGATGGTCAGCACGCCGTTTTCGAGGGTGATTTCGACTTCCTCGCGTTTGAAGCCGGGCATCTCGGCTTCGACATACAGGTGATTTTCATCCTCCCGGATGTCGACGGGGTAGCTGCCGAAGGCGCCGTAGCTCTCGCCGGCGTTGGGCATGACGTCGCCGAACACGCGGTCGAGTTCCTCACGGAGGGTGGCGAACGGGTTGGCCAGACGAATCGGATGACGGGTCACGGGCAACATGGCGAACCTCCTTATGAAAAATGGTTCAGTGATGGATTCGAGCACACATCCCGGCAGCCAGTCGTGGGGGCGAACAGGAGCGTCGTCCCGCCGACGTGTGCCGCCGACAGGATGAGATAATTCAATCTGCGTGCCAGCGGGTTTGAACGTAAATTGCTTAATGAAAACATTTTAAATTACGACTCCTCGCTGATTTTCTGCCACAATGGCAGTTTGGGGTTTTCGCGCTGCTGCGTTGACAACTGTTCGCCGCTGCCGACAATGCCGTCCCATGAGCATTCGCTGCGCCATCGTTGGACCCACCGGCTACACCGGGCTGTTCCTGATCGACCTTTTGCTGCGCCACAGCGGGGCGAAGTTGACCTATCTCGCCAGCGCGCGCGACGAGTTGCCGGACATCGCCGAGGTGTTTCCGCAACTGCTCGGGCGCCTGTCGGAGAAGGTGTCGGTCTGTCGGCCGATTGATCCGGCAGCGATCGCCAGGGACGCGGATGTGGCGTTCCTCGCGCTGCCTCACGTGGTGGCGATGGAGCACGCCGGCCCGCTGGTGGATGCAGGGCTCAAGGTCATCGACCTCTCCGCGGACTACCGCCTGGCGGACCCCGCGCTGTACGAACAGGTTTACAAGCACGCCCACAGCGACGTGAGTCATCTCGACGAAGCTGTCTATGGCCTGCCCGAACTGTTTCGCACCGACATCCCCGACGCCCGCCTGGTCGCCAACCCCGGCTGCTATCCCACCGCGGCCGCGCTGGGCATTGCCGCGCTGCTCGCCCGGTCGCTGGTGAAGTCGACCAACATCATCATCAATGCCGCCAGCGGCGCCACCGGCGCGGGGCGCGGGTTGAAGCTGGGCCTGCACTACGCCGAGCACAACGAGAGCTATCTGGCGTACGGCGAGATCGGCGGGCATCGCCATCAGCCGGAGATCGAACAGACGCTCGAAACCATTGCCGGCAAGCCGGTGCCGGTGCTGTTTGTGCCGCATCTGCTGCCGCTGGACCGGGGCATTCTGGAAACCATCTACCTGGACCCGGTGGATGACGAGGTGACCGAGGACGATCTGTTCGAAGCGCTCGAGCAGGCGTATGACGATGAGCCGTTCGTGCGCGTGCGCGCGGATCTGCCGAATGTGAAGTACGTGCGCGACACCAACTTCTGCGACCTGTCGGTGCGGCTGGTGGACCGCGACGGCGTGCGCAAAGCGGTGGTGTTTGCCGCCATCGACAACATGATCAAAGGCGCCAGCGGGCAGGCGATCCAGAACATGAACCTGATGTTCGGCCTGGATGAAACCGCCGGCCTGCTGTAATGCCGCCAACCCACGCTACCGACGCCCAACGCGCGGACGCGCTGCTTACGGCAGTTGCGTGCTGCCCATCAGGTAGCGATCGACTTCCCGCGCAGCGCCCCGGCCTTCATTGATCGCCCACACCACCAGGCTCTGTCCACGACGGCAATCGCCCGCGGCAAACACGCCGGGGATGCTGGTGGCGAATCGGCCATACTCCGCTTTGAAGTTGGAACGCTCGTCGGTCGCCAGCGCCAGGTCCTTCACCAGCGTTTCCTCCGGCCCGAGGAAGCCCATCGCCAGCAGCACCAGGTCGGCGGGATACACCTTCTCCGTGCCCGGCACGTCGCGCGGGATGAATCGGCCCTTGTCGTCCTTCTCCCACTTGACCTGCACGGTGTGAACTTCCTTGACCCGCCCGGCGTCGTTCCCGACGAACTTGCGGGCGGTGATGGTGTACACGCGCGGGTCGGCGCCGAACACCGCCGCCGCTTCCTCCTGCCCGTAGTCCATGCGGTAAATTTTGGGCCACTGCGGCCAAGGATTGTCGGGCGTTCTGCTGGCGGGGGGCTGAGGCAGAATCTCCAACTGCACCAGACTCCTGCACCCCTGCCGCAGCGACGTGCCCACGCAGTCGGTGCCGGTGTCGCCGCCGCCGATCACCACCACGTGACAATCCTTGGCGTTGATGTACTTGCCGTCGGCGTGCTGGGAATCCAGCAGGCTGCGCGTGTTGGCGCTCAGGAACTCCATGGCGAAATGCACGCCCTGAAGCTGGCGTCCCTCGATCGGCAGATCCCGCGGCTTGGTCGCCCCGGCGCATAGCACCAGCGCGTCAAACTGCTCGCGCAGCGTCTGGGCGGTCACGTGCTTGCCCACTTCCACGCCGGCTTTGAAAGTGATGCCCTCGGCTTCGAGCAGATCGACGCGGCGCTGCACGATCTTCGCCTTGTCGAGCTTCATGTTGGGGATGCCGTACATCAGCAAACCGCCGATGCGGTCGGCGCGTTCGAACACCGTGACCAGATGCCCCGCGCGATTGAGCTGCGCCGCGGCCGCCAGCCCCGATGGCCCGGACCCGACCACCGCCACCGTTTTGCCGGTGCGCACCGACGGCGGATTGGGTTTGACCCAGCCCTCGGCGAAGGCGCGCTCGATGATCGAGTACTCAAGCTGTTTGATGGTCACCGGGTCTTTGTTGATGCCCAGCACGCAGGAGCCTTCGCACGGCGCGGGGCAGACGCGCCCGGTGAACTCGGGGAAGTTGTTGGTCTTGTGCAGCCGATCGATGGCTTCGCGCCAGCGGTTGTGATAGACCAGATCGTTCCACTCGGGGATGAGGTTGTTGATCGGACAACCCGCCGCCATGCCCGCCAGCAGGGAGCCGGTGTGGCAGAACGGCACGCCGCAGTCCATGCAGCGGGCGCCCTGATCGCGCAGCTCATTCTCACTCAGGTGCTCGTGAAACTCGCCCCAGTGGTGCAGGCGGGCTTCGGGCAACAGGTCGAGGGCGATCTGTCGCGGGTATTCCATGAAACCAGTGGGTTTTCCCATGGGAATGCTCCAATGCGGCCGGGACGCAGCGCGGGTCAGTCGACCGGCAGGAAATTCATTACCGACATCTCACAGAGGTCGCAGAGACACAGAGATCACCGAGGACTTGTTCAATTGCGACTTCGGGTTTTGTGCTGATTTCACTCACATGGATTCTCTCTGTGTTCGCTGTGCCGCTGTGGTGAAAACTGTTTTAGTTTGAGCTTCAATGCTGTTTGATCATGTCCGGGGTCTGCTCGTCGGCGGCGTCTTCCTGGGTGTCCTCGTTTTCCAACTGGTCGAGCACCTGTTTGTAATCCGTGGGAATCACCCGCTGGAAATGGCTGACGCACTCATGCCAGCGGGCCAGGATGTCGGCGGCGACGGTGGAATCGGTGTAACGGTGATGCAGGGTGATGAGCCGGCGCAGCTCGAGGATTTCGCGTTCGCTGGTGAGGCGTTCGAGTTCCACGAGGCCCAGGTTGCATTTGGGGGCGAACTCATTGCGCGGGTCGTAGACGTAAGCGATGCCGCCGGACATGCCGGCCGCGAAGTTGCGTCCGGTGGGGCCGAGGATCACCGCCCGGCCGCCGGTCATGTATTCGCAGCCATGATCGCCGACGCCTTCAACCACCGCCGTCGCGCCGCTGTTGCGCACACAGAACCGCTCGGCGGCAATGCCGCGGAAGAACGCTTCGCCGGTCACCGCGCCGTACAGGGCGACGTTGCCGATGAGGATGTTCTTCTCCGCTGCGAAGCCAGCGGCGACCGCCTGGCGATCGGGATAAACGATGATGCGTCCGCCGGACAGGCCCTTGCCCACGTAGTCATTGGCGTCGCCTTCCAGTTCCAGCGTGATGCCCGGCGCCAGCCACGCGCCCAGGCTTTGCCCCGCTGAACCAGTCAGCTTGGCGCGGATGGTGTCGTCGGGCAAACCCTGATCGCCATACCTGCGGCTGACGTGATAGCTGAGCATGGTGCCCACGGCCCGGTTGACGTTGCGCACCGGCAGTTCCAGGCGCACCGGCTGGCGCGACTCGAGCGCGTCGTGCGCCAGCTCGATGAGCCGATGGTCCAGTGCGTCGTCCAACCCATGGTCTTGCGCCTGGGTGCAGCGGACCTGCACGTTGTCGTGCGGCCGCAGCGCGGGGCTGAGGATGAGCGACAGGTCGATGCCCTTGGCTTTCCAGTGCTTGATCGCCTGCTCGGCTTCGAGCAGATCGACTCGGCCAATGAATTGATCCATGCGGCGAATGCCCAGGTCCGCCATGATCTGGCGGGCTTCCTCGGCAATCATGAACAGGTAATTGACGACGTGTTCGGGTTGGCCGGCAAACTTCTGGCGCAGCTCGGGGTCCTGCGTGGCGATGCCGACGGGGCAGGTGTTCAGATGGCACTTGCGCATCATGATGCAGCCGAGGACGATCAGCGGGGCGGTGGCGAAGCCGAATTCCTCCGCGCCCAGCAGGGCCGCCATGATGACATCGCGCCCGGTCTTGAGCTGGCCATCGGTTTCCAGGCGCACCCGGCTGCGCAGGTCGTTGAGCACCAGCGTCTGATGCGTCTCGGCGAGGCCCAGCTCCCACGGCAGGCCGGCGTGCTTGATGCCCGTCAGCGGCGAAGCGCCGGTCCCGCCGTCGTGCCCGGAGATGAGGATGTGGTCGGCATGCGCCTTGGCGACGCCGGCGGCGACGGTGCCGACGCCGACTTCGCTGACGAGCTTGACGCTGATGCGCGCCTGCGGGTTGGCGTTCTTGAGGTCGAAGATGAGCTGGGCGAGGTCCTCGATGGAATAGATGTCATGGTGGGGCGGGGGGCTGATGAGCATGACGCCCGGGACGGTGTGGCGCGTGCGGGCGATCTCTTTGGAGACCTTGTGGCCGGGCAGCTCACCGCCTTCGCCGGGCTTGGCGCCCTGCGCCATTTTGATCTGCAGCTGGTCGGCATTGGCGAGGTAATAGCTGGTGACGCCGAAGCGCCCGGAGGCGACCTGCTTGATGGCGGAGCGTTTGGAATCGCCGTTGGGCAGGGGGGCGAAGCGTTCGTAGTCCTCGCCGCCTTCGCCGGTGTTGCTCTTGCCGCCGAGCCGATTCATGGCGATCGCCAGCGATTCGTGGGCTTCGCGGCTGATGGAGCCGAAGCTCATCGCGCCGGTGCAGAAGCGTTTGACGATTTCTTTGGCGGGTTCGACTTCATCGATGGAGATGGGCGTGACGCCGCTGCCGGGGCCGGACTTGAAGTTGAGCAGTCCGCGCAGGGTGGCGCGTTTGTTGGCGTCTTCATTCACCAGCTTGGCGAACTGCTCGTAAGCAGCGCGGCTGTTGGAGCGGGCGGCCGCCTGCAGGTTGGCGATGACCAGCGGGCTCCACATGTGATGCTCGCCATCCTTGCGCCAGTGGAACTCGCCGCGGTTGGGCAGCACGGGCAGCGCCAGAGCATCGGGCCGGGGCGGGAACGCCAGCTCATGGCGGCGGAGCGCTTCTTCCGCCAGCGCATCGAAGTCCACGCCCTGCACGCGGCTGGGGGTGCCGACGAAGCATTTTTCGATGACTTGATTATTCAGGCCGACGGCTTCAAAAATCTGGGCGCCCTTGTAGCTTTGCAGGGTGCTGATGCCCATCTTGCCCATGACCTTGCGGATGGCTTTGCCGGCCGCCTTGATGTAGTTGGTGACGATTTTCTCGTCATCCAGGCCGTGGTCGATCAGGCCGTCGCGTTGCATCTGCCAGAGGGCTTCAAAGGTGAGATAGGGATTGATGGCGTCAGCGCCGTAGCCGATGAGCAGGCAGAGGTGGTGAATTTCGCGGGCTTCGCCGGACTCGAGCAGGATGCCGATTTTGGTGCGTTCCTCAGTGCGGATGAGGTGATGATGCACCGCGCCCATGGCGAGCAGGGAGGAGATGGGCACGCGCTGGGCGTCGACCTTGCGATCCGACAGCACGATGAGGCTGAACCCCTGGGCGATCGCCTGTGAGGCTTCGCGGCAGATGCGATCAAGCGCGGCGATGAGGTCGTCGCCGGCGCGCCCGGAGCCGACGCCGCCCTTGGGATAGGTGATGTCGATGACCTTGGTGCGCCAGCCGCGGTGGTCCATGTGCTTGAGCGCGGACATCTGCTCGTTGGTGAGGATGGGCTGGGGAATCAGCAGGCGATGGCACTGCTGTTCGCTGGTCTGCAGCAGGTTGCCCTCAGGGCCCACGAAGCAGCGCAGGCTCATGATGATCTCTTCGCGGATCGAGTCGATCGGCGGATTGGTCACCTGGGCGAAAAGCTGCTTGAAGTAGTCATAAGCGAGGCGCGGCTGATCGGACAGTGCCGCCAGCGCGGTGTCGTTGCCCATGGAACCGAGCGGCTCCAGCCCACGCAGCGCCATGGGCGCCAGTTGCATGGACAGATGCTCGGTGGTGTAGCCGAAGGCTTTGAGCCGGGTCAGCAAGGTGTCGGGATCGAAGCCATGCACGCGCTCCTGCGGCGCCAGCTCCGGCAACTCCAGCCGCTGGTTGGCGAGCCACTGCTCGTAGGGACGGGCGGTGGCGACTTTGTGCTTGAGTTCCTCGTCGGGAATGATGCGGCCCTGCTCGAAATCAACCAGGAACATACGCCCCGGCTGCAGGCGCCCCTTGATCTTCACGTCCTGCGGCGGGACCGGCAGAATGCCCACTTCGCTGCCCATGATCAGCCGGTCGTCGTGGGTGACGTAGTAGCGCGAGGGACGCAAGCCGTTGCGGTCGAGCACCGCGCCGATGTAGTGCCCGTCGGTGAAGCAGATTGACGCCGGCCCGTCCCAGGGTTCCATGAGCGCCGAGTGGTATTCATAGAACGCGCGCTTGGCGCTGCTCATGGATTCATGGCGCTGCCAGGCTTCGGGGATCATCATCATGATCGACTCGGGCAGGCTCCGGCCGGCGAGCATGAGCAGCTCCAGCGCGTTGTCGAAGACGCCTGAGTCGGAGGTGGAGAAGTCGATCAGCGGGTACATCTTCTTGATTTCATCGCCGAAGCCGGGGATGTGGTTGGTGTTGAAGAGTCCTTGCCGGGCGCGGATCCAGTTGATGTTGCCGCGCAGCGTGTTGATCTCGCCGTTGTGGCACATGTAGCGCATGGGCTGGGCGCGGTCCCAGCTCGGGAAGGTGTTGGTGCTGAAGCGCGAGTGCACCATGGCGAGGTGGCTTTTGAAGCTCGGATCGCCCAGGTCGAGGAAGTACTGGCGCAGCTGCGCGCTGGTGAGCTGGCCCTTGTAGATCATCAGCTTGGAGGAGAGGCTGCAGACGTAGTAGTAGCCGTGCGGGTCGAGGTTGCCTTTCTGGATGCCGTGGAACGCCTGCTTGCGCGCCAGGTAGAGCTGGCGGTCGAAGATGTCGGAGTTCATGCCCTTGGGAGCTTCGATGAAGACCTGCTCCATGACGGGTTCGCCGGCTTTGGCGCTGCGGCCGAGGATCGAGCTGTCGCGCGGCACATGGCGCCAGCCCAGCAGCTTCAAACCCTGTGCGGACATGAACAGGGAAAGCATGCCTTTGCAGGCTTTGCGTTGGCGCAGGTCATGGGGCAGGAAGACCACGCCGGAGGCAATGGCGCCGCGGGCGTCGCTGGTCAGGTCGAGGTCGAGATCGCGCTCGGCGATCTTGACGATGAACTCATGAGGCAGGGCGACGAGGATGCCCGCGCCGTCGCCGGAGTCTTTCTCGCAGCCGCAGGCGCCGCGGTGTTCCATGTTTTCCAGAGCGACCAGGCCGTCGAGCACGATCTGGTGGGACGCGCGCCCGCGGATGTCGGCAATGATGCCCACGCCGCAGGAGTCCTTCTCATTCGCCGGGTCATACAACCCATGCTTGAGCGGCTGGCCGCGGTGCAAAGCGCGTAGCGATAGCGACGATTGGACGTCTGAGTCATGCATTTTTCACATCCTCACCTGGCGGTCGTGCCCAGCTCAACGCCTCCGCAGACGACGACCAGAGCCCCCAGCCAAGGCGCCTGAGTCACACGGCGCCGGAGGGGCGCTGCTCTGAAATGCACAAACGGGTCCAATATACAGTTTGCTCGCTCCTTTGTCTCGTCCAGTGGAACGATCCGAGGGCGTTGCGAGCTAAATTGTGGGAGGATGCTCAAGCCCTAACGCAAGCGACTGGATTGTAAATATTATGAAAAATTGACTTTACATCGATACTGATACGTCGGAGCCGACAAAAAAAGGGGATAAGTACATTATTTTCAGTCAAAGAATAATGTACTTATCCCTTTTTTTCGCCCACTGGACTCAGTGCGGCCGCGCCGGCACTTACGCCATCAGATTGCGGCGCGGCTCGGCCGGGTGCGTCAAGCCGGAACGGATGAGCAGCAGACCCACGAACGCCATCAAGCCCATATACACCCATTCGACCCAGTGCAGCGCTTCCCAGAAGCGGTAAAGGTCATAAGGATTAAGTGCTGATTGGCGCGTGATGCTCGCCAGCAGACATGCGACGATGTGATGCCCCACCGGCACGATGATGCCCAGAAACCAGGCCGCCAGACCCAAGGCGATGCGTTGATGATTCATGGAAACCCCCTGAGTGCTGCGGCGGAAAGGTCGCGCGCATGAGCGCGTAGGATCAATACGCGCATGATGCACGATCTGCTGGGGATTTTCCAGTATGGACGCAGCGAAAATGGCGGAAGAAGTGAGCCGGCGGATCAGGGAAGGGGGGATGCGGAGCGCCGGCGTGCGGCGTTTACATCTCGTTGCGGCCGTGGGCGATGGCGATGGATTGCAGCGTGATGCGCGTCAGTTGCATGAGTTGCTGTTTGACGCCTTCATCGACTTCCAGGAATTCCATGCCGACTTCGTAGCTGCGCAGGCCCAGGCGTTTGACCCAGACAATCTGCGCCTGCACGATCGCCACTTCATGGCGGTGCTGCAGCTTGACGTCCACAATCGACCCGAGCTTGGGTTTGCGCCAGCCGTGCGAGGTGGCGCGCAGGCCGGATGCCGACAGGTCGAGCACTTCGCCGAACTGCGTCATCAGCTTATGGGTGCGGATGCGCCCATAGCGGCGGCGTTCATGTCCGTTGGACTCCATCTGCTGCGCCAGGTGCGGAGGGACAACCATGTCTCAAGTATCGGCACGCGCCTGGGTCGAATTAGCAGGATTGTGCCTGAAGACGAAAAATACCTTTCCTCCGCTGGCGGTCAGCAACGGCAAATTCGCCGCAACGGCTGGTAAATCCCAGATTTACGCAGGTCCGTCTGTGACGGCGTCAGTTTTTTCCGCCCTGTGGGGTGATCGGCTCAAGCGACCCGCCCGGCAGCACGCGGTACAGCGGCTCGTTGATCGGCGCGGATTTGTCCAGCCGCGGCCCGGTGAACACAAAGCACGGGTAAAGGATGCCGCCCCGGCCCATCTCATTGAGGTAGGAGTTGCGCACCACGTTGAGCGCCAGCAGATTCTCCGCGCCGGGTTTGAGGTGCTCGGTCAGATCAAAAGCGAACGGCTGGATGAAGCCGCGCCCCGAGCCGACGTACTGCCCGTTGAGGTAGACGCGCACTTCGTCCTCGACGGAGCCGACGAACAAGCCCGCGCCGCGCCCGTTCTGCAGCTGCGCCGCCTCGGGGCCGGTGAAGCGGGTGCGATACCAGATGCCGCCCTGGCCGTAGAAGTGCAGTCCCTGCTCATTGAATGAACTGCTGAACGTGCGCAGCTTCATCCAGCCGGCGTCGGGAACCTGCGGGTTCTGCAAGCCCAGCGCCGCCCCGGCGTCGTGCGGATCGAGCGCGGCCGACAGCTCGTCGGGCACGCGGTAAACAATCTGATATTCCCCGCTGCTGTATTCCAACCCGCGCTGCGCCACCGGCTTGAACAGCCAGTCGATGTACCGCCGGGCGTAGCGTGAGACGAGGTCCGGGTTGCGCTCGTTCTGCGCGTCCCAATGCGCGACCATCGCGTCATACTGCTTGACCGCCTCGGCGAAGTCACACTGCATCATTGCTGCCCGGAACGCCAGGTAAATCCGCGCCGACTGCAAGGGCGCGCTGAAGTACCCCACCATCTTCTGGTGATACGGCGTGTCCGCGGCGGCGGCGGCTTGATCCAGCAGGGTCTGGGCTTGGCTGAGGAACGCGGGGGTGAAGATGGCGTGGATGGAGCCGTACGCGCCGGCTTCGGTCCCTGCGGTTTCCTGGGCTTCGATCAGCGCCAGGTAGTACTGCGCCATCGCCGGCCCGCCTTTGCCGAAGGCTTTGGCGCAGTAGTCGTCGAGCACCTGGCGCCAGTCGAGCGTGGCGTCCCAGCCCAGCCGCGCCATCAGGTAGTTGTGCGGGCCCAGGATGCTCCACGCCTTGTCCTGCTCGTTGTTGTGACCCTTGATGCCCAACTGGTGGTAGTAGGGCAGGTCGACGCCCCAGATTTTCATCTTGCTGTACGGCAGCATGTTCTCGGCGAGATTCCAGTTGTACCCGTAGTACCACAGCGGATTGCCCTGCTTATGCGACAGGTCAGACCACAGCTCCACAATTTTGCGGTAGTAGGTGCGGGTGGGGCTGCGCTCATCGAGCACGCTGTGGTAACGCGACTGGGTGATGTCGGCGAAATGCGCCACAAAGCGCGGGTTGGGCTGATGCAGCATCGGGAAGTCCGAGTGCACCGAATAAATCAGGAAGCCGAGCTTGACGTTGGGGAACTCCTTCTGCGCCAGCTCCTGCAGCGTGTTGGTGTATTGGATGAGGACATCGGTCTGATCCTGCCCGCCGGTCAGGGGGTCATACCGGCCGCTGCCCGCCGCCAGCGCCGCGGGTGATTCACTGTAGCCCGGGCCGTCGTTGGGCCCGACGCTGATGGCGATGTGCTTGTCCGCCGGCCATTTGTTGCGCTCGAACAGGAAACGGATGTACTCCAGCGACATCTCAATCACCCGCGGATGGGTCGCTTCCAACTGCCATTTCCCGGGCGCCAGCGTGCCGTCGGCCTGACGCACCTGGGCGCGCAGCTCCGGGTTGGCGTCCAGTTCCTTGCGGTTATGAACCAGCAGGCTCGACCACATGTGGCCCCCGTGCATGAAGTCGGGATGCTCCAGCGGCGTGAGCGTCTGCTGCTGACGCGTCTTCCATTGCGTCAGGCGCTCGTAGTCCTCCGCGGTGACAATCCGCGGCCCACCGCTGTACCACGGCGCCCGCACCTCGAACGCCGGCTTGAGCGCCACGTCCAACGCCGGGACCGTCAGCGTCTGCATGCTCGGCGTCACAATGCCCTCGTCGCCGGGCATCAACCAGTCGCAGCCCAGCCGGCGCAGCAATTCATACACGCCGTGGCGATAGCTGCGTTCCCCTTCCCCGCCGATGAGCACCAGGTTGTCTTTGGTCAACAGGCGAAGCGATTCCTGCATCGCCGTCTGGTGTGCCGGGGTCGCCCCCAATGCCACCGCCGGCGCGCCGATCACAATGCCCGGCCCGGTGATTTCCTGGGCGTCCTTCACGATGACCACCGGCAAATCCGCACCGGTGATCAGCCGCACATGCAGGATCAGATCCTGCACCAGCCGCTGCCGGTTCAGCGTGTGCTGGTAGGCCTCACGCTCCTCGGGCTTGAGCTTGCGCAGCCCCGCCGCGTCCAGTTCCTGCGCCACTTCCCACGGCTGATCGACAAAAATCTTCCCCGCCGGCTGCCCGTCGCGCACCAGCGTGACCTGCGCCCCCGCGGCTGCCACCCCCCAGCCCGGGCTTGCCAACCCCAGCCAGCCTGCCAGCAGCAGAGGAAACAGCCAGCCATACGCACCAGTCTTGAGCAGGTCTTTCAGATGCAGCTTCATGTACAGCACTCCTTGCGGCGGAAGAACAATCCCCTGTGACCAGCCATTCTGGTTAAGCCTGGGGGGCGACCGGGTGATTGTACACAAACGTTTAGCGCATAGGAATAATCTGGAAAATCCCGCCGGTGCGCCGGCCGCGCCAGCTTTTTCCTGCGCCCCACGCCGGCGATGGAAAGCGCGGCGCCGCGGCAAGTTCTGACCCGGCCTGGTTCGTCACCTGCCGCGCCGGATTTCCCACCCGGCGACTTGCAGCCACGCGGCTCCACGCTAAAATGCCCCTCTGCTACGCGGGTGTAGCTCAGTGGTAGAGCGTCACGTTGCCAACGTGAATGTCG
>CAZSBB010000049.1:0-41496 GCA_964605235.1 uncultured Phycisphaeraceae bacterium
CGTGTCAGCCTAACGGCGCAACGGACTTTCATCCCCATCTCACGCTTCCGGCTCGCTAAAAGCCTGGCGCGTGGCGGCCGGTGGCGCGTTGGTCATCACTGGCGTCGACGGCGTTCGATGACGTAGCCCGTCGCTGACGCTTCCGGCTCGTTAAGAGCCTGGCGCGTGGCGGCCGGTGGCGCGTTGGTCATCACTGGCGTCGATGGCGTTCGATGACGTGGCCCGTCGCTCACGCTTCCGGCTCGTTAAAAGCCTGGCGCGTGGCGGCCGGTGGTGCGTTGGTCATCACTGGCGTCGATGGCGTTCGATGACGTAGCCCGTCGCTCACGCTTCCGGCTCGTGGTCGAGCATTCATGCGACCGGTTGGCGGGCGAATGTTTTCGCTCAACTCTTGCCCAGCAGGCGCAGGACTTCTTCCAAATCCTTGTCGCCGCGCCCGGACAGGTTGACCACCACCGTCTGCTCGCGCGGCAGCGTTTTGGCGAGCTTGAACGCATGGGCGGCAGCATGACAGCTTTCGATTGCGGAGATCAGGCCCTCATACCGGGTGAGCAACTGAAACGCGTCGAGCGCTTCCTGATCGGTGATGCTCACGTACTGCACGCGCCCGGTGCTGTGCCAGAAGGCGTGCTCGGGGCCGACGCCGGGGTAGTCGAGCCCCGCGCTGATGGAGTGGACGTTCATGGTTTGGCCATCGTCGTCCTGCAGGACATAGCTGCGGGAGCCGTGCAGCACGCCGGGGTGGCCGAAGGAAATGCTCGCGGCATGATCGCCGGGCGCGTTGCCCCGGCCGCCGGCTTCGACGCCGATGAGCTTGACGGTTTTGTCGCCGGCGAAGGGATGGAAGATGCCTGCCGCGTTGGAGCCGCCGCCCACGCACGCCACGACGTGATCGGGCAGTTGTCCCAGTTGCTCCAGACACTGGGCGCGGCATTCCCGGCCGATGACGGATTGGAAGTCGCGGACGATCATCGGGAACGGGTGCGGGCCGACGACCGAACCGATGATGTAATGCGTGTGTTCGCTCGATTCCATCCAGTCGCGCATGGCGGCATTGGTGGCGTCCTTGAGCGTGCGCGAGCCCGATTCGACGGGAACCACCCGGGCGCCGAGCAACTGCATGCGCTGGACATTGGGCTTCTGGCGGCGCATGTCCTCGCTGCCCATGAAGACATCGCACTCGAGCCCGAACACGGCGGCGGCGGTGGCGGAGGCGACGCCATGCTGCCCGGCGCCGGTCTCGGCGATGATGCGGCGTTTGCCCATGCGCACGGTCAGCAGCGCCTGGCCCAGGGTGTTGTTGATCTTGTGCGCCCCGGTGTGGGCGAGGTCTTCCCGTTTGAAGAGGATGCGGGCGCCGCCCAGGTGATCGCTTAAGCGCTGGGCGAAATACAGGGGCGTGGGCCGGCCGACGTAATCCTTGAGCAGAGCGTGCAACTGCTGGGCGAAGGTGGGGTCCGCCTGGGCGCGTTGATATTCCTGCTCCAGTTGGGTGACGGCAGCGCGGAGGGTTTCGGGGATGAAGACGCCGCCGAACGCGCCGAAATAGCCGCGGGCATCCGGGCTGGGCGCGCCGTTGGCGGCAGCGGTGGTCGTGGGGGCGGAGGTCTGGCTCATGGGAAGAATACCGTAGGCTGGCCGGGGCGAAGGGGCAAGGAAACCACGGCGTCGGCAAACTGGCGCGACCCACCGGCGGGCCGCTGCATCAGCTTGCGTTTCTTGACGCTGTGGGCAATGACATTGCGCTGGCGATCGCAGTTGCGGTAGACCACGCCATCGGTGCGCGGATAGAAATCCTGCAGCTTGCGGAACGCGGCCTCGGCGGCGAGAAAATCGCGCGAGCGCATCAGGTCATACGCATGAGAATAACGCTGGCGCACCTCGGCGAGCAGTCGATCACGCACATCCAGATAGCAGCGCTGGTCGAACCCGTCGTCGAACATCGGCTTGCCGCTGTGGATCAGGGCGCGCTGGAAATTGTCATAGCACTGGTACAAGGCATCGGAGGCGCTGTCGAGGCGATTGAACAACTCGCGGGCGCGGGTCAGATGCTCGGCGGCAGCGCGTTCATCAACCGCCAGATTGCTGGGAACCCGTTTGATGTCCTGCTCGATCTGCTCGTTGGTCAACTCCGGGGCGGTGGGGGTGGTGTCTTCCTTCTTCTCATTGAGCGAGAGGCCCACCAGCATGCCGACCACGCACAGCCCGAACCAGACGCCGATGCCGATCCAGGTTTTGCTCCGGCCGGAAATCTGGTGGCGCGGCGTCTCGGCGGCGACGGGCTCGGCGTCGGCTTCGGGGCTGGCGGCGGCGGGGGCAGCTTCGATCAGCACATCAAACAGGGGTTGCCCGCCCACGCCCACACGGTCGCGGTCCTGCAACGGTCGCGGCTTTTTGCCCAGTTTTTTGCCGGCCACTTCGCAACCATTGGGACTCTGGTTGACCAGTTCCCAGTGGTCATTGACGTACTGCAATTCCCCGTGCAGCCGGGACACATATTGTCCCGCAAGGATCAGGTCGTTGTCGGCTTCCCGACCAAAGCGCACGACCTCCTGGTCGAACTGCAAACGTCGACCTTGCAACGGTCCAGCCAGCACCTGCACTTGAATCCTGGGCATCGGGACATGATACCGCGCGCCCACGCCGAGGTTCGACCGGCCGGCGGCGCCCGCACAGATGGCGTATTTCCCGCAATTCTTTGCCGTTGACGCGATGCCATGCTACCCCTGCCCGGCGGGATCAGTTACCTTGACGGCGCATGAATGCACCCTTGACGACATCGGAAGTCGCTTCGCATATCACCCCCTGGCTGCGGCCCATGATGGCGTTCTGCAGCGTCAGCGCCCAAGGCGCCGCGCCGGTGACGGCGGTGGGTTTGGCGCAAGGCCGACGGACGCCCAGCCTGCCGACGGATGACTACCTGCTGCTGTATGTGCTGCGTGGCGCAGGTCGGTTCATTCCGGCGCGCGGCCTGCCGGAGGAATTGCTCCCCGGCGCCGCCCTGCAAGTCGGGCCCGGCAGCAGCCGCAGCCGCGCCAACCTGAGCGCGGGCGGGATGCGGCTGATCATTGATGATCCCGACAGCTTCGCCTGCGCTTTTGTGCAGTTGTCCGCCCCGCTGGCGCGCGGACTGGTGGCGGCAGGATTGATCGATCCCCATCGCTCCGTGCTGCGTCCCGGGCTCGAGCCCGCGGTGCTGGAGCAGATCGAGCAGATGGCGCAGACGCTGCAGGCTCCGAGCCCGGCGACGCTGCGCCAGGTGACGCTCGCGGCGCAGCAGGTCATCGTGCAACTGCATGATCTGGATCAATCCCGGGCCGTTACCGATCCGGATGGTCAGGTGGTGGAACGTTGCTGCACAGTGCTGGAATCGATGACCGACCGCCCGCTGCAACTGGAGGAACTGGCGCAAACGCTGGATCGACCGGTCGCCTATCTGCGGGAATTATTCGTACATCGCACCGGGTTGACGCTGGAGGATTACCACCTGCGGCGGCGGTTGGACCAGGCGCGCCAGCTCATCGCCGATGGCAAACTGCATTGGGCCGAAGCCGCCAAGCAGGTGGGCGTTCCCGACCTGGGCCGTTTCGAGCGCCTGTTCCGGCAACTGCTGGGTCAGCGTCCGCAGGACCTGAACAGCGCGACGACTTCCTGAGCCGCGGCGCCCGCCCCGGCATGCCGCTTTCCAAGCTTACGCCCCGTCAGCGGCCTGGGTCATCAGCCGTTTCATTTCCATCACCGCCTGCCGCAGTCCCACGAACACCGCGCGAGCGACGATGGCGTGCCCGATGTGCAGTTCGGCGATCCCCGGCAACGCCGCGATCGGCTGGACGTTCAGGTAGTTGAGCGCGTGCCCGGCGTTGAACTGCATGCCCAGGGCGATGATGCGCGCGCCGCCGTTGGCGACTTTCGCCAGCTCCGCCTGTACCGCCGGATGCCGCAGCGTGCTGCCGTGGGCGTGGAAGGCGTGCGCGTACGGGCCGGTGTGAATTTCGCAGGCGTCGAAGCCCACCGCCTTGGCGGCTTCGATCTGCTCGAGCTCGGCATCAATGAACGCGCTGACCTGCAAGCCCGCCGCGTGCAGCCGTGCGACCACCTCGCGCAGGCGCGGCTGCTGACCGGCGACGTTGAGTCCGCCTTCGGTGGTGATCTCCGCGCGGCCTTCGGGCACCAGCATGGACAGATGCGGCTTGAGCGCAGCCGCGATGTTGACCATCTCATCCGTTGCCGCCATCTCCAGATTCAGCTTGGCGTGACAGGTGGACTGCACGCGCTGCACATCATGGTCCTGGATATGCCGGCGGTCCTCGCGCAGATGCATGGTGATGCCGTCGGCGCCGCCGAGCTGCGCTTCGACTGCCGCCCACACCGGGTCCGGCTCATAGGTGCGCCGCGCCTGGCGAATGGTGGCGACGTGATCAATGTTGACGCCCAGGGAAATCATGTTTGGACTCCTGACCGGAAGTATGTGCAGCAATCCATTGCTTGAGGTCTTTTCTCCGTGCCTCCGTGTCTCTGTGAGAGAAGCACTTCTGAAAGTGCCAGTGAAGCAGTTTTCTCACGGAGACACGGAGGCACGGAGAGAAAACATGGGGAACGATTTGTTTAGGTCGCGCAGGTGAACGGTTTCACCGCAGCGAAAACGTCGCCGCCACCGGGGCGTGGTCGGAACCGCCCAGCAGCGACTGGCTGCTCATGATCTCATTGGACTTGGGGATCATCCGTTTAGCCAGCGGAGGACACGCCAGGATGTAGTCGATGGTGCTGCGATAGGGTTCGTGCAGGTAGGTGATCCGCTGCGCCGGGGGAATGTTGGCATGCAGATCCACCAGCAGCGGTTGGCCGGCGTGTTTGGCGTTGAGCAGGTGATTGACCGCGGCGCCGTCGGGAGTGTCGTTGAAGTCGCCCGCCACCACGTACCACTCGCCGGGGTGGGCTTCCATCTCGGCTTCCACGATGCGGCGCACCTCCATCGCCTCCGCCAGCCGCCATTTGCCCGAGCCCGGATCGCCCGCCGAGTCGCGCCGGCTTTTCAGATGCAGCACATAGACATTGAGCACCTGGGTGTCGGTCACCTGCAGCTTCACCTGCCAGCAATCGCGGGCGAAGGTGTACTGGCGATCGCTCTCGGGCTGGGTGAAGCGGCGGAAGGTGTGACTGGTGGTGCTCAGGATCGGCAGCTTGCTCAGCAGGCCCAGACGGATGCCGCGCCCGTCGTTGGTGCCGCTGGCGGCTATGTAGCGGTAGCCCTGATCGCCCAGGAAATCATTGGCCATGGCCCGCAGAATGTGCTCGTTTTCCACTTCTGAAATCGCCACCACATCCGCTTTGAGCGCTGCGATGCAGCGCGCCACCGCCTCGATCTCCTTGCGCGGCTTGACCGGCGTCACCTCGTCCTCGGTGTACGGATCATCGAACACGTCAAGCATGTTCTCGACGTTGTACGCTGCGATCCGCAATTCGCCTTCGCCCGCCTGAGTGACCGCTCCCTGTAAACACAGGCTCAGCAGCATGGCGCTAAGCAACGTCAAACCAGTCCACAGGCGGCGGGGTCGTACAGGCATGCCAGTGTCCAATCCATGCAAGAAAGTCAATTACGCGTACAGCGAACGCAGCCATTTGTCCCACAGCGAAAGCTGCCACAACGCAAACAGCCGATGCGTGTGATCCGCCCGGCCCGACTGGTGTTCTTCCAGCCAACGCCGGGCGGGAGCGGCGGACAAGCCCAGTGATTCTAGCGTGCCATCGGTGAGATGTCGGTGAAGAATGTCCCGGCAGCTCGTGCCCAGCCAACTGCCGATGGGAATGGCGAAACCCCGCTTGGGCAGCCGCGCCACCGCCGGCCCCACCAGTTGCCGCACCAGTGCCCGCAACAACGCCTTGGGACGTCCCCCCGGGAGCAACCGCGCGGTGGGTATCCGCTGGGCAAAGGCCGCCACCTGCGCATCGAGCAATGGACAACGCACTTCCAATCCCACCGCCATCGACGCCCGATCCACCTTGCGCAACACCTCCTGCGGCAGGTAGTGCGTGCGATCCCACGCCATCGCCGCCCGCACGCGGTCGTGGTCATCCGTGGGCCAGTCGGGCAGCGGCATGGGCTCGCCACGCAGCCCCAGTTCCACCAATTGCTCGTCGGTGAACAGGTGAATCATCCGGCGATACTGCTCCCCCGGTGTGCCCGGGCCGGCGGCGTCAATCAAGCGACTGAGCCGACCACGCCAGGATCGGGCTGGCACGCCCGCGCCCAGCGTGGGCGGCAGCATCTTCACCAAGGGACGAACCTGCCCCAGCAGCCGCAGCGCGCGATAGCGGTCGTATCCGCCGAACAGTTCATCGCCACCATCGCCCGAGAGCGCGACTTTCGCCTGGCGCGACACCGCCCGACTGAGCCAGTACGTCGGCAGCAGTGAGCTGTCGGCCGTGGGTTCGCCGTAGCTCGCCATCAGATAGCGCAGCTCGCCATCCAGATCGCCGCTGAGCGTCGCGTCGAGCGTGTGATGCTCCGTGCCGAGCATTCGCGCGGTTTCCTGCGCGACCGCGCTTTCGTCATACCGGGCGTCAGGCATGCGCACGCTGAAGGTGCGCAGCGGCGGCTTGCCCAGCCGCTGGAGCGTTCGCTGGGCGAGGGCCGCGATGAGCGTGGAGTCGATTCCGCCGGAGAGAAAGCAGCCCAGCGGCACGTCGGCTTCCAGTCGCCGCGCCACCGCCTGAGTCAGCAGTTCTTCCAGTTGCGCCAGCAGTTTGCTCGGGTCGGACGCGGGCGTGGGGACGTCGGGGTTATCCGCCGCATCCGGGGACCAGTAGCACGCCAACTGCGCCCGCGCGCCGGGACGCAGCCGCAGCCAGTGCGCGGGGGGCAGCTCATGAATGCCCAGGATCAGGCTGTCGTAGCCGGCGTATCCGAGTTGCAGGTAACGCTGCAGCGCCTGCTGGTCGATCCGGCGGGGCCAGTCGGGCAGCAGCAGGGCGGGAATCTCGCTGGCGAAGGCGCAGCACTGCTGATCATCCCGATAAAACAGCGGCTTCTTGCCCAGCGGATCGCGCGCCAGCAGCAGGCTGTGCTCGCGCTGATCCCAGATGGCGAAAGCGAACATGCCCAGCAGGCGGCGCGGCAAATCCGTGCCCCACTGGCGGTAGCCGTGCAGCAGGACCTCGGTGTCGCTGTGATCGCTGGTGAAGACGTGGCCCAAGCCCGCCAGCGTGTGGCGCAGGTCGCGGTGGTTGTAGATTTCACCGTTGAAGACGACCGCCAGCGCGCCGTCGTCGCCGCGCTGGGTCAGTTGCATCGGCTGCGCCCCGCCGGCGTGGTCGAGAATGCTCCGCCGGGTGTGCGCCAGCCCGCAGGGGTCCAGCAGTGTCAGCCCCTGGCCGTCGGGCCCGCGATGTTGCAGCCGATCGCGCATGGCGGCGAGCAGCCGGGGATCAACCGGAGCTTGATCGTAGCGCAGGATGCCGGCAATGCCGCACATGGCGATAGTGTAGTGGGCGCAGGGGGCGCGCGGAGCGCTGGGCAACGAGCCGGAAGCGTAAGCGAGGGGCAGCGTCAATGGATGCCACGCGCGCTGCGACCGCGCGGAGGATTATTGGATGATGCTTGCTCGACCCGTCGCTGACGCTTGCGGCTTGTTTTACTGAGCAGCGCTGGGGGTGCTTCCGGGGGCTCCGGGGGTTCCGGGGGCTCCGGGGGGCGTCGGCTTTTTCGGCAGGACCACGCGCAGGTGGGTTTCCTGCAACTGGCGGTCGTCGACGCCCGAGGGGGCCTGGGTCATCAGGTCCGCGCCGTTCTGCGTCTTGGGGAAGGCAATGACGTCGCGGATGTTGGTGGTGTTTTCCAGGTGCATGACCAGCCGGTCGAGGCCCAGGGCGATGCCGCCGTGCGGGGGCGCGCCAAAGCGCAGTGCGTCGAGCAGGAAGCCGAATTTGATTTTGGCAGCCTCGTCGTCGATGCCCAGCAGGTTGAAGACTTTCTGCTGGACGTTCATGTCGTGGATACGGATGGAGCCGCCGCCGACTTCCGAGCCGTTGACCACGATGTCGTACGCCAGAGCTTTGACCGCGCCGGGGTCGGATTCGAGCTTGTCCATATCCTGCGGGCGGGGCGAGGTGAAGGGATGGTGCAGGCTGTCCCAGCGTTTTTCGCCTTCGTTCCACTCCATGGCCGGGAAGTCGACGACCCACAGCCACTGCCAGTCGCCGGGCTTGATGAGCTTCAGTTCATGCGCCAGCCGGATGCGCAGCTCGCCGAGGCAGCGGGCGACGATGGAGCGCTTGGCGTCAACGCCGAAGCAGATCAGGTCGCCATCGACGGCCCCCATGCGGGTGAGTAGTTCGCCGGCGATGGGTTCAATGAACTTGGCGATGCCGGTGGCGCACTTGCCCGCTTCGACCTTGACCAGCGGCAGGCCGCCGGCGCCGAACTGCTTGATCCATTCCGTCAGGCCGTCGGTGACCTTGCGCGACAGGCTGGCGCCGCCGGGCACACGGATGGCTTTGACCACGCCGCCGGCGTCGAGCGCGCCGCGGAAGACTTTGAAATCGGTCTTGGCCGCCAGGTCGCTGATGTCGACATGTTCCATGGCGAAGCGCAGGTCGGGGCGATCGCTGCCGTACTTCTCCATGGCTTCTTCATAGCTCATCCGGCGAACGGGCGGAATGTCGAGATCGAGGATTTCCTTCCAGATCCGCCGCAGCAGACCTTCGATGATCTCCATCACGTCTTCCTGGTTGACGAAGCTCATCTCCAGGTCGAGCTGGGTGAACTCCGCCTGCCGATCGGCGCGCGGGTCCTCATCGCGGAAGCAGCGGACAATCTGCATGTACCGCTCCATGCCCGCCACCATCAGAATCTGCTTGAACAACTGCGGGCTCTGCGGCAGGGCGTAGAAGCTGCCCGGCTGCAACCGCGAAGGCACCAGGAAGTCGCGCGCGCCTTCCGGGGTGCTCTTGCACAGGAAGGGCGTTTCGATTTCATAAAACCCGTGCTCAGCCAGGTAGTCGCGCATGATCTTGGTCACGCGGAAACGGGTCTTGAGAATCTGCTGCATGCGCGGCCGGCGGAGGTCGATGTAGCGATAGCGCAGCCGGGTGTCCTCGCCCACCTTGCCCGCGTCGTCGGGGGTGAAGGGCGGGGTGACCGCTTTGTTGAGAATCTCCAGCTCGTCGGCATGAATCTCAATATCGCCGGTCGCCAGCTTGGGATTCGCCATGCCCGGCTCGCGCTGCCGGCACTCGCCGCTGGTCCAGATCACGTCCTCGCTGCGCAGGCGGTTGGCGAGCTCATGGGCCTGGGCGTTTTCCGGGTGGAACACGATCTGGGTGATGCCGTCGCGGTCGCGCAGGTCGATGAAGATGACCCCGCCGTGGTCGCGGTAGCTGTTGACCCAGCCCGCCAGAGCGACGCGCTGACCGACATGAGACTGACGCAACTGGCCACAGGTGTGGGAACGCTTCTGCATGGGGGACCGATCCTTCTTCATCAGGGGCGTGCGTGGAAAGCCCGACATCTTACCAACACACCGGAGCAGGACACAACGCGCGCCCTTGCCCTACACTGGCGGCATTATGTTCACTGGCATTGTGGAAACGGCGGGCCGCGTCGCGGCTCTGGACCCCCAACCGGCCGGCAAACGGCTGCGCATCGACATCGGCGCCTGGCGTCCCCGGCATGGCGAGTTTGCCGCCGGCGACAGCGTGTGCGTCTCGGGCGTCTGCCTGACGCTGGTGAATCCCCAGCCGGGCATCCTCAGCTTCGATGTGATCCACGAAACGCTCGCCAAGTCGCGTCTGGGCGCGGTGCAGGTCGGGCAGCGGATCAATCTGGAATCCTCACTGACCGCCGGCACCAGTCTGGGCGGCCACTTCGTGCAGGGCCATGTCGATGGCACGGGCAAAGTCACCCGCGTGCAGGAAGGCGACGACTGGCGCATCGCCATCGGCGTACCCCAGGACCTGATGCGCTACATGATTCCCAAAGGCTCGGTCGCGCTCGACGGCGTGAGCATGACCCTCGCGGCTGTGCGCCCGGCACAGTGCGAGATCGAAGTGGCGGTCATTCCCACCACGCTGGAAATCACCACCCTCGGCGAGCTGCGCGCTGGCGCTCCGGTCAACCTCGAAGCCGACGTGCTCAGCAAGACCATCGTGCATTATCTGGAAAACATGCTGCCCGGCGCGGCAGGCAAGTCGTCCGCAGCCGGCGGGGTGACGACGGATCTGCTGCGCCAGGCGGGTTTCCTGGCGTCTGCTCAGGATGCCCGCTGAAGTGAGCTTCGCCCCGGCCGGCGCGCAGCCGGAAGTTCACTTGCTCGCCTTTCGGTGCAGCAAGGTGGCGCGGATCAACAGCACAGCCGCGTCAGGTCGGGGCCCGGCGGTGCCTTGCACCACCACCTCATCCAACGGTTTGAGCAGGCCCTCGGGAATCGCCACGGGCGCTCCCTGAGCATCGACCAGTTGCACCGTGGCGCTCCGGGCCTGCAGAATATCACGTGGTTCGCAACAGTAATCCCAGGGCGTGGGACAGTTGTCGCCGGGGGTGTCGGCGCAACTGGGCAGGGAGGGGTCGACCAGCACCAGCGTGCCCTGAGCGGCACTGATGGGATCGCGTCTGCCCCCGATGCGACCCCGCAGGGTGACCGTGTCGCCCGCCTGCACGGTGGCTTTGGCGTCGGTGATCTCCACCGCGCCGGTCAGCGGTTGGGCGCTGAGCCACGCCGGGGCAGGGCCGGCGTGCTCTGCTTCGGGCGCTCGGTCGCAACCCCCAGCCAGCAATGCCAGCATCGGCATGAGAACGGTCCAGATGGTCAGCTTTCGCATGAAATCAGCTCCTTTCAAGTTGAACAATGGGTCAGAATGATTTGAGGGCTTCGGTGATCGGCAGGCGCAGGCAACGCAGAGCCGGCGGTACGGCGCCAATGACGCCCACGAGCAGGGCGCTGCCCACCGCCGCCAATTGCACCGGAGCGTCAAGCACCAGCGCGAAGGCGCCCATCGAGAAGCGCACCGCCACATCCGACAGCAGCCAACGGCCCAGCACCAGCCCCACCAACGCGCCGATGCTGGCGGCGAAGACTGACTCCTCCGTCAGGCTCAGCACCACCGCCCGGCGGGAGAAGCCCAAAGCCTGCAGCATGCCCACTTCGCGCACCCGCGCCGCGAAGGCCGCGTACATGGTGTTCAGCCCGCCGAGGATTCCCCCCAGCGCCACCAGCGTCGCCGTCACCACCACCAGCAGACGGATCGGTTGGTAGAACCGCGCCAGCCCGCGGTAGTAGTCGGCCTCCCGCACGGCGGCGATCTCCAGGTCCAGCCGGCTTTTCGCCAGCAGGTCCAGTTCCCCATAACCACCTGGTTCGACGCTCACGATCACGCACGAGAGCGAAGCCTCCCGCCGCGTGGCGATCTGCAGATCGGTCAAGGGCAGCCAGATTTCCGCCTCCTGCACGGAGCCGGGGGCCTGGAAACGTCCGACAATGGTCCAGTCACGCCCATGAAAATACAGCGTCTGGCCCACTTCCAGCCGCGCCGCCTGCACCCCCAGACGCACATGCGCCAGCGCGCCCACCAGCAGTTCATCCGCCCCGGGGCCAGGCCAGCGTCCTGCGGTCAACTCCACCTGGGGATGCACCAGCAGCGCCCGCTCGGTGACCCCCCGCATCACCGCGGGCAACTCCACCGCGCTGGCGGCGTCGGCTTTCACCGGCAAGGCGGCGTGAATCTCCGGCGAAACCAGCGCGACCGGACCGACCGCCCGCACCTGCCGCACACTGGCGGCCAGAATGCCCTCCACCGCCGCGCCGATCTGAGAACGCTCGATCGCTTCCTCGCTGCCGGCGCCCAGGATGATCACGTTCTCATGCAACGGCTCGGGTTGCACGAGCGTGCGCTGCATGCCGCGCACAAAACCGCCGGCGGTCAGCCCCAGCAGGGTCACCAACACCCCGCCGGTCAGCAGCGCCGCCAGCCGCAGCCGACTGCGGCCCAGGTTGCGTAGTGCGTATTCAAACGGTAGTTGACGCATGATCTGTTCAGTGCTCCAACCAACAGCAGGGCTTGGTCCTACACCGCACGGAAGCAAGCGGCGATGGGACGCCGCGCCGCCTGCCACGCCGGCGCCAGTCCCGCCAGCACGCCCAGTCCGCCGCACACCAGCAGGCCCGTCGCCAGCAGCGCCGGCTCAGCGTGGACGGGGATCGACAAGCCTTCGACCGACAACGCCACGTTGCTCCAATGCGCCGCCGCCAGCGCCAGACTCGCTCCCAGGAACCCCCCCAGCAGCGCCAGCAAGGCGCCTTCCGCGACGATCAGCCCCGCCACCAGCCGGCTGCTGTATCCGAGCGTCTGCAGCACGGCGTGTTCCATCACCCGGCTTTGCACCCCCAGCATGATGGAATTGCCCACCAGCGCCAGCACCGCCGCCAGACAGCCCACCCCCAGCCAGCGGGCAAAGCCCACCAGTTCCACCACGTCGTCGGCGATCCGGGCGACAAACGCCTTCTCGGTGAACGTGCTGGTGGGATCCTGCGCATTGGCGAACAATTGATCGATCGCCTGGGCGACCGGTCCCAGCTGCGCCGGTTCCGTCACCTGGATGTTGAACTGTGTGACCACGCCCAGCCGATCGCGCCCCGCCAGTTGCACGAACGGCAGTGCGGTGTACGCCACATTCTGATCCTGGGGATCGTCGCTGGTGAAGACGCCCGCCACATAGACGGTGATGCCCGCCGCATCGAACGTCATGCCCGGACGCAACCCGCGCCGTTTTGCGAGTGTCTGGCCGACCAGCGCCGCATCGGTGCGCCGCCGCCAGTCGTCCAGTGAACCTTCGAGCAACTGCAGAGCCGGGCCGCGCTGAGCGAGGAATGCTTCTTTCGGCACCCCGCGGAAAGTCACCACATCCAGACTGGTGCGGCAGTTGGTGACGACGATCTTCATGGGCGTGACCGCCGCGACGCCCGGGAGTTTGGCGATGCGTGGACCATAATCTTCGGGCAGCTCGCTGGTGGCGGGGCAAAAGCGGCTCTGTCGATAGACCACCAGCGTGGTGTCGCCGGCGGTCTGCTCGGTCGCCGTGCGCACGCCCGCCTGCAGCGCCTGCACGAGGGTGAAGAGGAACATGGCGATGGCGATGCCGGCGGCGGTCAGCAGCGTCCGGCCGCGCTGCCGCAGCACCTGTTTGAGCACCAGGGGTCCATAGCGCAACAGGCTCATGGCGCAACCTCCAGTGGTTGGGCTTCCGCGGGCGCGGCGGTGGTGAAGTCGCGCACCAGCTTGCCTTTGTCCAGATGCAGTGTCCGCCGGGCATACGCCGCTGCCTGCGGATCGTGCGTCACCATCAGGATGGTGCGCTGCTGCTGTTCGTTGAGCTCCGCCAGCAGTTGCAGAATGGCACGGGCGGCGGGTTTGTCCAGATCGCCGGTGGGTTCGTCGGCGACCAGCAGCGCCGGTTCAGTGACGATGGCGCGGGCAATGGCGACCCGCTGCTCCTGTCCGCCCGAAAGCTGGCGCGGGTAATGGTCCTGGCGGTCGGCGATGCCCACCCGGTCCAGGGCCGCCAGCACGCGCGACTGGCGTTGCCGGCGGGTGAGTGGCTGCAGCAGCAGCGGCAGTTCGACGTTCTCGTAGGCGGTCAGTACCGGCACAAGGTTGTAAAGCTGAAAGATGTAGCCCACCTGCCGCGCCCGCCATGCCGCCAGTTGGTTGCGCGACAACGCCCCCAGTTCCACGCCGTCGATGCACAGGGAACCTTCGGTGGGATGGTCGATGCCGGCGATGAGATTGAGCAACGTGGTTTTGCCGCTGCCGCTGGGCCCCATCAGCGTGAGGAATTCACCACGCTGCACCGTCAGGTCGACGCCATCGAGCGGCCGAATCACCGTGGGGCCTTTGCGGTACTCCCGGACCAGTTGTCGGGTGACGATCATGCTCATGACTGGCCCTCCGCGGAGGCATTCCATTGCATGCGCACCGACTGGTGGGGTTGCAGGCCAGCCGGGTCTAGCACCAGCAATTCGCCCGGACGCAACTCGCCGCGCACCTGCAGCAGATCGCCCTCGACCGTTCCCGGCTCGACCGGCAGCGGGATCACCTGGCCCTGCACGCCGCGCCGCTGGCGCACGGCCCAGACCTGGCCATCGTGCAGACAACGCCGGTCGATGCGCCAGGGAGCGCCGGTCAACGCCGCCGCCGCCGCCCCAGCCGCAGGAGCCTGCGTCACCAGAAACTTGACTCGGGTGAGCATCTCCGGCCGCAAAGCCGGATCGGGATCGACCACCCGCACTTTCACCTGCAGCGTGTTCTTCTGCAGGTCCGCGGCATGGGTGATGCGCGTGACCTCGCCCTGGAACACCCGCTCGGGCAGCACTTCGACAATGACCTGACAGGTCTGCCCCACCCGCACCAGCGCCGCATCCGCCAGCGGCACATCGACCCGCACCTGCATCCGGGCGGGATCGTACAAATGCAGCAGATGCGCCGAGTGCGGATCATCCATGCCGAGCATGACCTTGTCGCCGGGGGCTTTGAGCCGGCGCATCACGTAGCCGGTGATGGGAGCGGTGATGGTCATGCGCTGCCGGCGCAGCTGAGCGATCGCCAGCTCAGCGCCGGCGCGTTCGACCTGGGCATTGGCCTGGGCAAGCTCTGCGGTCGCCAGGTCCAGCGCGCGGCGTTCGTCGATGCGCAACTGGGCATTCTCCCGGGCGGCGGCCAGTTCCGCTTCCAACTGCCGGACTTTGGCGGTAAGCACCGGCTGACGTTGCTGCATCACCTTGACCGCCGCGGCCTGGGCTTCAACCTGTTGCTGCAGGATCAGGCGTTCGCGTTCATTGGCGGCGCCCTGCTCATGGGCGACCTGCAGCCGCGCCAGCTCCTGACGCCAGCGTTCCAGCAGCGCCGTTTCCTGTTCGACCATGGCCGGTTGCTGCGCCAGTTCCCCTTGCGCTTGTGCCAACTGGGCTGCTGTGGTTTCCACCGCGCGGCGTCGCTCAACCGGATGGTCCCAGTCGCGCTGCGCCGAGCGCTGCCTCACCTGCGCTGCCTGCAAACGCGCCTGGGCATCATGCATTTGCGCTTGCGCCAGGGTCAGCGCCAGTTGGGCGTCGTCGGGAACAAGCTCCGCCACCACCGCGCCGGCTACGACCTGCTCGCCCTCGAGCGCGTGAATCGCCTGCACCGTTCCATCGGCGAGCGCGGCGGCGGCAATGTAGTAAGGGTCCGGCTCCAGCCAGCCCGGGGCTTGCACGGTGCGCCCCGACGGCAATGTTGCCGCCATGCCGCGGGGGGCAGCATCCTGCGCCAACGCCACGGCTGGTCGCACCTGAACCAGCGGTATCGGTTGCATCACTTCCCAGAGCGGGCTGATGGTCAGCAGCACCAGCGCCAGGATCACGGCACCCGGCAGCACCATGACGCGCCAGGGATGTCGTGGCGCGGCACCTGCGGCCGACGAGCCGGGTGAAGGATCGGTCAATGAGGTAGGGGGCATGCACAGTACTCCCGAGTGTCAGGCGAACCAATACCGCTCGCGCCGGCGGCACAAGCAGCACACACACATGTTCACACTGCAATCGGGTTACTGGGGAGGGCGGTCGGGAGGATGCTGGGAGGTGGATGGCAACGCCCGCGCATGGGTCGACGGCAATCGGCTGGCGATCAGTCGCTGAACCATCACAGAGCAGCTGGCGGGCAGCGCCTGAACGCTGAAACAGCAGCCCTTGCAACTGGCACAGGTGCGGGGATTGCCCGGCACGTCGCGCGGACAACACCCGCACGGGGCGGCAACACCTGGCGTTGCCACGACAACGGCGTGCTGGAGCGCCGCGTGGGCGGGCGCCTTTTGCGGACAGCAGGCGTCGGCGCGCGCAACGGAAGCGGCCGTCAGCAGCGGGAGTGTCGCAATGGCCCAGCACAGCAGTCGCAACATGCCTACATAGTAGGGCACAGTAGCTGCGGCGTCGATGCCCGGCGGCAGATTTCCGATGGGGCGCGGCTCAGCGTTGCACGAGCATCACCACATAAGCCGCATAAACGCCCAGCAGGACAGCGCCTTCGCCGCGGGTCAGGCGGTGCTGCGTGACCAGCATGGGGTAGAGGCTGACGCTCAGGCCGATCATCACCAGCAGGTCGGTGACGCCGATGTTGATCGCCTCCAGGGGTCGCACCAGGCTACTGACGCCCAGGATGCCCAGCACGTTGAAGATGTTGGAGCCGACGATGTTGCCCACCGCCATATCGCTCTCTTTGCGCAGCACCGCGACCAGACTCGCCGCCAGCTCGGGCAGACTGGTGCCCACCGCGACAATGGTCAGACCGATCACGGCATCGCTGACGCCCCAGAGCTGCGCCAGCTTGACGGCGGCGTCCACGAACACCCGGCCGCCCACCACCAGCAGCGCCAGGCCTGCCAGGGTCAAACCCAGCAGCAGCCACAGCGGGCGTGGAGCATGCGGCACGCCCTGGGCGAACTCCACTTGCACCGCCTGGGCTTCCTTCCGCGCCGCCCGCAGCACCCATGCGGTGTAGGCGACGATGCCCAGCAGCAGCAGCAGGCCGTCGACTTGCCCCACCTGTCGATCCAGCAGCAGCACCGCCAGCAGGAGCGCCGCCCCGATCATGACCGGCACGTCGAAGCGCAGCAGTTGCAGGTGGGTGGTCACCGGCCGCAGCAGGGCGGTCAGCGCCAGGATCAGGGCGATGTTGCCGATGTTCGAGCCGATCACATTGCCCAGCGCCACGTCGCCCAGCCCGCGCCAGGCGGCGTCGCTGCTGACCACCAGTTCCGGGGCGCTGGTGCCGAACGCCACAACCGTCAGCCCCACCGCCAGCGGCGTCAGCCCGCAGCGCAGCGCCAAACCGGACGCCCCGCGCACCAGGCCTTCACCGCCCAGATACAGCAGCGCCAAGCCGAGCGCCAACAACAGCAACGACATGCCCATGGCTCATTCTCCGACTCGGGTGGTCAGCACCAGAGGTCGGGAATCATCATCCCCACCGCGCTGTCACGCAAATGAGAATTGCGCTGGGCGGTGGTTGCGAAATTGCGGCGCGGTCAGGAAGCCCGCCGCAGCAGGTCGCGCAGCAGGATGGTTTCCGACAGGTTGTCGCACTCGTTGCAGTGTTCCCAGTCGATCCACACATACTCGACGCCGATCCACCCGCGATACTTCGCCTGTCGCAGCCGACGCAGCACGCGCGGGTAGTCGATGACATTGTCCTTGACCGCCGTCTGCAAACGTCCCTTGCGGGCGCCGCGGGCGTGGAAGTGACTGGCGTAGGGAATCAGCGGCTCAACTGCCGCATCCGGCAAGCCGCGCCGGGTGAAGTGCGTGTAGTCGAGGGTCAGGGTCAGGCCCGGCACGCGCTGCACCAGGTCCAACGCTGCCCGGGGCAGAGGCGCGATCGAGCCGACGTGGGCTTCCACCGCAAACACCACGCCTGCCGCCTGCGCCTGCTCAACGCGCCAGGCAAGTTCCTCCGCCGCTCGGCCGCGCGATGTCGCCAGCGTTTCCTCCGCAAAACGCACGCCCGGCAGCGTGGTCACATGCGCGCAGCCCAATGCCACGGCATACTCCAGCGTGCATTGAAACCAATGGCGCGCTTTACGCCGCCGCGCCGCCTGAGGATGGTTGATGGCGTACGGCACGAAGTCAGGATTCATCTGCAGGAACACATCCGCCGGCCGGAGGTTCAGGTCATCCAGTTGCTTGCGCAACGCTTTCGCGTTCACGGCAGTGCGTTGGAACTGGCGCGAGGGCCACAGGTGCGAGCGTCCTTCAAACAGTCCCAGGTCCACGCCGTCGAATTCCAGCAGGGCGATCAGCCGCAGCGCCTGAGCGTGGGTCAGCAGGGGGAAGGTGAAGTCGGCACAGGCAAAGCGCTGGCTCATGGGGCCTCCATGAAACGGGTGTGGCCGGGGTGGTTCCACTCGGCGGCCGAAAGGTAGCCGCAGTCGATCACCAGCGACGTGCCGGTGATGCCCGCCGAGTCTTCACAGGACAGGTAGACAATGCTCCGGGCGACATCGCGCGGCGAGAGCGCCACGCCCATGCACACGCGCTGCAGGCGTTGCCGCAGCGCCGCTTCCTCATCACCCGTGGCACGCAGATGATGCCGCAGCATCGGCGTGTCGGTGATGCCTGGACACACGCAGTTGCAGCGCAGCCCGTCGGCGGCATAGTCCAATGCAATCGAGCGCGTCAGCCCCAGCACCGCGTGCTTGGACGTGGTGTATGCCGGCGTCGACGCCTGGCCGACCAGACTGCTGATGGAGCCGACGTTGACCACATAGCTGCGGGCGTGGCGGCGCAGGTGCGGGAGCCCGTGTTTCACGGCAAAGAAGATGGAGCTGACGTTGATCGCCATCAGCCGATCCCAGCTCGCGCGCGTGCTCTCATGCAGCGGGCAGACGTCCACAATGCCGGCGTTGTTGACCAGAATCTGCAGTCCGCCCAGCGTCTGGGCAGCACGGTCGATTGACGCACGCACCTGCTGTTCATCCGCGACATCGCAGGTCAGCGCGAGGGCTTGTCCGCCGGCGTCGGTGATGGCGCGGGCGACACGCTCACATCCGGGCGCATCGTTGGCGACCACCGCCACGGCCGCGCCCTGCTGAGCCATCAGCAGCGCAGTCGCTTCACCGATGCCGGAGCTGGCGCCGCTGATCCATGCGGTCATGCCGCGCAACCGTCCACCGCTCGCTGGCGCCGCGTGCTCTTGCGTCATGCCGTGCGCTCCTGTGTTGACTCAACCGGCGTGGGGCCCAACCAGTCGCCGCCATTTCGCCAGGAATCCCGGCTGGTCGAACACCTTTGGATTCACCGCCCCGCGCGGCCGACGCCCGGCAGACAGGTCCACCATGGTCTGGCACGCCGCCTCGCCGATGTCGCGGAACAGCTCGTCCGTCCAGGCGATGCTGTGCGGCGCCAGCAGTACGTTGTCCAATTCACCAAAACGGTGCGGCTGGGTCACCGGCTCCTGGGCGAAGCAGTCCAGCGCCGCGCCCGCCAGCCGTCCCGTCGACAGGGCGGCAAACAGCGCGTCCTCGTCCACGATTCCGCCGCGCGCCGTGTTGATGAGATAGCTGGTTGGCGGCAGCAGCGCCAGCCGCCGGGCATCGAGCAGCCCGCGCGTCTGGTCGTTGAGCGGACAATGCACCGAGACGAAGTCGCTGCGGGTCATCAGGTCATCCAGTTCCACCAGCTTCACGCCCAGCTCCGCGGCAACAGATGGCGGAACGAAGGGATCGAACGCCAGCACCTGCCGCAGCCCGAATGGCGCCAGCAGCCGCACCACCGCGCGGGCGATGCCGCCTAAGCCGACCAGTCCCAGCGTGCGGTCGCGCAGCTCGCAGCCCATGTATTGCGAACGCTGGTCCCACTGGCCGGCGCGCACCAGCCGATCCTTAACCCGCACATGATGCGTCAGGGCAATCATCCAGCCGACCACCGCCTCGGCGACCGAGCGATCCACCGCCCCGGTGGTGATGGTCACCAGCACGTCGGCGGCGGTGCAGGCGGCGACATCCACGGCGTCATAGCCGACCCCGAACCGCGCGATCACCAGCAGATCGTCGGCGCTGGCAACACTGGCGGCGGTGACCTTGGGCGTCAGCACGATCACGCCCTGAGCGCCCGCCAATTGCTCCGCGGCAATCTCCGGGCGATGCTCGGCAAACACCTTGTGCGTGATGTGGGCGTGCGGCTTGAGCAGCGACAAACCCAGGTCACGATAGCGCGGCCGACCGACGCTGTCGTAAAAATCGCCGGTCAACGCCACGGTGAAAGGACGAGCGACAGTGGTCATCGACGCACCTCGTTTTCCGGGCGCCAGGGATCGCCCTCCACGGTGGCGCAGCGTTCTTCCACCACCAGCCGTTCAGGCATCGGGCCGGCGTAAACCCAGATCATCGCCATGGGCTGCTGGGTCAGGTTGATGAAGTAATGCACGCGCCCGCGCGGCTGCAGCGCGGTGCTCAGGTCACTCATTTCGTACTGCCGACCTTCGACGATGCAGGTGGCGCGGCCCTGCACGATGCAGATGGATTCATCAAAGTCATGCAGGTGCGCCGGCAGTCGGCCGCGCGGCCCGAACAGGCCGTAGCCTCCGCTCATCCCGATGTTGCAGCCGGGCAGCAGCTTTTCGTTGAAGAAGTCGATGAAGGTGGCGTTGGGGCCCGCCTCGAAACGTCTGGCGGTGGCGTGCTTCGTGACGCGCTCCGCGCCCGGCGTGCCGGTGCTGTCTTCGGGCATCAAACGCCAGGAGAAGAAGCGATCGACCAGTTCACGCGCCGGCTGAGCGGTCGCCATCGCCACATGCAGCAGCGCCGGCTCACCGCGATCCGGGCCATGGACCTGGTGCGCCACGCCCGCCGGCAGGGTGATGTTGTCCAGCGGACCTAACTGGTAACGCCGACCTTCGACGTCAAACGCGACCGAGCCTGACAGCGGCGTGACGGACTCGGCGAAGGTGTGGCGATGGTAGGGCAGGACCGCGCCGGGTTCGATGGTCACCAGCCCGGTGGTCAGTTGGCGTGCCTGATTATACTGACCCACCAGGCATTCGAAGTGCACACCGCGGGCGATTTCGATGACCGGGCCGCTGCCGCGCGGGTTCATTACTTCCGGGCGATCGGGGCGCATGGATTGCGGGGGACGCTCCATGGGCGCAGGCTTGACGGGATCGGATTCGAGCACGAAGCCGGGTTTGATGCGGCGGTCGCGCCCGACGGACGCCAGCGCGCCGCGCAGGCTGCGCAGCAGCAATCCGCCATCGAGCCCCAGCCCCAACGCGAGGAAGCCCTGCTCCCGGCGCTGGGCGAGGTTGGCATCGCTGGTGGCGATGACGCCGCAGTGCCGACCGGCGGCACGAATGGCGTCCTTGGCGGCGAGAATCTGCTCCGCCACGCCGGGGCCTTCCCATTGCCCGGCAAACCCGGCGGTCGCCGAGTAATCCGCCGGGCCGAACAGGTACAACTCCACGCCGTCGACGGTCAGCAGGTCGGCAATCGCCCGGCCCCCGCGCACGGATTCGATCATCGGCACCACCAGCACATGCTCGCCGGCTTCCTCGACGTGCTCGGTGAAGCACTGGCCCCAGCAGGTGGCGCGCTCGGCGCCGATGCCGCGCACGCCGTGCGGCGGGTAATGGCAAAAACGCACCATCTCCTGCAACTGGGCGGGGGATTCGATCCACGGCACCACCACGCCATCGGCGCCCAGGTCCAGGGCCCGCTTGATCAGGCTGATGTTCAGCTCCGCGACGCGCACCAGCGCGACGGTGTCGCTGCGCACGGTGGCACGCAGGTGTTCGACGATCTCCTTCCAATCCAGATGGCCATGCTCGGCGTCGATCACCACCCAGTCGAGCCCCAGCGCGACCGCCATCTCGGTGATGCTCGCCGACTCCAGCGTGACCCACAAGCCGTAGACCGGCTCATCCGCCGCCAGCTTCCGCCGCAAGGACCGCACCGCATTGGCTTTCATGGGCACTGCTTTGTTGTGACCACCCGCTGCGCGACACACCGGCGCCGGAGCGGGATCGTTGCCTGTGAAATCGCATTGTGCCACAAATGGCGGTCAGTCCACAGTGAAAATTCACCGCGCGATGGTGCGCTCCTGCGCCTGCCGGCGGGACGCCACATCATGCTGCACCGCCCAGAGCGCGGCATACTTCAGTTGAGTGCTGACCGCCGACTTCTGCGCCATCAGGAAACCGAAGCCGCCGTCGAGGAAGCCGCGCTTGATGAAGTAGAACTTGAGGAAGCTCAGCCAGGGGCGAAACAGCAGGTCCCACCAATGGCAGCGCTTGCCGCGCTGGTGCATCTCCCACGCCACCGCCAGCAGGCGATCGTCCAGCCGTTTGCCGCTGAAATAGTCGCTGAACCCCGCGGCGCTGTGGCGTTTGTGGATCAGCCAGCCGCGCAGCTTGCGCACTCGATCCGGGGCGGATGGAGCGCGGGTGTCGTGCAGCACCTGCCCGGACCACACGCAGCGGCGGCGGTGGAAAATGCGGGTCAGATGGTCAGGCCACCAACTGCGCACCCGGCGGCTGAGCACATAATTCTCGCGCGGCACCAGCAGCAGGTCGCAGCGCTCCAGCTCCGCTTCGGTGAGCGCCTGCAATTCCGCCGCCAGTTCGGGTGAGCATTCCTCATCGCTGTCGAGGAAGAAAATCCAGTCATGGGCGCCCAGCTCGGCGGCAAAGCGTTTCTGCTCGGAATGCCCGCGCCAGGGCTCGACCACGTAGCGGTGGGCATACTGCTGGGCGATCTGCGGCGTGGCGTCCGTGGAGCCGGAATCCACCACGATCAGCTCATCCGCCCACTGCACGCTCTGGAGCGCGGGCTCGAGCGTGTCGGCGTTGTTGGCGCAGCACACAATGACGGAAAAGCGGGCCATGGGGCGTATGGTAGACCATCGCCTGTTGCTGCACCATGCGGCAAGGGGTGGTCAAGTGGCGCTGCTTTCGCCACCGATGAACACGGATGAATGCAGAGCGATCAAGCCGGGTTGAGGCGAGATTACCTGGGGGCGGAGTTCACCAGTTCGCTGGGCAGGAAGACTTTGGTTGGATCGCGGAAGAGCAGCGGAGGGATGTTGAGGAACTCCAGGGAGCCGGCGAGTTTCTGGACTTGCCAGAGCGTGTCGTCGGAGCCGGCGGGCACGGTGATGCTGAAGTAGTCCTTGCCGCGCGGGAACTGCTGGCGTACGGAGATGTCGTGGTTGGTCATCAAGCCGTCGGCGGTGTTGTAGTAGCCGCCGATGACTTGCGTGCCGCGCGGCACATACACGTAGCCGGCCCAGCGTCCGCTCATGGAGTGGCTCTTCTCCGGGCTGACATCCATGGCGACCGGCAGGAGCGGATCGATCCATACCTTCGTCCCCGCGCCGTGATCGGAAACCAGCAGCGTGTGCAGGCCGCGATAGCGCGAGGTCAGCGTGACATCATGCTCCGCGCGGTCCGGGTCCACCTGGGCGGTGGCGACGGGTTCCAGCAGTTCATTGTCGGCTGCGTGCAATTCCACTTCGGCTGGCCCATGGTTGGTATAGATGACGCCGGCGGTCACTTTCAGTTTGACCGGGCCGGGCTCGTCGAGCCACAGGTAGTAGCGCGCCCGCCCCCGGGTGGCGTACGCCGACAGCAGCGCCGGCCAGTTGCCGGGATTGTTGACCTTGGCGGGGACGAAATCCTCGTCATAGCTGCGCGGGGTGAACGCCAGCAGCGGGTTGCCGGCCACGCCCGCCTGCAGGATGCCTTGCCATTCCTCACGGGTGAACGGCGTGGTGACCTTGAGCGGGTTCTTGTCCTCGGGGATGTTGAACTTCTCATCGGGCGCGAGGATCACGCTCTTATCGCGGTTGTCGATGTCGCGGTAGGCGGCATAGCTGTGGATCATCTGCGTCCGGCCGATGCGGTAAGCATGCTTGATGACTTCCTCAAACGCCGCCTGCCGGGCTTCACCACCGGCCGCTGCGTAGGCGAGGTACAACTCGACATAGCGGGTGTAACCCAGCAGATGGTCGAGCCGCGCCAGCACCGCCGGCTGGTCGGCCGCCAGTTGATAGCCTTCCTGCAGATCACGGTACATCCGGCCCAGCAGGTCCGAGCTCAAACGCGGACGGTTGCCGCCGTCGATCAATGTGTAGTACCGCGCCATGGGCCCGGCCGCAGCGCCAAAGGCGCGGGTGATGAAGTCCTGACGAATCTCCGCGCGGCGATCGGCTTCATCGACATCCCACAGGCAGCGCGACGCCAGGTAGTAGCCCAGACCGTTGGGGCCCCAGCTTTCGCCCGACTCCGCAGACATAAACCGCGCGCCGAGCTGGTGAAACTTGCGAATGCTGTCGGCAAGGTAGTCCGGGCGCGTGCCACGTGCTGAGCCGGGCAGGTTCCGGCTCCACGTGTTCACGTCGTAATACTCGCGAATGCCGAACGACTGCGTGCCGGCGGCCTGCCAGTCGGCGAGATTGCCCTCGGTGGTGCGGCCCTGCAAAAAAGCGGTGGCGACGCTGACAATCAAACGCGGGTGAGGCTTGACCCGCTGCGGCGCCTGGGCATGGAAAGCGTAGGCGTACATGC
Organism: uncultured Phycisphaeraceae bacterium; assembly: GCA_964605235.1. Classification (GTDB taxonomy): domain Bacteria; phylum Planctomycetota; class Phycisphaerae; order Phycisphaerales; family Phycisphaeraceae; genus CAZSBB01. Next base: position 24,076 of record CAZSBB010000049.1, read on the forward strand.
CCGCGTACAGGTGGGGATTCTCGTCGGTCAGACCTTCCAGGATGGTGTTCGCCAGCAGCACCGCGCGATCGCTGGGCGAGCCGAGCGCCTGGCATGGCTCGCACTCGCACCAGCCGGCGCCGTCGCTGGGTTCGACGGAGATGCATTCCAGGTCCGGGCGCTTGGCGAGTTCACTGCGATAGAAGTCGATGCACAGTTGCCGGAGCTGCGGGTTGGAGATGCACAGCTTGCTGCCGCCGCGTTCGCCTTTGCGCAGCGCGGTGTATTCGGGATGCGCAGCGAAGACCGCCTCATTGCGATGCATGATGTTGTCGTAGGCGTGCCCGGTGTTCAGGCCGAACCCGCCGACCATGCGGTTCTTGACGCACCAGTCGTTGTAGTCGGGGCGATTGAAGGGCCAGGTGCCGTAGCCGTACCAGATGCGGCGGGAGTGGTAGTCGGGCACTTCGAAGGCGTCCACGCTCAGCGCCAGATCGCCGGCGGGGGGCAGCACTTCCCACGTTTCCCCCGGGAAAAACTGGCGATACCCCAGCCGCTGCAGCAGATCCCACACGCCATGCTGCACCGCCAGCGGCGTCGCGCCCAGCACGTACAGTCCCGTTGGCGTGCTGCGCAACAGATAGATCTCACGCTGGAAAGGATCAGCATGGTCCACCGCGCGGGGCAAGGTGACTTGCGGATGCTCGGCGAACAAACCCAGCGTGATGCCCGGAGCGTCGTTGCCGGGTTCCACCTTGAAAGTGCAGCCGCCCAGCGCGCCCAACTTTTGCGCCAGCGCCTGTGCTGCCTGAACGATCACCGCGTCGGCGTCGGGGCGATGCGCGATGTTCAGTTTCGCCTGACCTGCTTGCGCCAGGTTCACCATTGACGCCGCCTGAGCCGGCAGATACCCACACCACAGGACTATCGCTGTTGCCAACCACCGCTGCATCATGGGAAAGTCTCACCCAGGGGACGGATGTTTTCGATCTTGGCGTCCGCGCCGCCGGCGGGCGCGTAGAACATGACCGGGGCGACGATGCCGCCGGTGCCCAGTTCGTTGACGGCTTTGTTGATCAGCCGCACGATGACCGTGTTGCTCTGCCCGGCTTTGACGGCTTGCGTGGCGTCGAACTCGAAGGGCTGGAAGGTGCCGCCGTGGCTGATGCCCACGACCTGGCCATTGACCCACACCTTGACCTTCTCATCGACGCCGCCGAACCACAGGAACAAACGCTTGCCGGCAAAGCGGGCGGGAATCTCCACGCTCTGGCGGTACCACGCTTCGCCCTTGTAGTAGCGCAGTCCCTGGTTGGACCAGCTGCTGGAACTGGTCAGCAGGGTGCTCCAGTTGCCGCCGGTGTAGCCGGGGTCATACCAGTGCAGCGTTTCGCCGACTTCCAGGGGATCGATCTGGAACTGCCACTGGTCCGCCAGCGGGGCCGCCAGTTCATTGCCCTCAGTGGTGCGCTTGTAACCCTGCTCCGTGGGGAGGCGGAAGAACCGCTTGAGATAGCTGGGGGACGAGCGCGGGTTGATCATCGCCGGCTCGTACGCCATCAGCGTTTTCTGCAATTCATCGACGCGCCCCAGCGCGGCGAAGCTGCCGGCATAGTCGTGCCGATTGCGGGTTTCAAGCATGGTCAGAAACGCTTCGAGATAGTCTAACGCCTGCCGGGTGATGGTCACGCGGGTGGCGTACGGCTCCGCACTGGCGAGCTTGGCGCCGGCCTCCAGCAGCGGGCGCAGCCGGTCGCGCAGCGCCTGCGGATAGAAATGCGGCATGTCGAAGGAACAGCCGGTGTGGTGGTCCGCATCGCGCAGCGTTGCATCCAGCGCCAACGTGTACTGCCCCATCGGGCCGGCGGCGGGGCCGTAGTATTTCTCGAAGTAATCCGCCATCAGGGCGTCGACATCCGCTTCATGGTTCCACATCAGTTTGCTGGCGATGTAGAGCGAAGGCGTCTCGCTGCCCCAGTGGTTGAGGCACTCGACGCGCCAGCCCTTGATGCCCGCTTCGTGCCAGCGCGGAATCTGCCGGCGGATGCGATGCACCATCATGAAGGGGAAGCCGGGGTCGGCGAGATTGAACCAGTAGCCGCGGTCGAACAGCGTGGGCAGCAGGCTGCCCCATTCGCGCACCAGGTCAATCGCGTAGCTCTTTTCCGGGCAGATCGGATTGTCCGGCCCATGCACCCGGCACAGCGCGATCGGCGCCAGGGCGGGCATGATGCGCGGGCTGGGCTTCTCCCGCTTGGGCGGACGCATGTACGTGTGATAGACATAAAAGCTGATGCGCAGGTCGGGGTAGTCCTGCTCCAACGCCGCGATGAACCGGTTGAAGAACCAGATGTAGCGATCAGTGACCGACACCTCGTTCGAAAAGGCGTCCCAGTCGTCGGCATCCAGCGCGCGGCAGTTGGCGCACTCGCAGAAGCCCGCGCCGTCATCAGGACCGATGCCGATCCACCGCGGAGCATCAGGTCGTTTCGTCCAGCGTTCGCGGTAGTAAGCGACCGCCATATCCAGCACCGTCGGGTTGGAGATGCATAGTTGGCGCGGCTTGCGCTCACCTTTGATGAGCGCGAAGTATTCGGGATGTTCCTCGAACACCTGTTTTTTGACCTTCGGATTGTTGAGCGGCGGAATGCCGTGGGCCCCGGGAAACACCTCGCCGCCCAGGCGCATGTGGGCGTTCCAGGCTTCCCACTGGCCACGGTCTACGCCCATGCCCGCCTGCAGATGCCGGCTGTAAAAGCTGGGCGCCTGAATGGTGCGTTGCACGTTGAGCGCGATGGTTTTGGCGCTGGGCACGCACTCGCCGATGGGGCCGGGCAGGAACCAGCGGACGCCCAGTTGTTCGAGCAATTCGGTCGCGGCAAAACGCAAGGCCCGAGTGGAGTTGCCGCGCAGTTGCACCGCCTGCGGCGTGACCACCAACGCGAAGGCGGCTTCGTCTTTGCTCACGGCGGCGATGGCGGCATCGAGTTCACCGGCGGCGGCGTTGCCGATGAGAATGGGGATGACCTGCTTCTCCGTCGGCGTGGCGTTGAGAATGCTGATCTGGGCGCCGCTGATGCGCTGCAGGTAGTCCTGCAGATCGCTGGCGGCGGCGGTGGCTTCCGCATCGGCGTCGGCGGGCAGCACAATGGCGGTGCGGCTGACGCCGTCCTGCACCAGCGTGACCGTCTCGGCCGCCTGGCTGGGGGTTACGCCCAGCACGCCCAGGAGCAACATGAGCAACCATCCCAGGCTGCGTCGGATCACTTCGCGGTTGACGCCGTCTTGCATCAGGTCTTCTCCAGTCGTGTGAAATGAAATCACCACCATCAGCACCGCCAGCAGTCTAGCCGCGTCCCGCTGCGGCGTACGAAAAATTGCTGTATTTACATATGAAGCACAGCAGTGGGGCACGTTGGAAAGTGGCTGCCGGCTTCGCGCTGCGTTACGCTGCGCTGCATGCCCACGCTCCTTGACCGTCGCGTGTTCGTGCCTTCTCCCCAACCCGGCATCGCGGTGCTGGCGGCGGCCTACGCCACGGAACCCACCGGCACGCACCTGCTGCGCATCGCCACCGAGCAATCGCGCAGCGACACTTGCGAAGTGGCGTTCCTGGCGCGTTCGCACGACGCCGGCCTCACATGGGAAGCCCCCCAGCGCTGGCCGATGCGCTTCGATCATCCCGCCGGCGTGGGGCGGCTGCATCCGCGCGGGTTGGACATCGACCCGCGCACGCAGCGCTGCATCATGGTCTGGACGCAGGGCGTGCTGCCCACGGACAATCCGCTCGAAGGCATGTTCAACTGGACGCTCTGGTATGCCGTCAGCAACGACGCCGGCGCTACGTTCACCGAGCCGCGCCAGATTATTCACGATGGCCCCGGCTACAACGCGAAGCATCATCTGCCGGGCGTGACCGTGGGCTCCAACTGCTGCATGATGGGCGATCTGGGCCAGCGCATCATGCCGTTGCCCGATGGCGATCTGCTGCTGCCGATTCAGGTTTCGCTCGCGGATGAGCACGGCCGATACTGGAACCCCACCGGCGGCCTGACCTGGACCGCATGCCAGACGCTGCGCGCCCGCTGGCGCGACGACCACACCTTGAGTTGGACCGCCGGGGCGCGGCTCGATGGCGATCCGCAGCGCACCACGCGCGGGTTGATCGAACCGACGCTGGCGCGTCTGGCGGACGGCTCGCTGCTGATGGTCATGCGCGGCAGCAACACCAAACGCCTGGAACTGCCCAGCTATCGGTGGTGCAGTCGGTCGATGGATGAAGGCATGACATGGAGCCCCGCCGAGCCGTGGACTGACACGCAAGGCCAGCCATTCTTCTCGCCGTCAAGCTGTTCGCAATTGATTCCGGTTGCCGACGGTCGGCTGTTCTGGATCGGCAACATCTGTGGGGAGAATGCGCAGGGCAACAGTCCACGCTATCCGCTGTGTCTGGTGGAAGTGGACCAGCGCCGCGGGCAGGTGATCCGCGAGAGTTGCTTCAACATCGACGATCGTCAGCCGGATGAAAGCCCGCATCTGACCTTGAGCAACTTCTACTGCCGCCAGGACCCGCGCACCGGCCATCTGCTGCTGTACATGACGCGCCTGTTCGCCCGGGATTTCCGGGTGAACAAGCAGATGGACTGGACCGCCGACGCGCTGGAATACCGGGTTGCGCTGGACTGAAGCTGCCGTCAGGGGTTCAGTGATTGGCGCAGCCCAACTGGCGTTCCTGAGGGCGATTCTGCGGGCTGTAGTGGGCGGCCCGGTTGATGCCGGTGGTTCCGGTGGAGCTGCTGTCTTCCAGGGCATAGTCTTCGTAAGCGCCCAAAGCGCCGTGCCCGTCGAAGAAGAAGATGTTGACGCCCATGTCATGGCGGCCGGAGATGCCGATCTGCCAGGTGCGGTTGGCGGAGCCGCGGTCCCGGATGTAAGTGCCGTACTGCATCTGCGTCCGCGGATTGGTGTGATGGTTGCGCATGCCGGTGTCCGCGAGCCAGACTTTCTGGGAAGGCTTGTTAAATTCGTAGTACTTATGCGGCCGATCCCCGCCGGCGAGGTTCGCACCGCCGGCGTTGGTTTCATAATGAATCACGAACTCATTGAGCCCGAAGCCCAATTGCAGGCCATTGACGGGGGACGCCTGGTTGGGACACAACAGCGACTTGTTGCTGCGGTTGAGATAAATGCTGTAGAGGATGTCCAGCCATTGGCCGCCTTGCTCACCGGGGGCGACCTCGGTGCTGTTGTCGGGAGCGAGCACCGCGCCGCTGACGATATTGAAGCGGGTGGCGAGCAGTTCTTCCTTGCGATCGGTGGTGTAGCCCAGGAGCGCCAGCCCGGTCTGCCGTTCATTGGACAGGCACTGCATCTGCTGGGCTCGCAGCCGGGCTTTGGCGAGCGCCGGCAACAGGATGGCGATCAGCAGCGAGATGATGGAAATCACCACCAGCAATTCGATCAGCGTGAAGCCAGGCAGGCTGTTGAACTTCCTCGGCCGTGAAGATGTCAGCGTCATGCATGGGTCCTTTCCGCGAAGTTGACCAGCCTTGAATCAAGCCATGTGGACCAACTCATGGCCAACTTATGCCGCGCTGCGATGAAGTTCAATATGACAAAACTGGATGCCATTTCCGAACGGTTAAAATAATACATAAATAATTACTAAATATGATAATACGGTTGATTTCGATATGGAGTATTGGTTTCGTCGATTGGCATAACTTGTCGTAAACATGATATGCTTAAGTCCCTGTGGCGACTGTCAACGCTCATCCTGTCACCGCCGAGCAGCGCGCCCGGCAGCGCATCCGCGCGTTGCTGGGCAAGCGCTACAAGCCGGGGCAGCGGTTGCCGCCGATCAAAACCCTGGCGAAGAAGCTGGGCCTGGGACAGACCAACACCCAGCGCGCGGTGCAGCAGTTGATGGCGGAAGGGTTGCTCCTGGCGCGGCCGTCGCTGGGCACGGTGGTGTGCGACGGCGTGGAGGCGATCGATCCGCTGCCAACCTTCGGCATCGCCGGGCGGAACATCGGCATCGTGTGCGGCAACCTCGAGCCGCTGCTGAGCCATTTCGCCCAACTGTTCCGGCGCGCCATTGCCCGTGCCGGCGCACGTTGTCAGTTTGAATCCGCCAGTGAAGACTTTCCCGCCTGCGTGGCGCGGGTCATCGACAGTGATCTGCTGATCCTGATCAATCCGCCGATGGACGAAGCTTTCACGCAGCAATACCGTCCCGCCATGCTGCTGATCAGCACCGCCGCCGAGTTGGACATTGACCCGGCGCTGACCTGCGATTTCATTTCCGCCAACTCCCGCCACGGCGGCTGGATGGCGGGTCGGCATTTCCGGGATGTGGGCGTGACCGACTGCTGCTTCATCGGGCGTACCGGCGCCAGTCGGCATGGTTACGACCAGACCAGTGCCGAACGGCTAGCCGGCTGCGAGGCGGGCTTCGGACGGGCGCTGAGCACCCGTCACCGGATTCACACCGAAAACTACACGCCCATCACCGGCGCCAAGGCGGCGGCGGAGTATGCCCAGCTCGCGCATCGGCCGGCGGGGGTGTTCTGCGCCAGCGATGATCTGGCGGTGGGCTTCGTCATGGGCGCGCATGCCTTGGGGCTGGAACCGGCGCGCGATTACCAGTTGATCGGTTTCGACGGCCAGATGCGCGGCCGGGAACTCATCGGCGGCCCGCTGACCACCATCGAAATCCCCATCCACGAAATGGCGGCCCTGGGCATGCAGTGGATCAACGAACGTTTCCTGCAGCCCAATCGCCCCAACCTGCGCCTGCAGATGAACTGCAAGCTCTTCCAGGGCGCCACCACCCGACGGCAGTTCTGATCCTTGGCCGGTCCACTGGCGCAGCGGACGACTTTACTGCTGGGCAAACGGATCGTGCGTCAGCTCAATGCGCGGCGCCTGCGCGGGATCAAACGGCAGTTCCTGTCCCCGGGGCAAAGCCGGATCGAAGCGCGACGCCGGCAGGTTCAGGATCGGCGCCACCACGTGCCGCATGTCCGCCAGCAGTTGCGTCACCGGCACGCCGAGGTACTCCGCAGGCAAGCCGTCGAATTTCGGGAGGCAGCTGGCCCACACGCTGCGGACCCCGCGCGGGTTGCCCCGGCTGATGTGTTCGAGCGTGACGGCGCATTGAATCAGTCCCTGATAGAACCGCTTGCGCTCTCCGCTGGCGAGCACCCAGATGTCTTCCCAGGCTTCATGGGCGTCAAACCACTGGCCGGCGTTGAACAGTTCCACGCCCAGGTGGAAGACCGCGCCCTCATCGAGTTCATCATGAGCCTGATCGTGCATAGCGCCGAATGATAGCTGCCGCGCGAAGATCAGGCGTCCCGGGCAGCGGTGGGATGTGGGGTCCCGCGCTTACTGCTCGTCGGGCTTGGCTTGGCGGTAGAGGTCGAGATAGAACTCGAGCAGATCTTTCTGGTGGAGGCTGCGGGTGCGGGTGTGCTGGAAGCCGAAGCGGTCGAACAGGTCGAGCACCGCGGTGGGGTCAAAGCGGGTGTCGAGCACCACTTTAAGGAAGCCGTGGGATTTGCAGTGTTCCAGGGCGATTTCGAGCAATTGCCCACCAATGGGGGTGTGCTGCAGGGATTTGTCGACGCGGAGGCGGCGGATTTCGGCGGTGTGTTCATGCTCGCGCGCCACGCCGATCATCCCGCGGACCTGTCCATCGACCACCGCCACCCAGAAGTGGTTGGCGGGGTCGTCGAAATACGCCGCCTGGATGTTGTCGATATCCGCGCCGGTGTCATTGGGCGCAATCTGCCCCTGGAGCAGTCCCTCGGTGTACAACCGTGAGACGGCGGGTTGATCATCCGGCGCATAGGTGCGAACGGCCACCGGCGGGAGCGCTGGGGATGGGGGCGGCTGAATGGTCATTGCCCTGCTGACTTTCTGCGGTACAAATGGTCGAGCATCTTGGCCGGCGTCGGCCGTAATGGTTAGTCCCTTAGCTTAGCAGGTGGATGGAATTGGCAAAAATCGCACCTGATCGGCAGCGGTATCGAGCAGGGCGACGGTGTATTGGCTGGCGCGCATGAGCGCGCCGGGATTGATCCAATGGCCCTGTTCCAGCTGTTCATCGCGCTGCAGGTGGGTGTGGCCGTGACAGAGCCAGCGTGCCCCTTGCGCGGCGGCCCGGGTCAGCAGGTGGGGCTGATCGCCATGGCTGTAGACCAGCGTGCCTTCGGGCAACTCGACGGCGCCCAGGGGGTGACCTACCGTCAGGTCCAGTCGACGGGCATGGAACGCCAATTCGCGGTAATTCCAGTCGGTGTTGCCGAAGGTCACCTGGACGGGCAGGGGGGTGGTCTGGTCAGCTCGGTTCACCAGCAGGGCGTCGAGCACTTCGGTGGCTCCGACGTCGCCCAGATGGATGAGCATTTCCGCGCCGGCGTCGGCGAGCACCTGTGCCGCGCGGGCGGTGCGGGGGGCGTGACCGTGAGAATCGCTGAGCAGCCCGATGCGGGTCATGACTCGTCCTGTGCTGGCGGTGAGGCGGCAGTCGGGGGGAGGGCGTTGGCTGCACTGGAAGCGTCAGCCGCGCTGGCGGGCACGAGCACGAGTTTGACGCTGCGCAGACTGCCCGCCTGATACGCGCTGATGAGCTGCCGCAGCAGCCCCTGCCGCAGCAGCCGATCCAGTTCATACAGCCGGGCGCTGCTGTCCACGCCGACGCGCAGCACGCCGCGATTGAACGCCTGCAGACTGGTGTGCGGCAGGAGGTCGGCGGGCACCAGCTGCGGCCAGAGTTCGCCTAGCCCGCGCAACTGGCGGTAGGGTTTGGCGATCTGCTGTTCAAAGAGCTGCGTAATGAACCGGGGCGAAACATCGCGCGGCGGACGCACCCGCCATTGCCGCAGCCGTTGCAGGCGTAATTCGTGCGGCCCCTCGGGCGCGGAGCGAGCTTTTGCGGATTCAGACATGACGCCAGCCAAACCATGAACCGGGTGTGCAGGTCGTCCCCGCAGGTTAACATGAATGCGCACGAATGAGTAGGGCGATGGAGGCGTCCGGATGAATCTGATTCTGATCGGCTACCGTGGCAGCGGCAAGACATCCGTCGGTCGCCTGCTGAGCGACAAACTCCAGCGGGCATTTTTCGACGTGGACGACCTGACCTGCCAGCGTTTCGGGATGGATTCCATCGCGGAAATCTGGCAGCGTCATGGGGAGTCGCGCTGGCGCGAGATGGAAGTGGAAGTCACCCGCGAACTGTGCGGGCGCGATCATGTGGTGATCGGCCTGGGCGGCGGCACGCTGATGCAGCCCGGGGCGCGGCAGGCGGTTGAGGACGCCAACGCCCTGCGTATTTACCTGCACGCCGACGCAACGGAATTGCACCGCCGGATCGCCGGCGACACGCGCAGCAGCGCCACCCGACCGAACCTGACCAACCTCGGCGGGGGCGTGGCGGAAATCGAACACGTCCTGAAGCAGCGCGGCCCGGTGTATGAAGCCGTCGCCGATCACGTGGTCGAAGTCAGCCGGCTGAGCGTGGCGCAGGTCGCCAATGAAATCCTGCAACTGGTCATGTGACGCGCCGCCTGCGGATACAGCGCAAAAAAAAACGTCGGCTGCGGAAGCGAGCCGACGCGGGGGGCGCAGAAAAAATCCCTGGTCGCAGGGGGGTCCGGGTTAAGGTTCAACGACCAGGGATGCTTGGTTGTCTGAATCTTTGCTCAGCAGGTTTCCCTGCCCCGAACCCCTTCGGCAAAGTCTATATCGGTAACTGTGTATGTCCCTGCACAGCAGATGTAAGGGTATTTAATAGGTGATATTCAGATGATGAAAACTGGTGATTGAGGCCTGACGGGTGGTCACGACAAAAAAAACCCGGCTGTCGCGGACCCCCCAAGGTGCCGACAACCGGGTCGATTTGAGCGTTGCTTCAGTCAGCCATGGCTGACGTGATCGCGCTTGAGCATTCTAAAGCCTGGAGCACGAGACCCTGAAACTACTTGGGGAGGCGTGGCGGCAGCGCGATGGGCCGCAGATATCATATCGGCGAATCGGCGGTTGTAAACGCAAAATCGGCAAAGGTTATTCTGACGCTGCGTGCTGATCCCCATGCCCAATGACACCCTTGGTAATCGATATATGGACTAATCGACCAGATTATCGGATGGTTTCTTTGGGCGGATTGGGTCATGAACGCCGGCATTCCGCTGTAAGAACCGCTGGCGCGGAGCGTGAGGGCGCCAGCTTGGAATGCTCCCTACCCTGTTGCTTGCTCTACGGATAAAGTGCAGCCATGCGTGCATCCTCACCGTCTCTCCGCGTCATTTGTGCTCCCGACAGCTTCAAGGAATCCATGACTGCGCGCCAGGCCGCCGCCGCCATGGCGCGCGGGCTCAAGCAGGTGCAGCCGGACCTCCAGGTGGATTGCTGCCCGATTGCCGACGGGGGAGAGGGGACGGTCGATGCCCTGCTGGCGGCGACGAATGGTGAGCCGCGGAGCACGACCGTCACCGGCCCGTTGGGGGCGCCGGTGGACGCGGCCTGGGGCTTGCTTGGGCCGGCGAACCCGCACAGTGCCGTCATTGAGATGGCGGCTGCTGCAGGGCTGGCGCTGGTGCCCCGCGCCCAGCGCAATCCCCAACGCACCACCACCTATGGCGTCGGTGAACTGCTCCGCGCGGCCCTGGACGCCAACGTCACCACCATTTATCTGGGCATCGGCGGCAGCGCCACCACCGATGGCGGCATCGGCATGGCGCAGGCGCTGGGGGCACGCTTCACCCGCGCCGACGGCAAACCGTTGACTCATCCCCTGACCGGCGGCGACCTGCCCACGCTGGCGCGCCTCGACTGCTCCACGCTCGACCCCCGGCTGGCGCAGGTCCGCATCGTCGTCGCCTGTGACGTCACCAATCCACTGACCGGCCCACGCGGCGCGGCAGCGGTGTATGGCCCGCAAAAAGGGGCGACTCCTCAACAAGTGCAGGAATTGGACGCCGGGCTGGCGCACCTGGCGCGCCTGCTGCACCAGCAACTGGGACGGGATATCGCCAACCTGCCCGGCAGCGGCGCCGCCGGTGGATTGGGGGGGGGGCTGGTCGGCTTCCTCAATGCCCAGCTCACCCGCGGCATCGACCTGGTGCTCGAAGCCAGCGCCTTTCGCCAGCGCGTCGCAGGCTGCGCCCTGTGCCTCACCGGCGAAGGCCGCATCGATGGCCAATCGCTCTCCGGCAAAGCCTGCCTGGGCGTCGCCCAACTGGCGCAGCAGGCGAATGTGCCCACGGTGGCGCTGGTGGGCTGCGCCGCCGAGGATGCCGACGCCACGCTTGCCGCCGGCCTGCGGGCTTACCGGGTGATCGCCCCGGATGTACCTGCCGAGGAATCCATGCGCCGCGGTGAGGAACTGCTCGAAGCCGCCGCCGCCCGCGCCGCCCGCGAGTTTCTGCCTTCCGCCTGACTCACCTTCGCCGCAACGAGCCGGAAGCGTGAGCGACGGGCAGGGCGTGCGAACACCGGATACCCCGTGCGTCAACCTGATGCCCTGGCGACCAAGCGCCTTCTCCCTCGCTGACGCTTCGGGCTCGTAGAAGCCAATTTCCCACTGACCACCGTCGCTGCCCCTGCTATCCTGTTGCCGGTGTCGCGGCGATGAGTTGACGTCAAGTTGCGTGGGAAGGCTCCGCATGCTGAAGGACTGGTGGCTGCGCCTGGTGCTGTTGGGCCTGCTGGGGATCATCCTCGGGGTGCCGTTTGTCGCGCGCCCGCCGCAGGAAGTCATCACGCGCGCCGGCGTCGATCCCACGCTGGTGATCATCAGCCCGCACAACGAACAGATTCGCTTCGAGTTTTCCCGGGCGTTCAATGAGCACCGCCAGCAGCGCGGCCAGCCCCGGGTGCATTTCGACTGGCGCAGCAGCGGCGGCACCAGCGACCTGCGCAAAATGATCCTCGCCGACTTCCAGGCCCGCGCCGAAGATGGTCGGGAGGACGACGGCATCGGCGCCGATCTGTTCTTTGGCGGCGGCGACTACGAGCATGGCAAAATCGCCCGCGGCATCACGGTCACGACCGACGACCAAACCCGGCATGTCGACATCGTGGTGCCGCTGCAGATCGACGACGCCGCCTTCGAGCACACGTTTCCCGAGCCGGTCATCGGCGGCGAGCCGCTGTACGACCGCAATCGCGCCTGGGTCGGCGTCGTGCTCAGCAGCTTCGGCATCGTCTACAACCGCGATGTGCTGCAGATGCTCGATCTGCCCGAGCCGAAAACCTGGAGCGACCTGACCGATCCCCGCTACCGGAGCCAGATTGCCCTGGCGGATCCCGCCCACTCCGGCTCGCTGGCGGCGACCTACAACACCATCCTCCGCCGTGAGGGCTGGACCGAAGGCTGGTGGCTGCTGCGGCGGGTGTTCGCCAATGCCCGGTACTTCACTTCCAGCGCCAACAAAGTGCCGGTGGATGTCTCGGCGGGCGAAGCTGCGGCGGGCATGTGCATCGACTTCTATGGCCGCTATCAGGCGGGCGCGATCGGCGGCGACCGGGTGGGCTATGTCGATCCGCTCTACGCCACCGCCATCACCGCGGACCCCATCACCATCCTGCGCGGCGCGCCCAACCTGGAACTGGCGCAGGAGTTTGTGCGCTGGCTGTTGCTCCCGGAAACGCAACTGCTCTGGCAGACCCGGCGGGGGGAGGAGTTTGGCCCGGTGAAGTTTGAACTGCGCCGGCTGCCCATTCGCCGCGATCTGTATCAGCAGGCGGGCATGGCCAACTGGACCGACCAGGTCAAGCCGTTTGAAATCACCAAGCCGTTCCCCCGGGCGATGCCCAATTATTACGCCACGGTCGCGCCCATTGCCCACGCCATGGCGATCGACATCCATCTGGAACTGCAGGCCGCGTGGGAAGTGCTCGCGACGCACAGCGATCATCCCCGGTACGACGAAATGGTCCGGCTCTTCGACGCCATGCCGCCGACGTTGACCTTGAACTGGCCGCAGCCGGAGCTGGCGACGCAGTGGCGGGAAATCATCGAGCAGCCGGAGCACCCGCGCTATGCGGAGGTCGCCCATGTGCTCAAGGATTTCATGGGCACGCTGGACAAACGTTGGAAGGACCCGGACCAGATGCTGCGCGATCGGCTGGACTTCACGCTGTTCTTCCGGGAAAACTACCGCCAGCTCATCGCCCTGGCGCAGCAGCCCTGATTTGCCACATCACCCATTCCCCACCCGCCGCCGCCGGAGCCGCTCGGCGCCTCCGCATCCCCAGCGTCCGCCTGGCGCATGGAAACCCACCGCCGGCTGTTCGCTGCGTCCAGTGGTTGCAACTCGCGCTTTGATCACGCTGCGGTGACGTTCGTTGAGGAACGCTCAACTGAGTTCGGCCAGGCATTACGCCTGAGCCGGCTTGGCGTCACCTTCCTCCGTTTTGGCGGTGGCGAAGGCCTGCTGGTCGATGACCGCATACGCCACGTCAAACCGTCGGCCGACCCGCTGCAGCGCCAGCACCGCCAACGGTCGCGGCGGCGCATAGTAGGGCGAAGTGGTGTCGCGCCCGGGCGCGGTGGACAGCAGGAAAGAGCCTTCCGCCTGGTAGCGCAACTGGAAGCTGTCGGGCAACTCGAACTTGAGCCGCTTGGCGGTCTTCTGCTCCCGCAGGTAGCTGGCGAGCAACCACGTCAGCGTGTCCGTCTCCAACTGGTTTTCCGGCTCGATCACTTCGATGGTCACGCCTTCGGGCTGCTTCTCGTTCTTGTTGACGGCAATTTTCTTGCTCTGCATGGATAGGGCTTCCTGAACGTTGAGGGAAACCGGCCCGAGGGGCGCGGGTGGTCGCGGCGCGACCGATGCGGGGAGAGAACCGTGACAATGTACCGGATCGGTCAGGGGGAACAAGTGAAGCATCAACCGGCCGGGGGCCAAGAAAGGGGATAAGTACATTATTTTTCGTGGGAAATAATGTACTTATCCCCTTTCTTGGCTCGGCGCTGCCAGCACGGGGCACCCGCTACAATCGCCGCCATGCCCATGCGCCTGCTCAATCGTACCTTCATCGCCGACACCGCCCGCGTGCTGGGCGAAGTCACCCTCGGCTGGGACACCAGCGTCTGGTACGGCGCGGTGCTGCGCGGCGATGTCGCGGCGATCACCCTCGGCGAGGGCTGCAACGTGCAGGACAATGCGGTGCTGCACTGCGACTTCGGCAAGCCGCTGACCATCGGCAGGCAGGTCACCATCGGCCACGGCGCGGTGGTGCACGGCGTGGAAGTCGGCGATGGTTGCCTCATCGGCATTCACGCCACGGTGCTCGGCGGCAGTCGGCTGGGGGCACGCTGTCTGGTCGCCGCCGGAGCGGTGGTGACGCCGGGCCTGGTGGTGCCCGATGACTCGGTGGTGATGGGCGTGCCGGGCAAGGTGGTGCGCCCGACCAACGCCAAGGAACGCGAATACCTGGCGTGGCTGGCGCCGCATTACGTGCGCTTGGCGCAGCGGCACATCAGCGAGCCGGACAGTTCCAGCATTCGGCCGTTCTGAGTTCAGCGCGCCAGCGCCAGATGGTGCACCCGTTGATCGTCGCGATTGATCCCCATCAGGTCCACCTGCGCGCTGGGAGCGCAGCCGGCGCGGGGCGAAGTGGTGAAGAAGCCCAGCGTCAACGGCTGCCGCAACGGCAACGGCTCCAGCCCCGGCGGCCCGGGAGCAGCGGCGGGAGCATCCGCGTCGACCGCACAGCATGCCCAATGCTCCCCGCCTTGAGCGCGGTAATGCAGGAGCACCTGGCGTCGCCGCTGCGGGTCCACATGCCAGCGGGCGCTGTGCACCGCCTGGCCGCGCCAGGGAAACACGCTGGCGCGCTGGATGGGCGGCACGCCCGGCAACGCCGGCCAGGGTTCGCCGCCGTCGTCGGCGCGCAGCAGCGTCTGCCGCGCGGTCACGCGCCCGTGCTGGATCCGCACGTATTCCAAGGTCAACACCATGGGCAGCCCGGGGAAGAAGCGATCGCGCACGTAGTCATGCCAGACGTTGCAGCGCTGGTAGAGCACATGGGCGGCGCCCTGCTCGTCGAGCAGCAGATCCAGCGGCACCAACAGCCCGCAGGTTTCATCCACGCTGGCGCAGGTCAGCGGGAGGCTGAAGCCGGCGTCGGGGTCGCGGGCGTCGGGGGTCCAGGTGTAGTAGAGCTGCCGAAAGTCGTAATCCCACTTGACCCCGGTGTGCTGGTGCTTGAATTGACGCCAGGCCTGGCACGGCTCCACCTCGTCGCTCACGGCGACCACATGCACCTGTGGGCCATGCAGGGCGATCAGTGGGTAGCACCCACGCATCGGGAAACGCAGCCGCCCGGCGCCGCACCAGCCGGCGTGGGGCTCCCAGAGCGTCCACGCCTGCGCGTACCCGGACCCGTCGGGCACTTGCTGGGTCATCAGCGTGTAGCCGGTCTGGGCATCACAGGCGATGCCCCGGTAGGAGTGCTCGGTGAACGTGTAATCCCGGTCCCACCGCGGCGTGAGCGTCTGCACCGGCTGACTCGGATCGGCGGGATCAAACAGCCACCATTGCGGCAGGGTGGTGAATGCGTCGCGGCCTTGCGGGTCCGTCGCCCGGCAACGCTGGGCGGGATTGCCGGTCACCAGCAGTCGGCCGTCGGGCAGCACCACCAAGGGGCAGGGTTCCCGCTCGGCGGTTCGCTCGAACTGCCAGACCTGTTCCCAGGGACCTTCGGCGCGGCTGCGATAGAGCGTCGCCCGGGTGTTGCACAACGGCCGGGCGCTCGGATCAGTGAACGGCACGGTGGCGAACAGGTCCGTACCGCTGCGCACCAGCGTGGTCGAACCGCGGCACCACAGGGGGCTGCTGCCGTTGGCGGGGTCCGTGTAGGGCGTCAGCACCCGTTCTTGCACCGCACGCCAGGAGGTATTCATCACATGACTTTCATTGAACTGCCCCGGCTCAGCGCGGCTCGATGATCTTGATGCCATCACCGACCAGCGACGCCGACACCGGTGCGCCCTGGCCCGCCTGCAGGGCTTCGTGGTTCTTTTGCGCTACGATGCCAGCCGCTTCAATGATGCGCACCACATCGCGCTGGCTGGCGGCCGAGGGGTAGGTGGCTTCGAGGCTGGCGCAGTCCTCGCCCAGCAGCCGGCGGCGGATGATCGCCAGCAGGCCTGAGACGATGGAGGCTTTGCCGTAGCCGAAGATTTCCAGATTGCCCCCGGCATGCTGGATGCGGCCGCCGAAGGTCGGGTTGCGGGTGCGGGTGCCGTCGCCGGTGACGGTTTCACGGAAGCCGCGGTCCTGCTGATCGACGAAGCCGCGGCCGTAGATGCCGTAGAGTTCGATTTCCTGATTGACCGCGCCTTCGAACTCGGCGGGGTTGATCCAGTTGTTGTTGTAGTCGCCGCGCATGCCGTTGTCATAGGTCACCGCCACGTCGAGGCTGTCCCAGGTGTGGATGGCGTGCTGGCGTTTGAAGCTGTGGGGGTCGATGCGCTTGCGCCTGGCGATTTCCAGGTGATGTTTGTCCCAGTGTTCCAGCAGGTTTTTCTGGCCGGTGGCGTAGACCGCCACGGGCTTGACCTTCAGGTAGTGATGCACGACATCCAGCCAGTGGCAGCCGACGTAGGCGAAGGGGTTGGATTTTTCCGCCCAGGCGAAGATTTCCGTGCTGACTTCCAGCGGTTCTTCGAGCACCGCGCGCACGCGATTGAGCGGGCCATATTTCCGTTCGGCATTGAGCATCATTTCCCGCACGAACGGGTCGTAGCGCTTGTGCATGTCCACCGCGACGATGCGCTGGGCTTTGCGGGCGCGGGAGACGATCTCATCCGTTTCCGCCACGCTCAGGCACAGCGGCTTTTCAGTGATGACATCGAGCCCGGCATCGAGCGCGTCGAGGATCGGCTGATGGTGCAGATGGTCGGGGGTGGCGACGAACAACACATCCGGCTGATGCTGGGCGATGATGTCGCGCCAGACGGTTTCGCCGTAGTGCGCGGTGAGCGGGGCGTCGGGGAAATCCTGTTTGTACCACTGCACCAGCTTGCCGGCCGTGCCGCTGCGGGGGCTATGGGTGCCGATGGCGACGACCTCGATGGCGATGTCCGCCACGCGCGGGGCGAAGTGGCTCATGCCGATGCTGGTCAGCGCCGGCGCGATCCCGCCGCGGGCGAAGTCCTTGAACGCCTGGCCGATGATGTCTTCAAAGAACATGCCGCCGCCGATGACAGCGACCCGAATTTTGCGTGGTTGGCTCATGGCGAGGCAGGATAGCGAGCGCGGCGGGGGGATGCCAGACGGACGCCCGATGCGCGATGGTAGCGCTCCGGTTTGGCGGGCGAGTTAACTCGCCCGCTAAGCGCCATCGATGATTCTTCACCACCCGCAGGTTGTCGCAACCGAAGTAGAAGTGTCCCCTTATTCAACCGAGTAGAACTGTCCCCTT
>CAZSBB010000050.1:0-41178 GCA_964605235.1 uncultured Phycisphaeraceae bacterium
GAGGTGACACTTCTATTGAAAGCAAGCCCTGTCATTTCTATTGGAGTTCAACACCCGTGGAAAGCAATCTGCAATATCTCCTCGCCCCGGCAGGGGCGAAGGCAGCCCGCCACATGCCCGGCACCTATTCCCAACTGCTCCTGCATCTGGTCTTCAGCACCCACCAGCGCCAGCCCTGGTTGACCGAGTCCGTCACCCAACGCCTGTATCCCTACCTCGGCGGCATCATCCGCGCCGAACGCGGCATCCTGCTGGCGCTGGGCGGCATGCCCGACCATGTGCATCTCTACCTGAGCTGGCGGCCGGATGATTCCATCTCCAACCTGATGCGCACGGTTAAAGCTCGCACCTCGCGCTGGGTGCATGCCACCTTTCCCGACCTTCGTGACTTCGCCTGGCAGGAAGGCTACAGCGTGTTTTCCGTCAGCAAATCACAGGAGCCGGCTGTGCTGGCGTACATCGCCAAGCAGGCGGAACATCATGCCCGCGAGGATTTTGGCGCCGAACTGCGCCGCTTGCTGGCGGCGCATGGTGTGACGTTTGATGAACGGTTTGTGGTGGATTGATTGGCATGAAATGAGCGTGTTTCCTCCGCCCCTCCGGGGCGGGAGAGATGGGGGACGCTGCTTTCCACGGGTTGCGCTGCGCTTCACCCGTGGCTACTTTCCGACGCCCCTTCGGGGCTACAGCATCCGACGCAGCATCCGACGCGGCATCCGACGCAGCATTCGACGCGGCATTCGGCGCGGCATCCAACGCGGGTTGCTGCTTGTCGACAGCCGTCGGACGCTACACTTTGTTCATGCAAGTCATCGCGGTGCAACCGGACATTGCTTGGGAGGACAAACCCGCCACGCACGCCCATGTGCTGGAACTGCTGTCCGCAGCGCAGCCGGCGTCCGGGGGCCTGGTGGTGTTGCCCGAGATGTTCGCCACGGGTTTCAGCCTCAATGTGCCGGCGATTGCCGAGCAGGGCGCGGCTGGGGAAACAGAAGGCTTCCTGCGCGAATTAGCCAAGCAGTTCGGCTGCGCGGTGCTCGCGGGCGTGGTGCGCAGCGCACCTGATGGACGGGGACTCAATCAGGCGGTCTGCTTCGCACCGGATGGCGCGGAATTGTGCCGCTACACCAAGCTGCATCCGTTCAGCTTCG
Source organism: uncultured Phycisphaeraceae bacterium (assembly GCA_964605235.1). Taxonomy (GTDB): domain Bacteria; phylum Planctomycetota; class Phycisphaerae; order Phycisphaerales; family Phycisphaeraceae; genus CAZSBB01. The sequence goes on from CAZSBB010000050.1 coordinate 1,152, forward strand.
CCAGCGAACAGGAAACCTTCGCGCCCGGCGCGGGTGTGCAGGTGTTTCAGTGGCAGGGGGTGAGCATCGCGCCGCTGGTGTGTTACGACCTGCGATTTCCCGAGGCGTTTCGCCATGCTGCCGTGGCCGGCGCGCAGGTGCTGGCGGTGATCGCCAATTGGCCGACGCAGCGCGTCAGTCACTGGCGCGCGTTGCTGCCCGCCCGGGCGATTGAAAACCAGGCGGCGGTGGTCGGCGTCAACCGCGCGGGCAGCGACCCCAAACTCAGCTATCCGGGGCAAAGCATGATCATCGACGAGCGCGGGCAGACGCTGGCGCTGGCGGGGGACCAGCCACAGGTGATCGCCACGACGCTCGATCTGGAAGCCCAGCGTCAGTACCGCGCCAAGTTCCCCGCGCTGCGTGATGTTCGCCGGGAGCTGCTGGGGCTGAGCTGATCCTGCGGGCTTACTCCACCGCCGCCCACAGCCGGTGTTTGCAGCTCAGCGCCCGGCGTTGGTGGAGGTGGCTGGTGCGCAGGTTGGTGGCGGGGTCGAGCACGACCTGCTCGCGCAGCACGGCTTCGAGGTAGTCGAAGCGGTTGTAGACGACATAGGCAATATCCAGATGCTCGACCAGTTCCCCTTCGGGCTTTCGCGCCAGCGGCATGAGCACCGGGCCGGCGTCGACCTGCCAACCCTCCTCGGCGTTGCGCACATTGACGGTGGCGGCGGGATAGAGCATTTCGATCTCATAGCCGGTGGCGGGGTCCGTGAAGCATGTGTGGGCGTTGATCAGTTGATTGCCCAGCAGTGCCGCCCGGAAGCTGGCGGTGTCGGTCAGCGGCGTCATGCGGCGATGGTGGACCTTGGTGACGTCCAGACGCTGGATCCGCGAGCCCTGGCCATCGTGCGTGGGCAGCACTTCGCCGAAGCGCCGCAGGCTGATGACGTCATGCCGGGCGTCGGCGCAGCGTTTGAGCATTTTGATCTGCCCGCGTTCCTGGGCGATCAGATTGAACTCGGCGACGGGATCGTGGATCAGGTCGCGTTCGACATACATCTGCTCGGCAATGCAGGCGCAGGTGAGGTAGTAGTCGACGGCCGCACTGCCCGGCGGCGTGACGCGACAGACGCCGTCAATGCGCAAACGCGGGGTGTGCCGCGAGTGGTCGGTGCTGAAGTACAAATGCGTCCGCCCGAAATCCAGATCACCAGCCGCCAGATCCAGCATTATCAACACTCCTTGAACTCTTGGAATCGCATGGGTTGACGTCGGGTGCAGTCTACCGCACGCCGACGGCCGGCGGGCGGCTGGCGCACGACGGCTGGCAGGCAGCGCAGCGCTAGCCTGGGCGCGAGTTCGGCCGCAGGCTGTTGAGTGGTTGCCTTGAGCGCACAAAAAAAGCCCCCGACCGGAGTCGAGGGCTGGGCGTTGCTGATTGGCTGTGCGGGGCGGAGCGGCTTAGCCTTCGGCTTTCATCTTCTCGGCTTTGGCTTTGGCGTCGTCGAGGTTGCCCACGTACATGAAGGCGCTTTCCGGCAGGTCGTCGCCTTCGCCGTCGCACAGGCGGCGGAAGCTGTCGATGGTTTCCTTCAGCGGGGTGTAGATGCCGGGGAAGCCGGTGAACTGCTCGGCGACGAAGAACGGCTGGGACAGGAAGCGCTCGATCTTGCGGGCGCGGCTGACGACCAGCTTGTCCTCTTCGCTCAGTTCGTCGACGCCGAGGATGGCGATGATGTCCTGCAGGCTCTTGTAACGCTGGAGGATCGACTGCACCCGGCGGGCGACCTGGTAGTGGTCGTCGCCGATGACCTGCGGGTCGAGAATGCGGCTGGTCGACGCCAGCGGGTCCACCGCGGGGTAGATGCCCTTTTCCGCGATGCCGCGCGAGAGCACGACGAACGCATCGAGGTGGCTGAAGGTGGTCGCCGGTGCGGGGTCGGTCAGGTCGTCCGCCGGGACGTAAATCGCCTGCACGCTGGTGATGGCGCCCTTGCTGGTGGAGGTGATGCGTTCCTGCAGTTCACCCATTTCCGTGCTCAGCGTCGGCTGATAACCCACGGCCGAGGGCATGCGGCCCAGCAGCGCGGAGACTTCCGAGCCGGCCTGGGTGAAGCGGAACACGTTGTCCACGAAGATCAGGGTTTCCTTGCCGGAGGCGTCACGGAATTCTTCCGCCATGGTCAGGCCCGACAGCGCCACGCGGAGACGGGCGCCCGGCGGCTCGTTCATCTGGCCGAACACCATGGCGACCTTGTCGAGCACATGGGCGGTTTTGCCGTCGGCGTCGGTGTACTCGGCTTCCTGCATTTCCAGCCAGAGGTCGTTGCCTTCGCGGGTGCGTTCGCCGACGCCGCAGAACACGGAGTAGCCGCCGAATTCACGGGCGACGCGGGCGATCATTTCCTGAATGATGACGGTCTTGCCCACGCCGGCGCCGCCGAACAAGCCGATCTTGCCGCCGCGGACGAAGGGGCAGAGCAGGTCAACGACCTTGATGCCCGTTTCGAGCACTTCGGTCTTGGGGTTCAGTTCCACGAACTCCGGCGGCTTGCGGTGGATGGGTCGGCGTTGGGTGGTCTGCACGTCGCCACGTTTGTCGATGGGCTGGCCCAGCAGGTTGAAGACCCGGCCGAGGACCTGTTCGCCCACGGGCACGCTCACGGCCGCGCCGGTGTCGATGCAGTCCATGCCGCGGGTCAGGCCGTCGGTCGAACCGAGCGCCACCGCGCGGACCTGGCCGCCGCCCAGATGCTGCTGGACTTCGCCGACGAGGTGCTTCTTTTCACCTTCGATTTCAAAGTCGATGGTGACGGCGTTATAGATTTCGGGGAGGTCTTCCTCCGGGAAACGGGCGTCGAAGGTCGAGCCGATCACTTGGCTGATGGTGCCGGTGCTGGCCATGCAGGCGTCCTCGCAAGGGAAAAACGGGGTTCACATCCTCCGCGCGGCGCGAAGGGCCCAGTAGGATAGTGAAACCATTTTGGGCGGGCAAGGCGGGGGGACCGCGCGGTTCCACGGACATGAAAACCGCCGGGGAGCAGGCGCCTGGCCTTTGCCGGGCTTTGCTCAACCGGCCCGGCGCGCCTATGCTGCTACCCCGATTTTCCGGTTTTCCCTCACGGAGCTTTCCGCCATGGGTAATGGCTCATTGACCGCCATCGTCACTGGCGCCGGCAGCGGCATCGGGCGCAGCACCGCGCTGCTCCTTGGCGCAGCCGGCTACAAGCTCGCCCTCGTGGGCCGTACCGAAAGCAAACTCAAGCAGACCGCTGACCAGCTCGCCCGGCCGTCGCTGGTCATTCCCTGTGACCTGTGCGACCCCGGCGACTGCGCCGATGTCATTCGCAAAGCCCAGCAGTGGTTCAACCGCATCGACGTGCTGGCGAACGTGGCGGGCGACGCGCCCAACCTCACGCTGGATAAGGTCACCCCCGCCATCTGGCGGCGATGCATCGACACCAATCTCTCGGCGGCGGTGCATCTGACCGCCGCCGCCTGGCCGCTGTTCAAACAGCAGCAGTCGGGCATGATCGTCAATGTCAGCTCGATGGCGAGCCTTTCGCCGTTCCCCGGCTTTGCGATTTATGCGGCCGCCAAAGCCGGGTTGAACATGTTCACGCTCGCCACCGCCCGGGAAGGCAAACCCCTGGGCATCCAGGCTGTGGCGGTGGCGCCCGGCGCGGTGGAGACGCCGATGCTGCGCAGCGTGTTCGATGAAGGCAGGATTCCCAAAGATAAAACGCTGCCGCCGGAAGCGATTGCCCAGGTGATTGTCGACTGCGCCGCCGGCAAGCGCCAGTTCACCAGCGGCGAAACCATCACGGTGCCGAGTCCATGAAATGGCACATTTAGCCCCCGGCGAATCGCCGGGGGGTTTCGGGGAGATTCCGGGGATGGGGGCGAGGTGGCCGGTGGGTGCCCCGGGTCATTGACCTGGGGCTAAATGGGTATCCCGACATCATCCGGGGGCGGGGGGCGATACCATGAGATGCATGGACGATGCGGCCATTCATGCCATTCTGTCCGGGGCTGACCGTTCGCTGCGGGCGCGCGGGCTGCGTTGTCTGACCGCGCTGGGGGAGCCGATTTACCGCAGCGTGGTCGCCAGTCGCAATGCCCGGTTTGACGATGGCCGCCGGGCGACCGTGCGCTTGCCGCGTCTGACCCTCAGTGTGGGCAATCTCACCACGGGCGGCGTGGGCAAGACGCCGCTGGTTGCATACCTGTGTCAGCGTCTGCAACAGTTCGGGCATCGGCCGGCGGTGCTGTTGCGGGGCTACAAAGCGCAGCCGGGGCAGGAGAGCGATGAAGCGAAACTGCTGGCGCAGGTGCTGGGACCGAGCGTTCCCGTGCAGGCGGATCCCGATCGCGTGCGCGGCGCCGAGACGGTGCTGATGCATCGGCCGGCGGTGGATGTGTTCGTGCTCGACGATGGTTTTCAGCATCGCCGGGTGCGCCGGGATCTGGACCTGGTGGTGATCGACTGCACGCAACCCTTCGGCTACGGGCATCTCCTGCCGCGCGGCCTGCTGCGGGAGCCGATCGCCAACCTCGCCCGCGCCGATCAGGTCATCCTCACCCATGCCGATGAAGTCACCACGGCTCAGCGCTGGGAAGTTGAAGCGCTGGTGCAGCGGCATCTCGGTAAGCCGGCGGTGGCGCACACGGCGCATCAGTGGAGCGCGCTGCGGGATGCGCAGGGCGTGGATCATCCCTTGACTTTGCTGCGTGATCAGCCGGTGGCGGGTTTGTGCGCCATCGGCAATCCGCATGCGTTTGCCCGCAAGCTGGCGCAGGTTTGTCCGCACCTGGTGCTGCTGCACGCGCTGGCGGATCACCAGCATTTACCACCGGCGCTGGCGCAGCAACTGGCGACGGCGGCGCGGGAGCAGGGGGCGGCGGCGCTGGTGATGACGGAGAAGGATTACGTCAAATGGCCCGCCGGGGTGGACGGATTGCCGATCTACCGCGCGGTGCTGGCGCTGCGCTGGCTGCAAGGTGAAGCCGGGTTGACGACGATGCTGCGCGCTTTGCCGTTTGGCGATTACACTGCCCGGTCATGACGCTCACGCTGCACGACGGCCGAAGGCTGACGCTGGATCGCCCGCGCATCATGGGCGTGCTCAATGTCACCCCCGACAGCTTTTCCGATGGTGGCCAACATGACGCGCCCGACGCGGCGGTCGCCCATGCCGGCGCGATGCTCGCCGCCGGGGCGGACCTGATCGACGTGGGCGGGGAATCCACCCGTCCCGGTTCCCGGCGCGTCAGCGCCGCCGAGCAGATCGCCCGCACGCAGCAGGTCATCGCCCGCATTCGCGCTGCTCATCCGCAGGCGATACTGAGCATCGACACGACGCTATCGACGGTCGCCCAGGCCGCGTTGGATGCCGGCGCCGATGTGCTCAACGACGTCGCCGCCGGCCGGGAGGACCCGGGTCTGCTGGCGCTGGCGGCGCAGCGTGGTTGTCCCCTCGTGCTGATGCACATGCAGGGCGAGCCGGGCACCATGCAGCGGAATCCCACCTATGGCGACGTGGTGGCGGAAGTGCTGGCGTTCCTGCTGCAACGGGCGGCGGCGGCTCAGGCGGCGGGGGTGGCGCGGGAGCAGATCGTCATCGATCCGGGCATTGGGTTTGGGAAAACGAAGGAGCACAACCTGGCGCTGCTGGGGGCCTTGCCGCGGTTTGTCGCCACGGGTTATCCGGTGCTGCTGGGCACCAGTCGCAAGCGGTTCATGGGCAGCATCTGCACGCCGGCGGGCGGTGAGCCGCCGCGTCCGGAGGAACTGGTCGGGGCGACCTGCGCCACCACCGCGCTGGGGGTGGCGGCGGGTGCGGCAATATTCCGGGTGCATGACGTGCAAGCCAATCGCCAGGCGGCGGACGTGGCGTTCGCCCTGCGGCATTGAGCCCTGCGGCGGCGCTGGAGACCTGTTCAGGTGAGGGAAAAAAGGTCGCCCGGGCGACGGCGGCGGATATACTACGATTTTTCAGCCTGAATCAAGGGGGCCAGAGGCGTATGCAGCCGCACCTCCGGCATTACGGTTCTTGAAAGGAATACCCATGCGCCTCGCGTCGATATCGCGTGCCGCGTTTACATTGATCGAACTGCTGGTGGTCATCTCCATCATCGCGCTCTTGATCGCCGTCCTGCTGCCCGCGCTGGTCGGAGCCCGCAAGTCCGCGCGGACCATGCAATGCGCCGCCATTCTGCGGCAGCATCACCCGGCCTTTGAAGCCTATGCCCAGGATCAGGGCGACTACATGCCCACCACCAATGTGACCTACGGCGACTCGTGGGGCGATGTGTTCCTGCGGTCCGGTTACTTCCAGAAGCTGCGCAAAACCGGCAGGCAGTGGGGCGTGGCGGGTGACCGGGTGTTTGACGCCAGCGCGTTGTTCGCGTGCCCGGATGAGAAGCCGTTCATCAATGATGGCCTGTACGCCGGCTGGAATCGGCAACAGGAACTGAACATCCGCGTGTCCTACAGCATGAACCTGAGCCTGACGCGGATTTCTCCGCTGGGCGCCACGCCCATGCGGCTGTTTCGCCCCGGCTGGTCGCGGACGCCCAATCGCCCCGGCCGGCAACCCGCCAACAGCGCGTTTCTGATGGATGGCCAGCAACGCAACCTTTATTTCTACACCGAGGTCAACACCAACATCCTGGGCGCTTCCGCCCTGATTGATCATGCTTTCAACCATGGCTCCAGCGACGGCAATGCCGCCAATGTGCTGTATCTCGATGGGCACGTGCTGACGCATCGCGCCCCGACCGATGGCGGGGAACTGATTTACTACGAACTGGTGACCTATTGAGCTTCACGCCGGCTGCCCATCCATCATTCCGCGGGTTTTTCGGGGCGCGGATGCTTACAATGGGGGCATCATGCAATGCAACATCGACCAGCGTGGCCGCACGGCGCGGCTGATCTTCGGCCTGCTGCTGGACCTGCTGGGCACGGCGGTGCTCGTGCTGGCGTTCACCGGAGTGCTGCCGAGCGTGATTCCGGGAGTCTGGTGGATGTACCTGATCGGGGCGCTGCTGATGGCGCTGGGAGCGTTCGCCATTTTCGAGTCGCGCGTCGGCTGGTGCGCGGCCCGGGCGCTGGGCATCAAGACGCCGATGTAACCGCCGGTCCATATGCCATCACCGCTGATGCTGCACGCCATGACCATTGCTCGAACGATCCTGTCGGCCGGGTTGCTGCTCACGGTCGCCGTGGCGCGTGGGGAACCATTCGCCATCGTCACTGACGGCGCGGCCCGCTGCACCGTGCTGGTGGACGCGCGCGGTTCAACCGCCACCGAATCGTGGCGCGCTGCCATGGCGCGCCACCGCGACCGCAAGCCGCGGCTCAACAATGTCTACTACTACAGCCTGGACACCACGGCGACGTTCCTGCGCGACCGGCTGGCGCAGGCGAGCGGGGCGACTCTCGCGCTGGCGGAGGCGGCGACCGGTCCGGCGATCGTGATCGGGCTGGCGGAAAACCATCCCGACATCGCCGCGGCGGCGGGACTGGACCCGGCGGCGCTGCGCGCTGAGCCGTTGCGCAGTCTCGACGCCTTTGCCTTGCATTCGACGCGGGAACGGCTGTATATCCTGGGGCATACGGAACTGGGTTGTCGCCATGGCGTGGCGATGCTGCTCCAGTTGCTGGGTTTTCACTTTTACAATCCCTCGCCGCGCTGGTGGATCATTCCCGAAGCGCGCGACCTGTCAATCGACATCTCCCGGGCCTGGACGCCGGCGTTTTTCAATGTGGCGTTCGGCACGAACTGCGGCCATCATCTCAACCATGGCAACGGCACGGAGACCTACCTGTGGCAGACGCAGGGGTTCTGGTTTGCGATGAACTTCGGGTCCGGCGGGGCCTTTTCGCCGGGCCATCGCCTGCGGCTGGGATCATTCAACTTCCGCTTCATCCGCGACCACCAGGAAGCGCTCCAGGGGCACGACGACTGGTTCGCCCTGCGGGCAGACGGCCAGCGCGACGTGGACCGCCCCCCGCTCCAGCGTGGGCTGTGCGTCTCCAATGCCGCGCTCCTGGCTGCACTGGTCGCCCACCGTGTTGCCGAGCTTGACCACGACCGCCAGGGCGACCGGTTCATCCCGACGGTCACGGGCGAATATGGCGGGCGGCGCGAGACGACGTATGACTGCCGTTGCCCCGCCTGTGTGGCGCTCGGTGACGCCGAGGCGCGACACTGGCGCCTGATCAACGCCATGGCGCGCGGCCTGGCGGCGCAGCGGCCGGGGGCTTACCTGGCCGTCCGCGCCAACGCCGCGCCGGCATCGGCGGTCGAGGACAACGTGCTGATTGTGCTGCCGGCGCTGCAACGCCGCCCCGAATGGGAAGGCAAGGCGAAACAGTTCGGCCTGTCGGACGGTTGGCGGTTGTACACCCCCGGTGCGGCGGAAGCCGACCCGGCGTGGCACCGTCAGCGCATCGACGCGCTGCGCGCGGCCGACATTGTTTCACACGGCATCACCATTCCGTCCGCCTGGGGCCACATGACCCCGGTGCTGTACCTGATGATGCAGATGTCCTTCGATCCGTCGGTGAACGAAGCGGCGTTGCTTGAGGCGTATTACGAGCGCTGTTTCGCCGGGGCGGCTGCGCCGATGCGCAGTTTGCGCGCGCAGATGGACCGCCTGGACTGGCGCGAGGCTAAGAACCTGGAGGCGATGCTCGCCCAGGCGCGGCAGGCGTATGACGCCGAGCCGCGAGCCGATGTGCGGGCCCGGGTGGTGGATCTGATGGCGTACCTGCACGGGCTGCGGTTGTACGTGCCGGTGGAAGCAGTGACCGCCCGGGGTGGGCCGCGCGATGAGGCGTTTTACGCGGCACTGGCGCCACTGATGACCTATCTGTGCCGACATTCCTTCCGGCACATGATGAACCCATCGGACCTGGCGATGGGGTTGTGCAACCGCACCGCACTGGCGGATGGACGCCCGGAGTTTTACTGGTATCGCTGGGAGAAGTTCGGCGAGGATCCGGTGTGGATGGACCCGTCCTTTCCCTGGCGGGCGGATGACGTCGTGTTGATGGGCGATGCACGGGTGGATGCGGCATTTCACGATGACGAAATCCTGGCGCTCGTGCAGGAGTGATGCAAGCGGTGCGAAGGTTCGACGTCCCGCCTTCCACCGCACGAGGTGGGGGGTGGTTTCGGCTCCTGGCGTGGGACGAGGAGGATTCCCGGCTGCGGGCTGGGGAGCGGTCAGCCTCGGGATGGTGATGGCGGCCACCGCGGTGGCGCCGACGCCGGCGGCTTGTTGCAAACGCTGCGCGGCATCTCTATCCTGTGCCGAACTTTCCGGGATAAAAGCACGAACAGGACCACGGCTTAGCGCACAGGCGAGGGATGGCGTACGCACTCTACATTGCAACGGCGGCCGGGGCGGTGAGCCTCTACCTGATGATGCCGCGCGGCCGGGCCGCGGTGGCGCGTCTGGGCATGCTGCTGGGCGGCGCGACGCTGGGCGGCCTGTTTCTGCTGCTGAGCCAGAACCTGCCCACCGGGCTGGGCGTGTCTGACGCCGCGATGGGCTACCAGTACGTCTTCAGCTTCCTGGCGATTGCCGCGGCGGCGCGGGTCATCACCCACGACCGCCCGGTGTACTCGGCCCTGTGGTTCATCATGGTGGTGCTCGCCAGCGCGGGGTTGTTCCTGACCCTGGACGCCGAGTTCATGGCGTTCGCCATGGTGATCATCTACGGCGGCGCCATTCTGGTGACCTATGTGTTCGTCATCATGCTCGCCGCCAACAGCGGGGATGCGGAAGGCGATGCCTCCGGCGCCGAGTGCGACCGGGTGGCGCGGGAGCCGGCGGCGGCGATCCTGACCGGCTTTATCCTGCTGGCGGCGTTGCTTTCGGTATATTTCCAGCCCGTGCAACAAGTTCCGGGCATGGCGGCGGCGGCGGACAGCGTGGTCATCAGCCAGACGCTGACCCAGCGGCCGGTGGAAGTGCTCGCCCAGCGGGTGGGGACGGACCTGCCCGAGGAACTGGCGAATCGGACGCGGCTGGAGAACGTGGAGCGGGTCGGGCTGGACCTGTTCCGGGAGCACCCGTTGGGTCTGGAACTGGCGGGGATCATCCTGCTGGTGTCGCTGGTGGGTGCGGTGATCATTGCCCGTAAACAGGTGGAGGCCCAGCCGCGCTCCTGACCGTGGGAAGTGGATGCTTCCTTCGTCGGCTAGCCGCGCAACGCACATGCCTGAAGCCCTGCACAGTCTGGCGCTTTCGCATTACCTGCTGACCGGGGCGGCGTTGTTCGTCCTGGGGCTGATCGGCTTCGTGACCCGGCGCAACCTGATCATCATGTTCCTGTGCACGGAAATGATGTTCCAGGGCGTGGCGGTGTCGCTGGTGGCGTTCAGCCGGTTCCATATGAACTATAGCGGACAGACGTTTGTGATTTTCGTCCTGACCATCGCGGCTGCCGAAGCAGCGCTGGCGCTGGGCTTGGTGGTGCTGCTGTTCCGCCGCAAGCGGACGCTCGACGCCCAGGCCTGGATGGATTTACGCGGCTAACCCCCGGAAGCCCCCCCGGCCCCGGAAGGTGGCCCGTTGCTAGGCGGTCCCCGGTTGGTGCTTGTGAAGGGCGCCAACACGGGGTTGGAAAAACAGGTTTAAGAACCTATGGCACTGGAAATCGCCAAGTGGATTCCCTGGTTGCCCGCCCTGGCGGCGGTGCTGTGCGGCATCTGCTGCGCCAAGCCCAGCCTGCGCAAGTTTGCCGGCGTGATCTGTCTGGCGTCCATCGCGGCGTCCTTCGGCCTGAGCCTGGTCGCCGGCAGCCATATCCACCACGACAGCCCCGCCCGCATCGTGCAGTTCTGGAACTGGATTCACGTCGGCGAGTTTGCCGTCAACTTCGCTTACTACTTCGATTCGCTGACCATCATCATGCTGTATGTGGTCACCGGCATCGGCTCGCTGGTGGCGTGGTACGCCATCGGCTACATGAAGGGCGAACGCGGGTTCGCCCGCTTCTTTTTCGGAGTCAGCCTGTTCATCTTCGCCATGACCACGCTGGTGATGGCGGACAACCTGGTGCTCATGTTCCTGGGCTGGGAAGGCGTGGGCCTCTGCTCCTACCTGCTGATCGGGTACTACTACGACAAGCCCTCGGCGGTCGCGGCGGGCAAGAAGGCGTTCATCGTCAACCGCGTGGGCGACCTGGCGTTCGTGCTGGGCATGTTCCTGACCTACAAAGAATTCGGCACGCTGGAGTTTGCTCCGCTGTTTGATGCCGTCCATGGGTTGCATGGCCAAGCCAGCGCCACCGCCCAGTGGATCCCCTGGCTGCTGATGCTCGGCGCCTTCGGCAAGAGCGCCCAGCTGCCGCTGTATGTCTGGTTGCCTGACGCCATGGAAGGCCCCACGCCGGTCTCCGCGCTGATTCACGCCGCCACCATGGTGACCGCCGGCGTGTACCTGATCGCCCGCATGATGCCGGTGTTCCAGCTCGCGCCCCAGGCGCTGGAGATGGTCGCCCTCGTCGGCGGGCTCACGGCGTTCTTTGCCGCCACCATCGCCCTGTGCCAGTACGACATCAAGCGGATTTACGCGTACTCGACCATCTCCCAGCTCGGGTACATGTTCGTGGGCGTCGGGGCGATGAGCACCGTCGGCGGCGTGTTCCACCTGTACACCCATGCGTTCTTCAAAGCCCTGCTGTTCCTGACCGCCGGCTCGGTGATGCACGGCATGGCGGGACAACTCGACCTGCGCAAGATGTCCGGCCTGCGGCACAAGATGCCCGTCACCTGCTGGCTGATGTTTGCCGGCTGCCTGGCGCTGGCGGGTGTGCCGCCGCTGGCGGGGTTCTTCTCCAAGGACCTCATCCTTGCCGACGTCATGGCGCGCGGCCTGGCGGAACGCAGCAGCCTCTGGCAGTTCCTCGCCACGCTGGGTCTGATCACCGCCTTCCTCACCGCGTACTACACCTTCCGCCTCTGGTTCCGCGTGTTCTGGGGACCCGAGCAGTACGAAATGGGCGCCGAGCACCACGGCGATGATGACCACAGCCATGACAACCATGGCCACGACAGCCACGCTCACGCCCCCCAGCCGCACGAAATGCCGCTGTCGATGAACCTCCCGCTGGTGTTCCTGGCGGTGGGCGCGGTGGCGGCGGGCTTCGCCTGCAAGGGTTGGATGGCGGAGATGGTCAACGGCTCCAGCGCCGCGGTGCATGTCGCCGAGCACGGCGCTCATGGCGACGAAGGCGGAGTCGGGCATGTCGCGCTGCTGGGTCTGGATGTGCATAGCGCCATGGCGCTGCTGAGCTTCTTCCTGGCGGTGGGCGGCATCTCCCTGGCGGCGCTGTACCACCTGCTGGATCGCCCGGCCGCCGACGCTCTCAAACGGCAGTACCGCCCGATCGTCCGGCTGCTCGAAAACAAGTACTACGTGGACGAAATCTACCATCGCGTCATCGTCCGCTCGCTCAAGTTCTGCGGCTACATGCTCTACGTGATCGACCGTCTGGTCATCGACAGCCTGGTTTCGCTGGTGGGCTTCGTCCCCCGGCTGCTGGGGCTGGCGCTGGCGCCGGCGCAGCGGGGGGCGTTGCAGGGCTATGGCCTGGGCATGGTGGTCGGCGTCGCATTGCTGGTCGTGATGGTGGTCATGGGCATGGCGAAAGCCGCCGGCTGAGATAACGAACTAATCATGGATGCTCGTCAATACATCCTGCCCCTGCTGCTGCTGCTGCCGACCATCGGCGGGCTGTGCCTCACCCGGCTGACGCCCGGCCGCAATGACTGGGTCCGCAACGGCGCCTTCGTCACCACGCTGCTGACTTTCCTGGTCAGTTGCTTTGTCTTCCTGTTCTTCGATTTCCATCCCGACCGCGGCCAGGTGACGCAACTGCTCACCGAACTGCCGTGGTTCGATGCGCTGGGGCTTTCCTTCACCCTGGGTCTGGATGAAGTGAGCCTCTGGCTGGTGCTGCTGACCACCTTCCTGATGCCGCTGGTTGTGCTGGGCTCCTACACCGCGGTGCAGGAGCGGGTCAAAGAGTTCTACGTCTGGCTGCTGCTGCTCCAGACCGCCATGCTCGGCGTGTTCCTCGCCCAGGACATCATCTTTTTCTACATCTGCTTCGAGTTCACGCTGATCCCGATGTATTTCCTCATCGGCATCTACGGCTCATCGCAGCGGCTGCGGGCGGCGCGGGTGTTCTTCCTGTACACCTTCACCGGCTCGATGCTCACCTTTGCCGGCGTGCTGTACGTCGCCTGGTGGGCGTACTCGCTCAATGGCGTGTGGAACTTCAACATCCGCGCGCTCATCGCCGCCGCCAGCGATCGCACCACCGGCATGACCGAGGTGCAGCAGTACTGGGTCATGCTCGCCATGCTCGCGGGCTTTGCGGTCAAAGTGCCGGTGTTCCCCTTCCACACCTGGCTGCCCCTGGCGCACACCGAAGCGCCGACCGCCGGCTCGGTGGTGCTTGCGGGTGTGCTGCTGAAGCTGGGCACCTTCGCCATGATCCGGCTGGCGATTCCCATCGCCCCCATTGCCGCCCTGGACTTCGCTCCCTACATGGGCCTGCTGGCGATCGCTGGCATCGTCGGGGCGGCGTTGATCTGCTGGGTGCAGAAGGACATCAAGAAGCTCATCGCTTACTCGTCGGTCTCCCACCTGGGTTTCTGCGTGCTGGGCATGTTCGCCCTCAATGACGCGGGGCTGAGCGGCTCGGTGATCTACATGATCAACCACGGCCTGTCGACCGGGGCGCTCTTCCTGCTGGTGGGCATGATCTACGAACGCTTCCACACCCGCGAGATGGCGCAGATGTCCGGCCTCGGCCGCGCCATGCCGATCTGGGCGAGCTTCATGGTCTTCTTCTGTCTCGCCAGCGTCGGCTTGCCGGGACTCAACGGCTTTGTCGGCGAATTCCTGACCCTCAAAGGCGCTTTCGACAGCACCCTGATGGGCCCGGTGTACGCCGCCGCCGCCGGGCTGGGCCTGGTGCTGGGCGCCATCTACATCCTGCACATGGTCGGCAGCGTGGTCTGGGGTCCGGTGCGGATTCCCGCGCACGACGGCGGGCATGACGCGCATGCTGCCACCGGCGGCAGTCATGGCGATTCGCACAGCCACAGCCATGATCACAGCCATGCCCAGCCCAAGGTCAAAGACCTGACCGGCCGGGAAATTCTCGTGCTCATCCCGCTGGCGGCGGCCTGCCTCTGGCTGGGTCTGATGCCCAACTGCATCCTCACCACGCTGGATCGGCCGTCGATCCAGCTCGCCAAGCATGTGGGCACCAGCGAAGGTCAGCCCGGGCGCATCTTCCTGCCCCGCTACGACAGCCCGTCGGTCCTCCATGCCGACGAATTGCCCGCTACGGAAGCCACGCACCGCACGCCCCCGGCGGCGCCTGCGGCTCCCGCTTTCCCCGCGCCGGCTCCGAAGCCCACGCCCCAGCATCAACCGGAGGCGAAGTGATGAACGATTTCGTCTCCCGTCTGGGTGAACTGGGCCCGGAAATGGTCATGCTCGCCGGCGCGTGCGTGACCGTCGGCATCGGCCTGACGCGCTCCGCCGAGGTCCGCAAGCTCGCCTCCGTCGTCGCGGCGATCACCCTGATCCTCGCGGCCGTGGTGGTGACCTTCGGCCAGAACGCCCTCGACCCCAGCACCGCCGTCGCCATGGCGCTGCCCAACTTCATCAAGCTCGCCGTCTGCGGCATGGGGCTGCTGCTCCTGGCGCTCGCGGCGGGCGTCCCCGATCGTCTGCACGGCGTCAAAGCCATGGACGGCGGCGAAGTGCCCTTCGATGCCGCCCTGGTCATGCGCGGCGAGTTCTTCGCCTTCTTCCTGCTGTCCCTCACCGGCGTCATGCTCGCCGCCGGGGCGACCGACCTCGTCTGGCTCTTCCTCGCCCTGGAACTGACCAGCCTGCCCACTTACGTCATGATCGCCACCGGCCGCGATCGCGCTGACGCCAGTGAGGCCGCCGTCAAGTACTTCTTCCTGGGCGCGCTGGGCGCCGCCACCTTCCTGTATGGCTTCACCCTGCTCTACGGCGCCAGCGGGTCCACCCAACTGGCGGACATCCGCGCCGCCATCGCCGCCGCCGGGCAGGTGACTCCGCTCATGACCGCCGGCCTGGCGCTGTCGATCCTGGGCATCGCCTTCAAGATCGCAGCCGTCCCCATGCACTTCTACGTGGCGGACGTCTACCAGGGCGCGCCCACGCCGCTGTCGGCGTTCCTCGCCTTCGTGCCCAAGACCGCTG
Source organism: uncultured Phycisphaeraceae bacterium (assembly GCA_964605235.1). Taxonomy (GTDB): domain Bacteria; phylum Planctomycetota; class Phycisphaerae; order Phycisphaerales; family Phycisphaeraceae; genus CAZSBB01. Next base: position 16,410 of record CAZSBB010000050.1, read on the forward strand.
GCTTCGTCGCCCTCATGCTCATCCTCAGCACCGTCCACGGCGCCGGCGGCAACCCCGGCCTGCCCCCGGCGATCACCATGCTCCTGTGGGTCATGGCGGCCCTGACCATGACCTTCGGCAACGTGCTGGGCCTGCTGCAGAACAACGTCAAACGCGTCCTCGCCTACAGCTCCGTCGCCCACTCGGGCTACATGCTCGTGGGCCTGCTGGGACTCACCACCACCAGTCTGGACACTCCGGCGAGCAATGGCGCAGCCGCGGTGCTGTTCTACCTCGTCGCCTACGGCCTGGGGAACCTCGCCGCCTTTGCCGTGCTCTCCTGTCTGGAACGCAACGGCGAGGAAGCCCAGGATTTCGCCGACCTGGCGGGCCTGTCGCAGAAGCGTCCCGCGCTGGCGGCGGTGCTGCTGCTGGCGGTGCTCTCGCTCATCGGCCTGCCGCCGCTGCTGGGTTTCGTGGGCAAGATTTACCTCTTCAGCAGCGCGTATGCCCAGGGCTTCCGCTGCCTGATCGTGCTCGCGGTGCTCAACAGCGCCATCTCCGCGGTGTACTACCTGCGCATCGTCAATGTCGCTTACTTCAGCGCCCCGGACGAACAGGTCGAGGTCACCAACAGCCGCCTGCGCCCGGCGGTTGCGGGCGTGGCCGTGGCTTTGGCGATCGCCCTGTTCCTGGCGGGCAATCCGCTGGCGCAATCCGCCCACGTCGCGGGGCGCGGCCTGGCGGGCCTGCCCGCGAGCGATCTGCCCCTGACCGCCCAACGCTGAGCCTCCTGGCGGACGCAGGCGCCCAGTCCCAATCTCTCCTCTTGCTTTGATTGGCTGCCCCGGTGGTTCCGTCACGCGGAGTTTGTGCGTAAGCACCCCACGGACCATGCCACTTGCGTTATCGTGTGACGACCGCCGGGAACGTGCATGATGAGACTGCCGCCATCGCTGGGAACGCGCTGGGTGCTGCCGCTGCTGCGGTGGTTCTATCTGGTCTTCGCGGCTCAGGCGGCGGTCTACACGTTCGCCGCCTGGTGGATGCGCATTCCCTATGCCCAGGTGGCGGGCGTCCTGCTCTCGACGGTGATCTTCGCCAGCGCCTGGCGCCACACCTGTTACATGCAATCATGCCTGACCCGCTGGGCCCGCCGACCCGGTCATCGCCCCCTGTAGTCAGTGAGGCGAGGTAAGCCAATGCAGGGCTCGCTGTGCGAGCGCCACGGGCGGTCGTCAGCTGGCATCACCGCTGTGACAACTTCGGCGCTCCCGGCTGCCGCTGCACTTCCTCGATGAACGCCAGCATGTTCTCCAGCGACACATCACCCTCGACTGCATGGGCGGGGGAAAAGATGTACGACCCCGCGCTGCCCGCCGCCAGCAGTCGCCGGCTCTCGGCGCGCACATCCTCCACCGAGCCATACGGCAGCGTGCGCTGGGTGGACAAGCCGCCGTGGAAGGTCAGCCGGCCGCGGTACTGCTGCATCAGCGCCAGCACGTCCATGACTTCGGGTTGAAACGGATTGAAGCAGTTGACGCCGAGTGCCAGCAGGTCGTCGAACAGCTCATCGACATCGCCGCAGGAATGAATGAACACATACTTGCCGGCGTTGCGGACGACCGCGTACATGCGTTTGAGCACGGGTTGGATGAAGCGCATCCAGGTGGCGTAGCCCATCTGCAGGCCATGCTGTTGTCCCCAGTCATCGCCGAAGTACACCGCGTCGATGTCATACGTCAGCGCCTTTTGCACCTGAGCGATGTTGTAGTCGGCAATGGCGTTGAGCAGCTCATCGACGAAGGCGGGTTGCTCGATGAAGTCCATCATCAGGTTCTCCATGCCGCGCAAGGTCCAGGCGCGTTCGTACAGGGAGAAGCCGATGTTGAAGACGCGAAAGCGTTCGCCGTGGCGGGCGATCTGCTCGTCCATGCCGGCAAACACGCGCGGCGCCTGCGGATCGGGAAAGGTGTAATTGCGCAGCGTCGGCTCGGGCAGCGTGCAGCCTTCGACGACGCCGATGTCATGATCGACCGAGCGGTCCCACACGACGCCGAAGACATCGCGCACGCGCTGCTGGGGCAACTCGGTGAAGAAGCCATAGGTGTCGCCGAGCCCCAACAGGTGGTTGCCCAGCGCGGCATCGAGGTCTTGAGTGCCGAAGTGGGCGACGAGTTTGGCGCGGGCTTCCTGGGTGAAGCCACAGTGCCAGGGCACGTAGGGCGGGCGCGCGCCCCGCAGCACGGTATGAACCACCTCGCGCGGCGTCATGGGTCGTCTCCTGGGCGGGAAACGCATGATCGATCGCACCTCATTGTGCGCATGGTACGCCGCCCGGCTGCGCGGGATTTTGCCGGTTCCGGTACGATATTCGCATTGGAGATGAAAATTTCCCGGCTGCGAGGAGCAAAATGGATCAAATCCGCCCGCCGATCGCCGAGCACATCCAGCCGGGGGCGGACTGCTCCTTCGCGGTGCGCAAGTTTGCCCAGAACAGTTGGCCGATGCGGCTGCACATGCACGCCGAGCATGAGCTGACGTTGATCATCGCGGGGGCGGGGCGGCGGTTCGTGGGCGACAGCATGGAAAACTTCGCCGCCGGGGAGTTGGTGTTGCTCGGCTCGGGTTTGCCGCATTGCTGGCAGGCGCCGCGGGTGAAGGCGCGCGGGTGTCGTTCGCTGGTGGTGCAGTTTCGGGATGATTGTTTTGGCGCCGGGTTTTTCGATCTGCCGGAGCTGCGCGCGGTGCGCCGACTGCTGCATCGCGCGGGGCGCGGGCTGGTGTTCGCGGCCGGCCCCTTGCCGCAGCAGATGGCGGCCTTGGGGGAAACGCCTTTGCCCCGCCGCCCCACAGCGCTGATCGATCTGCTGCTGGACCTCGCCGCCGCCAAAGCCCGGCCGCTGTCGTCGGCGCGGTACGTGCAGCCGACGCGCCAGGATGATGTGGACCGCATCGACCGCGTCAGCCGCTGGCTCGAGCAGCGCTACCGGCAGCCGGTGACGCTGGAGGAAGCCGCCGCGACGGTGGGGCTGCACCCGTCCTCGTTCTGCCGGTTTTTTCGTCGGCACACCGGCCGCAGCTTTCTGGCGTACCTGCATGAGCTTCGGGTCGGGCACGCCTGTCGCCTGTTGATGGAAACCTCTGACCCGATCACCACCATCGCCCTGGCGGCGGGGTTCCACAACCTGGCGCATTTCAATCGGCTGTTCCGCCGACTGCGCGGCACCACGCCGGTGAAGTACCGCCGGTCGGCGCGCGGCGGGGCGGAGTGACGGGCGGGATGGTTCGGTCGGCAGGGGTGAGGTGGAGGTTCAGGGTGCTCGATCCACGGCGGGGTAGCCTGCCCGGCGGCGGTGGCCGAGGTGGTCGGAGGCGTGTCTTCCTGTTCCGCTGCGGCTGGGCGCAGGTTGTAGGTGATGCTGGGGGCGCGGGTTGGGGCTAGCTTTACCGGAGCGGCATATTCGCCAGGCTTTCACGGGAAACCCACGGTTCTGCTGCGAAATCTCTTCCGTCCGAATAACCGTCTGGCTAAAATAGGCTAGACACGTCGGTCGCGCGCGATACAGATACGCCATCATTCATTCTTGATCATTCCCGGCGTCAGCGTGACTGGGCATTTCGGCAAGGCTCCCGCAAGTCTCGTTTGACGCGCTTGGATCAAGCGTTTGGGGTGGCAATGCGTCAACCGTCTTTTCCGTGGGGCAGGGAGGTCAGGCCATGCAAAGTTGTCCAATCAACATGATGAGTGAAGCCAGTGCGGAACTGCGTCACCGCTGGCAGCAGCGGTTTGGCGTCGCGGGCGCCGCGGCGGAGGTGATGATCGAGAACGTCCTGCCGCATCTGCTGGGCCTGTTGCACGAAGCCCACGATCGCCCGGCGCTGTACTGGCGCCCGGTCGTCCGCTGCCTGGTCGATGAGCATCGCTTCGTCGATGACAACGGCGACTGCCCCAGCGAGTCCCGGCTGGTCGAAGCGGAGGTCAGCCTGCTGCTGGACCTGCTCGAACACCTGCGGCAACGCCAACTCGAACGCGGCCAATGGTCTGAGCAGGCGGCGGCGCCGTGCTTCTTCGGCTGAACCGCCGGCGCCCGCACGCCCCCGCGCTCCGCACGCAGCGCGCGGGTTGTTCAGGGCGTTGCGGACAGGGTCTGAGGAACGCCAGCCGCGCGCCCGGCCCCGCCGGCGTCGGCATATTCCACTTCACACCGGATTGAAACAGCCCCGGCCGCGCGGCCGCGCCAGGGGCTATTTCCGTTTCGGTCTGCCCCCGGCCTGACGCTTTGGCGCAGCGCGTCCAGCCGGCGTTTTCCCGCTGCAGTTCGGACACAGGCCATACAGCGTCACTTCATGGCGTTCGACCATGAATCCGCCCGGCAGCACCTGGCCCCGCGGCAGCGGCATGGGGCACTGCGGCAGATCGAACACGCCCTCGCACTGGCGACAGCGGAAGTGGTCGTGATGACCCAGGCAGGCGGATTCATAGCGGGTCTGGCCATCGGGCAGGATGACCGCGTGAATCTGCTGGGTTTCCAGCAGCAGTTTGACCGTGCGGTAGACGGTGGCGATGCCCAGCCGCGGCAGGTGGGCCGCCGCCTGTTGGTGCAGCTCAGGCACGGTCAGCGGGCCGGGCGCTGCGTCGATCACCGCCATGATGGCGTCGCGCTGATGCGTCTGCCGCGCCGACGCCGGGGTGTGCAGTCCCGCCCCGGCGGCATGGTCGTGGTCGGGATGATCGCAGTGAGTTGGGCTTGTGCCGCGTGGGCGCGCCATGTCGTTCACCATCCTCCGCCATTGGGCCCAGTGTCAATCATAAACGGATTGTCCGGCGTTTCGATGGGGGTCACTTGCTCGGCGACCACCACCCCCGTCTGCCGACCTTCGAACTCCATGCTTTGCACCACGCCCTCAACCCGCACCCACTGGTCCACATCCACGTCAGGCATCTGCGGGGCGTCCTTGACCAGCACCGACAGCGGCATGGCGTCGGCGGCGCAGCAGGTGATGCTGAAGCGAAACAGCACAAAGTGCAGCCGGGGCACACGCTCCCCGCGGAAATACATGCCTTCGGTGACGATGCGCTCGCCCTTGAACTCCGCCAGCCCGCGCCCGATCTGCAGCAGGTTCACCGGCAACGCCGGTTTCGCTTCCACCACCGGCTCCGCGCCGGCCGCATCCGCCCCCGGCAACGCTTGCGCCTCCGCATCTATATTCACATTCGCCTTCGCTTCCACCTCCACCGTCACCTTCGTCGAGGCTGACGCCTCCACCGGCGCCGCCTGCTCCTCGGGCAGCGCCTCCGGCTGCGCCGGCGCTTCCACCTGCCGCAACGCGAACGCATAGCTGTCCAGTTGGGCGCCGGGGGTTCGCACCAGGTACAGCACCGGGAGCAGCACCAGCGCCGCCTGCAGCCACGGGCCTGAGCGCGTCAGCACACTGCCGCCGGCGCGGGGTGGCGTTGCACCGCAGTTGCCTTCATCCCCGCAGCAGCGCGCGGGCGTGGGCTGAGCGTGGCCGCCGCAGTCGCCGTGCGAGTGTTCATGGTGGTGGTGATGATGATGGTCATGGCCGGCGCCATGCTCATGCTCGCATGCCTGCTGGTGCTCATGCGCAGGCTCGTGCTCGTGCTCGTGGTCATGTTCATGTTCAGGGCCGCAGCAACGGGTTGCCGCCGCCGCTTCCGTCGTCGGCCAGAGCAGCGCCAGCGTGAACAGCAGCCCCAGCGCGCCGCCCACCGCCAGCAGCGGCCAGAGTTTGACGTTCAGGTAATTCATATACGTGCCGCTGAGCCACAACCAGCTCAGCAGGGCGGTCCAGATGGCACAGACGATCAACGGCAGCCAGCGGGTGCGCAGCGCACTCATGACAAACCTCCCGTGGGCCACACCGCCTGTAGAATCAACATGGCGACCAGCACCAGCACCACCATCAGCGTCACCAGCAGCACCAGCGCCCGCTGGCGGACGAAGCTCAGATACATCGCCAGCAGTTTCAGGTCCAGCATGGGGCCCAGCACCATGAACGCCATCTGGGCGGACAGCGGCAGCAGTTTCTGAAAGCTCGCCGCCACGAACGCGTCGGCTTCCGAGCACAGGTTCAGCAGCACCGCCAGCAGCATCATCAGCCCGATCGCGGCAGGGGGGTTGCTCGCCAGGGCGACAAACGCCTGCCGCTCAACATAGCTCTGACTCACCGCCGCGAAAAACGCCCCCAGCACCAGGAATTGCCCCACCAGCAGGAAATCATTCGCCGCCAGCCGCAGAGCGCGTTGCAGCCGCCGCCCCAGCGGCGCGGGGGAGTGATCGTGACTGTGGTCATGGTGCTCGTGGCCGTGGTCATGCCCGCAGTCGTCCGCGTGGCCCGCCAGCACTTCGGGTCGCACCGCTGCCGCCCCGGGGAAACGCCAGCCCATCACCAGCGCCGCCGTCACCGCCACCACGTAGCCGATGCCCAGCCGCAGCGCCACCACCGACCACTGCCCGCCGTACGCCAGCCACGTCGAAGCCGCCACCAGCGGATTGACCATCGGCCCCGCCAGCAGGTACGCCACCGCGACATGGAACGGCACGCCTTTGCTCACCAGTCGCCGCGTCACCGGGATCACCGCGCATTCGCACACCGGCGCGACCAGCCCCAGCAAGCCCGCCAGGAACACCGCCCCATGCTTGCGGTGCACGAACAGATTGGTCACCCGTTCCCGCGAGACGAATTCTTCGATCAACCCGCCCAGCAGCGCGCCGAGCATGACGAACGGCAGCGCTTCGAGCGTGATGCTCACGAACATCACCCCCAGCGTGCGCAGGTGACGTTCGTCATTCCCCCACAGCGCTGCCGCCGCCGCCGCCAGCACCACCAGCCAGCCCAACAGCAACAGCCACCCGCCGCGTCGGGGTTGCGCAGCCGGTTCGGTTGGGGGCATCGTTGCGACCACAGTTTGATTCATCGCCAAAGCGTCTTCCTTCAGCCCACGTAAGTCAAGTGCTCAGCCCAGCGCCACGGCCGGCATCGCTGGCGGGATAAAAAAGGGGATAAGTACATTATTCTTTGCAATAATAATGTACTTATCCCCTTTTTTATCCCAGCGCTTCCGTCAGGAAGATCACCGGGTACAACGCTTCGCTGTACCACAGGCTGGCGAAGTAGAACCCGAGCGGCGCACTGGGAAACACCGTGCCCGCATGGGTGTGCTCATGCAGCCAGGCGAGCGCCGCCGGTCGGCCGGCGTGATCCTGCGGCAAGGCTGTCAGCGCCAGCGCCGTTTCCTCCACGCTTGAGGGACACCCCGCCTGCGCCCCCCAGCCGCCGTCGGCATTCTGCTGCTGCATCAGCCATGCCTGGGTGCGCGCCGCCAACCCGGCCGGCGCGGCGGGATCGTCCCAGGCCGCACGCAACACTTTGACGCTGCCGTACAACGGATTGGCTTGCTGCGGATGATGCTGATTGCCGAACCACAGCGGCCAAAAGCTGCCGTCGGTGTGTTGCTGGCGGCGCAGATACGCCCAGGCTTTCGCGGTCGCGCGATCGATTCGGCGTTGGAAATTCAGCGGCAATTCAGCCCGCCACGCCCGCCACGCCCGCAGCGCGTGCGCGGTGAGGTCCGTGCTGCTGCGGTCGAAGGGAAAGCGGCCCCAGCCCCGGCAGAAGGTGGGCATCCCGCCGTCGCGGTTCTGTAAATCCAGCAGCCAGGCCACCCCCGCCGCGCCGGCGCGCCGGTCACGACACCCCAATGCATGCAGCGCCAGCAGCGCCCCGCTGGTGTCGTCGGCATCGGGCACCCCGCCGGGCAGATCGGTCCACGCCCAGCCCCCCGGCGCGGCATCGGTGTAAGGATGCCGGGTGTGCCCCTGCTGCATCAGCAACCAGTTGGTCAGGTGATCGCGCTCGGCGCTGCTGAGGTGCTGGTGGAGTTGGCCGGCGTGCGCCAGGGCGTTGATGCTCAGGGTGGTCAGCCAGGTGGCGAGGTTGGTGTCGATGGGTACGCCGCCGTCGGGACGGAAGGAGCGGGCGAGGAAGTCGATGCCGCGCTGCACGACGGGATGTTCGCGCTGGTCGCTGGCGAGCAGGCTCATGACGACGAAGGCGGTCAGGGGGGTGGCTTCGAGAAACCCGCCGCTGGTCGGTTGCAGTTGGGCCAGCAACCGGCCGGTGGGTTTCCAGGCGCGCCGGCGCAGCCACGCGCGCAGCGGGGAACCGGTGCGCCCATGATGCTGGCCGACTTGCCCCATGGCGATGAGCGCCGGCAGCGCGTAGCTGACCACCGGCAGTCCCAGCCGGGCGAACATTTGCCGCGGCAGCAGCGCCAGCTCATACGGCAATGCCGGTACGTGGCGCCAGCCGTCCGGTCCCAGCGCTCCCGCCAGCGCCAGCATGGTGAGGATCGGCACGCTGAAGGTGCGGTCCGCGCCATACAGGTCAGCGATCGCCCGCGCCAGCTCTGCGGGTTCCACGCTGCCGACGTGTTGCCGCAACCAGCTTTCTGCCGCCGGCTCGCGGCCGGTGAGCGCCTGCAGGGTCGCCCACGCCAGCGCGGTGGTGGGCAGGTTGCTCACGCTGTCGGGCGTGTCGCCCCAGCCGGCGTCGGAGTTGCGGTGGTCGCGGAGCCATTGGATGGCGTGGGTCACCAGATGCGGGTGCTGTCCATGCCGGTGCAGGGCGAAGGCGCTGACGGCGGTCGCCAGGGCGCTGCTGGCGAGACGTCCGACCCACAGGCCGCGCTCATCGCGCTGCCCCAGCAGGTGGGCGAGGACCGGTTGGGTCAGATTGGTGGGTTCGTCGGGCATGGCTGGCGTGCCGACCATGCTAAACGGAGGGCAGCGATGTTGACCAGCCGCACCGGTGAACTGGTGGCCGTGAGGGATGACCAGTCCACGCGACAGGTGTGGTCGTTCATGCACTGATGGGGCGGTTCGGGGGGCAAGTTGGGCCTGCTCGCCGGCGCAGCATGTCCGCCGCCCCGCCGCAATCACGTGCTCAGGCCATGAGTATTCAGCACCAGTCCGGCGACCCTGCGACCTTGCGACGCTGCGACGCTGCAAGCCTGCGACCCTGCGACCCTGCGATCCTGCAACCGTGCAACCCTGCGGCTGTACGCCATCAGGCTGTGGTTCAAAATGTATTTTAATTGAAAATACATTTTAGCAGGTGCGATCCACCCGCTCGCCATGGTTGCGGCCGCGGGTTCGCAGCTCCCATGCGCGCCCGCCGCCAGTGCTTCGTCCGCGGACGCGCCGCGGCCTGGGGGGAGGCTGGTTACTGACGCAGGCGCAGGCGGTATTGGCGCGGGGTGCAGCCGGCGTGGCGGTGGAAGGCGACATAGAACTGCGTCAGCGAGCCGAAGCCCGCGTCGAGCGCCAGCTCCAGAATCGACCGGTCGCTGCTCGCCAGCAGGCGCTGGGCGTGCGCCAGCCGATGGCGCAGCACATAGGTCATCAGACTGACGCCAAAATGCTGACGGAACAGCGTGGTGGCGTAGTGCGGGTGCAACGACGCGGCGGCGGCGATTTCGCCCACCGTGACGGGCTCCCGGTAATGGGTGGCGATGTAACCAGCCAGGCGTTCGAGCTTGCCCACCGGCGGCGCCGTCGGACGCGAGCGGCGGCGGCTGGGTTTGGCGGGTTGGCTCAGCGCCAGCCGGCGCAGGCGGGCCTGCAGTTCCAGCAGCACCACTTCGGCATGAGCGGGGTCTGCGTGTTGCAGGTCCTTTTCCCAACGCGCCATCAGCGCGGCATCGAATGCGGGGGCGCTGCTGTCCATCAGCAGATCGCCAGCGAGCAGGCGACTGACCAGAACCTGCGGCAATTGCCATTGCAACAGCGTGGAGAGCGGCAAGGTGACCCAGGTCACGCGCGTGCCGGCTTCCCGGCTCAGGGTGACATGCGGCAGTCCCGCCCAGAAGACATACCACGCCCCGGGGGTGAGGATCTGGCGGCGGGCGCCCAGCAGGTACTCGACCTTTCCGGTGTGCAGCAGGTTGACTTCGATGTCGTCATGCCGATGCGACCGCGTCATCTGCCCCATCAGGCCGGTCCACACCCGCAGGCCCAGCGAGGCGAGCGCCAGCGTCGGCGCGGCCGGTCCGGCAGCGGGGTTGGCGATGGGGCGGGCGCGCGGCATCTGAGAATCCCGTAAAAAATCACCCTGTTGGCCGGAAGATACCGTAATGTACCGCGCTAGGATGCGAGCCATGGGTGGTTGCCGACGCGCCTGTGCCGGGCCCGGCCCTGTTTACCCGCCTGCCGACGGCCCACCCCCGCCGGCGCTGGATCCCGCCCCATGCAGCCTTTGACCGATCATGAGCGTTATTTTTTCGACCTGCGCGGCTACATCATCCTGCGCGGCGCGCTGTCGGCCGACGAAGTGCGCCAACTCAACGCCTGCCTCGACGCCATCCCCCGCTTGCAGATCGGGCAGTGGTGGGGCTATGTCCACGCCCATCAATACAGCATCAAGGACGGGCTCAACTACCAGCAGGTGTATGAGGCCGGCGAACCGTTTGAGCAACTCATCGACCATCCTTCGTGGTACGAGAAGGTGCGCACGCTCATCGGCGGCGAAGGCACGTTCGACTACAACCACGGCCCGCTGTTCATCGACGAAGCCTTCGCCAACTTCCGCAGCCCCGGGCAAGCCATTCCCCTGCATTCCGGCGGCCACACCGGCTGCAAACGCACGCAGTATGCCTGTCACAACGGCAAGTTCTTCTGCAATCAGGTCAACGTGCTCATGGCGTTGACGGACATCGGCCCGGGCGACGGCGGCACCATGGTGGTCCCCGGCAGCCACAAAGCCAACTTCCCGCACCCGGACCTGGCGCGGTACGAATGGAGCCAGGCCGGCAGCGTCGATGGGCTGGAAGGCGCGCTTGAAGTCCACCTGCAGGCGGGCGACGCGCTGCTGTTCGTCGACGCCATCATGCACGGCTCCGCTCAGCGCACCAACCCCGGCGAGCGCCGCGTGACGATTTACCGCTATGGCCCCAGCTGGGGCAACTTCCGCCATGGTTATGAGGTGTCCCCGGAGCTGCTGGCGCGCCTGACCCCGCAACGCCGGCAGGTGGTCTGGCCGCAGCAGAAACTGACCCGAGAGCCCAACCTCAAACCCGGTGCAGACGGCGCCGTTGCCGCAATCCCGCCGGCAACGGCTGGAAATACGTAAGCACGCGCGGATTTGACCGATATAATCCACAGACGGGGAGGCGCGGGTCGGCTTGGTCAGCCGGCGGTTCGCGGCCGAGCAGTGTGGTCTCGAACAGCATGGCTCTACGTCGACGTCTGGCGATGCTTCCGCAGCGCCGCGGCCGGTCGCCTGCCCCGGGGTGTTGGTCCGCACGCAGTTGGGAAGTGTCGATGCAGAAGCCGCCTCCGCCGCCCAGTCACCCGTCAGCGCCCAGCCTGGGCATGAGCGGTATGGCCTCGGGCATGGCGGGACGCTCGGCAGCGCTCCAGGCGGCCGCCACCGGCGCGTCGGGCGCCTCCGGCGTGTCCAGCGCCATGGGCAGCGGCGGACGCAGCATCTTTGCCGCCGACGAACTGGCGATCGTCCTCTCCCACTACGACATCGGCATCCTCGAAGCCATTCAGGAATTTCCGCGCGGCTCCCGCAAAGCCCCCAAGCTCCTGCTTCGCGCCGACAGCGGCTTGTACCTGCTCAAACGCCGCGCCCGCGGCCGGGACGATCCTTTCAAAGTCGCCTTCTGCCATCAACTGCAACTGTATCTGGCGAGCAAGCAGTTCCCGCTGCCGCATTTGATCGGCACCAAGAAAGACAACAACTCGATGCTGCAATGGAAAGGCGGCATCTACGAGCTGTTCGAATTCATCAAAGGCACCGGCTACGACAACTCGCTCGACGCCACCGCCGAGTCCGGCCGCACGCTGGCGGTGTTCCACAAACTGCTGGCGGATTACGAACCGGAGTACGAGCCGGCGGTCGGGTCCTTCCACGGCTCGCGCACCGTCAGCACCAGTTTCGACGCCATCCCGCGCACGCTGAACAAGACCAGCCCGGTCGAAGGCGACAGCGAAGGCGAAGAACTGCTGGCGCGGGTGAAGTTCCTCCAGACCGCTTACAACGAAGCGGCCATGAAGGTCAACGACCTGGGCATGCCCGACTGGCCCATGCAGATCGTCCACAGCGACTGGCATCCGGGCAACATGCTCTTCCGCGGCGCCCGCATTGTCGCGGTGATCGACTACGACTCGGCGCGCATCCAGCAGCGGATCACCGATGTCGCCAACGCGGCTTTGCAATTCTCCATCCTCGGCGGCGGTGATGACCCGACGCAGTGGCCGGATCATCTGGATGAATCGCGCTTCAAGAAGTTGCTGCGCGCGTATGACAGCGTGCCGGGCTGCGTGCTCAGTCGCGCGGAGCTCAAGGCGGTGCCGTGGCTGATGATTGAAGCCCTGATCGCCGAGAGCGTGATTCCCATTGCCGCCACCGGCAACTTCGCCCGCATGGATGGGCGCGGCTTTTTACGGATGGTCGAACGCAAGGTGCGCTGGGTCCAGCAGCACGCCGAGCGCCTCGCCGGTGCTTTGGATGCGTAACCGCCTGCTCCTCCTGCTGTCGGGTTTGCTGTTGCTGCTGGGGTCGCAGCCAATGGGGGTGTGCGCGCAGGATTCACCCGCGCCGCTCAGCAGCGCCCGGCAGGCGCAGTTGCAGGACCTGAATGCCACCGACTGGCCCACCCGGCAAGCCGCCCAGCGCACGCTGCTGGGGGACGCTGCCCTCACCGACGCCGAACTGGACGCCATGTACGCCGCCGCCACCAGTCCCGAGCAGCGTCAGCGTCTGTGCGACGTGGCGCTGCATCACCTGCTGCGCCGCCAGCGCAGCGTGCGTGATCCCGGCGCCGGTCACGGCTCGCTGGGCATCTCCATGTCCAACATCGCCAACCCCGAGCCCGGCTTCAGCGAGCGCGGCGCGGTGCAGGTCACTATCACCTTCCCCGGCTTTCCCGCGTTCGCCCATCTCCAGGTCGGCGACATCATCGTCGGCATCGAAGGACGCCGCTTTGACGAACGGCTGAGCGTCGAACGCAGCCAGAGCTACTTCAAGGAACGCATTCAGAAGTACCGCCCCGGCGATGAAATCAGCCTGATGGTCTGGCGCGAAGGCGAACTGCTGACCGTGCAGTTCCCCACCGCCAATTTTGAAGACCTGGGCGAGTTGTTCAACACCAACCGCGCCTCGGCGGGGCATCTGCCGCTGAACGATCCCTACCAGCGCGCCTGGGATCATCGCCGCGCTCAGCTTGAAGCCGGTGCGCCCCCTGTGCCGGTGTTGTCGCTGGAGTCAGGCTCGTAACGCCTCCGTGCCGCAAACGCCCGCTCCAGGTTCAATTCTCGTTGTGACAACCCGATGACATTTGTCCCCGTGGGCGGTCGACACGATCATGCCCGGCATGAACGCCAACCTTTCCGCCATGTCGCCCCGGCTGTTTCGCGTCCATGGCAGCAACTACTGGCATGACGAAATCACCGAATCCCCCGCGACGCACACCGACGCGAAGCTGGCGGACGTTGCCCGGCTGGGGTTTGATTCCGTCTGGCTGCATGGCGAGCTCAAGCAGCTTTGCCCGTTGGAGCTGTTTGGCGCGTGGGAGCCGGATGCGGCCGGGCGCCTGGCTGCCTTGCGGGTGACCGTGGAGCGCGCTGCGAAGCATGGGTTGGGCGTGTGGTTGTATCTCAACGAGCCGCGTGCTTATCCGCAGGATCATCCGTTCTGGGCAGCTCATCCGGAATGTCGCGGGGCGCTGTGTCCCATCACCACCGCCCGCAACTGGCGCGAAGGTCATGGCCGGGCGCAGCATTACGCGTTGTGCCTGAGCGCCCAGCCGGTGCGCGACTACCTTCGGCAAGCGGCGGCAGCGCTCGCCCGCGCGGTGCCGGGGCTCGCCGGCGTGTTGCTCATCACCGCCAGTGAACATCATGGTCACTGCTTTGCCCGGCATCGGTTGGATCGGGACCAGCCGGTGGACTGCCCGCGCTGTGCGGGGCGCCAGCCGTGGGAAATGCCTGCCGAGGTCGCCCGCGCCATGCTCGCGGGGTTTGACGAGGCGGGCAGCGCCATGCGCCTGTGCTGCTGGACGTGGTCCTGGCATCGGCATCTCGATCCCGCGCCGTGCAGTCACGCGATCGCTGCGCTGCCGCCGCGCGCGGAGATCATGAGCGTGTTTGAAATGGGCGGCAGCGCGCAGCGGGGTTCCACCACCATTGACGTGGACGAATACAGCCTTGGTGAAGTCGGCCCCACGCCGCTGTTCATGGAGCAAGCGGCCCAGGCCCGCGCGCAGCAGCGTCCGCTGTGGGCGAAGTTGCAACTGACCGCCACCCATGAGCTGGCGACGGTGCCCAACCTGCCGGTGCCGGGCGCGATTTACGACAAGCTCGCCGCCTGCCGGGCGCAGGGCGTCACCGGCATCATGTCCGTCTGGACCATGGCGCTGCGGCCGACGCTGTGCAGCTATGCCGCCGGGCAGCTCATGGCGCATGCCGGCGCGCTGCCGCCTCGCGCCGCTTGGCTGCGTACGTTGGCGCGGGAGTATTTCACGCTGACTGATGAGCACGCCGTCGACCAGGTCGTCACCGCGTGGGCAGGTTTCGGCGCTGCGTTGGCGCAGCACCCGATGGAAACCAATTTCCTGTACTTCTCACCGATGAACTACGCCCCGGCTTTTCCCTGGCATTTTCCCCGGCAGATGACGCCCATGGCGCGAAGCTGGACCCCCGAGCCGTGGGGCGATCGATTGGAAATGTCCGTCACCAAACTCACGCTGGCGCAGGCGGCGACCTTGCTGGAAGAGATGGCGCTGCGCTGGGCGACGGCCCTGCTGAGCTATCAGGCGGCGTTGACGCCGGCGGCGCGGACCAATCGCCATGCGGAAGCAGAATTGCACACCGCCCTGGCGTGCAAGCTGTGGTTCGCCTGCTGTGCCCGGGCGTACCGGTTTGTGGTTGCCAGCGAGAGTGGGGCGGGGGCGCCCACGTTGCTGGAACTGATTGACGCGGAAGCCGTGGACTGTCAGGCCGCGCGTCAGTTGATCGCACGCGATCCCCGGCAGGGCTGGCATGATGACGTGGGGCCGATGGTCACGGCCGAGCTCATCGACGCCAAGCTGACGGCGCTGGCGGCCTTGCGGCAGAAGCTGGCGGGTGGATGAGGCGCGGCATGACGCAGTTCTTAACGAGCCGGAAGCGTCAGCGCCCGGGCTGCGTCTGTGCTGCCGCGCGCCGGGGGTCTTGCCAAGCGTGATCGAATGTCAACGCCCGGTGCCGTCGCTCACGCTTCCGGCTCGTATGGGCGATGGGCAATGTTGTGGTGTTGGGTTGCACCGGCGTAGCTCGGCGCTGCCGCGTGGCATGACGCAGTTTTTAACGAGCCGGAAGCGTGAGCGCCCGGGCTGCGTCTGTGCCGCCGCGCGCCGGGGGTATTGCCAAGCGTGATCGAATGTCAACGTCCGGTGCCGTCGCTCACGCTGCCGGCTCGTATGGGCGATGGGCAATGTTGAAGTGTTGGGTTGCACCGGCGTAGCTCGGGCGCTGCCGCGTGGCATGACGCAGTTCTTAACGAGCCGGAAGCGTCAGCGCCCGGGCTGCGTCTGTGCTGCCGCGCGCCGGGGGTCTTGCCAAGCGTGATCGAATGTCAACGCCCGGTGCCGTCGCTCACGCTTCCGGCTCGTATGGGCGGTGGGCAATGTTGAGGTGTTGGGTTGCACCGGCGTAGCCCGGGCGCTCACGCTTCCGGCTCGTTGAAGGCAAAGACGATGGCGGGATTTACAGCGTGGTGACCTGGCTGGGGCGCGCCGGGCCGATGCGGACCTGGCCGCGGAAGTTGGCGCCGGGTTCGATGGTGAGGCTTTGCGCCGCCAGCGAGCCGAGGACTTGCGCCCCGCTGTGCAGTTCGATTTTGCCGTGGACTTCGGCATCGCCTTCATAGCGTCCGTCGACGGTCAGTTCGCCGCACGCGAGGTTGCCGCGCAGGTTGCTGTGCCGGCCGAGGTGGACGTGGCCCATGGTGTCGACATCGCGGTTGTGGGCCTGATCGATCTGCACATCTTCGAGCTTGAAGGGCGCACCGCAGCGGGGGCAGCGGAGGGAGACGGCGCGTTTGCTGACCTGCACCGCCTGATCGCACTTGGGGCAATTGACGGCGCGGCTTTCGCGCGGCTGGGGCTTGCGCGGGTGCGTCGCCAGGGTGTGCGGCTTGAGAGGGCTCATGGGCAGGGCGCGGACAACAAGCCTGGCCGCACGTCAGGCCAAGCTTTTGTCTGA
Organism: uncultured Phycisphaeraceae bacterium; assembly: GCA_964605235.1. GTDB lineage: Bacteria > Planctomycetota > Phycisphaerae > Phycisphaerales > Phycisphaeraceae > CAZSBB01. The sequence continues at coordinate 32,663 of CAZSBB010000050.1, forward strand.
AAGGCTGGGCAAACGAACCACAGAGACACAGAGAACACAGAGACCAGCACAGAGATTCGCTGCGAACCTTTTATTCAACCGTGTTCTCGGTGTGAATTTCTCGGTGCTCTCGGTGCTCTCTGTGGCTCTGTGGTTCAGACAGTTTGGCGCTTGATGCTCAGTCGTGATGCTGACCGTTGCCGCCGGCGGCGCCGACCATCTTGCCATTGCCGTTGCCATTGCTGGAACGACGACGCTGGAGGATGTCGTCGAGGCTCTGGGGCACGGTGGCGACGCTGGGCTCGCTCTTGCCGTTGTTGTTAGTGCTCGCCACGGGCTGACCCTTGAGCAGATCGCCGGCCGCCTGGAGGGCCTTGGGGCCGACCACGACGCTGCCTTCGAAGGTCGCGCCATCGACGACGCTCAGGCGGGTGGTGTAGAGCTGGCCGGTCAGTTCGGCGCTGCCCAGCAGTTCCATGCCGTGCTCGGCGACGATGTCGGCCTGAGCTTTGCCGCCCAGCCGCAGCGCGCCGGCGATGACCAGGCCCTTGACCTGGGAGGAGTCGGTCAGTTCGAGCATGCCGCCGATGCGCAGCTCACCCTGGAACTGTCCCATGACGGTGGCGTCGCCCGAGAGCTGCATCTGGCCGGTGATTTTGCAGTCGGGGCCCAGGACGGTCTTGGTCTGGTCTTTGTCGCTCACGGTGGCGTCTCCACAGCTTGAGGTATCAGCGAATGCGCGACCGATGCCGCGTCTGCTCGTGCATCGACCGTTGCGGGGGGTTAGGTTGACTTTGACGACTGGAATAAGCGGTTCAGCAGGTTCTCGGACGCCCGGGCCGGCGAATTAACGGACCTTGCCCGGATTATGCGGACCTTGTGGACTGCGTCGTCGGCTGGCTGTGTCGCGCTGTCGGGTTTACTTCGCCGCTGTCAGCCGCACGGGCAATTCCACCTCGCGCGGCTCCAGGCACGACTGATCGGTGCAGACCTGATACCGCAGCACCAGCGTCGGCGGCGTGGTGATTGGGCCGGTCTGTCGCACCTGTGCCCGCAGCTTGATTTCACCCACATACACCGCCAGCGGTTTTTCGCTCAGCGGGAAGGTCTGCATCGTCGGCGCGGGGTAGTCCACGGTGAGGGCTGCGCCCTGACCTTCGAGCCGCAGCGTGGTGGGAATCAAACCCTCCGCGTCGGCAGCGGGGCCGTTGAGGTGATACTCCGGGCCGACGCGCAGCGTGACGATCAGCTCCGTCGGCTGCGCGCCCAGGGTGATGGTTTCAGGGGAAACGCTGACGCTGACCACCTCGCGGCGGGTAGTGGGGCGCGCGCCGGCGGTGGCGGGGATGCCACAGTGCAGCTTGTCGCTTTGCTGCAGCGCCCGCAGCAGGGCGTGTTGCATATGCACCAGAGCCACGCTTTGCACTGCAAGGTTGCGGGCGAAGCTGTGCAGGTCGCCGATCGCGCGTTGGAGCCAGCGTTCGTCGCCGGTGCGCTGGTGGAGCGTCAGCAGGTTGTGGACCATCTGACTGTTGCCGCTGGGGATGGCGCCGTCATAGGTGCCGCGGGGGCGCACCAGCAGGTCGGGCTGATCCGCCAGCGTGTCAAAGTAGCCGCCCTGGGGCGCGGCAAAGCGTTCGACCGCCAACCCCATCAGGCGCGCTGCCTCGACCAGCCAGCGGTTGTCGTCGGTTGCCTGGTGCAGCGCCAGCAGGCCGTGGGCGACGAAGGCGTAGTCCTCCAGGAAGCCGGCGATGCGCGCCTGTCCATTGCGCATGGTGCGCAGCAGCGAACCGTCGGCCGCGCGCAGGTGGGTCAGCAGCGCGTCGGCGGCGCGGGCGGCGGCAGTGACGTAACGCGGCTCATCGAGCACCCGCCCGGTCTGCGCCAGCCCGGCGATCATCATGCCGTTCCAACTCGCCAGCACTTTGTCATCCGTGCCCGGCTGTTTGCGCGTGTCACGCACCGCCAGCAGTTTCGCGTTGATCTGCTGGGCCTGGGCGCGCAGCTCCGGCAGTGACAGTTCGAACTGCTGCGCCATTTCCGCCCACGGATGCGGCACGAACAGCACGTTTTGCGGCTGTTCGTCGAGGTGGTGGGGGTCCTGGAAATTGGTGCCCGCATTCAGCCCGTACAGCGTCAGCGCCAGCTCGGCGAGCGTTTCGTCCTGCAAGGCGTCGCGCACCTGCGGGGGCAGCCAGAGATAGTTGCCGCCTTCGCGGGCGTCGACCTCGGCATCCTGGGCGGACCAGAACGCGCCGGTGGCGTCGGTCATCTCGCGCAGTACGTAATCGCAGATGTCCCGGGCGACGTGGGCGAAAAAGTCCGGGTCGCTTTCCAGCGGCATCTGCTGGTGCGCCTGCAGGTACACCTCGGCGAGCTGGCCGTTGTCGTAGAGCATCTTTTCGAAGTGAGGGACCAGCCATTTTTCGTCGGTGGAATAGCGATGAAAGCCGCCGCCGACCTGGTCGTACATTCCGCCGCGCGCCATGCGGTCGAGTGTGTGCTGGAGCGCCTGGCGCAGCTTGTCGCTCTGATTGTTGGCATGCACCGCCAGCAGCAGCGCCAGGTTGGCGGGTTGGGGGAACTTGGGCGCGTTGCCGAAGCCGCCGTGGGTTTCGTCATACGTGCGCAGCAGGTGGTTGACGGCTTTGGAAATGGTTTCCCCGCCGATTTCCTCCGGTTGCGGGCTGGCGATTTCCAGTTGCAGATGGTTGGCGACGCTGGCGGCGATCTGGTTGGCCTGGTCGATCACTTCAGGGCGGCGGTCGCGCCAGGCGTCGCCCAGCGCCTGCAGCACGCGCGGAAAACTTGGTCGGCCGTGCATCTCGGTGGGGGGGAAGTAGGTGCCGGCGTAAAACGGTTTGAGCCCCTGGTCCGCGGCGTCGGCGCTGCCTGGCGGCGTCAGCCAGACGCTCATCGGCCAGCCGCCCGAGCGCGTCAGGAGCTGCACCGCCGCCATGTACACGTCGTCCACATCCGGGCGTTCCTCGCGGTCCACCTTGATGTTGATGAACAGTTCATTCATCAGCGCGGCTATGGCTTCATTCTCGAAGCATTGCCGCTCCATCACATGACACCAGTGGCAGGTGGAATAGCCGATGCTCAGGAAAATGGGCTTGTTCTGCTGCCGCGCCAGGGCGAACGCCGCCGGCCCCCACGGATGCCACTGCACCGGGTTGTGGGCATGCTGCAGCAGGTACGGGCTGGTTTCGTGCGCCAGCGCGTTGGTGTGTTTCGGGACGCCGGCCGGGGCAGGTGAAGTCATGAGCGGTTCCAGCAAGGTTGCGGCGGGAGGTTACGCAACCAACGTTTTTTCGCGTATGTTGGTGCGCCGTGTCAGTCATGGTAGGCCCGCTGCCGTCGGCTCACCACTTGCGAGAAACCCAGCATGTCCCAGCGTCCCAACCTGCTCTTCGTGTTCGGCGATCAATGGCGCGCCCACGCCACCGGCTACGCCGGCGACCCCAATGCCGTCACCCCCGCGCTCGATGCGTTCGCCCGCCAGTCCGTGCATTTCACCAATGCGTTCTCCGGCTGCCCCATCTGCACGCCGGCGCGCGGCACGCTGCTGACCGGACAGTACCCGCACACGCATGGCCTGTTCACCAACGATGTGCCGCTGCATCCCCAGGGCCCGGCGCTGGGGGAATGCTTAAAGGCCGGCGGGTACCAGACGGCATGGATCGGCAAGTGGCATGTCAACGCCGGCGGCCGGGCGCATTACATTTCGCCCGACCGGCAGATGGGGTTTGATTACTGGAAAGTGCTCGAATGCACGCACGATTACAACAACTCGCGCTACTACGTCGGCGGCGATCCCACGCTGCGGAAATGGGAAGGCTATGACGCGATCGCCCAGACGCGCGATGCGTGCGGCTACATCGCCGACCGGGCGGGGGAGGCGGACCCCTTCATGCTGGTGCTCAGTTGGGGGCCGCCGCATGATCCATATCAGACCGCGCCGTCGCAGTACCGCGCCCGGTTCGATCCGCAGGACATCAAGCTGCGTCCCAATGTTTTCCCGGAGCATCAGGACCAGGCCCGGCGTGACCTGGCGGGTTACTACGCCCACATCGCGGCGCTGGATGATTGCTTTGCCGAGTTGCTCGCCACGCTGGAGCGCACCGGACAGGCGGACAACACCATCGTGGTGTTCTGGTCGGACCATGGCGACCTGGTGGGCAGCCACGGGCGCTGGGGCAAGCAGGTGCCGCACGCCGAGTCCGTGCGCGTTCCGCTGCTGATCCGCCATCCCGCAGGTCTGGGCGTGCAGGGCCGGGTGACGGATGCGGTGCTGGACACCTGTGACCTGATGCCCACGCTGCTGGGCCTGTGCGATTTGGACATTCCGCAGACGGTGCAGGGCGTGAGCTTTGCCGAGCACGTGCGCCGCGGCACGCCGACGGGCGACGGCTCGGCGCTGTATGCGGCGTACGCTCCGTTCTCCAACTACGCCATCATTCCGCGCTGGGGCGGGCGTGAAGCGCGCGGCCTGCTGACGGCGCGTTACACCTATGTCCGTGACCTCGCCGGCCCGTGGCTGCTGTACGACAACCATCAGGACCCGTTCCAGTTGCACAACCGGGTGAATGACCCCGCGCTGGCGGCCGTGCAGGCGGACCTCGACCGCAAGCTGCAGGCGAAGATCAAAACCACCGGCGATGAATTTGTGCCGGCGCCGGAGATGCTGCGGCGGTGGAACTATCAGGCGGATGCGACGGGCACCATGCCGTATTCCGAATGAGGTTGGTTGGTTGCCGCAGGTGACCCGCCCACTGGCGTGGGCGGCTCGGGGGGCGCGGGGCGGCGCGGGGGCGTGGATGGCTTGGGGCGGCGCGGGGCGGCAGGGATCGCTACACTGCTGTCATGAATGCCGCCCGGCGAAAACCTGAGGACACGGACCTGCGCTTTGATGAAGCGGTCGCCAAGCTGGAGACGATCATCGATCAGATCGAAGCCGGCGAGGTGGGCCTGGAGGAAAGCCTGGTCCAGTACGAGCAGGGCGCCAAGCTGATCGAGCATTGCCGCCTGATTCTCAGCCGCGCCGAGCAGCGGATCGCCGAGCTGACCGCCGACCACGCCGGGCGCCTGGGCGTCGCCGGCGCAGACGCCTCTGATGTTGCCGATGCGGATGGCGATTTGGATGACGCCGACGCCGCGCTGGATGAAATGGACGACGAGGAACGCTGAACCACCCGCACCCCGCCCGCGGCGCACTGTCGTCGTCGGCTCAGGACCTGCCGCTTGCTGGGATTCTGGCTCATCCTGTTTCTCATCTACGGCGCCTGCATCGGCAGCTTCCTGAATGTGGTGATCTACCGCCTGCCGGAGGAAAAGAGCCTCTGGCATCCGCCGTCGCATTGCCCCAAGTGCAACCATCAACTGGCGGTGTGGGAAAACATTCCCGTGCTGGCGTGGTGCTTCCTGGGCGCCAAGTGCCGCAAGTGCAAAGCGCCGATCAGCTTTCAATATCCGCTGGTGGAACTGATCACCGCGCTGCTGTTCGGCGGGTTGTATTTAGCGCTCTATCACACTGAGCTGCGGCTGACAGCCTTTGTCGCGCCGGGGTTGGAACAGACCTGGCCGGTGTTCGCGCTGTATCTGCTGCTGATTGCCGCGCTGCTGGCGGCGACGGTGATCGACGCCCGGCTGTACATCATTCCCATCTCCATTCCCTGGACCATCGCGCTGCTGGCGCTGCTGGCGTACCCGCTGGCGGGACATTTCTATCCCCACGGCACGCAGGCGGCGGGCTACGTCGTGGGCGCGACGGGCGTGAAGCTGGCGCTGGGCGGCGCGGCCGGGCTGCTGCTGGCGAATGTGCTGTTGCGCTGGGGGGTGCTGCCGCAGAGCTTCGCCGACGCGATGGCGTGGGAGGATGAGCAGCGCCAGCGGTACGAGGCGCAGCAGGCGGGGAAGGCCGATGCGGAGGCGCAAGCGTTGCCGGGAGCGGGTGCGGAGTCGGAGGCGCAAGCGTTGCCGGGGGCGGAGGGAGCAGTGGGGGAAGCTGGAGAAGCGAATCAGGACGCCACCGCGGACTGGTCGCGTCCGGATGCGTTTCTGGCGTATCCGCATGCCCGGCGGGAAGTGATGAAGGAACTGCTGTTCGTGCTGTTTCCCATTGCGGGCATGCTGCTGGCGTGGGCGCTGTCGCCGTGGCCCGGGGCGGAAGCCGGAACGCCGACCTGGCTGGGGGCGTTGTGCGGTTCGCTGCTGGGGCTCATCAGCGGCGCGGCGGTGGTGTGGGCGACGCGCATTCTGGGCACGCTGGCGTTCCGCAAGGAAGCGATGGGCTTGGGCGATGTGCATCTGATGGCGGGGGTCGGCGCGGTGGTGGGGCCGATTGACCCGGTGCTGGCGTTTTTTATTGCTCCGTTCATCGGGCTGCTCGTGGCGCTGGCGAGCTACGGCGTCGCCCGGCTGGCGCGCGGCAGCGTGCGCATCATCCCTTATGGCCCGTCGCTGGCGGTGGCGACCCTGGTGGTGATGGTGCTGCGCGAAGTGATTCTCGGCCGGCTGCGGCTGTGAATGATTGCAGGGCCAACGCATGTACCCATTTGCTTGACGAGCTGCGCGCGTCAGCAAGCGGTTGCTGCTCCTGCGCTGCGCCGTCACCCCTTGCTGACGCGCGGGGCTCGTACATCACCAGACATGGATTTGCCCGGTGAGCGATGGCGGAACGTCCGGCGCTGCCGCATCAGCGCGTTATGATGCGGAGCGTTTGCGAGCCGCATCATGCCGGATCCCCAACCCCATCCAGATTATCCCGTGCTGCACCGCACCGCGCGGCTGGCGCTGGGCTTTGGTCTTGTGCTGACGCTGCTGAAATTCGCGGTGTTCGCCCTGACCAACGCCACGGCGGTGCTGACCGATGCGCTCGAGTCGATCATCAATGTCGCGGCAGCGCTGGTGATGCTCTACAGCATCTGGCTGAGCAATCGTCCCGCCGACGAGGACCATCCCTATGGCCACGGCAAGGTGGAGTTTCTCGCCGCGGGTTTCGAGGGCTGGCTGATTCTCGCCGCCGGCCTGCTGATCGGCTATGAAGCGGTGCAGCGGCTGATTCATCCGGAGGCGATTGAACGGCTGGACCTGGGCCTCTGGCTGCTGGGCGGCGTGGGCGGGCTGAGCCTGGCGCTGGCGATCTATGTCTATCGCACCGGCAAGAAGCACCACTGTCTGCCGCTGATCGCCGACGGCAAGCATTTGTTCACCGATGTGCTTTCCACGCTGGGCGTCATCGTCGCCCTGCTGCTGGTGCGCTGGACCGGCTACTGGTGGCTGGACCCGGTGGCGGCGATCGTCATGGCGATCCTCATCCTCCGCACGAGCTGGGGCCTGCTGTGGGATTCGGCGCAGGGGCTGATGGATCGCCACGATCCGCACGATGACGAACTGATCCGCAAGCTGCTTGATGACGCCATCGCCAAAGGTGAAATCACCGGCTACCACAAGGTGCGCCACCGCCACGCCGGCGCGTTTCACTGGGTGGACCTGCATCTGCAGGTTGACGGAGATATGACCGTTCGGCAGGGGCATCGCACCGCCAGCCTGATTGAGCGGCGGATTGAGGTGGCGCTGGGGCATGGAAACGCCACCGCGCATGTGGAGCCGGATGACGCGCTCAAGGGGAAGCAGGCGGCGCAGGCGAAGGAGCAGGCGAAGGCGCAAGCGGGGGAGGCGGCGCCGGCGGCGTCCGGGGGTGCGGCGGAGGGTCAGGAGGACCGCTCAGACGCAGCGCCATGATTTTGCGGGGGCTTGAAAACCATCGCAAAAGAATCAAAACCACCGAGCCACAGAGATCACCGAGAAATACTCACCGAGAATATTGAGCAATCCTAAGGAGCAGTAGGCTTGCTCAGGCTTTCTCGCTGTGTCCTCTGTGTCTCTGTGGTGAGTTTTGAGATGATTTCTTAGTGCTTGTGGACGTCGTGCCCATGAGCGTGCCCGTGATCGTCGTGGGCGTGATCATCGTGATGATCGTCGGCTTCCACCGGTTCGGGGCCGCGCAGCTTCAGCGCGGGAATGCCCAGCACGATCGCGGCGGCGAACAGGCCCACCGCCAGTTTGAGCACGAAGGGATAGAACGGCGCTTCGGTGAGGTTGGGCTTGATGAGGTCCACGGCCTTGGGGCCCGCGGCATGCGCGCTGCCGTGGTCGGAGCCGGCATGCTTTTCGTGCGCCGCGTGGTCGTCGTGGTCGTGGTGGTCGCGCTGGGCGGACGCAGGTTTGGCGTCGCTGGCGTAAGCCGGGGTGGAATCCAGCGGCTGGTCCACCAGGCCGCCGGCGACATAGCCCAGAATCAGGGCACAGGTGACGGCCACAGAGCGCAACAGCAGGCGGCGTAGCTTCATGTCAGATCGTTCCTCGCCGGGACGCGGCCGGGCTGGACATCGCTTCGGGGAGTCGGGAGGCCCAGGGGCGTCGCGGCGGTGAAAGGTTAATGGCTCTGGCCCGCGCGTCAACTGCCCCGGGCCAACGTGTAGGAACTCAATAGAAGTGTCACGGTCATTATGACAATAGAAGTGTCAGGG